>JANLPQ010000080.1:0-59501 GCA_031367325.1 Polaromonas sp. | reverse complement strand
CGTGGTGCGCCGACAGCACCATGCGCGGCGACCAAACATACAACAGGGCTTGCTTGCCATGCTGCATTGAGGCCATAGTTTTATCATCAAAACAGTCGCCAGCCTTTGCAGATACTGCGCAGCCAGCTATGCATAATGTAGCTGCCACTATTCGAACCATGCGCCAAATTATCTGTTGATGGCTGTGGCGCATAGTGGCATCCGTTGTGCTATTTGCTAGCGGGTTGGCAGCCACTGCAGCAAGTCTGCGGGGGCATGGGCAATGGCGTGGGCGCCCCAGCTGTCCAGCGCATGCTCGCCCATGTAGCCCCACGCGGCAGCCACGCTGAACATGCCTGCCGCTAGCCCCGCGTCGATATCGCGTTTATCGTCGCCTACGTACCAGCAGCGCTCGGGTGCGTAGCCTGCGATGCGTGCGGCCTCCAGCACGGGGGCGGGGTGCGGTTTAGCATGCGGCGTGGTGTCGCCGCTGACTACGGCGCACGCGCCGTGCAGCAGCGGCATTTGGCGGGCGATGGGGTTGGTAAACCGCTTGGATTTGTTAGTCACAATGCCCCACGCAATGCCTTGGTTCTTCAACGCGTCCAGCATCTGCGTTACGCCGTCAAAAGCAAAAGTGCGGGCGGTTAAATCAGCCTCGTAGTTTTGAAAAAACTCCTCGCGCATGCTGGCAAAATCTGCATGGTCAGGCGACATGCCAAAACCCACTTGCAGCATGCCGCGCGCGCCAGCACCGGCCATGGGGCGGTACAGCGCCAGCGGCAGCGATGGCAGGCCACGATCAGTACGCATTTTGTCTGCTGCAGCACCCAGGTCGGGCGCGCTGTCGATCAAGGTACCGTCCAGATCAAAAAAGATGGCTTGTGGCAGTGTGACGTTAAACATGGGTACGGAAAATATACATAGTGTGGATATAAAAAGCGCTGGGTTTGAACTTCAATATTTTATGTGTTTTAAGTGTTTCAGGCCGTAGATACTGCTCAAGCAGCTATAAGATAAATAGCATTAACAATTACCCTGTCAATGCCTGAAATGCCGCACGCCCGTGCACACCATGGCCACGCCGCGTTCGTTGGCTGCGTCAATCACTTCTTGGTCACGCATGCTACCGCCCGGTTGGATCACGCAGGTTGCACCTGCATCCACCACCACGTCTAGCCCATCGCGAAACGGAAAAAACGCGTCGCTGGCCACTGCGGTGCCTTGCAAAGACAACTTGGCGTGGCCGGCTTTGATGCTGGCAATGCGTGCAGAGTCTAAGCGGCTCATTTGCCCTGCGCCTACGCCCATGGTCATGCCGTCTTTACAAAACACAATGGCGTTGCTTTTGACGTATTTAGCTACGGTCCATGCGAACATTAGATCTTGTAGTTGCTGCGGTGTAGGCTGCAGGTGAGTGACCACTTTAAGGTCTGCCAAAGTTAACTCGTGGTTATCTGCCGATTGGATTAACAAGCCCGAGCCTACGCGTTTGATGTCGTATGCATTGCGATCTTGGGCCCAAAGGCTAGTGTCAGCGCTAGGCGATGGCAGTGCAATTTGTAAAATACGAACATTCACTTTGCTTTTAAACACAGCCAGTGCCTCTGGTGTGAAGCTAGGCGCCATTAATACTTCTACAAATTGCTTTGAAATCTCTAGCGCGGCTGCACCGTCCACCGGACAGTTCAGCGCAATGATGCCGCCAAAAGCTGACGTAGGATCGGTTTGAAAAGCTTTGCTGTAGGCCTGCAATGCATCTGCACCCAGGGCTACGCCGCAAGGGTTGGCGTGCTTGACGATAACGCAGGCCGCTGCATGGGTAGCATTGTTTTGGGCCGCTGCGCTAAAGCTTTTCACGCATTCCCACGCTGCATCTGCATCGGCAATATTGTTATAGCTTAGCTCTTTGCCCTGTAATTGCACTGCGGTGACTAACGAACCTGGTGCAGGATGGATGTCACGGTAAAAAGCCGCCTGCTGGTGCGGATTCTCCCCGTAGCGTAAGTCTTGCAGTTTGACGAAGCGACCATTGAATTGGGCCGGGAATTCGTTGCGCTGCACCTCAGGTTGAGCACTGATTGTCACATCACCTGCAATGGACGAGAGATAGTCGCTGATAGCGGCGTCGTAGTTACTAATGCGGTTAAACGCAGCCACTGACAACGCAAACTTAGTGGCTAGGCTCACAGTACCATGCGATTTGATCTCGGCCAGCACGCCCGCGTATTGGGATGCGTCAGTCAGCACGGCCACGTCTTTCCAGTTTTTAGCGGCGCTGCGCACCATGGCTGGGCCGCCGATGTCGATGTTCTCGATAGCGTCTTCTAGTGTGCAGCCCGCCTTGGCTACCGTGGCCTCAAAGGGGTAGAGGTTAACGATCAGCAAATCAATGGTGTCGATGGCATGCTCTTTCAAAGCAGCCATGTGTTCAGGCACATCACGGCGTGCCAGCAAACCGCCGTGTACGCGCGGATGCAAAGTTTTTACGCGGCCGTCCAGCATCTCGGGAAAGCCAGTGGTTTGGGCTACCTCGCTCACCAGCAGGCCCGCATCGGCCAGTAGCTTGGCCGTGCCGCCAGTAGAAATGAGCGTAACGCCCAGTGCTGCCAAGTTTTGGGCTAGTTCAACGATGCCGGTTTTGTCGGATACAGAAATTAATGCGCGCATAGCAGCTTCTTCTTATAAATAGTGAGGAACAGGTGATTGGGTAGTGGCGTGCAAATTATTTGCCGTAGATAAAACATCACAGGAGTTTGTGTTCAATGAGTTTTTTGCGCAAAGTATTGCGGTTCAACCCTAGCCATTGGGCCGCTTTCGATTGGTTATGCTGGGCTTGTTGCATCACGGCCTCCAGCATGGGTTTCTCCACCACGCACACCATCATGTCATACACCCCCACAGGCTCGGTGTCTTTTAAATCTTTAAAGTAGGTTTGCAAGCTGTCGCGCACGCAGTCTTCTAAGTTCTTCTTACTCATGCTAATTCTTCTTGAATGGCCAGTTGTTCTTGGCTATGCCTAGTGTGTGGCAGCCGGTCCATGCTGCCAGCTAATACATCAAAATAACGGGCTACAGCACGTAGCTGGTCGGTTGTGCTGTCCAATGCATTCATGTCTTGGCGAAAGGCTTCTCCGCCCGGCAGCGCGCGTACATACCAGCCAATATGCTTGCGCGCTGTGCACACGCCCATCACCTGACCATACAGGCTGTAATGCTCTTCTAAATGCGCCAATAGCAAACGACGTACCTCAGCCACTAACGGTGGTGCCAAATGCTCGCCCGTTGCCAAGTAGTGCGTAATTTCTCTAAAAATCCATGGCCTGCCTTGGGCAGCGCGGCCTACCATCACAGCATCGGCGCCTGTAGCTTGCAGTACGTAGCGCGCTTTCTCGGGGCTATCAATGTCGCCGTTGGCCACCACCGGTATGTGCAATGCGGCCTTGACTGCGGCGATAGTGTCGTATTCTGCAACGCCTTTATAGCCCTGCTCTCTGGTGCGGCCATGGATGGTCAGCATCTGAATGCCTGCTGCCTGCGCAGCTAGGGCGATAGACAGCGCGTTCTTGTGCGTTTGGCACCAGCCCGTGCGCATCTTTAGGGTGACGGGCACGTTGTGGCTTTGCGCAGCGCGCACGACTGCTTCAATAATATCTAAGGCCAGTGCTTCATCTTGCATCAGTGCAGAACCGGCCCATTTATTGCACACCTTTTTAGCCGGGCAACCCATGTTGATATCGATAATTTGCGCGCCGTGACCTATGTTGTAGGCCGCAGCTTCGGCCATCATGTGCGCATCAGTGCCTGCGATCTGCACAGCGATGGGGTTAATTTCACCATCATGGTTGGCGCGGCGCGACGTCTTTAAAGTGTTCCATAAATCTTTGCGCGACGTCACCATCTCGCTCACCGCGTAGCCAGCGCCCAGCGATTTGCACAGCTGCCGAAACGGCCTGTCAGTAACACCCGCCATCGGCGCAGCAAACACGTTGTTAGGCACCACAATGGGGCCAATAGGTACAGGGGACAACATGATGAGGCAAGGATATAACGGGCTACGAAACTGCTTAAAAATGAGGCACGAGTATACTCCCTCGGCATGCCAGACTGGATAAATCAATTGCTACAAATGCTCGCTTTGCCGCAGTACGGCCTAAGCACAGTATTTGTAGTGTCATTTATTTCGGCAACTCTTGTACCGCTAGGCTCTGAGCCTGTAGTTTATGGTCTGGTCAGGCTTAATCCTGAGCTATTTTGGCCTGCTATTGCTGTGGCTAGTGTAGGCAACACATTGGGGGGTGCAGTTAACTGGTGGATGGGCTACGGTGCGTACAGCGCTGTGAATCAATACCAAGGGCACGCCACCCATTTAAAAGCCATAAAGTGGCTGGAGCGCTTTGGTCCAAAAGCATGTTTGCTGTCTTGGTTGCCAGTCGTAGGGGATCCATTGTGCGCTGTAGCAGGGTGGTTGAAATTCCCGTTTTGGCATTGCGTTGCTTATATGGCCGTAGGCAAATTTTTACGATACGTCGTCATGACGGCAGGATTACTATGGGTATTTCCGGGCGAATGGCAGCATTTCTTTTAGTTCTAGACAAACATTTCAGCAAAGAAAAAGCCCAAAGATTTGCGTCTTTGGGCTTTTGAACTTACTAGCAAGCCAATTTATGGTCTGCTTGCAGTTGGGAAAGGCCATGCGGCCTGCGGGTTCAGAGTAGTCTGAGCAGCAGGGGCCGCGGCAGCGGGTGCTTTCGCGGCTTTCTTGGCAGCAGGCTTTTTCGCAGCTTTTTTAGCAGCAGGCTTTTTGGCAGCTGGCTTCTTAGCGGCTACTTTTTTTTTAGCAGCAGCTTTTTTAGCAGGCGCCTTTTTGGCGGCCGCTTTTTTAGCTGGCTTCTTAGCCGCTACTTTTTTTGCTGCTGGCTTTTTCGCTGCTGCTTTTTTAGCTGGCTTCTTAGCTGCAGCTTTTTTCGCTGCTGGCTTCTTAGCCGCTACTTTTTTCGCCGCTGGCTTTTTTGCCGCTACTTTTTTCTTAGCTGGCGCTTTTTTAGCTGCAGCCTTCTTCGCTGGAGCCTTCTTTACTGCAGCTTTTTTCGCTGCTGGTTTCTTTGCTGCGGCTTTTTTAGCCGGTGCTTTTTTCGCAGTTGCCATTTTCATTCTCCTAGATCTAGTTGATAGTTCAACTTGGAATGCACTCTAAGCGTGTTGGACGCTCAAAGCGATTCAGCGCGTTGGACAAACTGCCCAGCGCGCTGAATGGGGGAACAAACTGCCAAACCACGCTCTGCGGCGTAGTTTTGGTAGTTTGAAATATTGTCTTGTATATCATGTAGTGGTAGATGCTCTGCTCAGACCTTGGTCCTAGGCTTAATCCCAAGACAACGCGCCACCTGATTGGTATTCAATCACGCGTGTCTCAAAGAAATTACGCTCTTTCTTAAGATCAATCATCTCGCTCATCCATGGGAATGGATTTTCTTCACCAGGAAAAAGTTCTTCTAAACCAATCTGCGTTGCACGGCGGTTAGCAATGTAGCGCAGGTAACCTTTAAACATAGACGCGTTCAGCCCTAATACGCCGCGTGGCATAGTATCTTCCGCATAGCGATATTCGAGCTCCACAGCCTTCATGAATAAAGCATTGATTTCAGCTTTGAACTCAGCTGTCCACAGGTGTGGGTTTTCTAGTTTGAGCTGGTTAATCAGATCGATACCAAAGTTGCAATGCATGGACTCATCGCGCAAAATGTATTGGTACTGCTCTGCCGCACCAGTCATTTTATTTTGGCGGCCTAGCGCCAAAATTTGCGTAAAGCCCACATAGAAAAACAGACCTTCCATCAAGCAAGCGAATACGATCAGTGACTTGAGCAAAGTCTGGTCAGCCTCATGGGTACCAGTTTTAAAATTAGGATCAGAAATCACCGAAATAAAGGGGATTAAGAATTGATCTTTGTCTTTGATGGATTGCACTTCATTGTAAGCGTTGAAAATTTCGCTCTCGTCCAAGCCCAGCGACTCGGTAATGTACTGGTAGGCATGGGTATGAATAGCTTCTTCAAACGCTTGGCGCAGTAGAAACTGGCGGCACTCGGGCGCGGTAATGTGGCGGTAAGTACCCAGCACGATGTTGTTAGCAGCTAGTGAATCTGCAGTAACAAAAAATCCCAAGTTGCGTTTAATGAGCCGACGCTCATCGTCGGTTAAACCATTAGGGTCTTTCCACAATGCTATGTCACGCGTCATGTTGACTTCTTGCGGCATCCAGTGGTTGGCACACGTTGCCAAATATTTTTCCCAAGCCCATTTGTATTTAAATGGAACCAGCTGGTTCACATCTGTCTGACCATTAATGATGCGCTTGTCTGCCGCATTAACACGGTGCCCACTAGTAGGCACTTTGGCTGCCGCCGTTGCACGAGTTGTGTCAGCAGCTTTTTGGGTGGTTTGTAGTGTTGCTGCAGGTACTGGCGCACCGTCATCCAACAAACGCCGAGATTGCGAAGAAGCTACTTCAGCAATCGTTAGAGGGAGTTCATCCAAGCGGCTGTCGGTAGAGCCACTGAGCATTGCGTTATTCAACGCACTAGATACTTCGTCATCCCAGGTCAACATATATTTTCCAATACTTCAATTATGAGAGCAGACTTTGCAAAATGCAAAGTGTTTGCGTTATGTGGTGCGTGAATGTGTTGCTGTTTTGCATCGCATTAATTTTTCAATTTCAAAGCAAGCTATGTTTTTTAGAGCATTGCATGCGTCGAAATTAGAAGCGCAGCACATTGGTTTTTATTTCCTATTGACACGATTCGCATGTGGGGTCATCTACACCGCAGAACTTAATATCAGTCGCAGGCGTAGCGCTTAATTGCTCTCGCGCCGCTGCGGCTGCTGCTTCGAGGGAGCTCATAGCACCACTAGAAGCGGTGCTAGTGCCAGAAGACACGGCATTCATATTGCCCGCTTTCACAGTGGATTTTTCAGCGTGTGTCGCTCCCACAGTACGCAGGTAATAAGTGGTTTTTAATCCACGAGTCCAAGCCAATTTATACGTATCATCCAGTTTCTTACCCGACGCGCCCGCCATATAAATATTCAATGACTGCGCTTGATCAATCCACTTCTGACGGCGTGCCGCTGCCTCAATCACCCAGGTGGTATCTACTTCAAAGGCAGTAGCGTAAAGCGACTTGATTTCTTGTGGCACGCGGTCAATCGGGCGCAGGGAACCGTCATAGTGTTTCAGGTCCATCACCATCACGTCATCCCACAGACCCAAGCGTTTAAGATCGCGCACTAGGTAACTGTTGATGATGGTGAATTCGCCAGACAAGTTAGATTTGACTGACAAGTTGCCAAAACAAGGTTCAATGCAGGCATCCACACCAATGATGTTAGATATGGTTGCGGTGGGCGCAATGGCCACACAGTTAGAGTTGCGCATGCCGTCTTGGCCAATTTTCTTGCGCAGGGCGTCCCAATCCAACTTGGCAGAACGATCAACCTCTACATAACCACCACGCGCTTTGGCCAGCATGTCCAGCGTATCTAACGGCAAAATGCCTTGATCCCACAAAGAACCCTTGTAGCTAGAGTACTGCCCACGCTCTTTAGCCAGCTCTGTGGAGGCCCAATAAGCGTAGTAACAAATCGCCTCCATAGACTCATCGGCAAAGTTGACCGCCTCTTGGCTAGCGTAGGGCACACGCATTTCGTACAGGCTGTCTTGGAAGGCCATAAGCCCTAGACCTACCGGACGATGGCGCATGTTGGAGTCACGCGCCTTTTTCACAGCGTAGTAGTTAATGTCAATCACGTTGTCCAGCATACGCATGGCCACAGTGATGGTTTTCTTTAACTTTTCATGGTCAAGTTTGCCGTCTTTCAGGTGCTGCACCAAGTTAACTGAACCAAGATTACATACCGCTGTTTCGGTGTCACTGGTGTTAAGAGTGATCTCAGTACACAAATTAGACGAGTGCACTACACCAACGTGCTGCTGAGGCGAGCGCACATTACAAGCGTCTTTGAACGTGATCCAAGGGTGACCTGTTTCAAACAGCATGGTTAACATTTTGCGCCACATATCGGCAGCTTGCACCGTGCGGTAGGGGCTGATTTCACCATTGGCGGCTTTGGCCTCGTAAGCCACGTAAGCCTTCTCAAAATCGGCGCCAAATTTATCGTGAAGGTCCGGTACGTTGTTGGGAGAGAACAAAGTCCACTCGCCCTTTTCCATCACGCGGCGCATGAATAAGTCGGGAATCCAGTTAGCAGTGTTCATGTCGTGCGTACGGCGGCGATCGTCACCAGTATTCTTGCGCAGCTCCAAGAACTCTTCCATGTCTAAATGCCAGCTTTCTAGGTATGTGCACACCGCCCCTTTGCGCTTGCCACCTTGGTTCACGGCCACCGCAGTGTCGTTGACCACCTTTAGAAAAGGTACCACGCCCTGTGATTCACCATTGGTGCCTTTAATATGGGCACCCAAAGCGCGTACACGCGTCCAGTCATTACCTAAACCACCAGCAAATTTAGACAACAATGCGTTTTCTTTGATGGATTCGTAAATACCATCCAAATCATCAGGTACTGTTGTGAGATAGCAGCTAGACAATTGCGAACGCAAGGTGCCGCTGTTGAACAGCGTAGGCGTACTGGACATGAAGTCAAATGACGATAGCACTTCGTAAAACTCGATAGCGCGGACTTCGCGGTTAATCTCGTTAAGCGACAAACCCATGGCTACACGCATGAAAAACGCTTGGGGCATTTCAATACGGTTTTTGCGCACGTGTAAAAAATAGCGGTCATACAAAGTCTGCAGGCCGAGATAGTCAAATTGCAGATCGCGTTCAGGTTTTAAGGCAGCACCCAATTTTTTCAGATCAAACTGCAGTAAGCGCTCGTCCAGCAGATCATTGTCAACACCTTTTTTGATGAACTTAGGGAAGTACTCGGGGTACTTCTCGCCCATCTGATCATGCGTTGCCTCTTCACCTAAAATTTCTTTACGAATGGTATGCATCAGCAAGCGTGACGTAGCGTAAGTGTAATCAGGGTCTTTTTCAATCAATGTCCGCGCAGCTAATATGGAAGCCTTGTAGACCTCATCTACGGGCACACCATCGTACAAATTACGCAGTGTTTCTGACAAAATTGGCTCAGGCGTCACATCTTTGCCCAAATTAGCGCAAGATGCTTCGATCAGATGCCTTAACTTGGCCATGTCCAACGCGATGCGTCTGCCGCCGTCCATAACATGTATCGTAGGCGCAGCAGTTACGGCTACAGCTGGCGACTGCTTGGCGCGTTCTTGGGTTCGGCGTTCGCGATAGAGTACATAAGCGCGCGCTACTTCTTGGTAACCGCCGCGCATTAAGCTTAATTCAGCTTGGTCTTGCACATCTTCGATGTGGAACGTACCGCCACTGGGACGCGAACGCACCAAGGCTCGCACCACAGTTTGCGTCAAACCTTCTACGGTTTCACGCACGCTGGCAGACGCAGCGCCTTGTGTGCCGTGCACAGCCAAAAATGCTTTCATCATGGCTACTGCAATTTTGCCCGGCTCAAAAGGCACTACAGCGCCGTTGCGGCGAATAATTTGATATTGCGCCAAAGTTTGTGTTGCCATAACGCGCTCAGGCACGGTAGCACGGTCGGCGGCGCGTACTGCAGGTGTGCCTGCGGGAGATTGCGACTCGATAACAGAGATTGTTTGCATTGTGTCCTCAAAATTCGTTTACTTTTATTTAACATGCCTACCCCACGGTTTATTTGCGATACCCCAAGATTGCACCCAGCTTGTTCATTAGCTTGGGCTTAATCGGCGTATTTACAAGGCACTTATCCATCACAGCTTGCCAGCAAGTACACACTATATATAGTGTTTCTTGTGTTGGCAAGACACTATAGGTAGTGTATCGCGATGCCCGCAAGATAGCGCTAAAGACAGGTAAAATTTATTAACAGGCAGGTCAAAACCCGCTTGTCTTGGGTCTTCGCAGGCTCGTGTAAAGTCTTGGTTTCGGCCATAAGCCTCGCAAAGCCGCATTGGCATTGGTGCGGCACTTTATCTACAAGCCTAGATGCGCCCTACACAAGGCATTGGCGTGCAGTTGCCCCATTAAAACGGGTCTGTAATCCCGTCAATCAAACCACCAAAATGCTATCGATTTTTCACTAAACGAAAAATTTATAACTTTGGGGGTGATTAGTTTTTAAATAGTCCAGCGCCGACCAATCGAACCCAGCACCAGGATCTTGCTTTCTGCCTTGCGCTATGTGTTCGTGGCTGGTGATAAATTGCACGGGGTAGTGCACCTGTAAAGCTTGGCATAGCTTTATCAGCGTTGCATACTGAATTGGTTCAAAGTTACCGCCCTCTAAACCTTCTAGTTCAATACCCACAGAGAAATCGTTGCAATTATCACGCCCTTCAAACGACGATGAGCCCGCGTGCCAAGCCCGGTGATCACAGCTCACAAACTGCCACAAGGTACCATTTCGGGCGATCAAAAAATGTGCTGATACCTGCATACCGCGAATAGACTGGAAGTATGGATGCGCATCCCAAGCAAGTTGGTTTGTAAATAGCGCTTGTATCTCGCCACCGCCGTAGCAGCCAGGGGGCAAGCTGATGGAATGAACTACTATCAAATCGATGCAAGTGCCTATCGGACGTTCGCCAAAATTAGGGGAGTCCAAGCGCTGAGCTGGCGCATACCAGCCCTTTTTCCAGTCGCTCCCGCCAGGTAAAGATATGCTGGGCATAGAACAATAAGGCTTAGGTTTCGCTAGGTCCGTCTTGTGCGGAAATTTGGGCATCGATGCCCAAACGCACCATTCGGTAGCGAATTTGGCGCAGGCTAATACCTAGGCGGGCAGCAGCAGCAGTACGGTTAAAGCCGCACTGAGCTAGCGCTTGCATCAAAATAGCTTTTTCCTGAACGTCCAAATGTGATTGCAGATCGCTAGGTACCACGGCAGCAACCAACTCAGGCGCTGGTGTAACTGGCAAAGCAACAGTGGTCTCGCTGACTTGGGTTGCTGCAGCTGAAACCATATCTTGCGCTTCAAGTTCCAGCTCATCTCCATCCGACAAGGCCAAGGCCCGGTGCAAAATATTTTCTAGCTCACGCACATTGCCGGGTAAATCGCATGTTTGTAAGGTCTGCATCATGGCGGGCGAGACACTGCGCTGCGCTACACCCGTTTCTATAGCAATGCGCGCCAGCAAGGCCTGCGCAAGTTGCGGAATATCTTGGCGCCTATCGCGCAATGCCGGTAGGGTAATTTCTATGACGTTAAGCCGGTAGTACAAATCTTGCCGGAACAACCCCTTAGCGACCAGTGCAGCCAAATCATGGTGCGTGGCACTTACGATGCGGGTGTCGATGGCTTCTTCTTGCGTGCCTCCCAGTGCACGCACGCTACGCTCTTGGATCGCGCGTAACAGTTTAGCTTGCATCGCTAACGGCAGATCGCCTATTTCGTCTAAAAACAACGTGCCGTTATGAGCCGCCTGGAAGTAGCCTTCGCGATCCTGTGTTGCACCAGTGTAGGCGCCTTTGCGGGCACCAAAAAATTCTGCCTCGAGCAATTGCTCTGGTATGGCACCACAATTAACCGCTACAAACGGCCCCGTTGCGCGGTGGCTGCAGGCGTGCACAGCTTGGGCCACTAATTCTTTGCCCGTACCTGACTCGCCGCGCACCAAAATCGGGGCCATACTACGCGCCACTTTATTTACGCGGTCCCGCACAGCCTGCATAGCCAAAGAATCGCCCACCATGCGTTTGAGCGCAATGGGCACTGAAGTTGTTTCATCCAAAGACGCTACTAGAGGCTTCGGTTTAGACTCATCTTGAGCATCAACGCTTTGCATTGCGGCAGGTGTGGGTTGGCTGGTCGTATCTGGACCTATCGCCACACCTGCCCCTGAAGAACGTACGGCTTGGGCTACAGCGCTGCGAAATTGCTTAAGATCGACCGGTTTGGTCAAATAATCGAATGCGCCAGATTTCAGTGCCTCTACTGCGTTTTCTGCAGACCCGTAGGCAGTGATAACAATGCAGCGCTCGCTGCGCTGAGCTTGCGTCAAAAACCGCAGCACATCCAAACCTAAACCATCTTGCAAGCGCATGTCTGTGATGACTGCGTCGTACCGTCTTGCGCGCAATGCCTCCAAGGCCTGCTCGACTCCATCTGCCGTATGCACTACATAACCTTCGCGCACTAGGCTGAACTCATACAGCGTACGCAAATCGGGTTCATCGTCAATGACAAGGACTTTAGGGTGTTCTGCTGGGGCTGACATACGTTTATCTAGAAGGCTGAAACTTGTAATGGCAGCATACTCGAAGCCAGATTCAATTGCACAAAAAATTCATTGCCCGAAGGCAACATGACGCTGTGCGCAAAATCTGTTTGCGCCGACACACTAGGTTGATCCGTTCGCTGATAACCAATCGACGCGCCGTGGCGCACACATAGCTCACGGCAAATATACAGCCCCAATCCGCTAGAGCGACTCTCTGAACTAAAAAAAGGTTCAAATAAATGTCTTTGAACACCCACATCCAGCGGAGGCGAATCGCTCCATACAGCCAAGCGCATTTTGCCAGTTGCTATTTGCGGTGTCGGCAACAACACTCGGATAGCCGCAGCATCTTTGCTTGCATAGCGCAGTGCGTTATCCAGAAAATTAACCAGCACGCGGCGCAGGTGGTCTTCTTCAAACATCACCGTACTGCTGCGCAGCTGCGCATGAGCTGACGGCAACATCAACTGCTCACCACAGCCATGCTGTGCTGCCCAGTCGCGGCATATTGCGATAATAGTTTGCTCTGCATCTGGTAGAAATGCATCCTGCGTCTGAGCTGGCGTTACACGCGATATATCCAGCACATCGTCGACTATACGCGCCAACCTTTTTGCGTTGTGCTGCACCATGCTAGTGAGCTTTTGCTGAGCCGGGTCTTGTAATTCTTCAGCTAATAACGCGTTAGCTTGTGAAATAGCAGCCAACGGATTTCGAATTTCATGGGCTACTGCAGCAGACATACGGCCCATTGCAGCTAGTTTTTCGGTGCGTAAGCGTGCTTCCAGCTCGCGTAGATCTTCTAGGAACATCACACACAAAGCTTGTGCATCATTCGCACCACCCGTACCAGCTACTGATTGTGTACGCACCGACAATCGCCGCACTGCGCCTGCAATGTCTACTATGGCCACCTCGGTTTGTTGCGCACTTAGTTGCTGCAATGTAAGCCAAGCCACATCAGCCAAAGGTTGCCATGCAGCATGCGATGCCAATACAAATGGGGCACTAGGCAGCGCTTTATCCAAATCGCTGGAGTAACTTGTCACTTCTTTTGAAGGCTGGGCATCAGCAGCAACGTCTAGAGACCCTAGCATCTTACGGGCGGCGGGGTTAGCTGTGCGCACTACACCACTGCCATCTACTACCAAAATACCATCGCTCAGACCATCGATCACCATTTGATTGACCTGTATTTGGGTACGTGCTGCCATGGAACTGCTTTGAACCAACCGCTCTTGGCGAGCCAAACGCACAGCCAACTGATTAGCTAGATAAGCTACTACGAATAATCCCAACCCTGTCAACGCAGCCTGCAAATAGCGGGTAGTGGCATCGCCCGTACCGGTTAATGACAACCACCATGCGTCGGCCAACAATACCAAGGTAACGGTTGCTGCCGTGCCTAACGCCAATAACAAAGGCCCCAGAACAGCAGCAAGCAGCACCGGTAACGCAAATAAGGGTGTGAAGTTGATACCGCTGACTTGCCAATGCAGCAGCACAGAAAACACAATGACATCAGCACCCACAGTCACTAGCCACTGTGGGTCAAAGCGCTGAGGGTTTCGCTCCGGTGTGCCAAACCATAAAACTACAACCGTGAGCACCCAGTAGGCAGCACACAAGATCAGCTCTCGTCTTAGCGGCACGGAGCCCATAGTATGGATAAACACCATTAGCAGCAGCAAAACAGTAGCCACCAATATACGCGCCGCCATAAAACCGCGCCATTGCCGCGACAAACCTTCGTCTGTGCCAATAGACCACAGCGTTGCGTCAGGCGCGGCGTTCCGTAATAACAAAGGCATCACCCCTCCAACTGTTTGAGGTGTGCACTGCTGCAGTAACTGCCCTGCTTGCCTGCTAGCGCATCAGCGGCGGGAAGGTGCACGCCGCACACCGAGCATTGCAGCATGGGCTGTGGCGCAGCGTCTGAAGGCGCACTTTTTGCCTTAGCAGACGACCGCTTGCTATCGACACTAAAACGATTACTGCGCCAAATCCAAAACGCTATGGCAAGTACGGCAAAAACTGTGAGGTATTTCATGGGGTACGGTGCAAAATCATCTCCAGCACGAAGCGCGATCCTACGTAGGCCAGCAGCAACAAACCGGCCCCCGTATACAGCACACGTACGGCACGCTTACCGCGCCATCCCCATTGCCAGCGGCCCCATAGTAGCAGGGCAAAAGTAAGCCAAGACAATACAGAAAAAATAGTTTTATGGTTCCACTTCCAGGCAACCCCTTGGCCATAAAGTGATTCGCTAAACAGCCAGCCGACCAGCAATGTGCCACTGAGCAAGACAAAACCGGCCATTACAAAAGCGAACATCAGCCGCTCTAACATCATTAACGGCACGCCCGCTTGGCTAGCATCGCCTGCGGCGCCTAAACGTATTTGCGCCTCAGACCGCGTCATCAACCATGCATGTACTACCGCCGCTGCAAACAAACCATAGGAGGCGATACCCAGCGCCCAATGCAACGGCAACCATACCGACGCTGTGGACTGTAGCGTACTGCCCGGAAACACCAATCCCATAACTACCGCCAGCGCGCCCAGTAAAGCAAACGCCTTGCGCGACTGCAACTGGGGATACAAGCGGCTTTCCAAGGCGTACACGGTCAGTACCAGCCAAGCAGTCATCGACACGGCGGGGCCAAAACCAAATCGCGCACCACCGGTTTGCCAACCTAGCAAGCCTAAAATCAGCAAAGCACCGTGTAACAGCCACGCAGCCAGTAGCGACGCACGCACGCCTTGCGCGGCCATGGTGCGCGCCAAAACGGGCGCAGCATAAGCCGCAACGGCCAAAATGCCCAGAGCCCAGCCCCACAGTGACGCAACAGATAAAATCATACTTTAAGTGTACCCGGGGCTTGACGCTTTGGGCACCCTTGGCTTTACCCCTTTTTCCAGACTATACCCATGGCCTCCGCTCTTACCGACAAACTCTCGCGCCTTGTTAAAACTATCAGCGGTCAAGCGCGGATTACAGAATCTAACGTACAAGACATGCTGCGCGAGGTGCGCATGGCGCTGTTAGAAGCCGATGTGGCGTTGCCCGTGGTGCGCGACTTCATTGCGCGGGTGAAAGACAAAGCGCTGGGCCAAGAAGTAGTAGGCTCACTCAAGCCTGGCCAAGCTTTGGTAGGCGTGGTGCAACGTGAACTAACGGCCACGATGGGCGATTTAACCTCGCCTGACGGGTTAAGCCGCTACGTAGCTGACATTAACCTGGCCGCCCAGCCGCCCGCCGTTATTTTGATGGCTGGACTGCAAGGGGCCGGTAAGACCACCACTACTGCCAAACTAGCCAAACACTTGATTATTAAGCGCAAGAAAAAAGTGCTTACCGTGTCGGGCGACGTGTACCGCCCTGCTGCCATCGAGCAATTAAAAACCGTTACCGCCCAAGCTGGCGCAGAATGGTTCCCCAGCACGCCCGATCAAAAACCCGTTGACATCGCCCGAGCCGCTCTAGATTACGCGCGCAAACACTACTTTGATGTGCTGCTGGTCGACACCGCAGGCCGCTTGGCGATTGACACAGCACTGATGCAAGAAATCAAAGACCTGCATGCCGCAGTCAACCCGATAGAGACATTATTCGTGGTGGACGCTATGCAAGGCCAAGATGCGGTCAATACAGCCAAGGCCTTTAAAGATGCGCTACCACTCACCGGCATTATCCTGACCAAAACCGATGGCGACTCGCGTGGCGGTGCTGCGCTGTCAGTCAAGCAAATTACGGGTGTTCCCATTAAATTTGCTGGTATCAGCGAAAAGATAGACGGGTTAGAAGTGTTTGACGCTGAGCGTTTTGCCAGCCGCATTCTAGGCATGGGCGACATCGTAGCGCTGGTCGAACAAGTCACTGCAGGCGTAGATATGGAGGCCGCACAAAAGATGGCCGCCAAGATCAAAAGTGGCGCAGGCTTCGATTTAAGCGACTTTTTAGGTCAATTGCAGCAAATGAAGCAAATGGGAGGCCTATCCAGCATGCTGGACAAATTACCCACGCAAATGGCTGCCAAAACCACCGAACTGGACATGCAGCGCGCCGAAAAGGACATTCGCCGCAAAGAGGGCATTATTCAAAGCATGACCCCTAAAGAGCGTCGTCACCCCGACCTGATCAAAGCCACCCGCAAGCGCCGCATTGCTACCGGTGCGGGCGTGCAGGTGCAAGATGTGAATCGTTTACTCAAAGAATTTGAGCAAATGCAAGGCATGATGAAAAAAATGAAAGGCGGCGGAATGATGAAGATGATGAAGCAGATGGGTGCCATGAAGGGTATGGGCGGCGGCATGCCTAAAATGCCGTTTTAAGCCGTATATCCTGCTCAAGCAGCTATTGAATTAAGAGCAAAATAGCGCTAGCTTAAAACTAACCTGCAGCTACAGCAACCTAGTGCATAGCCCTGTGCATTGCGCAGCAGTTTTTAGTTCAGCGGTACATTGAGTTGAAATTGCGCGGCTGCAGCTCCCAGCAAATTAACTTGTGCAGACCAGCCATCTTTGAACTCATAGGTTAAGGCTGGAACAATCGCTGGTGCAATGCCTTTGTAGTTAGCAATTTCATCTTTATATTCACCTTTGTAGCCATAGATCAAGCCGCCTGTCCATTTGAACGAGAGCTTGTCTATCCCGAAAATTGATTTGTATACCCCACCAAAAGGATAAACGTAAATACTGGGCTGGCCAAAGGAATTAGTAAAAAGTACTACCCCATCTAATTTTGCGTTGGGGTGTTCGCGCTCTACTCCCGCCAACCAAACGCGCTTGTGTGTAGGCTTAGGGTTGAAATGGTAGGTGTAAGCGCTCAGCATCAAGGTGTATTTAAACGGGCTCTTGTCTGCTTCTGGCATCACGGTTTGGACTTCTGGCGTCGCCGTCTGCGCCGCCGCCGCGCCTACAAAATAGGCCACAATCAAGCCACAAGCTATGCGAATCAATGTCTTCATGCTATACGTTCTCAGTTGGTTAATTCCAAGGGTTACAAGTTTAACCGCTGTTAGGCCTCTCAAGAGCCGCCTGCCACGCTCGCGTTGGCAGCTGCGCTGTGTGGTCTTTTTGGCGGCCATCCAGCTAGCTATACTGAGTAGCGGCTGCGTTTGGTTAGATACTAAACAACGCAACATCATCTACCGCCCCACCCCCGGTGTACCTACTGATTTTGTGGGCTTGCGCTTGGGCGACGAGCGTTATTTTGTTAATGTTCCCTTACCAGCGCTGCAAGAGCGCAGCGTTAATACTTCTGCAACCGCCCAAGCTACCGAACAAATCGAAATGTGGTGGCTACCACACCCAGACGCGCAAGCCCCCACTTTGCTTTACTACCACGGTACATTTCGCAACTTGTACCAAAATCTACCCAAAATCAACGCGCTGCGCCAAGCAGGCTTTGCCGTACTAGCTGTGGAATACCGAGGATGGGGCCGCAGCAGCGTAATCGTGCCATCAGAGCAAACCATTGTGCAAGATGCGCTTTTAGGGTTTGAGGAATTGCGCCGTCGCCAGCCGGTTGCCAGTCAACGCATTCTGTACGGCCACTCCATGGGCAGCGGAGTAGCGGTAGAAATCGCTAGCCGACTTAAAGCACCGGGCGACTTCGGTGCCATTATTTTGGAATCGGCGCTCACCAGCTTTCCTGATGTAGCCAGCGAAGCTAGTTGGCTGGGAAGATTAGTAGCGGCCTTTAATAACGAACGCTTTGCTTCCATCGAAAAAGTAGCCAAAATACGAGCCCCGCTTTTAATGTTACACGGTACGCAAGATACCACCGTTCCCATAGCACTAGGCCAAAAATTGTTTGACGCAGCCAATGCGCCTAAACAATGGGTCAGCATCCAAGGGGGTGCCCACAGTAACCTGCAGGATGTGGGTGCCGCAGCTTATCAAAACGCATTACTGCGTTTCAAAAATTTATACGTGCCTGCTCCCTAGCAGGAGCATAGCATTACGCAGTTATACGGCTGCATTCCAACGCTAGTCTTCAAAATAATATTAGCAAATGAATCCGGGATTTGTCCTACGCTAAGCAGCGTTTTGTCTGACATACAAACCCATGCAAGCAAACTAATATTGCTTAGTCTTGTAACAAAGCTACACGCTCTGTACAGCGCAGCTACCAAGGCAATTTAATCCACTTTTTTACCGCATTCTGGAGGTCCCGATGCAAACCCATCCTATGAATATTTCGTCTTGGAGCACATCGTCTTTCGGTGATACGGCTGACACATCTTCTGGAGAGCTGGCGTCTTTGGGCAAGCACCTATCATCTTGCAAAGGGTTGCACGGCAAATTCTTCGCTGCACGCTGTGTGGCTGAGGTTATCGATGGGCATATCAAGGCTCGCTTCGTCACTACTTTAGTGCTTGCCACTGCAGTGATTGGAATAAGTTCCTTTGTGATGTAAGGATGAAGCACCGAGGAATTATTGAGTTAGTCCCGCATGCCTCCAAAGTATTGGATCAAATATTAGATGCTGGACGAGGTTTAGTAGAACCTCCCATCCGCGCAGAAATATTTGGCCTAGAAAGATTTGCGCAGCATGGTCGTAGCTTGGGAGAAACACATCGCGCTGCTGCCGGTACGCCGCAAACCGCCACATTTTTCCCCCGATTAAAAAGCAATGTAGATGTCTTGTATGAGACTCACCATTACATAGGACTACAGGCCAGTACGGGCTATGACATCAGCCCGGCTGCCGAGTGGCTGCTTGACAACTTTCATCTTATTGAAGCCCAGCTCAAAGAAATTCATGAGGGGCTGCCACGCAGTTATTTTAAGAGCCTGCCTGTTTTGGTGGATGAGCCGCTAGCGGGTCTGCCGCGCATCTACGGTATAGCTTGGGCCTACGTGGCGCACACAGATGGCGCATTTAACGAAGAGTTGCTTGTACGATTTTTAACCGCCTATCAAGAAACTCGAGAAATTAATCTGAGTGAAATATGGGCATTGCCCACGACACTGCGCGTCGTGCTGGTAGAAAATTTGCGCCGTGTGGCAGAACGCGTTGCAACGCACAAAGCAGCTAGAGAAATCGCAAACCTGTGTTGTGACCACCTAGAGTCCATGACCATTGACTCATTAAACGAGTTGCTAGATTTGCTTAACCTGCGCGGTGTGGGGCAAGTTTTTGTAGCTCAGATGGCGCAACGATTGCAAGACTACAAAAAAGCAGGTGATCCGACTTTTCTGGCCAGCTGCTATCAATGGGTGCAGCGTGGGATGCCAGATTTGGCAGCCTATCAAATGCTACAGAGTGCAGACCAAGCAGCCAATAATTTGACCGTGAGCAATGCTGTCAAATCACTACGCGCCATCAATAACGCTGACTGGTTAAGCATAGTTTCCCGAACCAGTGATTTAGTGCGCTTGCTGTTGACATCCGCCGTATTTGAAGCAGAGCACAATGCCACGCGCGATAAAACCTTGCATGCAATTGAAGTTTTAGCAAAGCGAAGTGGTTTAAGCGAGTTGACAGTAGCACGCGCCTTGGTAGCGCAAATGCAATCAGCGCCCGCCCAAACTAGCCTGAACTGCACAGCCTCTTATTGGTTAAAAGGTGCGGGTTGGCCTACTTTGGCCAAAGCATTGGGTATCAAAATTTCTCCGCTAGCGTCTTGGCTGTCACGGCACACACGTCTGAGGCTGCCGGTCTATTTATGTGTATTGTTGGTCTGCACACTCGCGTTGGTATTTTGGGCTCTACCCAGCCAGAAGGCGCTAGTGCACGCAAGCCACATACCTTCGTGGCTTTATTGGTTAGCCGGCCTGTTAATGTTGCTACCGGCCTCCGAAACGGTAGTTGCTGTTGTTAATCGGTTGATCAGCGAGTCTGCTACGCCTGAGCATTTGCCGCGTTTTGCGTTAGCCAGCGGCGTACCTGCTGAACACCGCACTATCGTCGTGGTACCCGCACTGCTGACCAATGCACAATCAGCACACAAACTTGCCCACAGACTTTTGCTGCACTATCTCGCCAACCAGGAAGAGCATGTCCAGTTTGCTATGCTCACCGATTGGGTTGATTCGGATACTAAACGTATGGCGTCTGACAGCTCTACACTAGCTGGTGCGCAACAGCTAGTACGTCAGCTTAACGCCCGCTACCCCCAAGAATCCAGCCCTTGGCCGCGTTTTATAATCTTACATCGCGCGCGCGTTTGGAGCCATTCAGAGCAGCGCTGGATTGGCTGGGAACGCAAACGTGGCAAGCTAGAGCAACTCATTGTCCAGCTAGCGGGTGGTGCGCACAATGCATTTGTAGATTTAGGTCAAGAGTCCAGTCTAGCAAGCGCAACGCAGTACGTTGTAACTCTTGACAGTGACACACAACTACCACCCGGGCGACTACGCGAATTAATAGGTGTTGCTGCCCATCCCAGCAACCAGCCTCGTCTATGCCCTGACGGCCGCGGTTTGTTGTCAGGTTACGGCATCCTGCAGCCCCGCATATCAACACCTCTTCCTGCACGCCGAGAAGCTACGTTATTTCATTGGTTGTTTGCAGGCCAATGCGGTATTGACCCTTACAGTTCTGCCGCATCAGAGGTTTACCAAGATATTTTTTCTGAAGGCACCTTTACGGGTAAAGGACTACTGCATGTACACACCATGCACACATTGCTGTCAAACCGCCTGCCCGCAGAACAAGTACTAAGCCATGACTTAATTGAGGGTGCCATAGCGCGTTGCGCAGCCGTCACCGACATTACGGTCATTGAGGACGCCCCTTTCCACTCAGATGTAGCAGCCTCGCGCGTACACCGTTGGACGCGTGGCGACTGGCAGCTATTGCCGCTGCTGCTAAACCCAAAACGCTATCCACTTAAAGGCGTTAATCAATGGAAGATTTTTGATAATTTGCGGCGTTCGTTAGTCGCACCAGCATCGTTGCTGCTCATTTTATTAACCTTTAGTGCAGTGGGGCTGTCACCTTGGGCCGCGCTGCTATTAGTAGCTGCGGCTTTTACTGCCGGGCCCATGATGGGTGCATTGGCCGGGTTTTCTCCCAGCCGTGATGACGTGGCCAAGCTACACTTTTACCGACAAGCTGCGCTTGATTTATTACGCGCTGTTTTGGGTGGGACTTGGCATTTAGCACAACTTTTAGAGCATTCTCTTCGGTCTGTAGATGCAATAGTCCGCGCTGTCTACAGAACCGTCGTGAGTCGGCGCAAATTATTAGAGTGGACTACCGCAGATGCTGCCCAAGCTGGTGCCAAAACCAAATTGTTAGATCTTGTCAAACAGCACTGGGGAATACCGTTTGCAGCCTTGGTAGTTCTAGCTACAGTGCTGGGATTGCCGTTAACTGCTTACACAAAGCAAACGCCTCATATTTTAGTCATTATTATGTTGTGCTTAATATGGGCCGCATCACCTGTATGGACATGGCTTGTCAGCCGACAAAACTCTTTTAATGCACCCGTACATTTGCCTGCAACACAACGCGCCTACCTGCAAGATATTGCACGTGGCACATGGCGATTTTTTGAGCGTTGCGTGGTGGCGTCGGACAATTATTTACCCCCGGACAATCTGCAAATCAGCCCGCACGACATAGTAGCCCACCGCACCTCGCCTACCAACATTGGACTGTACTTATTAAGCGTAATGAGCGCCAGGCAATTCGGCTGGATAGGAATACAAGATACTGTTGCGCGGCTAGAAGCTACCTACAAAACACTGGCGAAACTAGACACTCACCGCGGCCACTTTTACAACTGGTACGACACGCAAACACTTGTACCTTTACTTCCGCTGTATGTGTCTACGGTGGACAGTGGAAACTGCAGCGGCCATCTTTTGGCAGTGGCGCAAGCCTGTCAATCCATCGCCCATCTAGAGCATAAAAACGATTTCAAACAGTTCGGTATCCGAACATCACAAGACAGAATTCGGCGATTGCTTTTTAAAAGAAGTAGCTTGTCACCTGCACAACGTGACGAGCTTAAATGGTGCCTACAAGACCATAGGCACACCTTGCTATCACACGCTGCAGACAACGCTTTGTACAGTGCAGACGTCTCACTGCGAGCAGCATCCAGTAAAGACCTCAATGCACAAATTTTAGCATTGGCAGAAAAATTTGAACAATTAGCATGGCGGCCTGATTACAGCTTTTTGTACCACCGCAAGCGAAAACTATTTCATATCGGTTACAGACTGGCAGAACAACAACTTGATGAGAGTTACTACGATCTGCTGGCCTCAGAGTCACGGCTAACTAGCTTGTTGGCGATTGCCAAAGGCGATGTGCCCGTAGCCCATTGGGCTGCATTAGCCAGGCCATCGTACGCGGTAGGTACAGGCACCGGTCTGCGTTCTTGGTCGGGTTCGATGTTTGAATACTCCATGCCATCGTTGGTACTAGATGAACCACAGGGTAGCATCTTGAGCCAAGCGTGTACAGCAGCACTGCGTGAACAAGTCACATTTGGTGCCGCACATGGCGTACCTTGGGGCATATCAGAGTCGGCCTATGCTGCGCAAGACCATACCTTGGCTTACCAATACGCACCGCAAGGTGTACCCAGACTAGCGTTGCGTCGTACGCCTCCTGATGAACTGGTGATAGCACCTTACGCTACAGCACTAGCAGTACAAATATCACCGCATTTCGCCATCACCAATTTTCTACGGCTTGACACTTTGCGTGCCCGCGGCCGCTACGGATTTATTGAGGCGCTTGACTATACCGCTGCGCGACAAACGCAACCCACTGGCTTTGTTAGCGTAGAAACATTTATGGCGCACCATCAAGCCATGAGCATAGTAGCCATTGCCAATGTGCTGCTAGACGGCACACCTCGCTGTTGGGCCATGGCAAACCCACGCATCGAAGCCGTCGCATCTTTATTGCATGAAAGACCCCCGCGTGAAGTCTCAGTGCTGGCGCTACAGCTGCCCGATTTAGGCTCGCAGGCACTAGAGCAGCATGCACCAGGATTCTTGCGTGATGTGGTGCCTAGCAGCACAGTCCTGGAGCCCACCCATATTTTGTCTAACGGGCGCTACAGCGTCAGCTTGCGTGCTAACGGCGCGGGCTACAGCAAATGGGGGTCCGTTAATATCAATCGCTGGCGAGACGACGCATTGCGCGACGCCTATGGAAGCTTTTTTTACGTCCGCTGGGACCAGCAACCCAAAGCGGTGTCCATCACCCAGCACCCCGCGCCAGATCCTGCAGCGCATTACAGCAGCATTTACCATGCTGACCGAGTCTGCTTTGACGCGGTATGGCCCAAACTTCAGATCCACACCACCGTTTGGGTCAGCCCGGAAGATGATATTGAGCTGCGCAAAGTCGAAATTAGGAACGAGAGTGACCAAACCATAGAAATAGAACTATTGTCGACATTCGAGGTGACTTTGTCTGATGCGCGTGCAGATGAGGCTCACCCCGCATTTGGAAATTTGTTTGTGCGCGCACAATGGCACAGCGAAAACCAAGCATTGGTTTTCGAACGCAGAGCGCGCCTTGCAACCGAGCAGGGATTATTTGCGGCACATTTTTTAGCCGTCACAGACCGCCAGGTGACTGCTGTGCGCTGCCAAACCGACCGCCAGCAGTGGGTGGGGCGTAATCACACGGCGAGCAATCCGGTGGCCAGTGTCAGTGCGTCTACCAGTGCCACCAGACCTGCTAGCCCCGCGCCTAATAACGCTTGCGATACGGGCCTAGACCCGGTCAGTGTTTTAGCAGTCAAGCTACGTATTGCTCCCGGCGCCAAAGCCAAATTAACTTTTGCCACGGCTGCGTGCGACAACCACGCTACTTTGCACGCAGTAATAGATAAATACCGTTTGCATAACCATGTGCAGCGCGCCTCCTTAATGTCGGCCACGCTGGCAGGCATCCGCAATCGCGCGCTGGGTGTTAACACCGACAATTTTGCCGCCATTCAGCTGCTTACCACTACGCTGCAGCTCAGCCTGACCCAACCTCAAGCTAAACTGTCTTTAAAGCATGACGCATTAGACGACAGCTGCGACCGCAGAGTGCTGTGGCACTTTGGTATATCTGGCGATCGCCCTATCATTGTGGTGCACGCAAGCGTTTTGCAGGGCGTGGGCTTATTGCGCTCAATGGTGCAAGCGCTGCGTATATGGTCTTGGGCTGGCGTAGCGTGCGACATGGTGGTGATTAACGCTGAGCCAGCTTCGTATTTAAGAAGTTTGCAGCATGAAATTTCTGCGTTGCAAGAACGCTTTACAGCTGACATGGGCTCTCCCGCCAACCCGCACGGCGCGGCCATGGGTTTTCATGTTGTAAGGGTAGAAGAGCTCACCGGCAGTGAAATGAGCACGCTGCGCAGCCTAGCGCGGGTGTGGCTGCACGCTGATGGCAGGCCACTGACACTGCACGTTAAAGAGTTGTGCGAGCTGCACGAACAAGCGTTTGAAGACCGGCACGCTGTGTCTACCACGCCCGTGGCGATGGCCCATACCAGCACAGGGCCCGTTGCCGCCACTGCGGGTGCTTTTGATGCTGCAACGGGCGACTATACATTTGATGTCAACGCGCAGCTGCGTCCTGCTAAACCGTGGATCAACGTGCTAGCTAACCCCGATTTTGGTGCGCACATATCCGAGTCTGGCGGCGGCTACACGTGGGCAGGCAACAGCCGCTTAAACCAGCTCACAGCGTGGTCTAACGACACCGTGTGCGACACCCCATCCGAATGGTTTTTGGTGCAAGACTGCAAAACTATGGATGTCTGGAGCGTAGCGCCGTCAGCTTGGGGTGACAACCATGCGCACCAGCGCTCACTGTACCAAGTAAAACACGGCCAAGGCTACACCGCCATTACCCATCAGCGGGGCGACATAGACATTACAGCCACATGGTGTGTAGATGCCCAAAGCTCGGTAAAACATATTCAAATACAGCTGACCAACAGAGGCCGGAAAAATCTGCATCTGCGGCTAATTGGCATGGTGGAATGGATGATGGGTGCCCAGCGCAGCGACCGCCGCACGGTGCACACCGCGCTGTTTCAGCCAGGCATGGCGCCCGCTGCGGTAACAGCCTTGCTGTGCACACAGCGTGAAATGTCGGGGGGGTTTGGCGCAGGCACGGCTTTTCTTGCCATGGCAGGCCATTTAGGTGATGTGGACGACTGGACCTGCGACCGGCGCGAATGCTTTGATGCGCGCGGGCGCTTGGTAGTACCCGACCATTTTGGGCAAAATGCAGGTAGTGGGCTAGACCCCTGCGCAGCGCTGTCGGTACGTTTTGAATTAGCGGCTGGCACGTCAACTGAACGCGTATTTTTACTAGGCCACGCCAGCACCCTGCATGCTGCACAGCAGCTGGCGGCACAAGCCGCCCAACCAAGCGCAGACCACCGCTTAGACCAAGTACGCAGCAGCTGGGACAAGTTGCTGGCCGCCACCATGGTTAAAACACCCGATCCACTGTTTGATGCGATGGTTAACCGCTGGCTGCTGTACCAAACCGTTGCTTGCCGTATGTGGGCCAAAGCAGGTTTTTACCAAGCAGGTGGCGCTACCGGGTACCGCGACCAATTGCAAGACGCCATGGCGCTGGCTTGGGCGGCACCCCACATGCTGCGTGCACAAATTGTGCTGGGGGCCTCACGCCAGTTTGCCCAAGGCGATGTGCAGCATTGGTGGCACGCACCCACAGGTGCAGGTGTACGCACCCATTTTTCGGACGATTTACTGTGGCTGCCGCATGCCTGCCACCATTACGTGCATGCTACGGGCGATACAACCCTGTGGGACCAAGAGGTGCCTTTTATCGAGGCTGGGCCTATCCCCGAAGGTGCCGAGGACGCCTACACCACGCCCACGGTTAGCAGCCGCACAGCGTCAGTGTACGAGCACGGTGCACTGGCCATAGACCATAGCCTGCGCGTGGGTGTGCATGGCCTGCCCCTGATGGGCAGCGGCGACTGGAACGACGGCATGAACCGCGTGGGCCACCTTGGCCGCGGCGAATCAGTTTGGCTGGCTTGGTTTTTATGCCAGCAGGTGGCACAGTACGCACCCGTTGCTAGACAGCGCGGCGACACCGCGCGCGCCGCGCGCTGGGAAGAAGCTTCGCTAGGTTGGCAAACAGCACTGATGGTTGACGCATGGGATGGCCAATGGTTTAAGCGTGCATTTTTTGACGACGGCCAGCCGCTCGGCTCGCACACAAACTCTGAGGCACGCATCGACTTGATCGCCCAAGCGTGGGCGGTATTGTCTAACGCAGCGCCCCATGCACTGCAGCGCATAGCGCTAGAAGCGGTTGAAAACAGCCTAGTGAACCACGAAGCTGGTTTGATTAAACTGCTAGACCCTCCGCTGGCCCACAGCGTACCCAGCGCAGGCTACATACAAGCCTACCCGCCGGGTGTGCGCGAAAACGGTGGCCAATATTCCCACGGCGCTGTGTGGGCGCTGATGGCGCAGGCCGAGTTTGCCACCCGTGCCAATAAGCTAGGCAATGGTGGATCAACCGACCTAGCCTACCGCTACTTTACCTATCTAAGCCCCGCGCACCGCGCAGCACACCCTACCCACGGCGCTGTCTACGGTATTGAGCCGTATGTGATGGCGGGCGACGTGTACACCCACGCGCCTTATGTGGGCCGCGGCGGCTGGAGCTGGTACACCGGGTCTGCTGCCTGGATGCACCGCGCTGCTATTGAGTCTATTTTTGGGTTGCGGCTAAGTGCGCAAGAACTAAGCTTTGTGCCTTGCCTGCCATCACATTGGCTGCAAGCTGAGATCACCCTGTTGCGCGACGGCAAAAAAATGCGCTTTATCTTGCTACGCGACACGCCGTCTGCATCGCTCAAAGCTACTGCACAGTGGGCAGCGCAGCTGTTATTAATAGGACAAGCATTGCAGTGGCAAACGCTAGCGGCAGATACGTGCTTTGTGATTGCTTTGCTGTCTGAGTCGGAATAGCCTAAAAATCGTCTGGAAAGCCTAAAATAAGTGGCATTTAGCTGTCTAACCCACGTAAATACTGCTCAAGCAGCTATTAACTTTATAGTGATTGACGTTTGAACTCCCCCTTGGCAAGGCATGGTGTCGTTGTTTACCTTGGACGGGCGGCGTGACATATCGCTGCAAAAAAATTTCCGCGAACACGCGACTTAGATTTGTAAATGTCCAAATATGGCTAGCCGCGCCTCGCTACAATTTTTTCATCGATACGCTCACACCGCTCACCCTGTTCGATGTAGTAGTTTCAAGGCACGCTATTTTTAATAGGTCGTGGTATTTCAGGCTCTGATTAAACGCTGAGTCAAAAGCGTTTGCATACGGCGTCGTTCGACAGCAAGACAATACACACGCTTCATGTAACCGCCATGTCACCACGACGTATCTGCACAAATGCTTTTGCAGCCGATGTCACCTGTCCGTTTTTAATCTGCGAATTGCCCAGTGCCAAGATTTTCAGCAAAGCCATCATCTCATGGTTCTTTTCGAATGAGATCACGTCTTGCATCTCAGCCGCCGCTTCGCCGTTTTGCGTAATTACCAACGTTCGTTGGTCAATCGCCATATAATTAAACAAATAGTTACAACAGATGCTAAGGAATTAATTACATGTTTATGTCCAGGATCGAGGCTGATCGAATGGGTCGCAATAGCCTTTACGCGGCAATAGCTGCGGTATTAGCAATATTTTGGCATGCATACTATGTGTATAAGGCACCGAAAACATACTGGCGAGTGGCGAAATGGTTTTGGTATTTCTTTGCAGTTTGTATACTGATAGTGTGTTTAGATCAGATTCTTTACAAGGCGGGCTGGCTCCATGGGGTGCAGGAATTTTTTAAGCGAATGTGGATGTTTGTGTTGCCAGCAGGTTTTGCATGGTTTTGCGCGACGCCTTACTTTGTGTCGCGCGCCAAACTATACGACGACTGGATAGTTTGGCCAACATTTGAAGAGTATTGCCTTTCACGTGAAATTGATCGTTCGACGATGAATAACATTAAATGTGAGGCTTGTGGTAATCAATCTATAAGAAACATTGGATTCGGAAAAGAATCAGATAACCGACGCTTGCACGTTTGTAATCAGTGCAGTGCTGGCCTTTATCGTAGCCAGCAAGGATAGTCTGTATCGTAGTGGAGGGGACAATAATATATCTACTTAGATCATTTGCTATAACATTCAAATTAATGGCACTTCTGATGCCATCGGCACCCGCCCCCGCAGCGAATACCCCAACCTCTCCGTCACTTCAATATCCATCATCTGCCCTACCATGCGCAGGGCTTGCGGGCTGGCGGGGAAGTTGACTACGCGGTTGCATTCGGTGCGGCCCATTAGCTCGGGCACGGAGTCTGATGAACGGCGGGATTTGCCTTCTACCAAAATGCGGGTGGTTGTGCCCACCAGAGAGTTGCTGATGCGGTCGGTGCTGTCGTCGATGACTTTTTGCAGGTGTTGTAGGCGTTTTAGTTTGACATCGTGTGGTGTGTCGTCGTGCAGGTTGGCTGCGGGCGTGCCGGGCCTGGGGCTGTAGATAAAGCTAAAGCTGTTGTCGTAGCCTACGTCATCAATCAGCTTCATCATTTTGTTGAAGTCGTCTTCGGTCTCACCTGGGAAGCCGACAATAAAGTCGCTGCTCATGCGCATGCCGGGGCGGATGGCGCGCAGTTTGCGGATGGTGCTTTTGTATTCTAGTGACGTGTAGCCGCGCTTCATGGCGGCTAATATTTTGTCGCTGCCGTGTTGCACGGGCAGGTGCAAGTGGTTCACCAGCTGGGGTACTTTGTCGTACACGTCGATCAGGGCTTGGGTAAATTCGTTGGGGTGGCTGGTGGTGTAGCGGATGCGCTCGATGCCGGGGATGTCGGCGACGTATTCGATGAGGGTTGCAAAATCGCAAATTTCTGCGGTATTGCCCATGATTCCACGGTAGGCGTTGACGTTTTGGCCTAGCAGGCTGATTTCTTTCACGCCTTGGTCTACCAAACCAGCCACTTCGACCAGCACGTCTTCTAGCGGGCGGTTCACTTCTTCGCCACGTGTGTAGGGCACCACGCAGTAGCTGCAATATTTGCTACAGCCTTCCATGATGCTCACATACGCGCTGGCACCTTCTACACGGGCCAGCGGCATGTTGTCGAATTTTTCAATCTCTGGGAAGCTGATGTCGACCTGCGGGCGCTTTTCTTTGTCGCGTTTGGCCAATAGCTCGGGCAGGCGGTGCAGGGTTTGCGGGCCAAATACCACGTCAACATACGGCGCGCGGGCGATGATGGCGGCACCCTCTTGGCTGGCTACGCAGCCACCTACGCCAATTTTGACGCCCTTTTTCTTTAAGTGTTTAACGCGGCCTAGGTCGCTAAAGACTTTTTCTTGCGCTTTCTCGCGCACCGAGCAGGTGTTAAACAAAATGAGGTCGGCTTCTTCCACATTAGTGGTTTTTTCGTAACCTTCTGCGGCGTGCAATACGTCGGTCATTTTGTCCGAGTCGTACTCGTTCATTTGGCAGCCAAAGGTTTTGATGAAGACTTTTTTAGACATGATGATGGTTCACTAAATGCTATAAATTAAATAGCTGCTTGAGCAGGTTCTACGCCCTAGAATGCCTAAAACACTATAAATAGTGGGCCTGTACGATTACTATTGGGGCTTACGCATCAGACAGGGCGGGGTTCAAAGCCTTGACTGCGTGGTTTGCAGTTAAAGCTGGCAGCCTATTGCTTGTATTTAGGCAACTGGTTAAACGGTGTTTTGCCGTCGTCTACCTTGCCTGTGTCCTCGTACCCAAAGCTAAAGTTACGCTCTGGCGTGGCAGTTTTTATTTTTTGATCTGCTTCTAGGTTGGTCAGCAGCCATACTTGGTGAACATTGCCGTACAGGTCGCGGGTAAAGTTAACTGTGTACTGCATCCCTATTAAGCTGGCGGGCAGCACCAGCGTATTGTTGATACCGCGAATGCGCCCACCCGGCGACAAGCGCGCTGGTTTGTAGTCCAGCAAAATTTCTGAACCTTGCAATACTTCCAGCGTGCCACGCAGCACATTGGCCGGGAACTGGCGGCCCACAAATTCGCCTGCTGCTGGGGGCACATCTGGACCGGGTGCAGCGTTGCTAGATTGCGCATGCGCCGCCAGTGGCATGGCGAAAGCTATGGTCACGGCAAGCCAGCGCAGTGACGGCTTTGGATTGGCCAGGCTGGCTAAAGTTTGGGTAAATACTAGGCAGCGGTTCATGGTGTACATCCAGAGGCTGTGGGTGAATAAAAGGGCATAAAAAAGCACTGTGGGGCACAGTGCTAGATCTGTCAACTTGCACTGTGGCAAAGTTGCTATGCAAATACTGAAATTAGATGGTGGTGGTAGGTGGATTTGAACCACCGACTTCAGCATTATGAATGCTGCGCTCTAACCAACTGAGCTATACCACCAACAGGCCATTATTTTAGCGCATTTTCTTAGGCATGCTTAAACTGCGCCTTGCGCTTGTTTACAAACGCGTCCATGCCTTCTTTTTGGTCTGCCGTGGCAAACAGCGCATGGAACATGCGCCGCTCAAACATAATGCCGTCGGCCAACGTACCCTCAAAGGCGCGGTTGACCGATTCTTTGGCCGCCATCACGGCAATTTGCGAATAGTCGGCAATCATCACCGCAGCGCCTAATGCTTCTTCCATCAGCTTGTCTAGCGGCACTACACGGCTGACTAGGCCTGCGCGCTCGGCCTCGGTGGCGTCCATCATGCGGCCTGTCAAAGCCATGTCCATGGCCTTGGCTTTGCCCACGGCACGCGGCAGGCGCTGGGTGCCGCCTGCCCCGGGAATAATGCCCAGCTTGATCTCGGGCTGGCCAAACTTGGCGTTATCCGCCGCAATAATAAAGTCGCACATCATCGCCAGCTCGCAGCCACCGCCCAGTGCAAAGCCTGCTACTGCAGCAATCACGGGTTTGCGAATGCTGCGAATGGTCTCCCAGTCGCGGGTGATGTAGTCGTTTTTGTACACAACAGCAAAGGTGTAGGTGGCCATAGCGCCAATGTCGGCGCCTGCAGCAAAAGCTTTTTCGCTGCCGGTAATGATGATGCAGCCGATCTCGGAGTCTGCGTCATAGCCTTTTAGCGCCGTGCCCAGCTCTTGCATCAGGCCAGCGTTTAGCGCGTTAAGCTGTTTGGGGCGGTTTAAGGTAATGATGGCCGCTGGGCCTTCGGTTTTGGTGAGAATGTTTTCGTAGGTCATAGTTGCGATCTTAGCTTGTCTTGTCCTTGTCTTGTACTTGTGCAGGTCGATAGCGTGCTCAGTTTTGCAGTGTCGCAGGTCCAGCGGCGCATTCAGTTTTGTACGGGAGCTGGCCGGCGGCGTACTCAGCTTCGCGGCTGTCCTCCGTGGCGGCCTAGGGCCGCCTACTCCCCCTTTATGCCGCTACGCTGAGTACACCGCCGACCAGCTCTTGCGACCATGGTCAGCAATCAACCGTTGGCACCCCAACCCTCTCACTACGCAGCCCTGGCGCTTGGTGTGCACAGCGCAGCGGCATAAAGGGGGAGGCCGAAGGCCGGAGGACAGCCGCGGAGATGTGCACACCAAGTGCCAGGGCAAGCACAGTAGAAATTCGCCGTCCAACCGGTCAGGTAATCACAAATTAGTGGTAAATTGCGCAGCAGGAGACAAGCCATGGCAGAGAACACCACCAAAGAACCCACCGTCCTGTACGAAGAGCGCGGCAATGGCAACGCGCTGACCGCCTTGATTACGCTCAACCGCCCCACAGCGCTGAACAGCTTTACGCGCCAAATGCACCACGACCTGTGGGCTGCACTAGACCAAGCCGAGGCTAACCCCCACGTAGGTGCTGCCGTCATTACAGGTGCAGGCCGCGCGTTTTGTGCAGGCGCTGATTTAAGCGAGTTCGACTTTGCCCCCGGCCCCGGCCTAAAAGACCGCGCCAACCCTGGCCCCATCATTGACCAAGCGTTCAACCCCACCGCCCGCCGCATCACCAACTTGCGCATGCCCACCGTATGCGCTGTCAACGGCGTGGCCGCAGGTGCAGGTGCGTCGCTGGTGATGGCTTGCGACATGGCCATCGCCGCACCAAGCGCCAGTTTTATTCAAGCGTTCAGCAAAATCGGCCTAGTCCCTGACGCGGGCGGCTCGTGGCTGCTGCCCCAGCGCGTAGGATTGGCGCGCGCCCTTGGTTTAGCCTTTACAGGCGACAAACTTAGCGCGGCGCAAGCCAAAGACTTTGGCATGATTTGGGACGTAGCTGACGATGCGCTGGCTGCTGCACTTTTGCTAGCTGAGAAGTTAGCCCATATGCCCACCAAGGCCTTGGTAGCTACACGGCATTTACTGCGCAATGCACACACCCACACCATTGACCAGCAACTAGATGCCGAGCGCGATGCACAAAGCGCCATGGGCAATACGGATGATTACATCGAAGGCGTGATGGCTTTTCTAGAAAAGCGACCTGCCGATTTCAAGGGACGATAAATGTCATCTGACCCCATTAAAAATAATGGCGCTGCAGACCTAGCGCGCCGGGTGGGCCAAGCTATGTGGGCAGTGGACGCGGCCAGCAAAGACACAATGGGCATGCAACTGGTGGAATGCAGCCCGGGGCGCGCCGTAGTGCGCATGGAGGTGAAAGCATTGCACCTGAATGGCCACCAGATTTGTCATGGCGGTTTTATCTTTACGCTGGCGGATACGACATTTGCCTTCGCCTGCAATTCGCATAATAAAGTGACGGTAGCCGCGGGCTGCTCGATTGAATTTTTAAAGTCTGGGCAATTAGGCGATGTGTTGACCTGTGTGGGTGTGGAGCAAACGCTGACGGGGCGGCACGGCATTTACGATATGCAGGTCACTAATCAGCGGGGTGAAGTTATAGCCATGTTTCGCGGCAAGTCGGCACAGATTGCTGGGGTGATTGTTTAGCTAGGGATTGAAATCGGACTGCCGGACGCGAAGGGCGCTAAGGTTGCGCGAAGGATGCGAAAGAAGACAAACAAGTACCAAAATCAGCTTTCAAGTAAATTAAGTATTTCTAAACTTTTAAAGTTTAGATTTTAGATTTTAGATTTTTCTTTGTATTCCTTTCGCGTTCTTCGCGAAACCTTAGCGCCCTTCGCGTCCAGAAGTTCGGTATTTAGTATTCGGTATTCAAACATCAGAACATTAATAAAGGTAAAAGATGAAGAGCTTCCCTTTAGAGCACATCGAAAAAGCCCCCCTGCCCGAGCTGCGCGCCTTACAGCTGAAGCGCTTGCAAGCGACCCTGCGCCACGCGTACGCCAACTCACCTGTATACAAATCTAAGTTTGACGTAGCGGGTGTGCATCCTAATCAGTGCGCATCGTTAGCAGACTTGGCCCGGTATCCATTAACTACCAAAAAAGACCTGCGCGACAGCTACCCGTTTGGCATGTTTGCCGTGCCGCGCGAGCAGTGTGTGCGTATCCATGCGTCCAGCGGCACCACGGGCAAACCTACCGTGGTGGGCTACACGCAAAACGATGTGGACATGTGGAGCAGCATGGTGGCGCGCAGCCTGCGCGCGGCAGGGGCACAGCCTGGCGACATGGTGCATGTGAGCTATGGCTACGGGCTGTTTACGGGTGGGCTGGGCGCGCACTATGGTGCCGAGAAGTTGGGCCTTACCGTCATACCTTTTGGCGGTGGGCAAACCGAGCGGCAGGTGCAATTGATCATGGACTTCAAGCCCAGCATCATCATGGTAACGCCTAGCTACATGCTGGCGATTGCCGACGAGCTGGAAAAGCAAGGCATTGATCCGCGCAGCACCAGCTTGCGCATCGGCGTGTTTGGTGCCGAACCGTGGACGAACGACATGCGCCGCGCTATCGAGCAGCGCATGAATATCAAGGCTGTAGATATCTATGGCCTGTCGGAGGTCATCGGCCCGGGTGTAGCCAACGAATGCATCGAAACGCAAGACGGCCCCACCATTTGGGAAGACCATTTTTACCCCGAGATTATCGACCCCGATACTGGTGCGGTGTTGCCCGATGGCGAGATGGGAGAACTGGTCTTTACCAGCCTGACCAAAGAAGCCTTGCCGATCATTCGCTACCGCACCCGCGACCTCACGCGCCTGCTGCCTGGCACGGCGCGCACCATGCGCCGTATGGAAAAGATCACTGGCCGCAGCGACGACATGATGATCGTGCGCGGGGTCAACGTGTTCCCGTCGCAGATAGAAGAACTCATCCTAAAACAAAGCGGCCTAGCCCCACACTACCAGTGCGTTTTGCGCAAAGACGGGCCAATGGACGCGCTGACCGTGGCGGTAGAAACGCAACCTGGCTTAGCCGTCAATTCGCCTGCCGCCATGACCGCCGCAGCTAGCCTAGCGCACGACATCAAAGCGTTTATTGGTTGCAGTGCAAACGTTGATTTGCGCTCTGAGGGTGGTATAGAGCGTAGTGTGGGCAAGGCTCGCAGGGTAGTGGATTTGCGGGGTGGTTAGTTTGTTTGTTTCCCAGTTTGGACGAGGTGCGCAGGGCGGTAGATTTGCGGGGTGACTAGATTTTGTTGTTTTGTTCGATTTGTATATTGCGTTTTTTCTCGCTTTGTCGTTGGGTGGTGAGATGCTTTTTCTAGCTTAGTCTCTGAGTAGTGAGATAGCGTATGCCAACCGCCCTCTCAACTGGGCATACCAGAAATCGGGCGGTCGGCATACGCTATCTCACTTGCGACCACGGTAGCGCACTACCGGTAGTCGCCGATGTGAGCATTTGGGGTCAGATCAAAATTCAGGAAGCTTCTGCAGCCGGCGCGACACTAATCACAAACGAAATTTTGCTCTGACCCCAATTGCGCTTTACCGAAGCGCGGGCTGCTGAAAAAGCGCTGCTTGCAACGACCCCATGACTGAACCACGGGCTGTTCAATCCAAGCAAAGAACAATGTGACGAGTCGGGTCCGTCTCGATGAAAAAATATGCAGCAAGGCGCGCGGTACAAAAGCCAATCGAACAAACATCTAATTTCGCGCGTGTTTGCGGAGTATTTTTGCAGCGAGATGCCCGGCTCGAGTCCAACTCTCCGGAGATACCGTTAGCCCAGATATCCACTCTCCGGCAAGGCAAAAGTTACCAAGGCTGCGGTGCACACACCAACCCATTTAAAACCTCTAAAACAATCATAATTTTAGAGAAAACAGGCCATTCAAGCCGCAGATGCTGCTCAACCAGCTATTAAATTAATAGTAACTAGCAAACTAAGTACATAACACTGAAGACACATCCAACGGCAACCGCACCCGCGCATCCAACCCCTCCAATCGCCCATGCTCCACACGGTTGTCCAAGCTGATAGCACCCTGCAGCGCACTCACAATCTCAGCGCAAATTGCAAGACCCAGACCCGAGCCCGAAGGCACAGCACCCGACTGCCCTGCACCCGCAGAAAACGGCTGAAACAAGCGCTTGCGCAAATCGTCGCCCACACCCGCGCCGTGGTCTGCCACCACCAGTTCAGCCGTGGTGGCGTCGGTTACCAAGCGTACTGACAACACACTGCCCACAGGTGCATGCTTCACCGCGTTGTGCAGCAGGTTACGCGACAGCTCGCGCAGCATCCAGTCATGCGCACGTACGGGGGCAGACATGGTGTCAATACCAAAGTCAAGATCCTTGTCCGCCATCAACGGGGCCAGCTCTAATGCCAGCTCGCGCACCACACCCGACCAATCAGTGACCGGTGCATCAGATTGCTGGCGCAGTTGCTCTACTTTGGCCAGCGACAGCATTTGGTTGGCCAGTGCAGTGGCGCGCTCTACCGTAGCGCTGATCTCTTGCAAAGCTTGTTGCGCAGGCACATCGCCACGCAGGGCAGATTGGGTTTGAATCTTTAGCACAGCCAGCGGCGTGCGTAGCTGGTGGGCCGTGTCACGTACAAAACGTTTTTGGTGTTGCAGCAAATGGTCCAAGCGCTGCATCAGTTGGTTGTTTGCCTCCACTAGGGGCCGCAGCTCACGCGGCGCGCTGTCGGTGTGCAGGGCGCTTAGGTCATTGTCGGTGCGGGCGCTAATCTGGGCGCTCAGTTCACGCACAGGTTTTACAGCACGCTGCACCACCCACACCACTACAGCGGCAATCACCAGCACCAGCAGCGCTTGACGCCACAGGGTGCTGATCAGCATGTCGCGGGCCAGGCTTTCGCGCAGCTCTAGCGTTTCGGCCACTTGCACCACCGCCATGCCGCTGCCTTGCAGGCCTGCCACGGGCTGCAACAGCACGGCCACACGCACGGGAGTGCCCTCCACAGTGTCGTCATAAAAATCTACCAGTGCGGCGTACGGTGGTTTGTCAGGAATGAGCCCTGTCCAGCGTCGTAGCGTGTCAAAGCCCGTCACCATCTCGCCTTGTATGCCACTAACGCGGTAGAACATGCGGCTGCGGTTGTCTGCCTCAAACGCTTCTAGTGCCGAGTAAGGCACGCGCGAGACCACATGCAATGCAGCGCCTTGGCCTTCGATGTCCAGTTGCTCGCCAATGGTTTTGGCAGACGCTAGCAGCGTGCGGTCGTACGCTAAGTTGGCCGATGCCAAGGCCTGCGCATATAAGCTGTAAGTGTTGACCAGTACAAACAAAAGTACAGGTAGCAAAATGCCCAAGAGCAAATTGCTGCGCAGCGACACGCTGGGCCGGGCGCGCTTATCAGCAGGTTTGTCGGCGGGCTGCACGCTATACCTCTAGCTTGAGCAAATAGCCCAGCCCGCGCATCGTGACTAATTTAACGCCTGTCATTTGCAGCTTTTTGCGCAGGCGGTAGGCCACTACTTCGATGGCTTCATACTGCACGTCTTGCGCGCCTGGAAACACTCTCTCGAATAATTTTTCTTTGCTCACCGCTTGCCCGATGCGCTCAAACAGGGCTAATAGCAACGCTGTTTCGCGCGCGCTCAACTCCACCGGTGCGTCATGCAAATAAAACACGCCCTGCGCTTTGTCATAGCCTAGCGCGCCCACGTGGCGGCGCTCTGGCGCAGCGCTGGTGTCGGTAGTGGTAGCACTGTCGGGCTTACGCGCAGCAGCACGTACCAGCGCCCGCACGCGGGCTTCTAGCTCGTCCAAATCGAATGGTTTAGGCAAATAATCATCGGCGCCGCTGTTAAGCCCCAGTACGCGGTCGCCCACCGTGCCGCGCGCGGTCAATATCAGCACGGGCGTGGTGAGGCCTTGCGCACGCGCATCGCTTAGCACCTGCAGGCCGTCACGTCCGGGCAGTGTCAAATCTAGCAACACCACATCGGGCAGCACGGTGTGCCACGCTTTGAGCGCCAGGCTACCGTCCGCGCAGGTTTCCACGGCAAAACCACGTCGCACCAGCGCACGGGCCAGCGTAGTGCGCATGGCCTCATCGTCTTCGATCAGCAAAATCTTCATAGTCTGTAGACTAGCACTTTCCCTAGGCATTTTCGACAGGCAAACGACAGCCTGGCAGCCCATCATTAAGCTTATCCATTTTTAACAGGAGACTTCCATGCGCCGTAACGACTTTTTAAAATCTCTGGCTGCTTTGGCAGCTGCAGGTTCTCTGCCCTTATCGGCACGCGCCGCTACCAATTTGAAAATGATGATCCCCGCCAACCCCGGTGGTGGGTGGGACAGCACAGGCCGCGCACTAGGCAAGGCTTTGACCGAAGGCAAAATTGCCGACACCGTGCAATACGATAACAAAGGTGGCGCAGCGGGTGCCATTGGCTTGGCGCAATTTGCCAACAGTGCCAAGGGTGATGGCAACGCCTTGATGATGATGGGCGCTGTGATGCTGGGCGGCATCATCACCGGCAAGCCACCCGTGGGTTTAGACAAAGTCACTCCCATTGCACGCCTGACCAGCGAGTACAACGTATTTGTGCTGCCTGCTAACTCGCCTTTCAAAACCATGAAAGACGTGGTCGAGCAAATGAAGAAAGACCCCGGCAGCGTGAAGTGGGGCGGAGGGTCACGCGGGTCTACAGAGCATATTGCCGCTTGCATGCTGGCACGCGATGTAGGGGTAGACCCGAAAAAAGTCAATTATGTAGCTTTCCGTGGGGGCGGTGAGGCGACAGCGGCTATTTTGGGCGGCAACGTGACCGTGGGCGGCAGTGGCTACAGCGAGTTTGCCGAATACATTACCACCGGCAAAATGAAGCCCATTGGTGTGACATCAGAAAAGCGCTTGCCGGGCATTAGCGTGCCCACCATGAAAGAGCAAGGTTACAACGTTATTTTAGGTAACTGGCGCGGCGTGTACGGCGGCCCCGAGCTGACGGCCGAGCAGCGCAACACTTTGACTGACTTGGTAGTGCGCGCCACCAAGACCAAAGCATGGACCGATGCGCTAGAAAAGAACGGCTGGACCTCTGCTGTGCAAACCGGCAAAGAATTCGACAGCTTTGTAGACTACGAGTTCTCCAGCTTACGCGCCGTTATGCATCTATCGGGCATGCTCTGATCGGTGTGCTTTGATAAGGAGCACACAGCTTGGACGTATCTAAAAAAAATCTGGAAACTGCTATCGGTGTGGTATGCGCGCTGGTGGGTGCGGGCATCGCAGCAGGTGCGGTGGGCATATCGTCTGAGGCAGGCTACGCCGGAGTGGGGCCCAACTTTTTACCTTGGCTGGTAGCCATCGTGCTGATGGTGTGCGGTGCCTCATTGGTATGGGAGGCACGCAGCGGCGGCTTTGCCCACCGGGACGCGCCCGAGGGGGCTGTGCAGGGCGACTGGGTGCCTTTTGTATGGGTGTCGGCTGGCATTTTGCTCAACGCCGCCACCATCACTACCATTGGCTTTATTTTGAGCTGCACCTTGTGCTTTGTACTGGCTGTTCGTGGCCTTCACCTGTCGCAGGGGCGTACCGATTGGCACATCAGCACATGGGTGCGCGACGCGGCCATTGGGTTTGCCATTGCAGCCCCGGTGTATTGGATGTTTACCAAGCTGCTGGCCATTAACTTGCCCGGCTTGACCAGCAGCGGCTGGATTTAAAAATAAGTACAACACCATGGATATTTTTAACCAACTGATGGCGGGTTTTGCCATTGCCATCACGCCTATTAATTTGATGTGGGCATTTTTAGGCTGTGTGATCGGCACCGCTGTGGGCGTGTTGCCTGGCATTGGCCCAGCAGTGGCGGTGGCTATGCTGCTGCCTATCACTACCAAGGTGGACGTTACCGCGTCGATGATCTTTTTTGCAGGCATCTACTATGGCGCAATGTACGGCGGCAGCACCACGTCGATTTTGCTCAACACGCCGGGTGAATCAGGCTCTATGGTGACCGCTATGGAGGGCAATAAAATGGCCAAAAACGGCCGCGCTGGTGCGGCACTGGCCACCTCAGCGATAGGCTCTTTTGTGGCGGGCACCATTGCTACGGTGGTGGTGACGTTTGCCTCGCCATTTATTGCTGAATACGCTGTTAAATTGGGCCCCCCAGAATACTTTTTGCTGATGGTGCTGGCTTTTTGTACCGTCAGCGCGGTGCTGGGCCAAAGCGCTTTGCGCGGCATCACCGCACTGTTTTTAGGCTTGGCGGTGGGCTTGGTAGGTATGGACCAAATTTCAGGCCAAGCACGCTACACCGGCGGTGTGAGTGAACTGCTGGATGGTATTGAAATTGTGTTGGTGGCGGTGGGCTTGTTTGCAGTGGCCGAGGCTTTGTACTGCGTGATTTACCAAGGCCGTGAGCCTGAAACACGCAACGCCATGAGCAGTGTGCACATGACGCGTGACGAGTGGAAGCGCTCTTGGCCTGCGTGGCTGCGTGCTACTGCCATTGGCATACCACTTGGCACCATTCCTGCTGGCGGCAGCGAAATACCTACTTTTTTAAGCTACGCCGTTGAGAAAAAACTCTCCAAGCATCCCGAAGATTTTGGTACCAAGGGCGCTATTGAAGGCGTAGCCGGGCCAGAGGCGGCGAACAACGCAGCTATTACCGCCACGTTAATTCCGCTGCTGACTTTGGGTATTCCTACGTCTAACACCACGGCCATTTTGTTAGGCGCGTTTCAAAACTATGGCATACAGCCTGGCCCGCAGTTGTTTCAAACCTCGGCGGCGTTGGTGTGGGCGCTGATCGCATCGCTGTACATTGGCAACGTAATGCTGCTGGTACTAAACCTGCCCATGGTGGGCCTGTGGGTGAAGCTGCTGAAAATTCCCAAGGCGTATTTGTACGCTGGTATTTTGATATTTGCCACGGTGGGGGTGTATGGCATGCGCCAAAGCGCGTTTGACTTGGTGCTGCTGTACGGTATTGGACTGGTGGGTGTAGTGATGCGCCGCTTTGACTTTCCTACCGCGCCTGTGGTGGTGGGCTTGATATTGGGGCCGCTGGCCGAGGCGCAAATGCGCAATGCGCTAAGCATTGGTGAGGGTAAATGGACGGTATTTTTAGAACGACCTGCCTCTATGACTCTGCTGGCGGTGATTGTGGCGATACTGGTGCTACCGCGAGTGTTCAAAGCGCGCCGCAAGAGCTAGCCTCTTTTTTATCTCGCCAGGGGAATTGGTCTCTGGGCTAACGTTACCGCCGGGAAGTTGGTTGCTTAGCTTAGCGTGCGCGCCGGGGAGCTGGACTCGAGCCGGGCATCTCTTTCGCGAAAAATACTACGCAAACACGCGCGAACAGAGGCTTTTGATTTGCCAGCTTAAACAACGCGCGCCTTGCTACATATTTTTCATCGAGACGGACCCGACTCGTCACATTGTTCTTTGCGTTGTTTAAACAGCCCGCGCGTCGATGAGGTCACGCTTGGCTAGATGCTTGGTGCTAGCGGCCCCTGTACAAGCTCAAGGTGAACGGATGGTGTGCCCTACGCTACTATCAATTGCATAGCTAGTTGAGCACGATTTACTTGGTTTAGCGACCTAATAGGCAAAAAGCGGCTTTAGAATACTCCCGACATGCTTTTATTGCCATAGCTGTGCACGCCCTGACACTTGGCGTGAACAGCTCCGCGGCTGTCCTCCGGCCTTCGGCCTCCCCCTTTATGCCGCTGCGCTGTTCACACCAAGCGCTAGGGCTGCGAATAAGGTAGGCAAGTGGGCTGCGGTTGATCGCCCTCCATATGTGCAAGAGCTGGCAGGCGGTGTACTCAGTGTAGCGGCATAAAGGGGGAGTAGGCAGCCCTAGGCTGCCACGGGGGACAGCCGCGCAGCTGAGTACGCCGCCTGCCAGCTCCCGTACAAGAATTGCAATCTTCAATATCAGCAAGCTACACCATCGCCGCAGCTCACAGTGCTGGAATATTAATCTTCAAAGCTCACCCACTGCAAAATTACCGCTGCTCGATTTTTTTCACACGCAAATCCACATGCGTTTCATTGTTCAGTGTGACTTTAATACGCACCGGTAAGTTTTGCAAACTGGGGGCAAACCACATTTGTGCGGTGATGGTGCCGCGCGGGTTGGCAATAGGTCGCGGGGTTAGTCCGTAGGCTAGTACAGGGCCTATTTTGGGCAGATCAATGGTTTCTGCGGGGCCTACGTCGTACGTCCATTCGTCCATGCCGCCGGGGCGGGCCAGCCACACACGCACTGTTTCGCCTGCTGCCAATCGTGCCCGGCCGCTGGTAAAGCGCTGGCCTAGCTCAACGAACTGGCTGGCTGTGTCTTGCACCAGCTCTTGCGGGCCGTCAGGGCGCGGCACACGTCGGCCGTCTTGCAAAATGGCCGACTGCGTGTCGATCGTTAGCGTGCGGCGGCGACTGCCTGCGAACTGTTCTTCGTAGGCCTCGGGCACTAGCCCAGTGGCGCGAATGCGGCCTTGGCTGATGAGTTGGCTGGAAATAGGACCAATGCCTAAATTGATGCGAACTTGGTAGCGGTTATTGGAATTAATAGGGCTATTGGCGTCGTTCGCCGCTGCTGTTGGCGCTGTTGGCCCTGCCTCCGCGGCCACAAACCGTGTCCACTGCACCTGCGCGTCGCCATGCAGTTCGCCGCGAAAGTAGCCGCCTAGCTCGTAGGTTAAACGCGTATCACTAGGCCATGCGCCTAGCTGGGCCAAGCTGGTCGCTGCGTCTGGGTTGGTGGCCGTACCCTGCACTGTGGTGTCGGTAGCTGCTGTAGCAGCGGTTGCGGCAGACGCAGTGGTGGCGAATGATTCTGTGCTGGGCACTTGGGTGCTTGTGTTAATCGATGCGGTCTGTGCAGGTTCGGGCGCAGTGTTGCTGGTGTCAGTTTGCACCACTGCTGTTTTTGTACTGTTAATTGCTATATTCTTAATAGCTGGTTGAGCAGTATTTACGGCGCTTATAGCCTTATTCTCTGTATTTTTTAAAGGCGCAGCAGGGCTGGGTTGCGCATTTGCAGTGCCCTGCTGGGTAATTTGCCGCGTAAATAAAGGATCGGTCGATTGCGTGATGGCACTGGTCATGGCCTGCATTTGTTGCGCCACACCCCACAGCACAATGCCGTGCGCTGCCAGCACCAGCAGCAAAACGACTGACAGGGGAACTAGCCAGCGAGCCATGTGTCTAGAGGTGCTGCGCCGCGGTCTATATCGCTGTGGGCATTACTTTTAGTGCTGCTCTTATCGCTGCCCGCACGCAGCACCCACGTAGCCAGGTCCTCACGCTCTTGCGCGGGTAGCGTAAGCTTAAGCATGTGCAAGCGCTTGTCGCGCGAGACAAGGGCCTGCACAGTTTTGCTTTTTGCGCCCTGCGCTTGGTCTACATACAGCGTTAGGTCGTCTAATTTGTTCAGCCTCCACAGGCCACCACGTGCGGCGCTGGCACCTACGGCCAACCATTCGTCGCCTGCGCAAAAGCCTGCCTGCTCGGCAGCGCCACCGCGCAAAACGACTTTAACTTGCACCACGCCACTGGCCTCTGCCACCCGCAGGCCTAGGCGCTGAGCCAGTTGTGGTTTGTCTTCTATCACCTGCACACCGTGCGCTTTTAGCAGTCGCTCCAGCGGCAACGCGCCAGTGCCATGCACCCACTGCGCCAGCTCCGTGGCAAAGCTGCGGCCGCCTAGGTCGCTCAGCACGGCGGCAAAATCTAGCTCAGTCATCGGGCCGGCCTTACACCGCACCCATAACGCACACATCACATCGTCCAGCGTGGTTTTGCCTTCGTTGCGCAGCGTTAGGTCAAAGCACAGCGCCACCAGCGCACCTTTGGTGTAGTAGCTGACGGTCGCGTTGGCTGTGTTCTCATCTTGGCGGTAGTACTTTACCCACGCGTCAAAGCTGCTTTGCGCCACGCTTTGCACGCGCGCACCGGGCGTTTGCATCACTTGGTTGATGGTTTTATTGAGCAGTTTTAGGTACTGCGCGTTGTCGATCAATCCTGCGCGGCGCAGCAGCAGGTCGTCGTAGTAGCTGGTAAAGCCTTCAAAAAACCACAGCAGTTGCGTGGTTTGCTCTTGGCGGTAGCCGTAGCGCGCAAACTCCGCCGGGCGCAGGCGCTTGACGTTCCAGGTGTGAAAATACTCGTGGCTGATCAGCCCCAGCAAAGTGGTGTAGCCATCGGTAGCATTTTTTTGCCCTGTACGCGGCAAGTCGCGACGCGTGCAAATCAGCGCGGTGCTGTTGCGGTGCTCTAGCCCACCGTAGCCGTCGTCTACCGCGTTAAGCATGAAGACATAGCGGCTAAACGGTGGTTTGCCAAGTAGTTGTTTCGTGGTTGATGACTTTGCCGTGCCCTTTGATGGCGCGCCGTGCCAAAACGCCATTTCAGCTTCGACAATTTTTTGCGTATCTGCCAGCAATCGCTTGCCATCAAAGCTGGGCGGTGCACCGGCCACTACAAACTGGTGCGCTACACCGCGCACCACAAAGCTGGCGTGCCAGCAGTTGCCCAGCTCAAACGGCGTATCAGCCAGCTCGTCATAGCCGCTAAAAATATAACTGCCAAAACCTTTTTTATCAACCTTTTGTGCTTTAGCGCCCGTAAATACTGCACAAGCCGCTATAGCATTAATAGCTTTAATTTGTAGCTGATGCACTTTATCTACTTGCCCCAGCACCTGCAAACACAGCGACGTAGCGTTAAAAAACCCGCGCTGAGCATCTAGCCAAGCCGTGCGCACCGAATTGTCAAAGGCATACACCTCATACTGCAGCACCAGCGGTTTGGCGGCTGTGTTGGCCACTTGCCAAGTGCATTTGTCCAGCTGCGTGATGGCTACTGGCTTACTGTCTTGCGTCGCCACCAGTTTTTGCAAATGCTTAGAAAATTCGCGCACCATGTAGCTGCCCGGTATCCACACTGGCAGGCTCACATGTTGATTTTTAGCAGGCCGCGCAATGGTCAGCGTAATGCGAAACAAGTGCGCGTGCACGTCAGACGCGTCGACGCTATAGTGCACAGGAGCGGCTGAGGTAGCAGGTAGGGAAGCGGGTAAACGTGGTGCCATAAGACGTAAGAATAAACTATCCACAGCCCGCAACCCCAATTTAGCCGTGATATCCACCAAAAATCTTGATGTACGTCCGTCACCCGCAAGATACGCATTACACAGCCCTAGCTGCGCGCTCTTAAAATGCGCCATGCTGTTTACATCGCCTCCCTTGCAACTGGCACCCGATTTTTGGCTGCTGACAGGCTTTGCAGCAGGGCGTGATTTACGTGCAGATATTGACGCACTTGCCCTGCATGCGCCGTTTCGCCACCTGGTAGTGCCCGGCGGCAAAGCGATGTCCGTAGCGATGACCAATTGCGGCCCACTAGGCTGGACCAGCAGCACGCAGGGTTACCAATACTTGCCCCATGACCCCGACACCCTGCAGCCTTGGCCCGCCATGCCGCCGTCTTTTGCACAACTAGCACGCGATGCTGCAGCCGCTGTAGGCTGGCCGCACTACGCGCCCGATGCGTGCCTGGTCAACCGCTACGCCCCCGGTGCAGGCATGGGCTTGCACCAAGACCGTGACGAGCTAGACCTGCGTGCACCTATAGTGTCAGTGTCCATCGACGCGTCGTGCAAATTTATCTTGGGCGGACTGCAGCGCAGCGACCCGGTGCAGTCTGTCGCCTTGCACGATGGCGATGTCATGGTGTGGGGTGGCCAGTCGCGTTTGGTTTTTCATGGCGTGCGGCCAATGCCTGCCAGCGGTACAGAGTTTCGGTACAACTTAACTTTTAGAAAAGCGGGTACTGGGATTGCTAGGCTTGAAGATAATATTCCAGCACAGTGAACTGCGGCGACGGAGGAAGTCATGCTGCAAAATCTTACGAAAACACGCGCGAACGCTGATAGTGGTTAGGCTGCCTTTTGCACCGCGCGCCTTTCTCCAGATTTTCATCACGACCACGCTCCATCACCGCTTGGCGGATTTGTGTAGTGATCATTTCGCATCAGCCTGGTCGCGGTCGGTTGCAGTGGCGTTGCACGCCAAAACACCAGGATTCACGCGGTTTTTCATTGTCTTATAGCCGTTCTAGGCGGTAGAACCTGCTCAAGCAGCTATGCAATTCATAGTGCTCAACCATCAAGAAGCTCTCATAAATCGCGGGCTGTTCAAACCACGCAAAGAACAATGTGACGAGTCGGGTCCGTCTCGATGAAAAATACGCAGAAAGGCGCGCGGTACAAGAGTTGGCCTAACAACCATCAGCATTCGCGCGTGTTTGCGGAGTATTTTTCGCGAAAGAGATGCCCGGCTCGAGTCCAGCCCTCCGGCGCGCACGCCGATGCAAGCAACCAACCAACCAAGCCGACGCGCACGCGAACCTAGTAACCATCTCTGCGACCCGCACGCGAACCAAGCAACCAACTCCCCGGCAAGGCAAAACAAATCAACCCAGCGGCCCACTAAACCTGACACTGCGGACAATAAAACAGCCCACGCCCGCCCTGCATCACCCGTGCAATTGGCGTAGCACACTCCCAGCACGGTGCGCCTTGGCGGTCAAAGGCGTAAAAGCGCGCTGCCTCGTAGTCGGCCCCTGCTGCGCGCGCGGCCCGGTACTGCGCCCAGGGCCGCACCACGCCATCGCGTTGCACACTGCGCTGGGTCAGCGTTTTACAGGCCTTGCCAATACGCAATAGCTCGGCTGGCGACAACAAGGCTATTTTGCGCAGCGGGTTCACACGCGCCAGCAGCAAAATATCGGCGCGCAAATAGTTGCCCAAACCTGCCAGTACATGCTGGTCTAGCAGCGCGTCGGCTATCACGCGGCGCGGGAACAGGGCCAAGCGCTGGGCTATGTATTGCGCGGTCACTTGCGCGCTGAGCACCTCGGGGCCTAGCTTGGCTATGTAGGGGTGCTGCGTCTCTCGCCCTGCTTTTAGCCACGCAAAATCTGTCGCGCTGTACAACACAGTTTGATGGTTTTGTGTGGTGATGATTAAACGAATTTGCTTGGCCAACAGCTGCTGGCCTAGCGGGTGCACCACCCACTGCCCATACAACTGGTTGTGCGAATACAGCACCACGCCGTTGGCAAATTCAGTCAGCATGGCTTTGCTGCGGGCCTGTACGCGGGTAATCGGCACACCACGCAAGCTGCGCGCTTTAGCGGCCAGTGGCGGGTAGCGCAGGTCGATGCTGCAGGGTTGTGCGGCCACAGCGGCGTGCACTGCACGCGCGGCTAAAAATATTTCAGGGCCTTCTGGCATGGTGCTCTAGCGACTTAATGCGTGGGTTAAAACCGCATCAAGCCGTCGCCGCGCCTAGCGCGCACGACAGCACTGCCACCACGGTCAGCTGCAGCCGCATGGGCAGCCACGCCGCCCAGCCTACACGCGGGTAACTGCGCCGGTCTACCACGTAGCATGCAGCCAAAATTAGGCCCAGCAAGGGCAGCCCCGCATAGGCGGGCATCACCACTGCTACCCACGCCATCAGCGAAGGCGCAACACCCCACACGTAGTGAAACGCCGCATCACCCGGCGGCATCTGCGCAGCAATGCCCCAATGTATGCCGCCCAAAAATGACGCAATCACCGCGCCATAGGCCACCAGTGCAATCGCTACAAAACCTTGCAGATCTGGGCGCACCACCCACAGCAATGCCGCCAGCAGCACAAACGGCAGCAGGCCTGCATAGCCTAAGCGCCGGGCCAGCAGGCTAGGTGCGTTAGATTGACTTTCAGCGGAAAAAAATGGCTTTTTTAACGTCATATTTATGAAGAAAATAGCCGTAAACCCACGTAAAACCTGCTCAAGCAGCTATTAAATTTATAGTATTGAGATAACTGCATTATGGCATTAATAGCTTGGAAAAATCAGGCTGCGCGCGCTGCGCACGCTCATAAAATTGTGAAAACGAGGTGCACAATTTATCAGGCTGGGCAAACAGCTTGGGCTGCGGCAGCATGGTAGCCATGCGCGGCAGTACGTCGCGGTAGCCTTCAAACAAAGTGCTTTGCGCGGCTACATGCTGGCATGCGGGCCAGCCAGTGCACTGGGCCAGTTGCGCCAAATCGCCAATAAACACCACATCGCACACAGCCTGCATGCGTGTGATGACAAATTGCCAACGCTGCAGGCTCCACGGCCAGCGCGCATGGGCGGCGGCGTGCACCACACCAATGCGCAGCGGGCTGGGCTGATTGCCAGGCTGTGCGCCAGGCGCAGCGCTGCGCTGGCCCAGTGCCCACGGATGGACCAGCTCTACTACCACATCAGCTGCGCCGTACGGCACCTTGCTCGCTATATTTTGTATAGCTGCTTGAGCAGGATTTACTTGGGTTAGAGGCCTAAATGCATCTAAATTTGACAACTCTAGGGCCGTGTAGACCGCAGGTTCTGCCACGCCTGTGTGGGCGCCGGGCTCTGGCCCCACGTCGGCTTGCAGTCGGGCTACCGCGTCTAGTTGCTCATAGCTCATGTCGATGGCAGATTTAGTTGAAGCCCAGGCTTTCCACGCATGCTCGGGCGCATACTTGGCCACGTTGCCAGCGTTAAACAAATACGGTTTGCTGCTAAAAGTAGCCGCCACCCACTGCCAGCTAAGGTGGTTGCTAGGCAAGTCGCCGTCTAGCAAATGCGAATATAACCAGTCGGCCCCGGCGCGCCAATGCACCTTGCGCATATGCACGCAGTAGCTTGCCAGCCACATACGGGTATGGTTGTGCAAATAGCCTGTGGCGTACAGCTGGCGCACGGCAGAGTCGATGGCTTTAACACCCGTGCGGCCCTGCCTAATGTCTGCTGGCAGGCTGCTGGCGTACCGGCCGCGCCATACGTTGGCGGGCCGCATGTCGGCCAAAATAGCGTCTGGCCGCGGCGCGCTGGCCCACACATGGTGAAAAAACTCGCGCCAACCCAGTTCAAACACCAGTTTGTCGTCGTAGCCCAGCCGGTGGTGCGCGGCCACGGTGCGGGCTACTTCGGACAGGCTGATAAGCCCATGCGTAAGGTAAGGCGACAAGCCAGTTACGCCGCCATCCAGCGCGTTGCGGGTACGGGCGTAGGCTGACGGGGCAATGTGCGCAGCACGCGCGTGGGCGCTGGCGTAGGTCGGTTCAAAATACCGCAGCGCTGCGGGCACGCCCAAGGCATCTAGTAAAGCAGGGTCTTGCGGCGGCTGCAAGGTGTCATTCAAATCGATGCTGGTTTGGACGGGTGTTGGTGTTGGCATGCTTGGTGGCTTAAAGCCCAACCTGTGAAGGTGCTAAAAACGCTGTTTTTCTACAGCGTATTTAGCAATGACAATAATGATCAAATTGTGCGTTTGGCAACACCTGGTCAATATTAATTGAGAGGGCGTGTTGTCGCGCGCTTACTTAACTTCTGCCAAAAACTTCTCTACCTGCGCCGCGCCAATAGCACCTGGCACGCGGTTGCCGTCGGCAAAAATCAAAGTAGGGGTGCCGGTGATTTTGTGCTTTTTGCCAAACTCTACGTTACGGGCTAACGCTGTCGCGTCACACGTTGCGCCCGCAGCTGGGGTGTCGGCATTTTTTACCATCCAGTCGGTCCAAGCCTTGGCGCGGTCTTTGGCGCACCAAATATTTTTGCTGCGGTCGGTCGAGCTTTGGCCTAAGATGGGATACAAAAACATGTACACCGTGACGTTGTTAACATTTTGCAGATCCGTCTCAAAGCGTTTGCAATAACCGCAGTTAGGGTCTTCAAACACTGCTACTTTACGTTTGCCATTGCCGCGCACCACGGTAAAAGCGTCCTTTAATGGCAGTGCATCAAAATCAATCTCGGTCAGTTTGGCAACGCGGTCTTCCGTGAGGTTGCGTTTATTTTTAGTGTCGATCAAGTTGCCTTGGATAAAAAAGTTACCTTCTGCGTCGGTGTAGAAAATGTCGGTGCCGCCCACTCGCACTTCAAACAAACCAGGCATGGCGGTTTTGGAAATCTCGTCAATCTTGGGCAAATTGGGCAAGCGCTCGGCGAGGTTTTTGCGAATCACAGCGTCTTGGCCAAATGCCACTGTGGCGCTGGCCACTAGCGCCCATGCGGTTAAAAATCTAAAAACAGTTTTCATTGATTACATTTCCGATGACAGAGTGTGTGTGACAAATTTTACGGGAGAAAGTTGCATCACATGTTACCGTTCAAATCCTGTGCCCCACCGCCCACGCTACCGCCCGCATTGATGCCCATCGCGCGCCGCATCACTAGCGCCTTGACAGGTGCCAGCAGGTCAAAGCCGCGCATGCCCCAATTGCGCAAGCTGCGCACGCGGGGGTCGGTGTGGGCAAACAAACGCTGCAGGCCGTCGGTGGCCAGCCGCAGCGCGGCGGCCTCGCCTTGGCGCGCACGCTCGTAGCGGCGCAGCAGGCGCATGTCGCCATAGCTGCGGAAATATTCTTTGCCAGACAACACAGTAGCTAGCTCCAGCGCATCGCCCAAACCTAAATTAAGCCCCTGTCCGGCCAGCGGGTGCACAGCGTGCGCTGCGTCACCGGCCAGCGCCCACGCGGCGGCGGTGTCTGCCGCTGTACCCGCTGTAGCAGCCAAGCCCGTACCTATCCAGCGCTGGGCTTGGGCTAACTGCAGGGGCCACGTAGCGCGGTGGCTGGCCAGCGTCATATTGCCCAGCGTGTTGTCGCAGACGTGCTGCAGCTGGGCACAAAACTGAGCGTCGTCTAGCGCCATCAGCTGCGCTGCGTGTTCGTGCTGCACTGACCACACCAAGGCGACAAAATTGCCAGATTCGCCGGGCGTGGCGTGAACCGCCCCCGGTTGGCGTGGCAGCAGCGCACACACCTCGCCGCCTTGCATCCACTGCCACGCGGTGGACTGGTGCGGCGCGCTGGTTTGCACTACGGCAGCGATGGCGGTTTGGTCATAAGCGGTTTGGTTAAACGTAACACCCGCGGCTTGTCGGCTGGCGCTGCGTGCGCCCTCGCAAATCACCGTCAGTGCGGCCGGTTGGGGGGCTGACAGCACAGTGATGTCGGGCGCAAACGATATGGCGGTGTCGAGCAAAGTTTCTAGCGCACTAGCGTCCACAATCCATGCCAACGCCTCGGCTTGCAGGCTGGCGGCGTCAAATTGCACTTGGCCCGCGCTGGCACGCTTGGTGGCAGTGTGAGCTGCATTTTCATTTTCGTTTTCGCTATCCCTGGGCTGGCTATCGTCCCGGTCGCCCTGCACACGAATATGCTGCACCGCGCAAGCCTGCTGCGGCCAAGCGCGCAGATCAGTCAGCAGGGTGCGTGAGGCGGCGTTCAGCGCAAAGGCGCGAATATCGCCCTGCGCAGGTGCAGCGTGCGGCGACTGCACCAGCCCCACACGAATGCGCCTGCGCGCCAGCAGCAAAGCCAAAGTTTTGCCCACCACCCCGGACCCACGAATACAAATATCTATTGCCATAGCACCATTGTAGAGACGTGCCGCCATAGTATATTTAAGCGCCACCAAACACCCTAAAAACACCCCAACCCCCACTTTAAACGCTATTAAAGCCTCAACGACATGACCACCCCAGTTGACTCTTCATCGTTCGATACCTCCAAGTTTGATATTCAGGCCAGCATTCAAAACCTGTTTGTCTACCCCATCAAGTCGTGCGCGGGCGTGGCCGTGCCCGAGGCGATATTGACCGAAACCGGGCTAGAGTTTGACCGTGCCTGGATGGTGGTGCAAGCGCAAGGAGAGGCACAAGGCGAATTTGTCACCCAGCGCGAGCTGCCGCGCATGTGCCTAATTGAGCCCACCCTAAAACACTACGAGATGGTGCTGCGCGCCCCGGGCATGCTGGCACTGCACATGGCGCTAGACGCGGTAGAGCAGCCCTGCGGCGCTAACGTGTGGGGGCACGACTGCGCAGCGTATGACATGGGCGACGTGGCCGCGCAGTGGTTTACCGACTTTTTGGCGCAAGATTTACCGCCCGGCCGCGCCGCACAAAAGCTGCGCCTAGTGCGCTTTGATCCGGAGCACCAACGCCTGTCCAACAAAAAATGGACCGGCGACATTGACGCGCTGAACCAGTTTAGCGACGGTTACCCCGTCTTGGTGGTCAGCCAAGCGGCGCTGGACGATTTAAACACCCGCTTAACAGCTCAGAACCATGCAGCAGTGACCATGCCGCGCTTTCGACCCAACATTGTGCTGGCCGGGCTAGAGGCGCACGACGAAGACCGGGTAGACGCCCTGCACATCAGCACGGCCCAGGGCGTGGTGCAACTGGCACTGGTCAAGCCCTGCCCACGCTGCCCTGTCCCCAATGTCAACCCCAGCACCGGCGTGCCCAGCCCCGAGGTAGGCGACACGCTGCAAGGCTACCGGCAAGATGCACGGGTAGATGGCGCGGTGACTTTTGGCATGAATGCGGTGACACGGCTAGGGTTTGACCATGTGCTGCGGGTGGGGCAAACGGTGGGGGCGAATTACGTTTTTTGAGGGTCAAGGTAGGCTAAGGGCGAAAACGGACTGCCGGACGCGAAGGGCGCTAAGGTTACGCGAAGGACGCGAAAGGAAAACAAAAGGGTAGAAGGCCCATGCCCACAGCAAAACAGGCCCTCTACCCGCTACAACTAAACCTCTTTACTCGTTAAGACTGAGCTTGTCGAAAGCCTTGCAAGGCCTTTTGGACGGCAGCCCACATCGCATACACTAATGTCCCCTAACGTGAATCGAAAATTATGAGCTTAAAGTGCGGCATCGTCGGCCTACCCAACGTCGGTAAATCTACCCTGTTTAACGCCTTGACCAAGGCCGGTATTGCGGCAGAAAACTATCCCTTTTGCACTATTGAGCCTAACGTCGGCATTGTCGAGCTGCCCGACGCGCGATTGCAGCAGCTGGCCGCCATCATCAGCCCCGAGCGCATTGTGCCGGCGATTGTTGAATTTGTGGACATTGCGGGCTTGGTAGCGGGTGCCAGCACTGGCGAGGGCTTGGGCAACAAATTTTTAGAGCACATTCGCCAAACCGACGCCACTATCAACGTGGTGCGCTGCTTTGTCGACGATAACGTGATCCACGTGGCGGGCAAGGTAGACCCGATCAGCGATATTGAAGTGATTCAAACCGAGCTGTGCCTGGCTGATCTTGCCGCGGTAGAAAAAGCCCTGCACCGCGTGACCAAAACAGCCCGCTCGGGCGACAAAGAGTCGATCAAACTGGTGGCGATTTTAGAAAAATGCCAAGCCGCGCTGAACGAGGCCAAGCCCGTGCGCACCATCGACTTCAGCAAAGAAGAAAAACCACTCTTGGCGCAGTTTTTCTTGATCACCGCCAAACCAGCCATGTTTGTGGCCAACGTGGCCGAAGATGGTTTTGTCAACAACCCCTTTTTAGACCGCCTGACCGCTTTTGCCACCGCGCAGAACGCGCCTGTTGTGGCCATTAGCGCGAAGATGGAAGCCGAAATGAGCGAGATGAGCGACGAAGACCGCCAAATGTTTTTAGAAGAATTGGGCCAAACCGAGCCGGGCTTAAACCGCCTGATCCGCGCAGCCTTTAAGCTACTGGGGTTGCAAACCTACTTCACTGCGGGCGTGAAAGAAGTGCGCGCTTGGACCATTCACGTAGGCGACACGGGCCCACAAGCGGCGGGCGTGATTCACACCGACTTTGAAAAAGGCTACATCCGCGCGCAAACCATTGCGTTTGATGACTACATTAATTTTAAAGGCGAGCAAGGGGCCAAAGACGCAGGCAAGATGCGCGCTGAGGGCAAAGAATACGTCGTCAAAGATGGCGACGTGATGAACTTCTTGTTTAGCAGCTGATATCTCTATTTTTAAGCGTTTTAGGGCTTCTAGGCCGTAGAACCTGCTCAAGCAGCTATTGAATTTGTAGCGTTTTGAGGGTTGTGACTTTCCTAGTGTTGTGCATTGGTTCGATGTTTACCTTGGATGAATGACTTGGGATTGAACTCCCCTGTGGCAATGCATTGGCTCGTTGTTTACCTTGGACGGGCGGCGTGACATGTCGCTGCAAAAAATCTCCGCGAAGACACGCGTGAGGTAGTAGTCATCTAGGGTTAGCGGGCCGCGCCTCGCTACAATTTTTTCATCGACACGCTCACACCGCTCACCCTGGTGGATGTAGTAGCTTGAAGGCACGCGCGTCGAATTTAGTGTGGGAAAGGTCAGGCTGAACGACGCCTGCGCGTGCGGCTAATTCAAACAACGTGACTAATTTTGCGTGTAATCCCCGGCACACTATAAGCGACCGGGTGTGGCTTAGGCCTGTTGCCACCCGTTGAGCCACGGGCTCGAAGCACGGACAAATGGGGATCAGAAATTTAGATGTCTGAGCGCAGCGAGTTTCTAAATTTCCCCCATTTGGAGTACTGGAGATGCTTGCCGAAGGCCCGTGGCGTCGGGTGGCAACAGGCCTAAGCCACAGCTGGGCGCGTTCTAGTACAACGAGCTAATCAACGCGAAAAAAACATCCTAAAAAAGCATTCAAACGGCGTTTTTATCAACAAAACAGCCCACTAACCCAAGTAAATACTGCTCAAGCAGCTACGGAATAAATAGCATCAAGCCATCAATAACTACGCCCAGCCTTGTACGCCGCACTGCTGCGCGGTGCCAGCGCAGTGGCTGCTGCCAGCCTAGCCATCACAGCGCCTACATGGGCGTGGGTGATGGCCAGGCCCAGTGCGTCGGCGGCGTCTTTGCCCGGCAAACCTGGGAGTTTTAGAAGGCGCATTACCATTTCTTGCACTTGCGCTTTGGCCGCTTTGCCATGGCCTGCCACTGCTTGCTTCATTTGCAGGGCGGTGTATTCTGATACGGGTAAATCTAATGACACCAGCGCCGTCACACACGCCCCGCGCGCTTGGCCCAGCAGCAAGGTGGCTTGCGGGTTGACGTTGACAAATACGATCTCCACCGCGGCACAGTCGGGCGCGTAGGTAGACACCACCTCGCGCACACCGTCAAACAGCACTTTCAGCCGCGCAGGCAAGTCGCCGCGCGGTAAATGCGTGGTGCCAATGGTGCCGCTGGCTACGTAGTGCACATGCTGGCCTTGCACGTCTACCACGCCAAAGCCGGTGGTTTGCAGGCCAGGGTCGATGCCTAGGATGCGCATGCTTTAGCCCCGTGCCCTACAGCGCACTGCATGGCGTAGTAGCAGGCATATAGCACTGCAACCATCACCACTATTACTACAAATTTCATAGCTGCTTGAGCAGGCATTACGGGGCCTACAGGTCAAAATACCATCTAACTGAGTGAAAAAACACGGGTGCCGCAAAGCACAGCGCATCTACCCGGCCCAGCAAACCCGTAGCGCCCGTGACCGACGCTGCGCCGCCCCAGTGCGGCACGCCCCGGTCACGCTTCAATGCCTTCATCACCAAATGGCCCAGGCTGCCTGATGCGCAGGCAATTAGCGCCATGGCCAACGCTTGCGCAGGCTTAAACGGCGTGATACCGGCCAGCAAACCACCCACCAGCCCACCCACGGCCACGCCAATGCCCCAGCTGGTCCAGTTAAAGCTGCTGCTAACCAGCGGCGCGCGTGCGGGGCGCTTGACCCAGCCTTGCGCCAAATGCTGCGCCACCATGCTGATTTGCACCACAAAAACCAAAAAGAACACTAAAAAAGCGTTCTTGCGCTCGTCCCAGCGCGGAAAGTCCAGCAGCAGCAGCGCGGGCACGTGGCTCATGCCGTACACGCACACCATGATGCCCCACTGCAGCTTGGCGTTGCGCTCTAAAAATCGCTGCGGGTCGTTGGCCAGGGCGCTGACCACCGGGATCAGCAAAAACACATACACCGGGATAAACACGCTGAACAAATCAAAATGCTCAGACGCTACCAGCCAAAACTGCACCGGCAGCACCACAAAAAAGGCCAGTATCAGGCTGCGGTGGTCGCCCCGTCGGGTGGGTGACAAGGTGACGAATTCGCGCAGGGTAAAAAACGACACGACGGCAAACAGCGCCGTAGCCACCCGTTCGCCCGAAGCCCAGCCTACCCAAAACACAATGGCAATCAACCACGAGGTGCTGAGCAAACCCGTCAGGCTGCCAACGGCGACAGCGCGCACTTGGCCGCGGGCAGATTCACGCTCGCGCAGCGACACCACTAGCAGCGTGATGGTGGCGATCATTAACATGCCAAACAAAATGACAAACAGCAGGCCTACCTGCTCGCCGGGGGTAAGGTTGCGTAAAAATTGGTTCATGAGTGCTTACGATGTAGCCAGCTTTTAAATATCGCGCAACGCAATCACTGCGCTGCGTGCACGGTCGGCAAAATGGGCGTGGTCTTCCATCATCTCGGTGCCTGCAGTGCCTGCTGCGCCTGCACGGTAGTGTTCGCCATCGGTTTCTACCTCGCCTTGGTGCAGCGTGTGGCGCAGCACCTGCATGGGCGCGCCAAAGGTCACGCTGCACAGTATCGGCACGGGCACCACTTCGCCTTTGGGCATCACACGCTGGATATTATTAATCCACGCGGGCACGAGCACCACATGCGGAAAGCGCAGCGCCAAGTTGTACAGGCCTGATTTAAAGCGCTGGGGCAGCTCTTCGCTGCCACGCGTGCCCTCGGGGAACAAAATAATCGAGTCTCCTTTGTCTAGCGCGTCCACCAGTGGCTGCAGAGGGTCTGCGCCATCGGTACGCTCGCGGTCTACATACACGGCGTTAAACACAGCAGTGGTAATCCACTTTTTAAACGGCGTTTTAGTCCAATAGTCTTTGGCCGCAATGGGCCGTGTGATACCGCGCAGCTCCGTGGGCAAAGCGGCCCAAATCATCACCAAATCTATATGGCTTTGGTGGTTGGCAAAGTAAATACGTTGCTCTGCCTTGGGCGGGCAGCCATACCAGCGCGCCTGTGCACCGGTCAACAGACGCACAATTCCTAGTAACAACCAACCCATCAATTTTGCAAGCATGGTAGTGATGTTACCCGGCAAACTGCCATAATTAGACGAGATTTTTCATCAGGATGACACAATGATCTTAGTAACGGGCGGCGCAGGCTTTATTGGCAGTAATTTTGTTTTGGACTGGTGCGCCAGCAGCAAAGAACCCGTGATTAACCTGGACAAGCTGACCTACGCTGGCAACGCCAACAACTTGGCCAGCCTGCACGGCAACCCGCAGCATATCTTTGTGCATGCCGACATTGCCGACAGCGCTACAGTCAGTGCCTTGCTGGCAAAGCATCAGCCGCGCGCCGTAGTGAACTTTGCCGCTGAAAGCCATGTAGACCGCTCTATCCACGGCCCCGAGGACTTTATCCAAACCAACATCGTGGGCACCTTTAAGCTGCTAGAGGCCGTGCGCGCCTACTTTGGCGGTTTGACAGACTCGCAAAAAACTGCGTTTCGCTTTTTGCACGTGTCGACCGACGAGGTGTACGGATCGCTAGCCCCTAACGCACCCGCCTTTACCGAAAAGCACACCTACGAGCCTAACAGCCCGTACAGCGCCAGCAAAGCCGCCAGCGACCACCTGGTGCGCGCCTACCATCACACCTACGGCTTGCCAGTTCTCACGACTAATTGCAGCAACAACTATGGCCCGTACCACTTCCCAGAAAAGTTGATCCCCTTGATGATCGTCAACGCCCTGGCAGGCAAGCCATTGCCAGTCTATGGCGACGGCATGCAGGTGCGCGACTGGTTGTATGTGAAGGACCATTGCAGCGCCATCCGCCGTGTGCTGGCTGCGGGCCGGGTCGGGGAGGTCTACAACGTGGGTGGCTGGAACGAGATGCCCAACATCGACATCGTCAACACCCTGTGCGCGTTGCTGGATGAGATGCGGCCAAAATCAGGCGGCGACAGCTACCGCGCGCAAATCGCTTACGTGACGGACCGGCCCGGCCATGACCGCCGTTACGCCATTGACGCCAGCAAAATCGAACGTGAATTGGGCTGGAAGCCGTCGGAAACGTTTGAGACCGGCATTCGCAAGACAGTGCAGTGGTACCTGGGCAACCAGGCTTGGGTAAGCCGCGTCCAGTCAGGGGCGTACCGCGAGTGGGTCCAGACAAACTACGCCCAGCGTGCGGCCTGAGGGTGTAAATCAGACGATGACAAAAATTCTGCTTTTTGGCAAGGGTGGCCAAGTAGGCTGGGAGCTGCAGCGCAGCCTCGTGCCTCTGGGTGAAGTGGTTGCACTTGATTTCGACAGCACCGACTACTGCGGCAATTTCACCAATCTGGCGGGGCTGGCAGACACGGTGCGCGCCATCAAGCCTGACGTGATCGTCAACGCAGGCGCACACACTGCCGTCGACAAGGGAGAGGCCGAGCCTGATCTGGTTCGCACCATCAACTCGCTGGCACCCGGTGCCCTGGCCACCGCCGCAGCCAACATCGGTGCCTGGCTGGTGCATTACTCCACTGACTATGTGTTCGACGGGAGCGGCTCCAAACCCTGGCTGGAGACTGACACGCCAGCCCCGTTAAGCGTGTATGGCCACACCAAACTTGAAGGCGAGCAACTCATTCAGGCCAGCGGGTGCAAACACCTCATTTTCAGGACAAGTTGGGTTTATGCTGCGCGGGGCGGCAATTTCGCCAAAACCATGGTCAAGCTTGCCCAGGAACGGCAAAAGCTCAAGGTGGTGGACGACCAGATTGGCGCGCCGACCAGTGCGGAACTTCTGGCCGACGTCACGGCGCATGCGATTCGCCATACCCTGGCCCGGCCAGCCGCCACTTCGGCCCACTTGTCTGGCGTGTACCATCTGGTTGCAAGCGGCGAAACGTCATGGTTTGAGTATGCAAAAGAGGTCGTAGCCCTCGTCCAGAATGAAAAGTATGATATAAAAATAATAGCAAATGTGATTGAACCGGTTCCCTCGTCGGTGTACCCCACAGCGGCGCACCGGCCACTGAATTCGCGGTTGAACACAGCCAAACTGCAAAACACATTTGATCTGACATTGCCACACTGGAAACCGGGCGTTGCCCGCATGCTGACCGAATTTCTTGAGACACAACCATGACGCAACGCAAAGGCATCATCCTGGCCGGCGGCTCCGGCACCCGCTTGCACCCCGCCACGCTGGCGATGAGCAAACAACTGCTGCCGGTCTACGACAAGCCCATGATTTACTACCCCTTGAGCACACTGATGCTGGGTGGCATGCGCGACATTTTGATCATCAGCACGCCGCAGGACACCCCCCGGTTTCAGCAGCTGCTGGGCGACGGCAGCCAGTGGGGCATTAACCTGCAATACGCCGTGCAGCCCAGCCCGGATGGCTTGGCGCAAGCCTTCATCATTGGCGACAAGTTTGTAGGCGGCAGCCCTAGCGCCCTGGTGCTGGGTGACAATATTTTTCACGGGCATGACTTCGCCCCACTGCTGGCCAACGCCGACGCCAAGCCGGGCGGCGCTACCGTGTTTGCCTACCATGTGCATGACCCGGAGCGCTATGGCGTCGTTGCCTTTGACGCCAAAGGCCAAGCCAGCAGCATTGAAGAAAAACCCGTCAAGCCCAAAAGCTCGTTTGCAGTCACCGGCCTGTATTTTTACGACAACCAGGTGGTGGACATTGCCAAGGCCATCAAACCAAGCGCCCGTGGGGAGCTTGAGATCACCACGGTGAACCAGGCCTACCTGGAGCTGGGCCAGCTCAATGTGCAAATCATGCAGCGCGGCTATGCCTGGCTTGACACCGGCACGCATGACAGCCTGCTGGAGGCCAGCCAGTTCATCGCCACGCTGGAGCGCCGCCAGGGTTTGAAGATTGCGTGTGTTGAAGAAATCGCCTGGCGCAATGATTTTATTAACAGCGCGCAACTGGAAAAGCTGGCTGCGCCGTTGGCCAAAAATGGCTATGGGCAGTACTTGCAGCGTTTGCTGGTTGAGGGTAAAACCGCATGAAGCGGTTGCC
>JANLPQ010000072.1:0-33999 GCA_031367325.1 Polaromonas sp. | reverse complement strand
GTTGGCATTAAAAGGGGCGGGCACAGCAGGCATACCGCATTCTATAGACCGGTAACACGCAAAGCCTCACACAACACGTTTAATATCAAACCATGAGCGGCCTGGAACTTACCCTGTTATACCTGCTGGCAGCAGTGCTGGGGGTGACGCTTTTTCGCTGGTTAAAGCTGCCGCCCATGCTGGGGTACTTGACTGTCGGCGTGGTGATTGGCCCGCATGCGCTGGCGCTGTCTAAAAACGCTGAAGGCGTGCGCCACCTCGGCGAATTTGGCGTGGTGTTTTTGATGTTTGTGATTGGACTGGAGTTCAATCTGTCCAAGCTGCGGGCTATGCGCAAGCATGTATTTGGCCTGGGCCTGTTGCAAGTGGTGCTCACGGTAGTGCTGGCCACTGGCGGGTCTATGTTTTTAGCCACCATGGCGCAGCAGTACTGGCACATGCCGTGGCAAAGCGCGCTGGCGCTGGGCGGGGCGCTGTCTATGAGCAGTACCGCGATTGTCGTCAAGCTGATGGTAGAGCGGCTTGAGATGGACAGCGAGCACGGCAAGCGTGTGATGGGTGTGCTGCTGTTCCAAGACTTGGCCGTGGTGCCGCTGCTGGTGCTGATACCGGCCTTGGGCGCATCGCCCGAAAAGCTGGCTATGGCCTTGGGCATTGCGGCGCTCAAAGCTACGTTTTTGATCGCCATTTTGCTCACTGGTGGTCAGCGGGTGATGCGCTGGTGGCTTACCTTAGTGGCGCGGCGCAAAAGTGATGAGCTGTTTATTTTGAACCTGCTGCTAATCACGCTGGGGCTGGCCTGGCTGACCGAGGAGGCGGGCTTGAGCTTGGCACTGGGGGCGTTTATCGCGGGCATGCTGATCTCAGAGACGGAATATAAGCACCAAGTAGAAACCGATATTCGGCCCTTTCACGACGTGCTCTTGGGGTTGTTTTTTATTACCATCGGAATGATGCTGGACTGGCGCTTGGTGCTAGAGCGTTGGCCCTTGGTGCTGCTGCTGACGGTGTTGCCTGTGCTGTTTAAGCTGGGCTTGGTAACGGCGTTGGCTAAAGCCTTGGGGGCCAGTGCCGGCGTGTCGCTGCGCACAGGGTTGTACTTGGCCCAAGCAGGTGAATTTGGCTTTGTGCTGCTGACGCTGGCGCAGCAAAACGCCTTGGTGCCGCCCGAATTACTCAATCCTATTTTGGCCAGCATGGTGCTGAGCATGCTGGCCACGCCGTTCATCATTATGTACAGCAACCGCATCGTGATGAAGCTGGTGTCCAGCGACTGGCTGCAGCAGTCGCTACAAATGACCACGATTGCCCGCAAGTCGATTAACACCAACAAACACGTCATCATTTGCGGCTACGGTCGCTGTGGCCAAAACCTGGCCCGCATGTTGGACCAAGAGCATATTCCGTCGATGGCGCTAGACCTAGACCCTGACCGTGTGCGCCAAGCTGCAGCTGCCGGTGACTCGGTGGTGTTTGGCGATGCAGCGCGCCTGCAGGCGCTGATGGCGGCAGGCCTGGCGCGGGCTAGCGCGGTGGTGGTAACTTATCTGGACGTAGCAGGCGCCATGAAAGTGCTGGCCCATATCCGCGCTCATGCCCCGCATGTACCGGTGATTGTGCGCACGCAGGACGACCATGATTTAGAAAAACTGCAAGCCGCTGGCGCTACCGAGGTGGTGCCTGAATCTATCGAAGGCAGCCTGATGCTGGCCAGCCACGCGCTGGCGCTGGTAGGCGTGCCCATGCGCCGGGTGATACGCACCGTGCAAGACCAGCGGGACGCGCGCTACAACTTGCTGCGCGGTTATTTTCATGGCGCAGACGATGACACGGCTGACGAGATTGACCACGAACGGTTGACAACTTTTACCGTGCCGCTGTCGGCCAAAACGCTGGGCCGCGCCTTGGGCGACATGGCGCTAGAAGCCGTGGGCGTACGCGTCGTCAGCCTGCGCCGCATGGGTGGTGCGCGGGTCGACGCACTGGAGGCTTGTGTACTTGAAGACGGCGACACGCTGGTGCTAAGCGGTAAGCCAGAGGCGCTGGCTGTGGCTCAAGACAAGCTGTTGCTTGGGTAACAGTACGCAATTAGTTGTCTGCCGAGTACTATTAATTTCATAGCTGGTTGAGCAGTATCTACGGCCTAGAAGGCTTATTTCACTCAAAACACGGCTACTTTGCGGGTGTTCTGCGGCATGGGTACCTGGCGTCGGACCTGTGCCCGCCATGGCACTTGGCGTGCACAGCTCCGCGGCTGTCCCCCGCCCTGCGGGCTCCTCCTTTATGCCGCTGCGCTGTTCACACCAAGCGCCATGGCTGCGTATAAGGTAGGTAGCGGGCAGTTGATCGCCCACCATGTTTGCGAAGGCTGGCAGACGGTGTACTCAGCGCAGCGGCATAAAGGGGGAGTCGGCGGCCCAAGGCCGCCACGGAGGACAGCCGCGAAGCTGAGTACGCCGTCTGCCAGCTCCTGTACAAGAGCACAAGAGCACAAAACAAAAACCAAGACAAGCCAAGCCCAGAAGACGCAGAAACGTTACTTCCCCCGCAGTTCCCGCATCCGCTCCTCAAAATAACTCCCCACCGTATACCGCTCAGACAATGTCACCTCACGCCGTGGATGCAAAAACAGCGGCAACGACACACGGCTTTTCTTGGCACCCTCGCCCACCGGGTTCAGCACACGGTGAACGGTAGACGGGTAGTAGTGGCCGCTGGCTTCTTCCAGCATGTCGCCAATGTTGACTATCAGCAAGCCAAAGTCGCAGGGCACGTCGTACCATTGTTTGTCTTGGCCCAGCACTTGCAGGCCAGGCTCTGTGGCGGCGGGCAAAATGGTCAGCAGGTTAATGTCGCCATGCGCCGCGGCGCGTTCGCTGCCTGCGGGTTCGTCGCCGCGCAGTGGTGGGTAGTGCAGTACACGCAGCAGCGTTTCTTGGCAACCGTCAATCATCTGCGGCAGTGGCATGCTGTAGAGCGCCTTGACCTCGGGGGGTGAGTAGTCTTCTACCCACTGCAGCAAGGTACGGGCTAGTTCGTTACCTTGCGTGTAGTACTGGCGCGCCGCGTCGCTGACCTGCGATGGGTAACGGCCCCACGGGTAGATGTGAAAAAATTCTTTAAGATCTTTCACGGTGTTGCCTTTGGCTGTCTCGCTGACAGCGGGAGAGAAGTAGCCGTCTAGTGTGTCTGGGTTCCACGGATACTGGTTTTTGGCATCAGTAGAAAAAAATCCCAGCCATTCGTCATAAATACCGCTGACCAACGACTGCTTGAGCGGATGGTTTTTCAGTACGCCAAAGCCCGTGCGGTGCAGGCTTTCGCAAAACTGCACAGGCGCATCAGCATCGGTGAAATCGACAATAGGGAATTGCATGGCAAGCTCCTGGTGTGTTGTGCGGCTACGCTGCCTCTTTGGGCAACCAGGCGCGCAGCAAGGTGGTCTCGAAAAGGGCGGTTACAGCAGGCACATCCACCGTCATGCACGCGGTGATGGCGGGTACGCTGTCTTCCCAGCCCGGCGTGGGGTATTGCATAAAGCTCTCGCGCTGCATGATGGTTTGGCCTTGCGCAAAGCCTTCAGTAGCCACGCGAGTACGACCGCTCTCGTAGCCAAACAGTTCCGGGTTGGTTAAACAAATCAACGCCAGTACATCGTGCCCGTAGCAGCCCTCAAAATCTTTCATGTGCGCAAAGCGGCTGGTGTAGAAGTGGGCATAAAACTTCACTGCATGCAGCAAAGTATCGGTGGCACTGTGGCTGTGGTGCGTTGCAATCTTGGCAAACAAATTGATGGGCAGCAGCACCCTGTAGGTTACGTCCAGGCCCACCATGGTCAGCTTAAAGCCTGCGGTCAGCACCGCATCGGCAGCGTGGGGGTCGTTCCAAATATTGGCCTCGGCCACAGGCGACACGTTGCCGTGCTCCGCAATGCTGCCGCCCATGATGACCACTTGTTTAATGAGTTGCGGCAGCTTGGGCTCTAATGCCAGCGCTGCAGCCATGTTGGTAAGCGGGCCTACGGGTACTAACGTGATCTGCCCCGGATGTTGGCGCGCCATATCGACGATAAACTGCGCCGCACTGCGCGGGTTGGCGCTGCGCAGCGCAGGCGCACGCGATGGCAGATTGCCCAGTCCGTCGGCACCGTGGATAAAGTCGGGCGGTGCTTCGGTGTGTTTGACCAGCGGTTGACCTGCGCCTTGCGCCACAGGCACGTCAACGCCGGCCAGTTGGGTGAGGTACAAGGCATTGGCCGTGGCCTGCTGCACTGTTACGTTGCCAAAGGTGGTGGTAATGCCCAGCAGCTTAATGCCCGGGTGGGCCAGCGCGTAGTACAGCGCCATAGCGTCGTCAACACCAGGGTCGGTGTCATAAATTACCCGATGCGGGTTCACAGTTAAATCGGTCATTGGTTTATTGTTGCATCAAATGTTGCACCGCGCTGAGCGGGGGAATGCTGCTTTGCGCGCCCAGTTGTGTGCAGGCCAGCGCTGCTGCCGCACTGGCCTGTGCCAGCGCTTGCGCAAGATTCGCCCAGTCTTTGCTGCCATCAGCTTGCGCCGCCAGCGCTGCCACCAGCACGCCGCAAAAAGTATCACCAGCCCCGGTGGTGTCTGCCACTTTCACCTTGTAGGCTGGTTGCGTGATCAGCTTACCTTGCGCACGCGCCATGCAGCCTGCGCTGCCCAGTGTCACCACGACACACGGCACTTGTAGTTGCGTCAATTTATCTTCCAGCGTGCCGTGCGCCGTAGTCAAGGCTGCCAGCTCGCCTTCGTTGACGATCAGCACGTCTACCAGCGCTAGCAATTGGGCTGGCAGCGCACGTGCAGGCGCAGCGTTCAGCACTACTTGCACGCCCGTGGCCTTGGCCGCTTGGGCGTAGGCCAGTACGGTGGGCAATGGGGTTTCTAGTTGCATCAGTAAATGCGTAACCCCTTGCAAGCTGGGCCCATGCTGCGCTAAATGCTCGGGATGCAACGCATAGTTAGCACCCGGTGCCACGGTAATGGCGTTTTCGCCATCGTCCGATACACAAATAAAAGCAGTGCCGCTAGGTTCAGCAGCGCGTACTATGTGCAGTTGTACACCTGCGTGCGTGAGAGATTCGATCAGCGGCACAGCAAACGCATCGTTGCCCAGAGCTAACAGCATAGCGGTAGATGCACCACCAGCACGCGTGCACGCCACCGCTTGGTTTGCGCCCTTGCCGCCAGGAAAGCTTTGAAAATCACGCCCCAATACTGTCTCGCCCGGCGCAGGAATGTGGCCTGCGCGCACTACGAAATCAAGATTCGCCGAGCCAGCAACTAAAATCATTCCCGCCCCCTTATTGATAATAAAAATCGTGCTCTAGACCACGTAGATACTGCTCAAGCAGCTATTAATTACGTAGTAATCACTGCGCACACCATGGTGTGCGCATACCGTAGCAAGCGTTGTGGTGGCCTCTGAGCCAAGTGGCTATCTTCGCACACAGTCTATAAAATTCAACGGCTCTCGCAGCTGTGCGCGCTGACTTATTGCACATCGTCAATATAAACCACGCTAGCTGACAAGGTGTAGCTAGGCGGTGACCTATGCGATGATCTAAGTGCTCTTAAATTAATAGCTGCTTGAGCAGGTTTTACGTGGGTTATCAGCCTAAATCATCTATATTTTAGGCCTTGAAACCACCCCAATCGGCCCAGCGCGGCGCTAACCAGTGGTCCATGCCCAGCTTGCCTGCACCAAATACCGCAACGCTAGCCAATAACGCACCCCAAAGGATGTGCTGCTGCAGCGCAGCAGGGGCAATGTCTGACAAAGAGATCACAGCAATCACGTTGATCACTGACAAGCCTAGCGCGGCAAAACGCGAACCCAAACCGAGCAGTAGTAAAACAGGCAACATCAATTCACCTGCCGCGCCCATCAAGGCCGCCACAGCGGGTGATAGCAAGTGCACTTGGTATTCATCGGTGAACAAAGCCACGGTGGTGTCCCAGTCGCGGATTTTGGTCAGGCCAGAGGCAAAAAACGCATACGCCACATAGCCGCGCGCCAGCAGCAGCGCAGGGCTTTGCAGCAGATCTAAAAACTGGCGAACGGGTTGCCATAGGCGAAGGGGCAGTTGCAACCATGCTTGCATGGTGAGGCTTTCAATTTAGGTCAGAGAAGTGGGAAAAACATTAACACCTAGCAGCAAGCCATCGCGCACTTGCGTGGCCAGCCAAGTGCTGAAGTCAAAATTTGCAGGTGCTGCGTCTAAGGCCGTGGACAATGCGCGGCCTTCGCAGGTGGCGGCGGTAAAGGCTAATTCGGCTTCGTGCAAGACACGCAAGCGCGGGGCAAAGCCCTGACGCCACACCAGTGCAGCTTGCGCTGTGCCTGCACGCAGTAAACTAGCCGCGTCGTCCAGGCTGCCCACGCCTTGGTGGGCCAGAGTGATGGCAGCAGCGGGGTAAGCACTGCGCAATACGCAAGCGCCTGGTGCCATGCGCAGCGCTAGGGCTTGCGGATCATGCTGGGTCAGCAAAGTAAAACTGGCTATGTCTTGCGTAGCGTCCCCTGCCAGTGCACAAGCATGCAAGGCCCATTCGGTACGTGCCACATCAGCCAAATACGGCGTGCTGGCCAATTGCTGGGACGTGGCTACAAACGCTGCCAGGTCTTCGCCCCATTGGGCCAGGTCGCCACGCTGCGGTGGGCACTGGTGCCAAAAATCGCGGGCCAGGTAAGCAAAATTGTCCGCACCGATGAGCTGCTCTAGTACGGGGTACACAGCTTGCAGCGCGCGCTGGGCACTAGCATGGGCGTTGGCGCGGTATGCGGCTAAGCCACGTGAAGACGGATTGGCAGCTGTGCCCGCGCCCGCTGCAAAGATACTGGCTAGCAATTGGTTTTGTTGCTCTGCCAGAGATACCTGTGGCACGCTCATGCCGCTGCGCCTTCACGGACCAACAATGCCATCGCGTCGGCACGCGCGGCCTCATCCAGCAGGGTTTGCAGTGGCGGAATGGCCGTATCCCATTCGATCAAACTGGGTACTACGCCCCAGCGCTGCACAGCATGCGCATAGACACGCCACACGCCCTCACACACCAACGTGCCATGGTCGTCAATCACTATGCCGTCCATCGCGCAATGCCCCGCCAGATGAATCTCACCTGCGCTGCCAGCGCGGATGCCGTCAAGCCAAGCCATGCAAGAGTGGACGGCGCTTTCCACATTTCGCGTGCAGCCTGTCTGACGTTGTGCGTTGAGTGCATTGACGTAAATATTATTCACGTCCACCAGCAGTTGGCAGCCGGTGCGCTGGGTCAGTTGGTTTAAAAAATCGGTCTCGCTGCGGTCACCGTCCGGCATGTCAATATAGGCCGACAGGTTTTCGACCAATATATTGCGCCGCAAGCGGTCTTGCACACGTTGCACATTGGCGCACAGCACGTCCAGTGAGGCGGCGTTAAAAGGAATCGGCAGTAAATCAGCCGCATGCACATCGCTACGATGAAGGCTGATGTTCAAGCTACCCCGTGCAAAGCAAGCATGGTCGCTCACCCGCACTGGTTCGATGCGCTCTACCAAGCGGGCCAAGCGCTCTAAGTGCCAAGCGTCAATGCCGCAATCAGAGCCCAGCCCCAGGCCTACGCCGTGCAGGCTGATGCTGTAATGGCTGCGTGCCTGCACCAAAGTAGCCAGCGCTGCGCCACCATCGGCAAAGAAATTTTCTGAGTGGACTTCTAAAAATCCCACCTGCGGCAGCTGTTCTAGCACCTGCGCGTAGTGGGGGTGTCGCCAACCGATGCCTGCATGTTGCGTAGCGGGTGCTATGGACGTGACTGGCATGGGATTGGCTAAAGAATTAGCTGGCAAATTGACTAAGAGCAGCGCTGCTGGATCAGCTCTTTTTGGCAGCGTCTTTGTTCATCATGGATTCTTTCTTGGCTTGCTCTGCAGTCATGCCTTTCATGGATTCGCAGGTACCCTTGGCCACATACTTCCATTCACCTTTGTCATCGCTGACTTTAGACTGGCCCGCGCAAGAGTGGGTGCCCGCCAAGTTGGCGCAGTCATTGAGACCAGCCTTGGCAATGCCATAACACTTTTCTTTTTCCTGCGCCATGGCAGGTGCCGACATTAAAACGGTAGACAAGAGGGAAGCCGCTGCGGCTGCAATCAAAGCACGTTGGTTCATAAATTACTCCAGTAAAAAGTTAAAAAGACCGTTGCATATAAAACATTGCTTCGGCTAATGTTAAGTCCGCAAATAATGCCGCATTCTTACGGACTCATCACAAAAATAGGTGCGACAGTGTAATAAATCACAATAAATCAGAAATGGTGTCCCACACCTCTGGCGGCATGCGCCCGTTGTAGCGCTCCAGCAGTTTGCCAGATTTATCAATCAACAGCGCTGTGGGCAACTGGGCTCGCTGCAGTTGCGTGGCACCCAAATTGTCTTGATAGCTCTTATCGCCAATCCATAGTTGCGTGAAGCGTTGCTTCATGGGCACAGCCTTGTTAATAATCGCGTTATAGCCCTCTACATCTTCCATGCGCCGGTCTACGCTGACCAAGATCAACTCAAACGGTTTGTCAGCCCAGCCTTGTACGTTTTGACGCAGCTCAGCCATTTTGTCTCGGCATACGGCGCAATCAGTAGACCAAAACATGACCAGCACTACTTTGCCTTGCAGTGATTTGAGTTGGAAGTTTTTCTTGTCTAGCGTAGTGCCTGTAATCACAGGAATAGGCGCAGTGGCAGATGCTTTTTGTGCGTGCGCAGATGTATGTTCCGACAGACTTACACCTACGGTACAAGCCAAGATCAGCACAAGAGACGTCCAACGTATATTGCGCACCATAAATAATTCTCCTAAATGAAACAAAATATGCGCAATACAAAGTTACTGCAATAATGGGACTACAAACCTTTGTCGTTAAATCGTTGCACTTATTACATGGTTGGTAGGAAATTCTATGAGTTTTGAAAACGATGTCGCAGCTTTGCGCGGCTACTTGATGCGCTTTGCGCGCTTGCAGTTGCGCAATGATGCTTGGGCTGAGGACGCGGTGTCTGAGACTATGCTGGCTGCCGTGGCCAAGCCGCAGTCGTTTGCGGGCCAGTCGCAACTGAAAACTTGGCTGGTGGGCATCTTGAAGCACAAAGTAGTGGACGCTTTGCGCGCTAACCTGCGCGAGGTCAATGCCAGTGATTTGCAAGGCGACCGCGACAGCGATGAGTTGGATGCCATTGGCTTTAAAGCCGATGGCCATTTTGCTGAACGCCCGGCTAGCTGGGGCAATCCAGACCAAGATTTGGGGCAAAAACAATTTATGGCCATCATGGAGGCTTGCGTCTCCAAATTGCCCCCCGTGCAAGGCCGTTTATTTTTGATGCGCGAATGGTTGGAACTGGACGCCGACGAGGTCTGTAAGGAACTGAGCATTACTACTACCAACCTGTATGTGCAATTGCACCGCGCACGCCTGCGGCTGCGTGAATGCCTAGAACTCAACTGGTTTGGTTTGCAAAAAACGTAGTTTTTGCTGGTTGGTGTGGGGCGTTGAATTACAAAAAAGGTTAGTAGTTTGTTATGTTGTTTAAAAAACGCACCTGCAAAGAGATAGCGGCCTTAGTTGTGGCCCGAGAAGACCGCGCCTTGTCACTGCCTGAGCGTGCGCAAGTACGCACGCACATGTGGATCTGCAAAGCCTGCCCAGACTTTGAAAATCAAATTCTCACCATGCGTAACGCCTTGCGCCAGTGGCGCAGCTATGCAGGTAGCACCACTACATCGCCTGATTAAGCCCGCCTCCTAAGTTCACCCTACTCGTTCAGCTTGCCAGCAGGGCTTGCGACGGTCTTGACGATGTGTAAAGACGACACAAAAGACGACCTAATTAACTAGGGTAAGTACGGGGTTCGACATAACCTGCTTTTTTGGCGCATAATCAAGCGGCGTGTACCTTTTGTGTACGTGTGGTTGGTGATCGGTTAGTTTCGTGCAGGTTATGTGTTTGCCCGTGGACTCCATCGCTTTTTAATTGTGATTGATAGGAGTCCCATTCATGGGCAATAAACTGTACGTTGGCAACTTGCCATATTCTGTGCGTGACGAAGACCTGCACGAGGCATTCAGTGCTTTCGGCGGCGTGACCAGCGCTAAAGTAATGATGGAGCGCGATACCGGTCGCTCTAAGGGTTTCGGCTTTGTCGAGATGGCTAGCGATGCTGAGGCATTGGCTGGCGTCGAAGGCATGAACGGCCAACAACTCGGTGGCCGTGCCATCGTGGTGAATGAAGCCCGTCCGATGGAGGCACGTCCTCCTCGCACCGGCGGCGGCGGCTTTGGCGGCGGTGGCCGTAGTGGCGGCGGCGGCTTTGGTGGTGGCGGCGGTGGTGGATACGGCGGCGGCGGTGGCGGCGGTGGCCGTAGCGGCGGCGGTGGATACGGCGGCGGCGGCGCTGGCGGTGGCGGCGGTAGCGACGGCGGTTTCCGCAGTCCCTACGGCGGCGGCGGCCGTAGCGGCGGCGGCGCTGGAGGTGGCGGTGGTGGCGGACGCGGCGGCTACTAAGCTGGTCGGTTCATCCCCCTGCGAAACTACGATTTCGTGAAAAAAGCCCCTCGCGGGGCTTTTTTGTTGTCCAAGTCATACTTAAAATAAAGTAAAGATCTGTTGAAATATTATAAAATCGTAACTTATAACTTACTGGTCGTGCATATGACATGGTGTCGGTGTACGGCGTGGGGTGCTTTGAGTGTTATATAAACGCTCTGGCGCCACTGGTTAAAATTAAACCGTAGGGCGGCACTCGCGATGGGATTTTTAAGTTGGTTCTCGGCAAAACCTGCCGCTCGGTCACCCGCATCGACGCAAACGGGTGTGCATGCAACACTGGCCGATACCACGCGTCCATTTTCGTCCAAAGGCAAAACAGGCGCAGCAGCTAGCCCAACTTTGCAACCTACCACTGGCAATCCATCACAACGATTAGAGCAACGTCGATCAGAGCGTAATGCCAGGCGCGAGTTATTATTTCAAGTGGTGCGCGAGTCTATGGTGCGCGTGGGCGTGCTGTCGTCAGCCTTTAAATTCAAAGTATTGGCGCTAGACCAGCGCGGCCAAACATTTTTGGTCATGATCGATTTGTCAGCCGAGTTTGCGGGCGAGACTGACAAACTGGCCGAAATTGAAAGCATGATTTCCCATTCTGCTAAAAACCGGTTTGACTTGATAGTTCAGGCTGTGTACTGGCGTTTTTATGACACGGTGGCGAGCAATAGCGTGAGCCGCAGTCGGGCTGCTGGCGGCACGGCCAGCGCGCCTGCGCCACTGTTTGGCCTGTCGCCCCAGTCCCGCTCTTCCAGCAGTGCTGTCAGTGGTCCGGCGCCGCTGTTCAGTTTACCGCCGCAGACTAGCGCGCGACCTGCTAGGCCCTTCGACGTGACGCAGGCGCTCCAGCCGCCCGTTGCGCGACCCAGCACACCGGTGCGCGCTGCGCCTGCAACACCATTGTCAAAACCTTTTGCGGCAACCGCCAAAACAGCCAGTGGTACGACACCAGACCCTTTGGACAGCAACGAAGTCGCCGCTTTTAAGCGTGCTTTGGCCTCCGGCGCGCAGCCTGGCATGTCTATTCCTTTGGGCGGGGCTACTCCGGCAGCCTATACGGCTCAGGCCGCTACTAAGGCCCTATCGCAAGCTGCACCCCGTGTAGCGCCAGTGCCCGCGGCCCTCAACCCTAGCCCCGCAGCCGTAGCGGCTGCAGCGGCGGCCTCCAAAGCTGCCGCCATGGCCGCTATCCATAACAAGTTGCTGCTAACGGGGTACGAGGACACTGAGATGCCTGACCCAGACGCACCAGTGCTCAGCCCCACGCAATACGGCGACCTGTAGCAGCGCTGCGCGATATACCTTTAGCGCTGCGCGCTATACCTTTAACCAAGCGTGCTGCGCGCACACGCATTGATAATCTTGGGCATTGCGCCTTGCGGGCTTACACTGATGGCTGTGCCCACACCATCTACAGATTGCCCGCGCCATGCAAAACCATCTAGCTGTCTCCGACTACCTGCGTAGCCACATTCGCACAGTGCCCAACTGGCCTGCACCAGGCGTACAGTTTCGTGACATTACCCCGTTGTTGCAAAACCCGCGCGTATTCCGCGTGTTGATTGACGCCTTTGTGCACCGCTACATGGACCCTGCTTTGCGCCCCGATGTAGTGGCAGGTTTAGATGCGCGGGGCTTTATTTTGGGCGCAGTGGTGGCCTATGAGCTGAACGTCGGTTTTGTGCCAATTCGTAAGAAAGGCAAATTGCCATTTACGACTGTGGAAGAAACCTACGAGCTGGAATACGGTAGCGCCACGGTAGAACTGCACACCGACGCCGTCACCAAAGGGCAACGTGTGCTGCTGATAGACGACTTGATAGCCACGGGTGGCACCATGATGGCGGGTAAAAAATTGCTCGAAAAGCTAGGTGCTATCGTCATGGAAGGGGCCGCAATTGTCGACTTGCCCGAGCTAGACGGCTCAAACAAGCTGCGTGCCAGCGGCTTGCCGCTATTTACTTTAGTGGACTTTGCGGGCCACTGATCTTGGCGTAGCACCACGCGTGCAGCCCTAATGCGGCCTGTGTGCACGAGATTTAAGACTTACTTGTTTTTACAAATAAGCTACGTAGCTTTGCTGTGGGGAGTGTGCGCGCCTGCGACGGGTAGCGTTAAATAGAGTCTACAAAGTGCGCTAAAAGCGCGCAGCACAAAGGGAACGTATGAGCGCAACTTTAAACATGGGCAACCCAGCGCCCTACAACCAGTCAAACTCTGATAATCTTAATTTGGGGCCAGCCAGCATGGCATCCACTACACGCCCGTTGTGGGCCGCTGTGGGTGTGCTGGGCGTTTGTGTGTTGGCCCTAGGGGCTACGGTCATCCACATCAACCAGCGCCCAGCCGAGCCTACGGCCCAAGCCTTCATGCCTAACCTGTCTGCGCTCACACCCGAAGTGCCTGATACCGCAGTACGCAATGGCGTCATTACCGAAATGGCGACCGATAAACCTGCTAATAAATCTGTCGAGAGCCAAGCATTGCCTGCTCAAGCAGCTCCGAAATCAATAGTAAAGCAAGTATCAAAACCATTGCCTGCTAAAACTACTGCAACCACTACCGCACCTGTAGCCGTAGCCCAAAGTGGTCCAGCTACAGCGGCAACACCTGCGCCTGTAGCTACCAGCCCAGCCAAGGCGGTGTGCGCTAGCTGCGGCACAGTCGAGGCCGTAACGCCCATCACCCGCGAGGGTAAGGGCAGCGGCGTAGGCGTAGTCGCTGGGGGTGTACTGGGCGCTGTGGTGGGCAACCAAATTGGCGCTGGCAACGGCCGCACAGCAGCCACTGTGCTGGGCGCAGTGGGCGGTGGCTGGGCAGGCAACAAGATCGAAAAGAACATCAAAAAAGACACCATCTACGCCGTACGCGTGCGCATGGAAGACGGATCGGTCACCACCAAAGAGCTGGGCACTGCCCCAGCGGTAGGCGCGCCTGTCACCGTGGACGGGGGCAGCCTGCGCGCCAGCGACGGCGGTGTGTTTGGGCCAGCCCCTGCGCAACGCGCCAACACGGCGCCTGTTGGCGCCAGCCAGTCTAGCGGCGGCAGATCGAATGATCGGTAGTCTGCCAGCTACGGTTTAGCGCAGCGAGGCCAACACGCTTAGACCAGCATTAGCGCATTGATACCTCAGCACTGGTTCATTACTAGCTCAACATTAGCTCAAAACTACCGAGCTTAAACGCCTTCGGTAGGTAGCTACCGTAGGGTCTTGAGGCGGTATATGGCCATCGGCTACTTTAACTTTAGGTGGTTCGATCACGTCCAAAATAGCCACATACGTTTTGCGCGCTGTCTCGTCAGCCCAAGTTTTGTCGCGCATCAGTATCTCTAGCAGCTCGTCCATGGCGTCGGTCCACTGGCGCTGGGCGATGTGCAACTGGGCTAGGCTAAAGCGGGCTTCAAAATCTCGTTTATTAGTGGTTATCTTAGTGATCAAATCGGCTTTGTAGGCCGTAGTATCTGCTCGACCAGCTACACTATCCATAGCACTGAGTATCCGCTGCACGGCGTCAAATTTGCGGTTGATGCTGATCTTGGGCATTACCGGGGCCAAGGCTACTTTGGCGTCGTCGTCCAGCCCGGCTTGCAGCAAACTGCACAGCAGCTCAAACCGCACGTCGTCGTTGTCTGGAGCTTGGGCTACGGCTTCGCGCAGTACCGCTATGGCGTCGGGGCTGCCGGGCACCAGGGCTGGGGCGTCGTCAACCGCTTCAGGTTCCTGCGCGGCAGGCGGTAGGTGTTTGTCTAAGAATGCTCGCACTTGGCTCTCGGGCAGTGCACCGGTAAATCCATCGGCAGGCTGGCCGCCCACCATCAGCACGCAGGTGGGAATGCTGCGCACGCCAAACGCGCTGGACAGCTGCGGCTGCGCGTCGGAGTCGATTTTAACCAGCTTAAAACGCCCGCTGTAGTCAAGCTCTAGCTTTTCTAAAATAGGCCCGAGCGACTTGCACGGCGCACACCAAGGGGCCCAAAAGTCCACCAAAACAGGGGTGGTCATCGAGGCTTGGACGACTTCGGCGTCAAAATTTTCTAGGGTGGCTTCAATCATGGCGTATAGGTGGTGCTTAGAACGTAGAATTAAACAATGAAAAACATACAAATCGGCGTACTGATGGGGTCTAGCTCAGACTGGGACACTATGCAGCACGCGGTGCAGATTTTGACTGATTTTGGCATTGCTTTTGAGGCCAAGGTGGTATCGGCCCACCGCATGCCCGACGATATGTTTGCCTACGCCCAAGCCGCCGCAGGCCGTGGGCTGGTGGCCATCATCGCGGGTGCAGGCGGTGCGGCGCACTTGCCGGGCATGCTGGCGGCTAAAACTACGGTGCCTGTACTGGGCGTGCCCGTGGCGTCCAAGCATTTGTCGGGCGTAGATTCGCTGCACAGCATTGTGCAAATGCCCAAAGGCGTGCCGGTGGCTACCTTTGCCATTGGGGCTGCGGGTGCTGCTAATGCTGCGCTGTTTGCTATTGCTATGCTAGCTAACACTGACGCTGCCTTGCGCGCCAAGCTGGACGATTTCAGGCGTAAGCAAACGGACGATGCGCGGGCGATGGCTTTGCCGGTGGTAAACGGCTGAGGGCGAAATCGGACTGCCGGGGGCGGACTGCCGGACGCGAAGGGCGCGAAGGTTGCGCGAAGGACGCTAAAGAAGACAGAAAAAAAGAAAAAGAAAATACAATATTTTTTATTTAATAGAACCACCATTTATATTGAGCAATTAACCCGGACTTTTTGGTATTTCTTTCGCGTCCTTCGCGCAACCTTCGCGCCCTTCGCGTCCGGCAGTCCGATTTCGCCCTCAGTCAAACCACAACAAAGTAAAAAATGCAAAAACCCATTCTCCCCGGCACTGCCTTGCCCGATGGTCGCCAGCCTACCTTGGGTGTCATGGGGGGCGGGCAGCTAGGCCGCATGTTTGTGCAGGCCGCGCAGCGCATGGGCTACTTTACGGTGGTGCTGGACGCCGACCCGGCCAGCCCGGCGGGGCAGGTGAGCCAGTACCACATTGCGGCGGATTATTTGGATGAGCAGGGCTTGGCCCAGCTGATGCAGCGCAGCGCCGCCATTACCACCGAGTTTGAAAACGTGCCCGCGCCAGCGCTGGTAACGCTGGGCGCGCACCGCCCGGTAGCGCCCAATGCTGAATGCGTGGCCATTGCGCAAGACCGCCGGCTGGAGAAGGCCACGCTGGCGAAATTAGCCCAAAAATCTGGCATTGGCCCTGTGCCGTTTGCCGTCATCGAGACAGCGGCAGACCTGGCCGCCGCGCCCGAGCATTGCCTGCCCGGTATGCTAAAAACCGCCACGCTGGGCTACGACGGCAAAGGCCAAATCAAGGTGGCCACGCGGGCTGAGCTGGCCACAGCCTGGGCGCAGCTAAAAAGCGTGCCCTGCGTGCTAGAGCAGTTTGCGCCGCTGGTGGCCGAATGCTCGGTAGTGTTGGCGCGCGGTGCCGACGGGCAGATGGTGACGCTACCGGTAGCGCGCAACGTGCACATCAAAAGTATCTTGGCGGTCAGCGAAGTTTATGACGGTAATTTGCCTGTAGAGCTTATAGATGCTGCTCAAGCAGCTAGCCAATGCATAGCAGAGGGTTTGGACTATGTAGGCGTATTGTGCGTAGAATTTTTTATCTTGAAAGACGCCAACGGGCAACTCAGTGCCACCAGCCCACTGGCCATTAACGAGATAGCGCCGCGCCCGCACAACAGTGGCCACTGGAGCATGGACGGCTGCAATGTCAGCCAGTTTGAGCTGCAAGTGCGCGCGCTGTGCGGTCTGCCGCTGCCCACGCCGCGCCAGCACAGCGCCAGCATCATGCTGAATATTTTGGGCGACCAGTGGTTTGGTGCGGACGGTCAGGCCAGTCAGCCCCGCTCGCCCGACTGGTCTGCCGTGCTGGCCCTGCCCGGGGTGCATTTGCATTTGTACGGCAAGCTAGACGCCCGCAAGGGCCGCAAAATGGGCCACCTGAACATCACTGCAGCCACTGCCCAAGAGGCCCGCACGGTAGCCGCGCAGGCAGCTGCCGTGCTGGGTGTGCCGTTTGCATAATTTATGGCCCACGCTATTTTATCCATAGCTGCAGCAGCAGATATTGTAAAGGCTGGCGGCTTGGTAGCCTTTCCAACTGAGACGGTGTACGGCCTGGGGGCTGATGCGTCTAGCGACACGGCTGTGGCAAAAATATTCGCCGCCAAGGGCCGCCCCGCCGACCACCCGCTGATAGTGCACGTGGCCAACATGGCGGCAGCCGAGCAGTTTGCAGCCGCCATGCCCGACTTTGCCCGCAAGCTGTGCGCGGCATTCTGGCCCGGGCCGCTGACGGTCATCGTGCCGCGCCGTGCGGGCGTGGCCACGGCCAGTGCCGGGGGCCAAAACTCCATTGGCCTGCGCTGCCCCGCGCACCCGATGGCGCTAGAATTTTTGCACTCTTGCGCTGCGCTAGGCGTGGCCGGCGTGGCTGCGCCCAGCGCCAATAAATTTGGCAAAGTTAGCCCCACTACAGCGCAACATGTGCGTGACGAATTGGGCGGTAAATTGGGTGACGAATCAGGTGCTGAATTAGGTGCGGAGCTGACCGTGCTAGACGGCGGCGCGTGCGATGTAGGCATAGAGTCCACCATCATCGACTGCACCCGCAGCGCGCCTGTGCTGCTGCGCCCCGGCGTGCTGAGCACGCAGCAGCTAGAGACTGCGATGGGTTGCAATCTGCTATCGAATGCGCAGCTGCTTGAGCAGGATTTGCTTGGGTTAGAAGCCAATTTAGCATTAAATTTAGCCGTTCCAAGAGCCTCTGGCACGCTAGAGTCGCACTACGCGCCCAACGCGCGGCTGCGCCTGATGGACGCCAAGGCGCTGCAAACCGCGCTTAACTTATTGGGCGAAGACGCCGCCAACATGGCGGTGTATTCGCGCGTAGTGCTGATGTCAAAATCCACCCGCCTGATCCGCCGCCGCATGCCCGACGACGCACTGGCCACTGCGCAGCAATTGTTTGCTGTGCTGCGCAGCTTTGACGCGCAGGGTGTGAAGCTGATTTGGGTAGAAACTCCCCCCGCTGACAGTGCCTGGGACGGCGTGCGCGACCGCCTGCAGCGCGCTGCAGCCCATTAGCTATATGGCCAGCAGGCCAGCCATGCAGCCGTAGCGATAGTGCCAAAACGTTACGGCACTTTACCGGGCGTGCACCCTCTAAGTAGTTAACTAAGCCGTTAAGATAGAGCCCATAGCGCACAGCTTGGTACACGAGCTGCGCGCCACCTGCGTGCTATGCGTGCGCGGGTGCACAAGCTTGGTGTTGCAACACCCCTTATTTCAGTGGAGTCACTATGTTTTTAAAGCAACCCGGCCGCGCGCGGCTGCGTACCGGCCTTGCCACCTTATTGGCAGCCTGCGCTGTGCTGGCCTGTGGCGGCGGCACCAGTACGGTGTCTACCTTGGCGCCCTCACGCTTTGTGGCGTTTGGCGACGGCACGGCTGACCTGGGCCAAGTAGGCGGCACGGTGTACTCCGTCAAAGACGGCACCGCTGTTAGCTTTATGCAGCAGCTGGCGGCCAGCTATGGCGCCAGCATTACCGCGCAGTCGGCCGGGGGCCAAGGCTGGGCACGTGGCAACGCACGCATTGCGCTTAAGCCCGACGCCGCAGGCAACGCCGCCACGCTGACCATGGCCGAGCAGATCGACGCATTTTTAGCCGCCAACACGGTGGGCCAAAACGACGTCATCGTACTGAGTGCAGGCATCAGCGACATGGTGGTGCAAGGCGACGCACTAGCCGCAGGCACCATCACCGCTGATCAAGCGCTTGCCAATATCGAAGCTGCAGGCAAAGCCATGGGCGCGCAGGCAAAGCGCATCGTGGCGGCAGGCGGCAAGCATGTGGTGGTAGCGGGCGCGTACGACGTGGGCAAGTCGCCCTACGCCGCGGTGCGCGGCATCGCGGGTACGCTGCAAGCGGCCACGTTGAAGTTTAACGAGGCGTTGCTGGTCAGCTTGGTCAATGACGGCAACAACGTGCTGTATGTTGACTTTGCCAACCGTACCAACCTGTTCATTGCCTCGCCTGCAAGCTACAGCTTTGTCAACGCCAGCACCCCAGCGTGCACCACACCCACCGCCAGCACCTGCACACCCAGCACCATCACCGCAGGCGTGGCGTACGACACCTACTTATTTGCCGACGACCGCTACTTCACCCCAGCGGCCAACCGCGCGCTGGGCGGGCTGGTATATGAGCGCGTGAAGGCGCGTTGGTAGTTGTTGAGGCTTTGCGGTGTCGTAGGTCGAAGAGGTCTTTGCTTTGACCTCGCGGTTTCGCGGTAGATCACGGGTTCTTGTTTCCTCAAAGATGTCGCTCCCAAGGCCTGCACTGCACCGCGAATACTAGATTGGTGGGTTTGTCTTACGTGAAGGCACGTTTGGGCTGTTTTGCGGCCTATTTTTATAGTGTTTTAGGCTATTAATGGCGTAGAACCTGCTCAAGCAGCTATGGTATTTGTAGTGAATGGCGTGATTAATCATGCACCCAGTTCGCACGCTAGCAGCATACGGCAGCACAACAAAGATACAACGCTAACAAAATGCCAAGCAAAATGCCGCTTTAAACCGCTTCCGTTGACGCCGTCAGCGCATCATCCAACATCTCTACCCAATGCCGCACCGGCGTAGCAGTACCGCTTTGCAAATGCGAAATGCAGCCAATGTTGGCTGAGACAATTTGCGCAGGGGCCAGCGCTTGCAGGTTGCCCAGCTTGCGGTCGCGCAGCTGGTAGGCAATGTCGGGGTTTAACACGCTGTACGTGCCAGCAGAGCCGCAGCACAGGTGCGGCTCGCAGGGGGACACCCGCACGTCAAAGCCCAGCGCGCCCAGGTGCTTTTCAACACCGCCGCTGAGCTGCTGGCCGTGCTGCAGGGTGCAGGGCGGGTGAAACGCCATCGTGCCCGGTGCGGCTTTAACCTTGCCTTGCAGCTGCGCTACCAGCATGGGCAGCAGCTCGCTGAGGTCTTGCGTGAGCGCGCTGATGCGGGCGGCTTTGCTGGCGTACTGTGCGTCGCCCTGCAACACGTGGCCGTAGTCTTTGACCATCACGCCGCAGCCTGACGCGTTCATCACAATCGCCTCGACCTGGTTGCCGTCGACATACGGCCACCATGCGTCAATGTTGGCGCGCATGTGCGCTACGGCGCCATCGTGGTCGTTTAAATGAAACTTCAACGCGCCGCAGCAACCCGCTTTGGCCGCCACGATGGTTTGCACGCCGGCTGCGTCTAGCACGCGGGCGGTGGCGGTGTTGATGTTGGGCTGCATGGCTGGTTGCACGCAGCCGCTAAGCATCAGCACCTTGCGTGCATGCGTGCGCGTGGGCCATGCGCCAGCGTTTTGTTTGGCGGGTACTTTATTTTTTAGCGCTGCGGGCAGCAGGCCGCGCACGGCTTGGCCCATTTTCATAGCGGGTGCAAACAGTGGCGAAGGCAGGCCTTTACTCAAAGCCCAGCGCAGCGCTTTCTCGCCAGCAGGGCGGGGCACTTTCTCGTCGACCAGCTTGCGGCCAATGTCGACCAAGTGGCCGTACTCTACGCCGCTGGGGCAGGTGGTTTCGCAGTTGCGGCAGGTCAGGCACCTGTCCAGGTGCTGCTGTGTTTTGCGCGTAGGCTCTGCGCCTTCTAGCACTTGCTTGATAAGGTAAATGCGCCCACGTGGGCCGTCTAGCTCGTCGCCCAGCAGCTGGTAGGTGGGGCAGGTGGCGGTGCAAAAACCGCAGTGTACGCATTTGCGCAAAATAGCCTCGGCCTCTCGACCGTCGGCGGTGCCTGCATATTCGGGGCTCAGGTTGGTTTGCATGGGGCAGCTCCGGTTTAGTTAAACCACGGCGTGCGGCCGGGGTTAAAGATGCCTGCAGGGTCGAACTCGGCTTTGAGCTGGCGGTGAATACGGTCCAAAGGCGGTTTTATAGCATCAAATCGGCTTCCAGCCCATGTAGATTCTGCTTGACTAGCTATGAATAGCGTAGCGTACCCACCTGCCGCCTGCGCCACCGCACGCAGATGCGCGCCCTCGCTGGCCGGGGCCCACAGCCAGCGCTGCGCTCCGTGCCAGTCGATTAGCTGCGCATGCGGCAAGTCGAGCGCGGGCGCGGTTTGCGGCACGCTGATACGCCACAGGCAGGCGTCAGGAGTGGGGGGTTGTTTAAAAAACGGTAGTTGCAAATCGCGGCACAGTGTCCAGTCGGCAGCGCTTTGCGCAGTGTCCATACGCTGGCCGGGGTGCTCTGCCAGCATTTTTTGACACGCTGCTTCGACAGCCGCCACCGCGCCGCGCAAACGCACAAACAACAGGCTCTGGCCGTTGTCTTGCACCCAGTTGCTGGCGTTCAGCGGCAGCGGCTGGCCGCCCCAGTGGTTCAGTTGCGCCAGGGCCTTGTCTTGCGCCATCTCAAAACACAACGTGGCCTCGGCCGGGGCAACGGGCAGCACTTTGATGGACACCTCGGTCATAACGCCCAGCATGCCCCAGCTGCCCGCCACCAAGCGCGACACGTCGTAGCCCGCCACGTTTTTCATTACCGTGCCGCCAAAGGTCAGTTGCTCGGCCTTGCCGTTGACCATTTGCAAGCCCAGCACGTAGTCACGCGCGCCGCCCACGCTAGCACGCGCCGGGCCCGACAAGCCAGCGGCCACCATGCCTCCGACAGTGCCTAAAGGTACTGCGGCGGCGGTGCCCGACGGTGCTGCGGTGGCTGCTAGGGTGTGCTGCGCGGCCCGTATGCTAAAACGCGGTGGCTCAAAAGGCAAGCATTGGCCTTGCTCGGCCAAGGCAGCCTCCAGCTCGGCCAGCGGTGTGCCGGCCTTCACAGTCACCACCAGTTCGCTAGGCTCGTAGCTGACGATACCGCTGTGCGCCGTCATGTCCAGCACGTCACCGCGCAACTGGTCGGCTAAAAAATCTTTGCTACCGCCACCGCGAATGCGCAGCGCCGTGCCGTCTGCAGCGGCTGCGCGCACGCGGTCAACCAAGTTGTGCTGTGAAATATCCATAATGCCTATGGTAGCGGGGCTGGGCCTGCAATAGGGCCGGGCGTACGTGAATTTTTTGCACGGGCGTTGTGAGCACAAGCGTTGTACATGGGCTTACGTTGAGTGCAATAGCTGCTCAAACTGCCAGTTAAATGCTATAAATACCATAGCTTTTTGAGCAGGTTTTACTTGGGTTAGTGGACAAAAACACTTTAAAAACAGGGCTCAGGATATTCTCAGCGTGCCCTGAGCTTGGCTCGTCTTTTTTGTCTTGTGCGGGAGCTGGCAGGTGGTGTGCTCAGTTGTGTACGGGTACAGGCAGGTGGCGTACTTAGTTTTGTGCGGGAGCTGACAGGTGGCGTACTCAGCTTCGCGGCTGTCCTCCGTGGCGGCCTATAGCCGCCTACTCCCCCTTTATGCCGCTGCGCTGAGTACACCACCTGCCAGCTCCAGTGACCTTGGTAAGTAATCCACCGCTGTACTCGCACTCAGCCAGTACGCAGCCTTGGCACTTGGTGTGAACAGCGCAGCGGCATAAAGGGGGAGCCCGCAGGGCGGAGGACAGCCGCGAAGCTGTTCACACCAAGCTCCAAGGCGAGCACAGGTCTAGCCCGAATTCCCATGCAACAGCACCACCGACAGCACCACCGACAGCACCACCTACAACACCACCTTAACCATCGGGTGCGTAGACAGTGTCCGGTACACCTCGTCAAGCTGCTCGCGCGAGGTGGCGGTGATGGTGAGCGTGACGCCTAGGTACTTGCCGCCGCTGCTCTCGCGCAGCTCTACCGTGCTGGCGTCAAAGCTGGGGTCGAATTGCTTGGCAATGTGGGTTAAGGCGCTGACCAAACCGTCCACTTTGGGGCCCATCACCTTGATGGGAAACTGCGACGGGTATTCAATCAGCGATTGTTCTTTAGAAATGTCCATGCTAGATTGTAGGCACATGCCGCAGCGCCTGCAGGTCGCAGGATGCTAGGAATAGTTAAACTTTTAAACCAGCGATTTCAAGCGTTTTTAGCGGCTTGGTAGGCGGCGTATAACTTTTGCGTCACAGGGCCGGGCAGGCCGCGGTGGCTGGCGTGGCCTACGGGCTGGCCGTCTAGCTGCGTGATAGGCAGTACCTCCGCCGTGGCCGACGACAGCATTAGCTCGTCACAGTCCAGCACGTCGGCGCGGCTAATGGCTTGCAGCTTAAAGCCGATGCCTTGGGCTTGGCACAACTCTTCAATCAAACCGTAGCGAATGCCCTCTAGCACCAAATTGTCTTTGACTGCGCCGTACACGGTATTGTTTTTAACCACCCACACATTGCTGTGCGCCGCCTCGCTCAGCACACCGTTGCGAAACATTACGGTTTCTTTGGCCCCCGCATCAAAGCTAATCTGCCGCGCCATCACCGAGCCCAGCAGGCTGGTGGATTTGATGTGCGCTTTTTGCCAGCGAAAATCATCATGCGTAACGCAGGCCACGCCGTGCGCGCGCATGGCGCTGCTGTAGGTGGGCATGGGGTTGCACATGGCAAACACGGTGGGCGTGATGTCGGGCGGCATCACATGGTCGCGCATGGCCACGCCGCGCGTGACCTGAAAGTAGATCATCAGGTTGTTTGCGTCAGGCGGGCTTGTAGCATCATTTGAGCCATTAACCCTCGTAAATTCTGCTCGGCCAGCTACTAAGTTCATAGCAATTTGGTGCCACCCGTCACGGGTTAACGGATTGGCAATGCGCATCTCAGCCAGCGACCGCTCCAGCCGCGCCATGTGCTGTGCAAACCGAAACACGCGGCCCGCGTACACCGGCAGCACCTCATAGATGCCATCGCCAAAAATAAAACCACGGTCTAGCACGCTCACCTTGGCCTCGTTCAGCGGGGTGTAGTCACCGTTAAGGTAGCAAGGGGTGCTGGGCAGGTTAGGTTGCATGGCGTGCTTTTTTACTTTAAAAATAACTTAACAAGATTGTATTTTATAGTGGCAATTAAGGCTTGCAGGCCGTACTAACTGCTCAAGCAGCTATGAAATTAATAGTACGCAGGGTGGCAATGCTGTGTCATGCCTTCTATCAGATCGGGCTAGATAACGCTAAACAGCGCCAGGCCGTGTTACTTTATACGTACAGGAAGTTTGCGCGTTTGCCCAATCGCCAGCAAGAAAAAATCGTCATCGCTGACCTGCGCTGCGCGTTTGGCAGCAGCCAGGTCTTTGGGTGGCTGGTCTAGTGGCTCGTCGGTTAGCGCAAACGTGCCCCAGTGCACGCCCACGCTACGCTTGGCTTGTAAATCTTGGTGAATTTGCACGGCCTCGGCTGGGTTGACGTGCTGCTCTTTCATAAACCAGCGCGGCTCATAGGCACCCACTGCTATCAGTGCAATGTCAAAACCGCCGCCCAGTGCAGCGGTTTGGCGCGCTGCGAAGCGCTTTTGTGTGTCGACAAAATCTGCGCTGTAGCCCGTGTCGCCGCTAAAGTACCAATGAAAATCTGGCCCCATCACCGCCCAGCCGCCCCACAGCGTTTGGTTGCGGTCACCCAAGCCGCGAGACGACCAGTGCTGCACGGGGGTGAAGTTAAATTCCACGCCTCCTACCAGCACATTGCCCCACCAGTCCAGCTCTTTCACATTGCTAATGCCTAGCTTGTTAAACCAGTCTTTTAAGCCCAAGGGAACAATGAAAAGTGGCTCTGCCCAGCCTTGATTAACCAAGGCTTGGATCGATTCAGCGTCTAAATGGTCATAGTGGTTGTGCGATATCAACACCACATCAATTTTGGGCAAATCCGCCATCGCCAAGCCCGGTGGATGGGCCCGCGCAGGCCCCATAAACTGCACCGGCGACACACGCTGCGAAAACACCGGGTCGGTCAACACATTCAACCCGCTGGCCTGCACCAGCATGGTGGCGTGGCCCACCCAAGTGATAGCTGGTTGCATGGGCGCTGCATTGCCGCCCAGGCCGTTGGCCATGGCATTGGTTTTGATAAACGACAGATCAGCGGCTACTACGGGCGTGGCGATGGTGGGTTTAGGCGGCAGGCCATCACGCAGGCGCTCGTATTGCCAGCGCAGAAAAGCACTGCCCGGCTTAACGACGTTGTCGCTGTAGTTGTTTTTAAAGCCCTGCGCTGTCTGGTGGGGCTTGTGAGGGTCGAAATAAGGGTTCACGCCAGAGCAGCCCCACAAGCTGGTGATGACGATACACACCAAAATACTATAAAAAACATAGCTGCTCGAGCAGTATTTACGGGCTAAAACGGCATTTCTGTGCATAAATTATGCGGTTAGCGTACCAACCGCACCGCCACAATAGCCAGCCAGCCCAGTACAAAATTAATCAGCACCATGCGGTGGATCTGCCCAGCCACTTTAGCGGCGACAGGCCATTCGGCGGCAGCCACGGCACGCTTGAATTTACGAAACCCGGCAAAGTAAATATGCCCAAAGATCAAAATCATCAGCATGCCAAAAACTAGCATCAGGTTCCAGCCTAGCGGCACCGACCCTGTGCCGCCCGCCGCTTTAGCCACCTTGAACGCGCTGGTGTACAGGTGCGTACCCGTGGCAAACAGCACCACGGCTGCTACCGCCACGATAGCAAAAAAGCGCCGCCATACCTCACCCATCAGGCGTGCGCGCGGTTGCGGCTCCATCAGCGCGATGACCGCCGGGCGCAGCGCAAACAGCATAAATGTCATGCCGCCCATCCACACGATGGCGCTGATAAGGTGAAGAAGTTTGGCAATATCGTACATATCAAGGCTCAATTTAAACCATCGGCGCTGCAAGGCAACGTAAAGCCTAGAGGGTACGTCAAGATGGCGGCCTGTTGTAAAAGCTGTGCCTAATTCCCCACGCTAGGCGCGAGCAGCGGGGCGCAGCGCCTTGCAAACATGTATTAGTGATGCCCGTGCGCGCTGCAGGGCTTTGGTTTTTTGTGGATTTGCGCGCTGGCGAGGGGTTTCTACGTATAATCAGAGGCTTAGCTAAATTTGTCTGTTTGTAACGTTGGTGTAACTCTGCATGGATAAGATGCCTGCTGCCCATCCTTATGGTGATTCAGAAGATGCGGCTAAACAAGAACCCGAATTTAAACGGTGGACGGTTGATGAAGCCCGTTTACTGCGCGAAAAATCGCCGTCAGTCTCTCCCTGGCGCGTGGTCGGGTGGCAAATGATGGCGGGGGTGGTTATTGCGCTAGGCGCTTGGCTACTCAGTGGCGATAAAGTGGTGGCAATGTCGGCGGGCTACGGCGCGTTGACGGTGATTCTTCCTGCTGCGGTATTCGCGCGGGGCATCATGTCACCCACGTCCAGCATCAATGCCATGAGCGCAGCAATGGGTTTCATGGTGTGGGAGATGGTCAAAATTGGTCTGAGTGTGGCGATGTTTATTGCCGCACCCCAGCTGATAGCTAACCTGAGTTGGTTGGCGCTGCTGGTGGGGGTCATTTTGACGATGAAGGTTTATTGGGTGGCGGCTTGGTATAAGCCGAAACCCCTGCGGTAGAGGGTTGAAACCCCTGCGGTAGTGGGTTGAAACCCCTTCGGTGGTGGGTTGAAGCCCCTTGCGGTGGTGGGTTAAAACCCCATTGATAGTTATGTTTTAGTGAATTGAATTTAGGTAACAACAAGATGTCTGCAGCTGAACAAGGCCCCACATCCGGTGAATACATTATTCACCACCTGACGCATTGGCAAAATAAAACACAAACCAATATTGTCGATTTCACTGTATTTAACATTGACTCGATTTTTTGGAGCGTGCTGCTCGGTGCACTGGGCTGCTTTTTGCTATGGAAAGCAGCCAGCAAAGCCACCTCAGGTGTGCCCGGCCGCTTTCAGGCTGCGGTAGAGATTTTGGTTGAAACGGTGGACGCACAAGCCAAAGGCATTGTGCACAGCGCCACCAGTCGCAAGCTGGTAGCGCCCTTGGCGCTGACCGTGTTTGTCTGGATTTTCATGATGAACGCCATGGACATGTTGCCAGTGGACTTGCTGCCCTGGATTTGGGAGCATATTGTCGGTGTAGCCGGCGGTGACCCGCACCATGCCTACATGCGCGTCGTGCCCAGTGCCGATTTGTCTATTACCATGGCTTTGTCATTAGGCGTCTTAATTGTTTGCTTGGTCTACAACGTCAAAATGAAGGGCCTGGGCGGCTGGATTCACGAGCTGTTCAGCGCGCCGTTTGGTGCGCACCCTTTGCTATGGTTGCCCAACTTTGCCATGCAAATCATTGAATTTGTCGCTAAAACCGTCTCACACGGCATGCGATTGTTTGGCAACATGTACGCAGGCGAATTGATATTCATGCTGATCGCTTTGCTGGGCGGCAGCTTTACCTTGTCGGCTGGCGGTTTCGGCTTGGCAGCACTGCACATTGTGGCGGGCACGGCCTGGTCTATTTTCCATATTTTGATTATTGTGCTGCAGGCTTTCGTGTTCATGATGCTGACGCTCGTGTACATCGGCCAAGCGCATGACGCGCACTAAACTGCGCCCAACAAATTTTTTAGTTTCTCGTTAGTTTTTCTTTAACCCTTCCCTCTCACTTTAGGAATCATCATGGAAGTTATTAGCTTTGTAGCACTCGCAGCAGGTTTGATCATTGGTTTGGGCGCTTTGGGCGCTTGTATCGGCATCGGCATCATGGGTTCCAAGTACCTGGAATCTGCTGCACGCCAGCCAGAGCTGATGGGCGAACTGCAAACCAAGATGTTCTTGTTGGCTGGTCTGATCGACGCAGCTTTTATTATCGGTACCGGTATTGCGCTGTGGTTTGCCACGGCTAACCCATTCTTGGGTCAAATCGCCCGCTTGGTCGTCGCTAAGTAATTTCTCGTCTTTGTGAATGTTGACTGCGCAGGTTGTAAAGCCCGGGCAGTTCGCAATCCACATCACTTATTAAGGATGTTGACGTGAACATTAACGCCACCCTGATCATTCAATTGATCGTGTTCCTGATCTTGGTCTGGTTCACGATGAGTTTTGTTTGGCCTCCCATTGCCAAAGCTCTTGATGAGCGCGCTGCCAAAATCGCCGACGGCCTAGCCGCTGCCGACAAAGCAAAAGCCGATCTGTCGTCCGCTAACAAGCGTGTCGAAGAAGAGCTGGCCAAAACGCGCACTGAGACCGCCGGCCGTTTGGCTGACGCAGAACGTCGCGCCCAAGGCATAGTTGAAGAAGCGAAAGCCAAAGCGACTGAAGAAGGCAACAAAATCATCGCCGCCGCCAAGGCTGACGCCGACCAACAAACCATCAAAGCCCGCGAAACTCTGCGCGAGCAAGTAGCCGCCCTCGCCGTCAAAGGCGCTGAGCAGATCTTGCGCAAAGAAGTTAACGCTGGTGTACATGCAGATTTGCTCGGCCGCCTCAAGGCTGAGCTGTAAGGACCGCACTATGGCCGAACTTGCCACTATCGCCCGCCCTTACGCCGAAGCGCTGTTCAAGGCCGCCAAGTCTGACTTGGCAGGCACCGCAGTGTGGTTAGACGCTGTAGCCGCTGTAGCTGCCAACCCGCAGCTGCAACAGTTTGCGGGTAATCCTAACGCCAGCGCCGCTCAAGTATTTGAACTGCTGTCTTCGGTAGCTAAAGTCACTTTGCCTGAACAAGGTAAAAACTTTTTGAGCACTATCATCGACAACAACCGTGTCAATGCACTGCCAGAAATAGCAGTGCAGTTTCGTGCATTGAAAAATGCGCAAAGCGGTACGGCCGATGCTACGGTGTACAGCGCGTTTGCGATCGATGGCGCGGCATTGGCCGATGTTTCTAGCCTGCTAGAGAAGCGTTTTGGTCGTAAGCTGAATGTGACCGTTGCGATTGATCCTGAGTTGATCGGTGGTATTCGTGTTGTAGTGGGTGACGAGGTGCTCGACACGTCGGTCAAAGCCCGTTTAGACCAAATGAAAGTTGCCCTGACCGCTTAAATCTAGTATTTGCGCGAACAGTGGCGTTTAGAGCAACAATTAACTATAGAAGGAACGAGTCATGCAACTCAATCCCGCAGAAATTTCCGAACTGCTGAAAAGCCGTATTGAAGGCTTGTCTGGCGCTGCCGACATCCGTAACCAAGGCACCGTAGTGTCCGTGACCGACGGTATTTGCCGCGTCCACGGTCTGTCTAACGCGATGCAGGGCGAAATGCTTGAATTTCCCGCCGACGCCGACGGTCAGCCCAGCTACGGCTTGGCGCTGAACCTGGAGCGTGACTCGGTGGGCGCCGTGATCTTAGGCGCGTATGAGCACATCTCAGAAGGCGACACCGTCAAATGTACGGGCCGCATTTTGGAAGTGCCCGTGGGCCCCGAGCTCAAAGGCCGTGTGGTCAACGCGCTAGGCCAGCCTATCGACGGCAAGGGCCCTATCAACGCCAAGATGACCGACGTGATTGAAAAGGTTGCGCCCGGCGTGATCGCCCGTCAGTCCGTAAGCCAGCCATTGCAAACCGGACTCAAGTCGATTGACTCGATGGTGCCAGTCGGTCGCGGTCAACGCGAGCTGATTATTGGCGACCGCCAGACCGGTAAAACGGCTGTGGCGATTGACGCCATCATCAACCAAAAAGGCCAAGGCGTGACCTGCGTGTACGTCGCTATCGGCCAAAAAGCATCCAGCGTGAAGAACGTGGTGCGCGCACTCGAGCAAGCTGGCGCGATGGAATTTACCATCGTGGTAGCTGCTACTGCGTCTGAGTCAGCTGCTATGCAATTCGTATCAGCCTATTCTGGCTGCACCATGGGCGAGTACTTCCGCGACCGCGGCGAAGACGCACTGATTGTGTATGACGACCTGTCCAAGCAAGCCGTGGCCTACCGCCAAGTGTCTTTGCTGTTGCGCCGTCCGCCAGGCCGCGAAGCCTACCCTGGCGACGTGTTCTATTTGCACAGCCGTTTGTTAGAGCGCGCAGCCCGCGTGAACGAAAAGTACGTTGAAGATTTCACTAAAGGTGCTGTCAAAGGCAAAACCGGCTCATTGACTGCATTGCCGATCATTGAAACCCAAGCCGGTGACGTGTCTGCTTTCGTGCCTACCAACGTGATCTCGATCACCGACGGCCAGATCTTCTTGGAAACCAGCTTGTTCAACGCCGGTATCCGCCCCGCTATCAACGCCGGTATCTCGGTGTCCCGCGTGGGTGGTGCAGCACAAACCAACTTGATCAAGAGCCTGTCTGGTGGTATCCGTACCGACCTGGCCCAGTACCGTGAACTTGCCGCTTTTGCGCAGTTTGCGTCTGACTTAGACGAAGCCACCCGCAAGCAGCTAGACCGTGGTGCCCGCGTGACCGAATTGCTCAAGCAAGCCCAATACAGCCCGCTGTCTATCAGCACCATGGCGGCTACCTTGTTTGCCGTGAACAAAGGCTTCATGGACGACATCGAAGTCAAAAAGGTCCTGTCGTTTGAGCACGGCTTGCATGCCTACCTCAAAGACAAGCATCCCGCCATGCTGGCCACCATGGAAAAAAATGGTGCCAAGTGGGACGTGAAGAAAATTGACGCTGCCAAAGACGACGAAGCCAAACAAGCCTTCAAAAAGGCTTGCCAAGGTGCCGAGGCTGAATTGAACGATGCAATTGTCGCGTTCAAAAAGACCTTTGCGTAATTCCGTACCTAACTAGGAGCCAACATGGCAGTCGGTAAGGAAATACGCGTCAAGATCAAGTCGGTGGAAAACACCCGCAAGATCACCAAGGCCATGGAGATGGTGGCCGCATCCAAAATGCGCAAAGCGCAAGAGCGGATGCGCGCTGCCCGTCCCTACAGCGAAAAAATCCGCAACATGGCGGCTAACCTCGGTCAAGCCAATCCAGAATATACGCACGCGTTCATGAAGACGAACGATGCTAAATCTGCTGGCTTTATCGTGGTGTCCACAGACAAAGGCTTGTGCGGCGGTATGAACACTAACGTGCTACGTATCGTGACCAACCAGTTGCGCATTAACCAGTCTGCTGGCATCAGCGCACAGGCAGTGGCTATCGGTAACAAGGGCTTAGGCTTCTTGAACCGCGTAGGTGCAAAAGTGGTGGCGCATGCTACTCAGTTGGGCGATAAGCCGCATTTGGACAAACTGATTGGTCCCGTGAAGGTACTGCTGGATGCGTATGTCAAAGGCGAAGTCAAATCTGTGCACCTGTGCTACACGCGTTTCATCAACACGATGAAGCAAGAGCCGGTAGTCGAGCAGTTATTGCCTTTGTCGCAAGACAAACTGCAAGCTGAGAAAACGGCGCATGGCTGGGACTATATTTACGAGCCTGATGCACAGGCTGTAATTGACGACTTGCTAGTGCGCTACGTGGAATCGCTGGTGTACCAGGCTGTGGCAGAAAATATGGCGTCTGAGCAGTCAGCGCGCATGGTGGCCATGAAGTCAGCTACTGACAACGCCGGCAGTGTAATTGGTGAGCTCAAGCTCATCTATAACAAAACCCGTCAAGCAGCGATTACCAAAGAGTTGTCCGAAATCGTCGCCGGTGCGGCAGCGGTCTAAAAAGATTTATTGATTATTTAATTGGAGCCAACAATGTCCCAAGCTAACGGAACGATTGTTCAGTGTATCGGCGCAGTGGTTGATGTGGAATTTCCACGCGACAAGATGCCTAAAATTTATGACGCCCTGAAAATGGACGGATCTACGTTAACCCTCGAGGTGCAGCAGCAACTCGGCGACGGCATCGTGCGTACTATTGCGCTCGGTTCGTCTGATGGTTTGCGCCGTGGCATGGTGGTCACCAATACCGGTGACTCTATCCAAGTGCCCGTGGGCAAAGCAACCTTAGGTCGCATCATGGACGTGCTGGGTGCGCCTATCGACGAGCGCGGCCCGGTCAGTGCCACACTGACGGCGTCAATCCACCGCAAAGCCCCTACGTATGACGAACTCAGCCCTTCGCAAGAACTGCTAGAGACCGGTATCAAGGTGATTGACTTGGTGTGCCCGTTTGCCAAAGGCGGCAAGGTCGGCTTGTTCGGCGGCGCTGGCGTAGGCAAGACCGTGAACATGATGGAACTCATCAACAACATTGCCAAGGCGCACAGCGGCTTGTCCGTGTTTGCTGGCGTGGGCGAGCGTACCCGTGAGGGCAATGACTTCTACCACGAGATGGCAGACTCTGGTGTGGTGAACCTCGAGAAGCTCGAAGACTCCAAAGTCGCCATGGTCTACGGCCAGATGAACGAGCCACCAGGCAACCGTTTGCGCGTAGCTTTGACTGGTTTGACCATTGCTGAGTCGTTCCGTGACGAAGGCAAAGACGTGCTGTTCTTCGTGGACAACATCTACCGCTACACCTTGGCCGGTACCGAAGTGTCCGCACTCTTGGGTCGTATGCCTTCCGCTGTGGGCTACCAGCCTACGCTGGCTGAAGAAATGGGCCGCTTGCAAGAGCGTATTACCTCCACCAAAGTGGGTTCTATCACCTCCATCCAGGCCGTATACGTGCCAGCCGATGACTTGACCGACCCATCGCCTGCGACCACCTTTGCGCATTTGGACTCCACCGTCGTGTTGTCCCGTGACATCGCCTCGCTGGGTATCTATCCAGCCGTGGACCCACTCGATTCCACCAGCCGCCAGTTAGACCCGAACGTCGTGGGCGAAGACCACTACAACACAGCCCGGGCCGTGCAGGGTACTTTGCAACGCTACAAAGAACTGCGCGACATTATTGCCATCTTGGGCATGGACGAACTCGCACCAGAAGACAAATTGAGCGTGGCCCGTGCCCGTAAAATTCAGCGCTTCTTAAGCCAGCCTTTCCACGTGGCCGAAGTGTTTACCGGTTCACCCGGCAAGTACGTCACCTTGGCCGAGACCATTCGCGGCTTCAAGATGATTGTGAACGGCGAGTGCGACCACATGCCAGAACAAGCGTTTTACATGGTGGGCACCATCGACGAAGCCATCGAAAAGGCCAAAAAAGTGGCGTAAAGCGCATATTCGGGCGCCCCGCGCTGTTGCCGTGCTCACTGTGCTTTTCGCACAGTTCCGCGCGGCGCCTAGCGGGCCATCCCGACTATGTACTTTCCACTCACTTTTTGAATAGGAGTATTTATCCATGAGCACTATCCACGTTGATGTTGTAAGCGCCGAAGAGTCTATCTTTTCGGGCGAAGCCAAGTTTGTCGCTTTGCCAGGCGAGGCGGGTGAGCTGGGTATTTACCCGCGCCACACACCGCTGATTACCCGCATCAAGGCGGGTTCAGTGCGCATTGAGAAAGCCGATGGCAGCGAGGAATTTATCTTTGTAGCAGGCGGCATTCTTGAAGTGCAGCCTAACTGCGTTACAGTACTGTCTGATACCGCAGTCCGTGGCAAAGATCTAGACGACGAGAAGGCTAATCAGGCTATGGCTGCTGCCAAAGAAGCACTTGATAGCGCTAAGGGCGAAATCGATGTGGCCAAAGCCCAGTCAGAGTTGTTTGTTATGGCCGCACAAATTGCCGCACTGCGTAAGTTTCGCCAAAAGAAATGATCTTGCCTTCATACCAAGACTAAATACCACCCTCGGGTGGTTTTTTTCTGCCTGGGCAAATTGCAGTCTGATGTAGGTAAAGTGCGCTTAGCACCATAAATCAGGTGAATTTATCGACATCTTGTTGCTGCAAAATGTGTAGCTGGTTGAGCAATGGTTTGTTGGTTCAGTGCCGATTTCAATGCATTTTTAACTCTAGTCGGCTAGATAAAAACAGTTCCAGAGGCAAGCGTATTGCGCCAAACCGCGCTATAATCCGAGGTTCGCCGTGGAGAGATGGCCGAGTGGTTAATGGCAGCAGACTGTAAATCTGCCCTCTTACGAGTACGCTGGTTCGAATCCAGCTCTCTCCACCAGGCACTGTATTTTGTGTATCGATTTGTAGAGCGTATTTAAGGACAGTTGGGTGTCGCGCTGAGGATGTAAAGTTTTATGTCTGATGCGGGAGTAGTTCAATGGTAGAACCCTAGCCTTCCAAGCTAATGACGCGGGTTCGATTCCCGTCTCCCGCTCCATAGTTATATGCAAAATAGACAGCAGGTTTTTGCCCATTTGGCTCAGTGGTAGAGCACTCCCTTGGTAAGGGAGAGGTCCCGGGTCCGATTCCCGGAATGGGCACCAGTAAAAGTGTTGCAAATATTTTGTAGCACTGGATAGTTTCATAATTTGTTAGTCGTTTAAATTCGGAGCGATCAAGATGGCAAAAGAAAAATTCGCGCGTACCAAGCCCCACGTCAACGTCGGCACCATTGGCCACGTAGACCACGGCAAGACCACGCTCACCGCAGCGATTACCACTGTGCTGGCGCAAAAGTTTGGCGGCACCGCCAAGGCGTATGACCAGATCGATGCGGCCCCGGAAGAAAAAGCCCGCGGCATCACC
>JANLPQ010000071.1:0-17542 GCA_031367325.1 Polaromonas sp. | reverse complement strand
CATACCAGCAGAGCGCGACTTGACTGTGTATGTCGACAAACGCGAGCTGGTGACGTTAATGACATTAGGGGCGCAGCCTGAACTGCTGGTACTGGGGTTTTTGCGTAACCAGCGGTTGGTCAACGCCGTGTGTGATATTGCGTCTATCACGGTAGACTGGGACGTGAATGCGGCCTCGGTTGTCACGCACAGCGGCATCGACAACATCGAGGCGCGCACGGCTAAAAAAGTAGTCACCACGGGCTGCGGGCAGGGCAGTGTGTTTGGTGGGTTGATGGACGAGATTGACAACGTTAAGTTATCTGACACACGCATTACTCAGGCAGACTTGTATGCCATGACTAACGCTATTCGCGTGCAAGAAACTACGTATAAATCCGCAGGGTCGGTGCACGGCTGCGCGCTGTTTGCGGGCAGTGAGATGCTGATGTTTGTAGAAGACGTGGGGCGGCACAACGCGATTGACACCATTGCGGGCTGGCTGTGGATGCAAACGCCTGACGTGCAAAACCGCATCGACAAAGTTTTCTACACCACAGGCCGATTGACCAGCGAGATGGTGATTAAAGCTGCGCAAATGGGTATTGCGATCGTCATCTCGCGCAGCGGCATTACCCAAATGGGCCACGAGGTGGCCGAGCGCGTGGGCTTGTGCACTATTGGCCGGGCTATGAACAAGCGGTTTTTATGCTACAGCGCGCCGCAGCGTTTACAGCTTGACCCTGCGCTGGCTGGGCCTAGACCATCAGCATAGCCACGGTAACGTGATGTTAGCTCAGGGTGAGCGGATGACGCATTAAACCCTGTCACTGCCAGCGAAACTACCGCGCGCTACACTGCGCACATGAAAATATCTTTCTACCAACTAGGCTGGACCACCCTGCGCCGTGACCTGCGCGCAGGCGAGCTGCGTTTGCTGCTAGTGGCGGTAACGCTGGCAGTGGCCGCGCTGACAGCAGTAGGCTTTTTTGCCGACCGTATCAAAGGTGGTTTGCAGCGCGATGCCAAAGCTCTGCTGGGCGGCGACGTAGTGCTAAGCAGCGACAACCCCACGCCCCAAGCTTTTAGGGACAAAGCCGCCGCGCTGGGCCTGCAAAGTGCTAGCAGTGTGGGGTTTCCCACCATGGCACGCGCGCCCGACGCGCAGGGCGGTGCCACCAAGCTGGTAGCGCTGAAAGCAGTCAGCGCAGGCTACCCGCTGCGCGGCAACTTGCGCACTACCAAATCACCCGATGCTGCTGATGCCAAAGAAGGGCTATCAACACGCGACCTGCCAGCTAAAGACGCCGTGTGGGTAGACGCATCGCTGCTCGACTCGCTGAACCTCAAAGTAGGCGACAGCCTGCTGCTGGGCAACAGCACGCTGCGCATTGACCGCATTATTGTGCAAGAGCCCGATCGTGGCGCGGGCTTTATGAGCTTTGCTCCACGCGCCTTGCTGCACACCGACGCGCTGGCCGCCACTGCGCTGGTGCAGCCCGCCAGCCGCATCACTTACCGCGTGGCGATGGTGGGCGATGCTAGCAAGGTGAAAGAATTTACCAACTGGGCTAACGAGCAAATCAAAACCAGCGATGTGCGCGGCCTGCGGCTAGAGTCGCTGGAAGGTGGCCGCCCCGAGATGCGCCAGACCATGGACCGCGCAGAAAAATTTCTCAACCTGGTCGCGCTGCTTGCTGCATTGCTCAGCGCAGTAGCTGTGGCCATCGCCGCCAGAGGATTCGCAGCAAGGCATCTAGACGACTGCGCCATGCTGCGCGTACTGGGCACCAGCCAGCGCACCATTGCACTGGCCTACACGTTTGAATTTTTTGTGGTGGGCTTGGTGGCAAGTAGCCTGGGCATAGCGATAGGTTTTGCGGTGCACTACGGCTTTGTCGCGCTGCTGGCCGGCTTGGTAGAGTCGGCCTTGCCTGCGGCGTCGCTGTGGCCAGTGGTATTTGGTTTGGGCATGGGCATCACGCTGCTGTTTGCGTTTGGCCTGCCGCCTGTGTTGCAGCTGGCCCAGGTACCGCCGCTGCGCGTGATTCGGCGTGATGTGGGTGGGCTAAAGCCTGCGTCATTAGCCGTGCTGCTGATTGGCATTGCAGGCTTTGCCGCGCTGCTGCTGGCAGCCAGCTCTGACTTAAAACTGGGCCTCATTGCCGTAGGCGGCTTTGCAGGGGCGGTGGCTGTGTTTGCAGGCCTGGGCTATGTGGCAGTCAAGCTGCTGCGGCGCAGTGTCAACGAGGCTACCGCACCGCGCTGGCTGGTGCTGGCTACGCGGCAAATATCGGCGCGGCCTGCGTATGCAGTAGTGCAGGTAAGCGCGCTATCGGTAGGCCTGCTGGCGTTGATCTTGTTAATTTTGCTGCGCACCGATTTGATCGCCAGCTGGCGGCAAGCCACGCCGCCCGATGCGCCCAACCGTTTTGTCATCAACATCATGCCCGAGCAGGGCGATGCATTTGTTAAAAACTTGACGGACAACCAAGTTAAAAAATACGACTATTTCCCCATGATTCGTGGCCGCTTAGTCGCTATCAACGGCAAAGCCACCTCGCCCGACGCACAGACTGACGACCGTGCCAAACGCTTGGTAGACCGCGAGTTCAACCTGTCGCACAGCGCCGCCAAGCCGTCACACAACCAGATAGTTGCAGGCCAATGGACAGACAATGCCGCAGGCGAAGTAAGCGTAGAAGAAGGCATTGCCACCACGCTGGGGCTAAAGCTAGGCGACAGCATGACGTTTGACATTGGCGGCACGCAGGTGACGAGCAAGATCACCAGCCTGCGCAAAGTAGACTGGGGCAGCTTTAGGGCTAACTTCTTCGTCATGTACACCGTGGCCCAGCTGGCCGACGTGCCGGCCACCTACATGGCGGCGTTCAAAGCACCTGAAGTTAAAGGCTTTGACAACGCCATGGTGCGCGCCTTTCCTAACGTAACCAACGTAGACATGAGCCTGACCATCAACCAAGTGCAAAAAGTGTTAGACCAGGTGATTCGCGCGGTAGAGTTTTTATTTGGCTTTACCTTAGCTGCCGGTTTGGTCGTTTTATTCGCCGCAGTCACGGCCACGCGCGAAGAGCGTGCGCGCGAATTTGCCATCATGCGCGCGGTGGGCGCACGCAGCAGCCTGCTGCGCCAGGTGCAGCGCGCCGAGCTGGCAGGCGTGGGCATGTTGGCTGGCGTGCTGGCCAGCATCGTGGCTATCATTGTGGGCTGGGCGCTGGCCAAGTACGTGTTTGAATTTACCTGGACCGCCGCGTGGTGGGTACCGCTAGCAGGCGGCGTGCTGGGTGCTGCGTTGGCGTTGGCGGCAGGCTGGTGGGGCTTGCGCAGCGTGCTCAATACGCCCGTAGTCACCACACTGCGCCGTGCTGTTGAATAGTCTATTTTTTGAAAGTTACTATAAATTTAATAGCTGCTTGAGCAGTATCTACGGCCTCAATGGCCTATTTCGTATATGAAAATAGAAGAAAAACCGCCTTTTGCGACACCTTATGAATGGATAGGTGGCGAAGATAAAGTCAAAGCCTTGGTTGAGCGTTTTTATGACCTGATGGACCTAGAGCCTGACTTTGCACGCCTGCGCCAAGTGCATGGCCCCAGTCTGGACAATGCACGCGAGAAAACTTTTATGTTCCTTTGCGGCTGGCTAGGCGGCCCCCAGCTGTACACCGAAAAGTTCGGCCACCCACGCCTGCGCATGCGCCACATGCATGTGCCCATCGGCATTTTGGAGCGTGACCAGTGGCTGGCTTGTATGGATAGGGCGATGGGCGAGACGGGTGTGGACGAGACGCTGCGTGCACGGTTAAGGGACAGCTTTTTTCAGACGGCGGATTGGATGCGCAATGCGAATGGCTAGGTTTTAGTTTCGTAGCGTTTTATTTTGCGCGCAGATCACTTAATGTTACTTCGAATTGCCAGAAGTCTTAAGCGTTCACTAAGGCTCAACTCATCAAGTATGGCTACCATTATTGGACTGTCAAGCTAGGGCTTTTAGTGCAGCTACAGGTTATGCGTTGCTGATGCCAATCTAACGATCTGCCCTGGATGACAAACTGGAAAGAAGAGGTGTGCATGAGATTCAAAAAAATCGTATTTGGCATTCAAGGAACGCTCTTGGTCATATCGCTCATAGGCTGCGGCGGCGGTGGCAACGGTGACTTTGTTGCAAATGTTGGCGGCAATGTAAGTGGGCTGACGGATGGCAAGTTAGTTGCGTTACAGAACAATGGAGACGAGATCCTCACAGCAACGCAGAATGGCTCATTCAAGTTTGCGAAAAGACTGCTTGTAAAGGAAAACTACGACGTAAAAGTCAAAAACCAACCGGCAGGTCTACAGTGTGTGGTGACCAATGGCTCGGGCTCCATCAATAGCAAATCAGAGGACATCACCAATATTTCTGTGAGCTGTAAATAGGTCGTTTGCTTTGAAGCTTCAAAGAATAAGCAGCTCGCCCGAGCTGATAAATACTTGCTAGCAGTCAACAACAGCGCAACCGCTGCCCCTACATACAAGATAGTGATGTTAGCGCCCAACGTGGGCAGTTCTGTCGGCGCGGCTGCTTATTATCCTAGGCCGTCGCAGCCTAGGACGGCGTAGACAGCTATGCGTGCAATGAATGGCTTGAATAGGCTCGCAGTGCTTTCACATCAGCAGCAAATGTTCTTTACCAGCACCCACTACGGTGCTAAGTGCTACGCGGTGGTCTAGCGTGGCTAGGCAGCCTTGGTTGGCTACTGACAGTGCTAGCAAATATATGTCGGTAATTTGGTTGTGGCCTAGCACACGCGACCAGTTGACTTGGTTTGGGCTACGCAGCGATACGTTGTCGGGCCAAAACTGGTGGTCTGCCGCGACGCAAATCTGTTGCAGCTTGCTACTCACTGCTTCAAAACCTGCGGGGCCATGTTTACTGTAGCTGGGTAGGTTTAGCACCCGTATCACGCCGTTTTCTACCAGCGGGCAGGTGGCTATTTGTACTTTGCGGCGCTGCATAAAGGCTACGGCCAGTGCATGGTGTGCGTGCGCTTCGTCTAGCAGCGCCACCCACACATTTACATCTAGCAAGTAGCGCAAAACTTAGATACCTTCTTGGTCCATCAGGTCGCGCACATGCTGCGTCGTGATGATCTCGCCACGTGCGGGTAACAGCGCATATTTGCTTTGAGTTTTGCTGGCTTTAGCTAGCGGCATGCTTTGCGCACGAATGCCATCGCGCGCCAGCTTGGAGATAGCCGCGCCTATAGAAATACGCTCGCGCTGGGCGTGGACGCGTGCAAACGCGAAAACATCGTCATCGAGAGCAAGGGTAGTGCGCATGCGGTTATTTTAGCATCAAAACATTAAAATAGCATCAAAATGAATTTTAGCTGCTTAACATGCAGGCTTTGCATATATCAACTTAGCGGCGAGAAGCGTTCGTCTTCGCGTGACAGCAGGGGCAGCACGCGGCTGGCGGTAAGCCACGATACGCCAAACGCCATCAAGGCTGCACGCTCGCCATAAAAGACAAGTCTGGCCACTTGGGCGCTTAATAAGCCACCGGACAGTGCGTCAAACGCTACAACAACAATAGAGATGATGATGACAACGCCGCAAACGGCATAGATAAACGCTCTGGCGTTGGCTTGGGCATAGCCTTTTTGCCGCGCACGGCGATAAAACACGTAACAAAAATAGGCCAGCACTACAAACATGGTGGTGGCAGACACGGCATGCACATACGGAATAATTTGCTCACGGTTACCGCACTTACACGGAAACAGCGCTACACCCAGCGCTGCAATAGCGGCTATCTTGCTTAGCACCATCTCCCGGGTTGACAGCCCGTTATAGGCTAACAAAAATGCGGCAATAGCAAATAAAAAGCCCACCAAAATACTTTGCGCCCAGCCGCCTTCGTAGTACGCAGCGCTGACAGACGTGATAGTGCCGCCTGCAAAATAGCTGGTTAAGGTAGCCAAGCTCAAAGCAATCACGCCTATCAGCAGCTTGATGGTATGGTGGTCAATCTCTTCGCGTTGTGGGGTCGGTGGCATGGTGCAGTTCTCCTTATTAATGAGTTTGTGCTGGTAAGTTTGCATAAGTCTCTGACAAGCTGCGTGATCCTCCATCCTTTGGAGGATGCAAAATTACTCATTTCAAGGCTATGCTATTGAAATGAGTAATTCAAGCGACCATTCTGTTTCTGCTGTCGTTACCGTTGAACAATTAAATTTTGTTCGCGATCAATTTATAGACCTATTTCTCAAGCAAAACAAAAGAGCGCAATCTGGATTGTTGCTTTGTTCAATGCTGATTTTTGCATTGCTGCTGCTAAAGATCAACAGCGTTTGGGTTTACGTATGGTTCGTCAGCGTTGTGGGCATCAGCTTGTCACGCTTCGTATGTACTGACAAATGGGTGTTATCTGCGCGCAGGCCTTTGGAGGTTATTGCAAGGCTGTTAGTACTGAACGGCGTTGCTTTGATGGTGCCAGTATTGTTTTTTGGCAGACTATCTGATATTGACCATGCGTTTATCACCATTGTCCTTACAGCGGCGGTTACCGCGTCTGTAGCCACCACAAATGGGTACCAACGAATTTTTCTGTGGTACGCAATACCTTTGTTTGTGCCGCTCAGTTTGGCATGGGGTATCTACACCAAGCCTGCAGACGGAGCCCAATGGGTGGGCTGGGGTGTTGGAGGCTTGCTCATCGTATATTTGGTTTTTTTAATTAAATTAGCTAGCGATGTCAATCGTGTTTTCAGCGAATCTTGTTATATAAGATTCGCTGAAAAAGCATTGAATAACCGTTTAGTTTCTGCATTAGATGAGGCCAAGCAAGCTACTACAGCTAAGAGTCGTTTCCTGGCCGCGGCTAGCCATGACTTGCGTCAACCGCTTCATACCATGGGGGTGCTGCTAGCGGCAATTGGTTTACGCGATTTAGATGGACGCAGCAGAGAAATTGTAAACATGCTCGGATCAGTCAGCAATTCATTAGCGGGCCAGTTAGACGGATTGCTGGATATTTCCAAACTGGATGCTGGCGTAGTGGCTGCCGACATGCGCCAGCATCGCCTGGACAAGATAGTCAATGCGCATGCGCAACAGGTAGAACCTATAGGACGAGAACGCGGCTTATACACCACGGTTTATTGTGAACAGCGCATCACAGTGTGCACGGATATGTATCTTTTGCAGCGTGTCTTGAGCAATCTGACCACCAATGCTTTCAAATTCACTACAAATGGTGGCATTAGTCTGTCACTTAAGAAAATACAAGACCAGGCAGTATTAGAGATCGCAGATACAGGCTTGGGTATAGGGCAAGAGCATCAAGAATTAATTTTTCAGGAGTTTTACCAAATAGGCAACCATGAACGCGATCGTTCGGTCGGCTTAGGTTTGGGCTTGGCAATTGTCAGGCGTATTTGCGCGCTTATGAACATCAATGTGGAGTTGGTGTCTTCGCTGGGCCAAGGTACTCGTTTTATATTAACAATACCCTGCGTAGAAGATGAGTGCTTGCAATCTGCCCCAATAGCCTTGCAAGAACCAGAAAAGCTGCGGCAACTTTCTGTGTTGGTAGTAGATGATGAAGCAGACATTCGCCAAGGTATGCGCTTATTACTTGATGAGTTAGGTTGTACTGTCGCGCTCGCCGCTGGCGTGAAGCAAGCCGTAGCGTGTGCAACGCAACAAAAATTCGATATCATTATTTCTGATTTCAGACTGCGCAATATGGAAACCGGTGTTGATGCTATCCAGAAAGTGCGCGCGTTACAGCCCAATATTTACCCGCTGCTAATTAGCGGCGATACAGACTCTGCACGTCTCGCGCAAGCGCACAGCACAGGTATTGCGCTATTGCACAAACCTGTGGCTGTAAATGAGCTGTTAACGCATCTAAAAAAAGTGGAGTCGACAACGTGATACAAGAAGTCTGCAAAGACGATCATAAAAGCGGTTCAGTGTACCCAAAGACAGAACGCAGAACCAGACAACTATCAGCTGGATTGGTGGATTTGTCAGTCAAACTGCAAGAAAATCCAGACACGGTATATGACGTTGTAATTGTAGGAAGTGGCTATGGCGGTAGCGTAGCGGCACAGCATCTAGCAGGTCTTGAGAAATCCGACATAGATGGCAATTTTTCAAAAGATATAACTGTATGCGTACTGGAACGGGGTAGTGAATACCTACCTGGTATGTTTCCATCCACGTTCGCGGAACTTCCAGGACATGTGCGGTATGGCGCGCAAGAAACAGGGATAGTTACCGGAAAACAAGAGGGCTTATTTGATATTCGCATAGGACAAGATGTATCAGCTTTGGTGGCTAATGGTTTAGGCGGTGGATCGCTTATTAATGCAGGCGTGATGGCCAAACCCAAATTTGATCAATTTGACAGTCGCATGCCTAAACAGTTAGAGAAAGATCTGCAAGAGGTCTATTTAGACCAAGCCCTAAAATTATTAATTAATCAGCCGTTGCAGCCAGGCTCTGCGGGCAACACAATCAAGTCACATCCGTGTTTCTCGCAATCTATATCGCAGTTCCCACTTAAATTTCACCGTCTTTCAGAGCTTGGGAAATCGCATGGGGTACAGACGCCAGCTGTCATCACCGTTGCTATGAAAGATCAACAAGCAAGTGAGCACAGCACCAATTTATCGCAATGTACCAATTGCGGTGACTGCATGACGGGTTGCAATACGGGTGCCAAAGCATCCTTGGATACCAACTTGCTTGCGCAAGCTAAAAGAGATAAGGCAGAGATTTATACTGGTGCCAGCGTACTGTCTATACACCGCAATGGTCAAAACTTGTGGGTATTGGAAATAGTTCACACCTCTGCAGTGCTGCGCATGCGCGAATCCAACCCTATCCGGCTGATGGCACACAAAGTTATTTTGGCTGCAGGTACATTGGGTTCTACAGAAATATTGCTGCGATCTCGCAGTGATAAGTTAGTATTTTCCAACGTGCTGGGCGAGCGCTTCTCATGCAACGGTGACAACATTGCCGCTATACATGGGCTGCAATTACCTGCAAAGTGCTCAGCAGACGAATATGTTGCGTTGGCCGAGCGCAGTGTAGGCCCCACTATTACCAATATGCTTGAAGTGCCTGCGCACGGTAAGCAACTTGGGTTTTTAATACAAGAGTTTTCTGTACCAGCACCCGTAAAACGATTGTTTTCGGAGATAGTCACTACAGGAGCTGCGTTGGCCAATCTATCTGTAGCTGACATGCTGACTCACGGTAACGAAGTCCCTGGCGATTTGGATCCCTGTGCGGTTAATGATGCAGCAATAGAAAAAACTCTGCTGGTAGGTTTAATTGGTCACGATGAAGCGGATGGGTCACTGCGATTGCCTCTTGAAGCAGCCAGGGTAACCAATGCAACTGCACAGGAGGGCACGCTGCAGATAGTTTGGCCACAGGCTCGAAATGGCGAGCAAATTAATGCTGCGTATGAACGCTTGAGAGAGTATGTAGCAAAGTCATTCACTGGTGCAAAAGTCATTGCTAACCCGATGTGGCGGCTATTGCCTAAGGGATTGAAGGAGCTGGTTACGCAGCCGCTTGGCCCAGTGCTTACGGTGCATCCATTGGGTGGGTGTCCTATTGGTGTGGACGACAGCAAAGGCGTGGTGGACGACTGCGGCAGAGTTTTTAATTCAGGTGATAAAAAATCGCAGGATTGGCAAGGTAGTTTGATAGTTTTGGATGGCTCTATTATTCCAGGTTCTTTAGGTGCAAATCCTGCATTGACTATCAGCGCTGTGGCGCTTCGCGCAGTACAATGTTTAGCGGTTGAATGGGGTTTTGGAAAAGATCAAACTCAACAAATATTGCCTAAAGAAAATCTCCTCGAAAGGACACGTTTCTCACAAGCGAAGCCTTCAACCACTGTTAAGCCAGAATCTACGATAGTGGTTGTTACGGAAAGGCTATTGGGCGAGGTTAAATTGCACAGTGGTAAATCGTTGACAGAAAAATTTATAGTCGAGCTCACGCTCAGCTACAAACCTTTTGTGTTGAAAGATCTAATGTCAACTTGGCAGAAGCGTACGCTGGAGGTCACCAATGACGCGCTGCATAAGTCTTATATACGGATATTCAATGCCAGCGATTGGAATGCAGGGCCAATTTTGCGTGTGGCCGATGATAACTTGCGTGATCAAAAAGCTATTTATACAGCGCCTTTAGAAGGTACGTTAAGATTTCTTCATCGCGAAAAAAGTAATTTTCTGGGGCGACATTTTTTTTCACTATATGCTTATATACGCAATCGCGGTTTACGTGATTTCTATCAGTCGCTAGCAGATAAAAATACTAAGAGTTTTTTTGGAAAACTACTTGATGCTTTAAAAATGGCATCAAAAGCGGGTGAGATTCGGCGATTTGATTACCAACTCTTTCTAGGACAGTCTGCTAGCCTAAGCAATGACCCGTATCTAGCAAAGTTTTTGGAAAATGCTGTTGTAGAAGGCCATAAACGTATTACCTACAACCGCCGCGCTAATCCTTGGCAGCAGATGATGGAGCTGTCGTTAACCCGCTTTCCCGGCATGGCTCAAGGTGTCAATCCCATATTAAAGCTTGACACTAGTTTTGTTGCTAAGCAGGGCATACCGCTTTTTCAAATTAAATCACAAAAAAACCAACCGAATGCGTTGTTGGATATGGCCTCCTTTGGTTTGTTCATGACCCGGCTCATGCTGAGCATACACATCTGGACTTTCAGAAAACCCGATACGTTACACGACAGACTAGAACCCGTACGCTTGCCATGCAGCATAAATGGTTTGCCTGAGCCTTTGATAACCGAGCTAACTGTGTCGGTCAATCTCAAGGGAATAGGCAAGACTAACGCAGTTGTGCGTCTCACGCGCTATCCGCGCTTTGACAGCACGTGCGAGCCTCTAGCCATGATCCACGGGTACAGCGTAAGCGGTACTACTTTTACCCACCCATCCCTACAACCTTGTGCTGCCGAATATTTTTGGCACAAGGGCCGCGATGTATGGATTATTGACCTGCGTACCAGTTCGGGCATGCCCACAGCTAAGTTGCCATGGTCTTATGAAGAAGTAGCCCTGATTGATATACCTGCAGCATTGCTGCATATCAAAAATGTAACGTCTAAAAAAGTTGACGTTATTGCACATTGCATTGGAGCGGCCATGCTTAGCATGGCAATACTGACAGACGCACGCCAAATTCGTAGTGGGGAGGTGCAATTAGGAGTAGACGCATGGATTACGCAGACCCAGCTAGGTATGCTTTCGGCATTCAATGGTGATGGGGGTGCGCGTTCCAGCCATCCGACCATCAATGCAGTTGTGTTGAGTCAAAAAGGGCCATTGCTTCGTTACACAGACGCGAACATCTTGCGCGCGTACTTCATGCGGCCACTGCGGCGTTGGCTCATGCCGGGAGAGTACCAATTTAGACCACCTAACGCGCCGAAATTCATGGATCAACTAATGGACAGATTGCTCTCATCCATGCCTTATCCACCAGCTGACTACGACGTAGAAAATCCTCTTTGGCCGTGGGTTAATACAGCATGGACGGCATCCCGCCACCGTATGGACGCGCTGTACGCCCGTGACTTTAGCGCAGAGAACTTAAGTGCCGAAACACTTAACGCAATTGATGACCTGTTTGGTCCAATTAATCTGGACACAATAGCACAAACCATTCATTTTGTTCGCTTTAACTGCATCACTAACCGTAGCGGACGTGGAGAGTTTGCAACCATCGCCAATATCAAAAAACGTTGGATTGGCATACCTACTTTTGCAATACATGGGGCAGACAATGGATTGGTTGATGTTTCTACCAATCAACTGCTAGAAAATAATTTCAGAGCTGCTGGCGTACCCTTCGCTTCACAAACGCTGAAAGGTTACGGGCACCAAGATGTTTTCATTGGAAAAAATTCAAAAATCGTGTTTGATAAGCTGGAAAAGTTTTTGCATACTCCGTTGGACTTCTGCACTGAATCTGTTGCTGCACACAAGCAAACCGTAACTTCACAGCCATGCGACTGGCGGTTTGACGTGCCGTGGATAGGCCCTAGGGTGGGTAATCGAAAGACTTTGCGTCGCATGTATGCGCTGTCTTCTCCCAAGTTTGGCATGGCTAAGCTCGCGTTGATTCCTGTTGCCCAGACAGGACAATACGTACGCTGTGGCACTGTTGTAATGTCGCGCATAGGTGACAGCAGGCACTGGCTATCTTTGGTGATGCCTTCATTGTTTACAGCTGGATATGGCAATCTGCAAATGACAGGATGGCTTGCTGTGATTGCTTATCAAAACAATGAAACCACGATTGGTTCTTTTAATATTAATGACGCTAATGGAACATCCGTATCGCAGCCTCCAAATGCGGAGATGGCAGCACCACCAGAAAGTGTAGGTGCCAATGGCACTACTTTCACACACCCTGCTGATGCGTCATTAATACTAACTCGACATAAAAATAATAATATTTTTCTAAACGTTATCAATTTAAATCGCAGTGTGGATCAGCAATTAGATTTTCAAATCGACGCATGGCTTGGTAGCTTGCCAAACGATCTTTCATCTGCTTTTATCTCGATCAAGGACGCAGAAAGCTGGAGTTGTGACTTGCCGCGCGACTTCAGCTTTGCACTGGGAAGCTGTCAATACCCACCTGGTCTGCTCGATAAACCCGTAGCTGAGCAGTCTATGAAAGCTCTTTCGGGTGCATTGAAGGATGCATCAAAACCATTGGATTTTGTTGTATTTGCTGGCGATCAAATTTACGCTGACGCTACTGCAGGGCTGGTAGATCCTGTGCGCAGTGATGAGCGCTATGACCTGCCCTACGAAGCTGCATTGCGGTCAAATCCCATGCGTGCCATCATGCGTAGCATGCCTGTGCATATGCTGCTGGATGATCACGAATTGATAGACAACTGGGAGCCGACACATCCTGATAACAAATTTGCGTCTGACCAAACAAGTCGCATAAAGCGGCAGGGGCTCAAAGCTTATTGGAAGTACCAACGGCTAGCCTCGGGCAAGCGCGCTGTTTACCGCGACGTGTCTTATGACTTTACACACAGAGGTACGTCGGTTTATATGCTGGACACACGATCGCAAAGGCAGCCTCGACCAGTTGGACAGCCTCAATTGGCGCAACTGTTTCCCGAAAGGCAGATGCAAAGGCTAAAGGATTGGTTAAAGCTGAATCCTCATCAGGTGAAATTTATCGTTTCACCATCGATTTTGTTGCCCCTGCATTTGGGTATGTTGAACGAAAGCATAGATCAAACGACTCGTAGCGACGCATGGGAGGGTTATCCGTCTCAAGTAGAAAACTTGTTTGGGTTCATTGTTGATAACAATATTGACAATGTAGTCTTCCTCTCGGGCGATGAGCACTTGTGTTGCGCCGCAACAGCAACCTTATCTAAAGAAGGAAAATCATCACGCACAATAGCATCAGTACATGCATCTGGCCTGTATGCACCTTTTCCGTTTGCAAATTCTAAAGTTGAAGATTTTATTGATGTAATGGATTCTCAAAATTTTTCAGCAGTAAATTGCGTTTCAGCTGCCAGTTTTGCGCCATCTACAGCCCGTTTTGCTAGGCTTTCTGTTGAATATAGAGGCGTATCTAGCCCGGTCGTATCCGTCGAATTTATCGACGGTAATGGTAGTCTTTGCTTCAAGATGAAATTGATTTAATGACCACTACCTCACACTCTATAGTGGCCGCAGCTTAATGCCTAAAGACACTGCACGGTATACGGCTTGGGTACGGTTAGCCACATCTAGTGCAGCTAAAACAGCTATGACATGCGTTTTTACTGTTGTGTCTGAAATTCCCAATTCGCGGGCTATAATTTTGTTCGATTTACCTTGGACAAGCTTCATTAGGACTTCTTTTTGTCTGTCTGACAGATGGATTTTTTCTTTTACTAATGTCTTGGATGTAAACCCATGACTATTCTCTAAGCTGTGCATTGGCAGATAGGACTCACCGCCTAATATGCGTTGAAGTGCAGAAAATAACTCTGAGGACGAAGACGACTTTGGCACAAAAGCCATCGCGCCGTGCGTAATGCAATCTTCAATATGCGATGGCGACTCTTCGCTAGACACAACAACAACTGGTGTTCCTTCATGAGTCAATTTCAATCGCTCGATGCCCTCGAAACCGCTAGAGTCTGGCAAATGTAGATCCAGCAATATCAAGTCGATGGGCTCTTTGATTTCAACAGCTTGTGCAACGGTAGTGGCCGCATAAATTTGTACATGAGGCACAAGTTCTTTAAGTAAAAAGCTCATGCCATCTAAAAACAAACGATGATCATCCACTAAAAGAATTCGCATACTTTACTTTCTTGGCCAGGACATTTTCGCTTGATATTTTTAACAACTTACGCCCTATCCATCTTTTGGAGGATATGAAACATTTTGAAACTAATCTAAAGTATTTATATCAGGTTACATAAATTGAGCAATAGTCTTTTTGTTCTGCCTGATTTAACTTCAGGAGTGTTTTATGATGTTTCGACCTAACCCTAAACCGCTGGTATTGGGTATTGCTATCCTGCTAGGCGTAGTTGGATGCGGCGGCGGCGGAGGCACTAATGCAGCGCCTGAAACGCCCGCGTCGCTCACCACCAATGTTTCCACCACTGTCATTGATGGTGTATTGAAAAACGCCATAGTGTGTATGGACTACAACTTGAATGGTGTTTGCGATACAGGCGAAGTCCAAGGCCGAACTGATGCAGCTGGCAATGTGACGCTAGCTGTACCCAACGATAAAGTAGGTAAATATCCTTTAGTTGCTATGGTGGGTACTGATGCAGTCGATGCAGATCACGGTCCAGTTACTGTACCTTTCATCATGACTTCACCAGCAAGCCAGTCGTCGGTGCTAAGCCCGCTAACTACATTGGTACAACAAACTATCGCAGCTACTGGCGTGTCTGTTGCAGACGCTGAAAAACAGCTGCAATCTACAACTGGTATTACAGCGTCCTTGTTTCAAGATTTCACCAAAGCGCCAATACCAACGGACGGTAGTGTTAATCCTGGTGCTGTGGCGCGCATGGTTGTAGTGACTACGCAAAGCCAACTGAGTAACCTTACAAATACCGTAGGTACTATGGCTATTGACGGAACAGTCATCACCCAAGCGGCACTCAATCAAGCTATTTCGCAGCGGTTATTGCAAATACTGCCCGCCTTGGTCGCTGTGCTAACTGACCCTGCCACTGCAGCGCTGTCACCGGCAGCCCAAGAGGTGGCTGTAGTCAACGCATTAAGCAGTTCTTTACTAACTACAACTACAGTGGCTACTGTGGTAGCTATTAATAACCAAACCTCTTCCCCGACTAACACCACGGCAACCACAACGACAACCGCAGTTGCAAACTCCACACCTACTGCGGCATTTAGTTTGGCTAACTTGAATTTTTTTGATGTGAATAACTGGTTCGTCCGCACGCTTGGCGCTTCTGCAGCGCAAAACACGCCCGATGCTAATAATAATGTACGTTTTGTGGACCGCCGTAGCCGCAGCAACGTTAGTGCAGTAGCCAATTGGAATAACTTCGGCAATCCTTCGGATCAGTCCAACCTGCACTGGAATGGTAGTGCATGGGCTGCTTGTGATTTAAATCAAGAAAACATCAGCAGCCAGCGCGATGCTGCCGGCAACAATAAATACAATTATTGTGATAATTACGAAACAGGCACAACTAACCGTGCTGTCTTTGACGTATCAGGTAGCACTCTGCGCCAAGTATATGACCAGATTCGTGCAGCCGGTTACACCAACCTCACGCTTGCCAATACGGCAGCTTTGGCAACGGTTACATTTCCAACCGACTCCAAACTGTTCTATCAAACTAGCACACCAATAACCAAAGCGTACGCACATTCAGTAGGTACTAATAATGAGATAAAACAATACAGTGCAGCAATACAAGCTGGTGGCGATGGCAGGGTACAAGCCGCAGGCATAGGTTGTAATTCAGTAGAATTCTCTATCAGCCCAACGATTCAAACGTCTTCACTTGAAATGCTAGTGGCTGCATTTAAGGGCACACCCTGCGTGTTCAACGGACCCGCAAGTTTTGTATCCGGCACCACAACGTTTACCTCGCCAGACACTAATAATGAATCGTGGGGCAGCTTCACACTTGGCGTGGGCACTCTAGGTACGGTAAGTGGTGCACCAACAGCCTTTTATACCGGTAACACACGTGTACGCGTTGCGTTTACCGGCACAGGCACTAACCCTGTCACCTACTACGCTTGCAAAGAACGTTTTAATACCTTCTCTACTCGTAATTGCACTTCTATAGGCACTGGTAATTACAGCATCACCACATTAGGTGATGCTCGTGTGATGACCTTAAGCAATCCACCAGCACTCACTACAGCCTTCACCAGTAACCGCATATTTGTGGAACGTGGCGGCAAGGTCTACTATGGTTATCAAGACAAGCTTACTGCATTCAATGCGGCCCGTCTGAACAGCGTAGCTGCAAACGCATTTCTTACCCAGCTAGGTTTGTCTGCAGTGAACCCTGAAGTACCTATGGCATTGACTGCAGCCAGCTACCAAGGCACATGGAATGTTACAGGCACTGCAGCCACGGCTGGCGGCGGGCTCAATTTGATAGTGGGAGGCAATGGTGTGAATACATGCCAAGATGGAGGAAACTCAGCAACAATTCCATGCACATTAACAGTATCTAACCCTGCTACCGGCGCTTTCACATTGGTCTCAACCAGCGGCGTCATAAGTTTGACTGGTACGTTAAATTTCATGACAGGAGTTGCTAGTGGAACCTTTACGGACACTAGCTCAACCCCATCGTCTGGTAACTTTATTGGCGCACGTCGTTAAGGCAAAGCGTTAATCTAGCCTGATTAAGGCCGTGTAGAGTTATCTTTGCACGGCCTTACTGTTTGCAGACAGCTTTATATGCTATTGATTATGCTGCATAATTAATAGCATATAAAGCTTGATTTGCTTGGGTCGTAGATCAGTTTCTTACTTAAATTTACTCTGTGAAGAGTGCATAAAAGTTCCAGCTATCACCGCGCTAGTCTGCACAGCCGAATTGACCGTGTGCAAGGCAACAGTGGAAGCAGCAAATACTGCTACATTCCCATCTATGAACGCAAAGAATGACCTGCAAGGAAAACACATCGTATTGGGCTTAACGGGCGGTATCGCGGCGTACAAGGCGGCTGAGCTGTGCCGGGCGCTGATCAAAGAGGGCGCTACGGTGCAGGTGGTGATGACTGAGGGGGCAGAGCAGTTTATTACGCCGATAACCATGCAGGCGCTAAGCGGGCGCAGCGTGGTTACCAGCCAATGGGACAACCGACTATTGGGTGGTGAGGCTAACAATATGCCGCACATTAACCTGAGCCGTGAGGCCGACGCCATTGTCATTGCGCCTGCGTCGGCAGACTTTATGGCCAAGCTGTTGCACGGGCGGGCAGATGATTTGCTAAGCCTGATGTGCTTGGCGCGT
>JANLPQ010000070.1:0-4922 GCA_031367325.1 Polaromonas sp. | reverse complement strand
GCTCGTGAGAAAACGTTTATGTTCCTGTGCGGCTGGCTAGGTGGCCCGCAGTATTACACCGAGAAGTTTGGCCACCCGCGCCTGCGCATGCGGCACATGCATGTGCCCATCGGCATTTTGGAGCGAGACCAGTGGTTGGCTTGTATGGACAGGGCGATGGGCGAGACGGGTGTGGATGAGACGCTGCGTGCTCGGTTAAGGGACAGCTTTTTTCAGACGGCGGATTGGATGCGGAACGTTAACGGCTAAGCTCTCACGCTTTTCTTAGGCTTTCGTTTTTTTAGCGTTTCTCGCATAGACCTCGCGGCTTCGCACCAGAGCGCACGCAGTGCCCATGCGCCCCGGACTGCGGCCCCTTCGGGGGAGCATCTCCGGTACTCCAAATGGGGGAAATTTAGAAACTCGCGCAAGCGCTCAGACATCTAAATTTCTTATCCCCATTTGTCCGTTCCTCGAGCCCGCAGCCCTGATTGGGGCGCATGGGCACTGCATGCACTCTGGTGCGAATACTGGTTTTTATACTCCACAGAATTACTACACTACATCGAAGGATGGTTCAACGCAACGCTTGAGTTCACCCCTAGCAATTGCATGCAAAGCCGGGTGTGGCTCGCCTAGTGTAGAAGGGCTAACCTGCTTCGCGAGAACGCATCGTGATTCGACTTTGCGGAGGTTGAAGCTTAAGCGGGGTGTATAGGTAGCTGACTATAAGAGCGGGTATCCCGCGAGTTGCGATCTCGATCAAACGAGTTTCTTCTGGCGTTGACTCAAACGCTGAGCTGAAGTGGGCCAGACCTTTGTTAGCCGTTCGAAACACCGATAGCAAGGCCTGCTCAGCTTCCTTGCGTCCACCTGGCCAGCGTGCGAGTGCGTTTTCTGGCGAGACTATAGGCAGCGGACCATTGCTAGTGGAGAAGTGTTCGATGCCAACATCATCTGCTTTACGCAGACGCTGTAGATTCACTAGCAAGCCTGCCTTGCTCATGCCAAGACCAAGAAACTCAAGGAGCGCGCGACAATGAATGATGCCGCTCTCAATAATAGGATTCGTGAAAGCGTTCGAATTACCTTCCACTACTAGCTTGCCGTCAACAAAAACCTGAAGCGGTTTTGCACCAGATCAAAGATCGCCCTGACGCAAGACGATATTAAGCGTCTCGACTGCGCCAAGACGGTATGGAATGAGTCGAAGAAGAATATCTTCTAGATTCATCGTAGGTCGGCTGACGTTGTCGCTCCGCTTGAAGGAGGCGGTATGGCTCACTGGCTGAGGGCTACAGTGAAGCACGGCACTCAGCCGAGGTTTTGTACACAAGTCCAGTCTTCGGTGAAATGTGTACTCCATAGTCCTTGTCATAGTTTCGTGGATGAGTACTTCCGGGTACTACGGCAACGCAACCGAAGTAGATGACAGCGTACAACTCATTCTTGATATTGGAGTTGTGAAAGCCTACGACAGTATCGGTTCCCCCAACATCCTTTATTCCTACCGTGAGTACGTGCTCAAATTCGTATTTGCAGTATCGACCATTGTTCGGGATTTGCTCGCAACTCGTTGCTTTCAATGCACGTTGAAAAAGGACGTCCTGCTTCGATTGAGCAAAAGTTGTTGGGTGCGCGGTCAGCAGTGCCAGCGCGAGGAAGAGTGGTGAGTTGAGAATGAGCATTTTTCGAGGTCAATTTAATGTGTGCCACAAAATCTGTAACGCAATCTAATTTACACGGATTAAACTGAAATTTTCAAAAACATAAGTCGTTGACAGAATTGAAAAATTCTATTGAATAGTCATTTAAGCCTAATAAAAAAGTATTCATACATATTACATTTACTTTAGCCAACTTATCGTAGTTTTGCAGCTTTTGGTAGCTGATTTTTTTCATCGCACTAGACGCTGTTGTTCTGGTCAAGACGACTGCGCAAACAACCAACCAACAAATACACCGTGGCAGGCAACAACAACGCCGCCGCTGCTACCTCAGACAAGATAGTGACGTTAGCGCCCAAGGTGTGCAGCGCCATCGGGGCTACGGCGTAGTGGCCTAGGCCGTCGAGGCCTAGGGCGGCGTAGATGGCTACTAGCAGCAGGCCTGCGGGGATGAGTTTGTTTTTGATGAGGATGAAGCCTACCAGGCCTACGGAGGTGATGGCTATCCAGGCGGCGTATACCTTGGCGCGGGTTAACCAAGCGGGTAGGTTGGGGTATTCGCAGATGAATTCTGCGTTGTGGGCAAAGTGGCTCAGGCTGGTGAAGAAGTAGGCGGCTATTAGCAGTATGAAGGGTTTGTGTAGGTGGCTGAACAGCTGGCTGAACAGGTGGGTATGCAAGTAGTCAAGCATGGTGGTAAGCAAGTTACGGGGGGTCATGTGGATCCTTTTGAATTTGTGTATTTATGTGGTTATGTATATATACTCACTATATTTTCAATAGCTGCTCGAGCAGGATTTACTTGGGTTACGGACTATTTTCTCTATAAAAAAGCGGCTTGGAATGTCTACGCAGCCTTAAGCGTTTACTAAGGTTGAATTCATCAAGCGAGGCTACCATAACTGCACAGTCAAACTAGGGCCTTTAGTGCAGCACCACATTGCTTGTGCCAATCTAACGACCTGCTCTGGGCGACACACATTGGAAAGATGAGGTAGGCATGAGGTTTAAAAAAATTGTATTTGGATTGCAAGGGGCACTCTTGGCTGTGTTACTAGTAGGCTGCGGGGGCGGTAGCAACGGTGACTTTGTAGCTTTTGTCCGCGGTAACCTCAGCGGCCTAGGGGACGGCAAGCTGGTGGCGCTGCAGAACAATGGCAATTCAGACGAGGTCATCACGCTCACACAAAATGGTGCATTCAAGTTTGAAAAAAGATTAGTCATCAAAGAGAACTACGACGTAAAAGTCAAGAACCAGCCAGCAGGCCAGCAGTGTGTGGTGACCAACGGTTCAGGCTCTATCAACAGCAGTTCAGAAGACATCGCCAATATTTTGGTGACCTGTAAATACACAATCTGCTCAAACAAGGTGGCGCATTTACAGCAGCAGTAAATGCTCTTTACTGGCGCTCACCACGGTGCTTAACGCTACGCGGTGGTCTAGTGTGGCTAGGCAGCCTTGGTTGGCTACTGCCAGTGCCAGCAAATACACGTCGGTAATTTGGTTGTGCCCCATCACGCGCGACCAGTTGACTTGAGGCCGGTTTTGGTCTTTCCCCAGGCTGCACAACGACACGCCATCGGGCCAAAACTGGTGGTCTGCGTTGCTGCAGATTTGTCGTAGCTTGCTGCTAACTGCCTCAAAGCCTGCGGGGCCAAACTTGCTGTAGCCCGGCAGGTTTAGCACGCGTATCACGCCGTTTTCTACCAGCGGACAGGTGGCAATTTGCACTTTGCGGCGCTGCATAAAGGCTATGGCTTGTGCGTGGTGTGCGTGCGCTTCGTCTAGCAGTGCTACCCACATATTCACATCTAGTAAGTAGCGCAAAACTTAGATGCCTTCTTGGTCCATTAGGTCGCGCACATGCTGCGTAGTGATGATCTCGCTGCGTGCGGGTAGCAGGGCGTATTTGCTTTTAGGTTTAGCGGATTTGGCGGCTGGCATGCTTTGCGCACGAATGCCTTCGCGCGCCAGCTTGGAAATAGCTGCGCCAATAGAAATATGCTCGCGCTGTGCATGAGTACGTGCAAACGTGAAAACATCGTCGTCTAGGGCAAGAGTGGTACGCATGCTGCTAGTTTAACATCAAAACATCAAATTCGCATCAAAACTGTGTTTTAGCAAGCTATACGGTCAATGTGGTTGCGTCAGCTTAGCGGCCAAAAGCGTTCGTCTTCGCGGGTCAGCATGGGCAGCACGCGGCTTGCGGTGAGCCACGATACACCAAACGCCATCAGGGCTGCGCGCTCGCCGTAGAAGGCAAGCCTAGGCACCTGGGCGCTTAGCATGCCGCCAGACAGGGCGTCGAAGGCTACCACCACCACTGCAATGACGATGGTGATGCCGCAGGCGGCGTAGATGCAGGCTCTGGCGGTGGCTTGGGGGTAGCCTTTTTGCTGCGCGCGGCGGTAGAACACATAGCAAAAGTAGGCCAACACCAAGAACATGGTGGTAGCAGACACTGCATGAACATACGGAATAATTTGTTCGCGGTTGCCGCACTTGCACGGGAACAGCGCCACGCCCAGCGCCGCTACAGCGGCTACTTTGCTAAGCACCATCTCGCGGGTGGACAGGCCGTTATAGGCCAACAAAAAGGCGGCAATGGCAAATAAAAAGCCCACCAAAATGCTTTGCGCCCAGCCGCCCTCGTAGTACGCAGCGCTAATAGACGTGATAGTGCCGCCTGCAAAATAGCTGGTTAAGGTAGCCAAGGTGAGCGCAATCAGGCCAATCAGCAGCTTGATGGTGCGGTGGTCGATCTCTTCGCGTTGTGGGGTCAGCAGCATAGTGCAGTTCTCCTTGTTTGTATAGGTTACTTTACTGTGATGACGTTTTTGCTAAAAGTATTTGACTAGGAAAGATTGTAGATAGTCGATGCAAAAACTGTATCTGCGGCATCTGCTACATTCCCATCTATGAATGACCTACATGGTAAACACATCGTATTGGGCTTAACGGGCGGGATCGCGGCGTACAAGGCTGCTGAGCTGTGCCGCGCGCTGATCAAAGAGGGCGCTACGGTGCAGGTGGTGATGACTGAGGGGGCTGAGCAGTTCATCACGCCCGTCACCATGCAGGCGCTAAGCGGGCGCAGTGTGGTGACCAGCCAGTGGGACAACCGCACGCTGGGGGGTGAGGCTAACAATATGCCGCACATTAACCTGAGCCGTGAGGCCGACGCCATTGTCATTGCGCCTGCGTCGGCAGACTTTATGGCCAAGCTGTTGCACGGGCGGGCAGATGATTTGCTAAGCCTGATGTGCTTGGCGCGT
>JANLPQ010000052.1:0-34090 GCA_031367325.1 Polaromonas sp. | reverse complement strand
GAGAGTTGGTAGCCGCTGGGGCAGGTGTAGACGGCGGCGGCGGGGGCTATCGTTGCACAAGTGCTGGCCGATAAGATCTGACCTGCGGGGCAACTCAACTGAACGGGACCGTAGCATTGATTAGTAGTTGGCATAACATATGTGCAGACGACTGTTGCATACGTAGTGGCAACACTAATGCAGTTACTGCCGCTCAAGGTATAGCCTGTCGGGCAGGTATAGCCACTGTTGGTAGCTGCTGTAGTAGCGCCTGTACTCACCCCCGCCGCTGTATTGACCAGGCTGGCCTGCCTGATCTGGCGGGGCATGTTAAAGCTGGTGTACTCTTCCCAGCGCACGGTGTGGCGGCCTTGCGTGGTGTCTTGGCTGACGGTGTACATCAAGTTGCCGTTGCCTAACGTGGTGTTGCCTATGACTTTGGCGCCATTCAAGTAGTCGTCAAAGGCGTAGGCCATCAGGCGGGTGCCGGTTAAGGCTTTGCCGCCCGCAGGGGCGCTTAAGGTGACGGCGGTCATGCGGTTGGGGCGGGCGGTGTCGTACCAGTACTGGCCGACGTCGCTTTTGTAGGTGATGTTGCCGTGCACGTCGTACATGACTTGTACGTCGTTGTTGGGGCTGGCGGCAGTGCGAGGGTGTGGCTAGACTATGCCTTTTGCAGCAAACTGGGGTAAGCTTCAGTTATAGAATCACAAATCGAAAACCTTATCCTTGAACACTTCAAGCGCTTTCAATCTGGACAAGAGCGAATTGAGCGCGAACTTAAAGAAATTAAAGGTCGGATTTCGCAGGTTGAAGTATCCATAGCCGGGTGCGCAGCGATATCGCCCATGTATCGGGCGATCAAGCACGGCAACAGATGAGTTTCGATGGGCTGACCGACAGAGTCGATCGAATAGAAAAACGATTAGAACTAGCTTAAATAAAATGGGGACCTTGTCCCTGTTTTTCATTTCATCTAATATGTTCATCATGCCTCAGCTCGTTTATTACTCAGGGCGGGCTTTTGAGGAATTGACGAAACTATTAATTTCATAGCTGCTTGAGCAGGTTCTAAGGCCTAAACGGCCTAAAACATATAAATTTATCTACACAGAAGCTACCAGCGCTGCACATAGCACATTGGTGCATAGTCGCTCGTAGGATGTGTTGAGATTTTTAAGCATTTTAGTGCTTTGAAGCCGTAGAACCTGCTCAACCAGCTATTTTATTCATAGCGTAGTGCTTGAATAGGCAGCAGCTTAGACGCTCTGCGTGCGGGGTAAAAACCAAAGAATACGCCTACGATAGCGGAGAAGCCTGCGGCTAGTGCGATGGACGCTACCGTCATGCTCACCTGCCAACCCGCAAACTGCGCTATGGCCCAGGTGGCCACTGCGCCCAGGGCTATGCCTATCAGGCCGCCGATGACGCTGAGGGTAACGGCTTCGATTAAAAACTGGGCCAAGATGTCTTTGCTGCGTGCGCCTACGGCCATGCGCAGGCCTATCTCACGGGTGCGCTCGGTCACGCTCACCAGCATGATGTTCATGATGCCGATGCCGCCAATAATCAGGCTGATGCCTGCCACCGCCGCCAGCAGCGTGGTCATGATGCGGCTAGACGCTTCTTGCGCTTGCAAAATCTCGGTTAGGTTGCGAATGCTGAACGGGTCTTCTGCGCCGGGCTGTACCTTTAAGCGCTGGCGTAGCAGGTCTTTGATGTTGTCTTCGGCCAGCTTCATGCTGACGCCTTCTTTCACTTTGACGTTGATCACACCCACGCGTTTTAGTTTGCCACCGGTACCGCCTTGTATGCGGTTGCGGTAGGTGCCGATGGGCACGATAATTAAATCGTCTTGGTCTTGGCCCAGCGAGTTTTGGCCTTTTTTATCTAGCACGCCAATGATGGTGACGGGTATTTTTTTGACCCGAATGACTTGGTCTAGCGGGTCGGCGTCGCCAAACAATTGCTGCGCTACGGTCAAGCCTATCAACGCGACTTTGGCCGATCCTTGCATCTCGGCGGCCTCAAAGCTGCGGCCACTGGCTAGCGGCCAGTCGCGGCCTTCCAGGTAGTCGTTGGTGGTGCCCAGCACCGAGGTGCTCCAGTTGGTGTTGCCCGCTACCACCTGCACGCCGGTGCGCATGCTGGGCGCGGCAATTTGCACTTCGGGCACGTCTTTGGCAATGGCCAGGGCGTCTTCTTCTGACAACGCTTGGCCGGTTTGCGCGCCTAGCCGCACGCCGCCTTGGGTAACACCGCCGGGCAGCACCAGCATGATGTTGCTGCCCAGGCCTTTCATCTGCTCTTGCACGCGGTTGGTGGCACCCTGGCCTACCGCAATCATGGTGATGACCGCTGCCACGCCGATGATGATGCCCAGCATGGTGAGGATGCTGCGCAGTGTGTTGGCGGCTAGGGCGCGCAGGGCGCTGCGTAGGGCGGCTAGGAAGGTCATATGGCGGCGCCTTCTACCACCGCAAAAGAATGGGGGTCAAAAGAATGGGGGTCAGAGCCCAATTTCGTATTGGTGTTACGCGCTTCGGATAGGTGGTCTTCCTGAATTGGGATCTGACCCCCATTCTTTTGCTCATCACGCTGTACAGCATCCTCGATGATGTGACCATCTTTAAACACTATTTTGCGGCGGGCCCATGCGGCTATGTCGGCTTCGTGGGTGACTAGAACCACCGTCATGCCTTGGGCGTTCAGGTCGGTTAGCAGGCGCATGATGTCTTCACTGGTTTGGCTGTCTAGCGCGCCGGTGGGTTCGTCGGCCAAAATCAATTGAGGGCTGTTGACCAAGGCGCGTGCTATGGCTACGCGCTGCTGCTGGCCGCCAGACAGTTCTGCGGGGGTGTGGTGCATGCGCTGGCCCAGGCCTACTTTGGCCAGCGCGGCTTGGGCTTTGTCGTGGCGCTCGGCAGATTTAATGCCGCTGTACACCATGGGCAGCTCTACATTTTCTAGCGCGCTGGTGCGGGGCAATAAATTGAACTGCTGAAATACAAACCCAATGCGCCGATTGCGAATAGACGCCAGCTGATCGCCTTGCATGCCCTGCACGGCTTCGCCTGCCAAGCGGTATTCGCCACTGCTGGGTAAATCTAGGCAACCCATGATGTTCATCAAGGTAGATTTGCCCGACCCCGATGCGCCCATGATGGCGATAAAATCGCCTTCTTGAATGTCTAGTGACACGCCGCGCAGCGCGTGCACGGTTTGGTCGCCCATGGTGTAGACCTTGGTTAGCTGGCGTGCTTCGATCAATGCCATGGTGTGTTAGTTTTAAAAAAGGCTGACTAGAACGGTAAACGCGGGCCGCTAGAGCGTGCGCCTGCTGCCCCTGTCGCATTGCCTGCACCGCCACCTGCAGAGCCCGCAGACCCTGCAGCAGACGCAGTACCAATCACCACCAGCGCGCCCTCTTTAAACACCTCTGCGTTGGGCGAATTGGGTTGCACTAGCAGCTCGGTGCTCGTGCCGTCGGTTACGCCTAGGCGCACGTTGTAGGCCACAGGTTTGCCGTCGGCGTCTAGCAGGTAAATTCGGCCCCGCGTGGACGTGCGGCTGCCTGCCTCGGCCAGCAGTGCAGCGTACTTAGGTTTTTGCTCGGCAGTTAGCAGGTCGCCAATCTTGGCGCGTGTGTCTGCCGTAATACGGTCGCGTGCTTTGGTGCGGTCTTCCGCCGCCATATCGCGCAGCGCGCTGTACTGGGGCCGCGCGTCGGCGTAGATGGCGTCCACCTTGGCTTGCTGCTCAGCGGTAAGCTGCAGCTCGGTAACTAAACGGTTGCGAAACTCGGCCTGCGGGCCACCGTTGCCGCCACCACCGCCCTGCCCTGCACTACCTTGACCTGCTTGCCCGCCGTTAGGTGCTGCAGGCACTGCGGGTGCAGCCGCTGCAGCTGATGCGCCCGCCTTCGCGTCGCCAGATGGTGCACTGCTGGTGGTTGCATTTTTAAGTGCATTTTGAGTGTTTGAGGCAGTATTACCTGCTCGAGCAGCTATTGAATTTGTAGTGTTTTGAGCAGTAACCACTGCAGCAGAAGCGTTGCTTGCAGCAGTCGCCGCACTGACGCCGCTGGCAGGCAGCTTGGCTGCACCGCGGCTGGCATCGCCACGGGCTGGCGCGTTGGCCTGCATTTCTTGGTATTTTGTGCGTTGTGCAGGCGTCAACATGGCGCTTATTTTTTGGCGCATGTCGACCATCACTTTATCGCGTGCTGCGGGGCGTTCGTCATCAGCCATGTCGCGCAGCGCTGCAAACTGGGGGCGCAATTCGGCTGAAATGGCCTCTAGCTTGGCCTTTTGTTCATCGTTTAATTGCAGCTCAGTTACTAGGCGCTCACGCTGCGCGGCCATGCCGCCACCGCCACCGCCACCGCCAGCACCACCGCCACCTCCCGCAGATTGCGCCCAAGCCTCGCTGAAAAAGCTAAAACGCGATACACCCGTAGCCACACCCGACGCCGCACTGGATGCACCTGCAGGCGCCGCAGCACCCGAAGGATTACCAGCGCCCGACGCGCCCTGCGCCGCAGGTTCTATGCCTGCAATGCGCACACGCATTGCAGCGTTAGGCACCTTCAGCACATCTTGGCGCTGGTCGGTTATCACCCGCACGTTGGCCGTCATGCCGGGCAGCAGCTTGCCGCCTGTGTTGGTAAAGCCCACCACGGCCACGTAGGTCACCACGTTAGCCACGTTTTGCGCTGCTTTGCGCACTTGGCGTACCTCACCGTCAAAGGTTTGGCCGGGGAAGGCGTCCACCGTAAAGCTGGCTTTTAGCCCGTTACGAATGCGCCCTACATCGCTCTCGTCAATGCTGGCATCCACCTGCATATCTTGCAGATTTTGCGCAATCACAAACAGCTCGGGCGCTTGCAAGCTGGCTGCTACGGTTTGGCCTTTTTCTATCGCGCGCTTTATCACTATGCCGTCAACGGGTGAGGTAATTTTGGTGCGCGACAGATCAATACGCGCCTGCGCTAAGGCTGATTCACGCTGCTGCACATTGGCCTGCGCACTTTTAATCTGCGCCTGCGTCACCCCTAGCTGTGCCTGCGCGGCTTTAACCGATTCGGCATTAGACGCCACCAGTGACCTTGCTTTGTCGGCCACGCTTTGCGCTACAAAACCTTTGTCTACCAGCGACTGCTGGCGGTCTAGGTCGCGCTGCGCCTCGGCCAGGTCTACCTTGGCGCGCGACACGGTGGCGTTGCTGGCGGCAATGTTGGCCTGCGCGGTTAGTACCGCAGCGCTGGCAGAATCTAAATCAGCTTGGGCTGAACGCACGCGGTATTCAAAACTCTCGGGGTCAATCAGGGCGATTAACTGCCCGGCTTTCACCTCAGAGTTAAAGTCCACAAACAGTTCTTTGATTTGCCCGCTCACCTGTGTGCCCACCGACACTTGCTTCACCGGGTTAACAGCGCCGCTGGCCGACACGGTGGCCTGCAGGTTGCCGCGCTCTATTTTGGCGGTGCGGTAGGTGACATCGTCAGCTTTGGCGCGCTGCGTCCACCACCATGCGCCACCGCCTGCTAGCGCTACTACCACCGCAGTGGTAATCCAAGTTACTTTTTTCATAAGACCATTGTAGATAAACACATGTGTGCTGCATGCTCAGACACGTAATGGCCAGGTAAAGTTCGCGTTAGCTCTGCGCCGCCAGCCAGCCCGCGCGAAACGCTTCTTCAAACACCGAATAGCCCGCCCAGTCGCTGTGGGCAAAGCGCAGGCGCTGCGTGCTTGGCGCACTAGTTGCACCCAGACGCTCTTTATTTGATAGCTGGTTGAGCATTATTTGCTTGGGTTGCAAGCCTATTTCTCGTATAAAAGCAGGGGTTGGGACGGCCATGGCATGCCCATAGCGGGTAATGTTGACTTGCACGGCCCGCTGGTCAATGTCGGGGTGTGCGGCGCGCAAGTCGGCCAAAGTTTCGTCTTTGTGCTGTGCCCACGGCTTGGCCAGCAGACTGCGGCGCGCCTCCACGCTAGTGCCCAGCGCGCGGTAATAGGTCAGCACGCTGGGGCCCGGTGCGGTGCGGGTGCTTTGGTGCATGGCATCTACATAGCCCAGGCCTGTGGGGCTGGCAGTGCCAGAGTTGTCACCAGCTACACCGGCAGTTTGCGCAGGGTTAAACACCACGTTGTCCCACGACGGCGCAGCACCGCCGCCTGCATCCAGCAGCGGCGCGTTGGTGTGCACGTTAGCCACCAGCCAGCTGGCGTAGCTGGTGTGCTGCGCTGCGTGGCGCAAAAAATCAGGCGCGTTTTGCACCACGCGCTGCGCGATAAACACGGGCAGCGCCACAATGCAGCGCTGCGCTTGCCAGCGCTCGACCGCCTGCGTTTGCACGTTCAGCGCCAGCACAGTGACGCCAGATTTATCTTCTGTTATGTGCAGCACCACGCGGCCTGTGTGCACGCGCTCGCCCAGCGGCGCGGCTAGTGCGTGGGTAAGGTAGGCATTGCCCTCAGGCCAGGTCAGTACGCCGCCTTGCTGCTTGTCACGCTCACCGTCTGCAGCTTTGTCACCTGGCATGCCAAAGCCGTGGCGCGCAGCAAAATAATGAATGCCCGCCCAAGCGCTCACCACGTCAACGCCCGAGCCGTAGTCATCGCGGCAGCAGTAGTCTAGGTACCAGCGCAGGGTGGTGTCGGTGAGCCCTTGCGCATCTAAATACGCGTTGAACGGCATGGCCAGTTGCGCCATTGCCTGCAGCGCCTGTAGTGTGTATGCACGCGGGATTTGAAAACCACCCGTTTTGCGCCAGCGCTCTACTAGCTGCGCAAACTTGCCATACTGTGCCAGCGTAGCGGGGCCCACATCGGCCAAAGGCAGCAAGCCGTCTTGCCACGCGCCATTCATAAACAAACGCTCTTGCGGGCTGTGGCATAAATAACGCTCGTCGTACTGCCAGCGGCCCGACACACGTTGCCGTATGCCCAACTCTTCTAAAAAATCTTGCGTCTCATACGCAGCATCACTAGGCACTGGCAAGTAGTGCGCACCTATCGGGTGCGCCATGCCTGCCATGCTGCCTGCACGGGCATTGCCGCCTGCAGAATCTTCCAGCTCTAACAGCGCAAAATCGTCCATACCTTGCAGGCGCAGCGCCCGCGCCGCCGACAAGCCCGCCACGCCGCCGCCTGCTATCAGTGTGCGCACCGTGCGGGTGACTGATGGCGCGGCTATGGTTCGCGCATCGCGCAGCAGGTGCCCACGCTCGGGCGAGGTGCCGGTAAATCCGCCAGCGATGGCGTGATTTGATTTACAGCCCACCAACGCTGCAGGCGACAACGCTACAGGCGACAACGCTGCAAAAGCAAGTGCGTTACGGCGAGACAGTTCAAACCCGCTCACCGCAGCACCTTGCCCCATTCTTCTTCAAAGGTAGTCACCAGCACTTGGTTGCTCAAGCGGTTAGGCGGCATGTCTACCCGCGTCATATCTTGAGGAAAGTCAAACAGCAGTGGCAAACTTTGCAGGTTTAAAAACTGCAAGCCCGCAGGCAAAGCGGTAGGCGCGCGGTACGGCCTGCGGCTGGCAATGATAAAACCCCACTCGCCAAAGCTGGGCACATTGGCGTGGTACGGCTTGGTGGTCAGGCCCACTTCTTCGATGGTGCGAGCCACGGTCCAAAAACTTTTGCGGGCTACCAGTGGCGAGGTAGTTTGCACCACTGCATAACCGCTGGCCGACAGGCGCTGGTCTAGCAGGCCATAAAAGCTGGTGGTGTACAGCTTGCCAATACTAAAGTTGCTCGGGTCTGGAAAATCCACAATGATGATGTCAAAAGTGTCTGCCGTAGTTTCTAAAAACTTAAACGCATCGGTGTTCACCACTTTAACTTTAGGCGAGCTAAGTGCCTCGCTGTTCAGCGCTGACAGCGTGGGGTTGCGAGTAAACAGCCGCGTCATATTCGGGTCAAGTTCTACCAAGGTGATGGACTCCACGCCGGGATACTTCAAAATCTCGCGCACCGCCATGCCATCGCCACCGCCTAACACTGCTACTTTTTTAGGTGCAGCGTGCGCTGCCATCACCGGGTGCACCAAGGCCTCGTGGTAGCGGTATTCGTCGCGCTGGGCAAACTGCAAGTTGCCGTTTAAAAACAGTCTGTGCCCTGCACGCCCATGCGTTACCACTATGCGTTGGTACGGCGAATTTTCGCTAAAGACAATACGGTCTTGGTAAAACTTGTCTTCTGCCAGCGACGTAATATGGTCAGCGCCTGCAAACGCACCACTTAGCAAAGCCAAGGTGACTAGCGCAGCCACCAAATGGCTTTTAACGGCCCGCAGCTCATGGCGAAACAACCATAACGCCCATAGCGCCACCGCTGCATTAAGCAAGCCAAACAACAAACCCGTACGTATGAGGCCCAGTTGCGGCACCAGCACCAGCGGAAACGCCACACTGACAGCCAACGCACCCAAATAGTCAAACGTCAGCACCTGAGAGACAACATCTTTAAACTGCACATTGCGCTTTAAAATCCGCATTACGAGTGGAATCTCCAGCCCCACCAAAATACCCACCAACGTTACCAAGCCGTACAGCAATGGCCTGAAACTCTGCGGCGCATATGCATTAGCTATAAATAAAATAGCTGGCAGCGCACCACCCACCAGCCCCACCAGCAGTTCAATACGCAAAAAATGTGCAGGCAACTGCCGTTCAAAATAACGCGACAACCATGAGCCAATGCCCATGGCAAACAGATACGTGCCAATGATGGTAGAAAACTGCAGTATCGAATCACCCAGCAAATACGACGCTATTGCGCCCGCTGCCAGCTCATACAACAACCCACACGCGGCCACCACAAACACACTGGCCAGCAGCGCTAGCTCAACGGGTCTGGGAGGGATGGGTTGTTTAACTTGCATTGTGAAAGGGGGATGGGGATGGGGATTTTTGGACGCGAAGGGCGCTAAGGTTACGCGAAGGACGCGAAAGAAGACAAAAAATTAAAAGCCAAAAATCAAAATTAAAATCAAACTTTAAATTGAATCTATTATTTTTTAATTTGGTGTCTTTTTGGTATTTTTCTTTTTCGCGTCCTTCGCGTAACCTTAGCGCCCTTCGCGTCCAAAATTCCTGTATTCGCGTCCGGCAGCCCGCATTCAAATCCTCAAGATTTACCCGTGAATAGCAGCAGCCACAATGATAGATATCCCCAAACTCATAGCCGCCACTACCAACGCCAAAGCAACGTTTTGCTTTTCGACAATTTCTTCCCATAAGTTATAAGGCGTGATTTTGTCGATGATGACAAAGCATAGCCAAAAAATCACCACGCCGATCAGCGCGAAGACGATGGAACCTAGGAAGGCTCCGGGTTTTAACCAATCTACCATGATGGTGCTCCTGTAAAAATAAGGTGACAAAACTCGACTATTTACTTATGCCCGCCGCCCGAGCTAGACCCGCCATAACTACCGCCGCTGGAGCGGCTGCTGGACGAGCAGTTTTCGTATTGCGGGTTGCAGCTGCTGCCACTGCAACGCGACATGACTGCCAGCAAGATAACAATCACCACGACGATGATGATCCAGCCCACTACCCCTAAGCTACCCACGCCTGCGGCTGCAAACGGCGTGACATCGGCCCGCTGAAAATCTGCATCGCGGTCTTTGATTTTGAAGGCTGCCGCTACCGTCGTATGGTCTACCTTGCTGCCTACCGACCAGGTTAACTCTTTGCCCGCCATCTCGCTGGACAACAGGCTTTTGCCGCTGGCATAGTCTTCGTTAAAAGTAGCTTGACCTTGCTTGACCTGCCAATAAAACTCGCCCGCTACGTAGCTGGTCTCGGCCTTATAACTGTACTGCAGCGTGTAGTTGGTGCCCAGATAGGCAAAGGCATTGGTGCCACGTTTGGTAGGTGCACCGGTGGCGGGTTTAACAATGCTCCAGCCTTCGGTAGAGTCAACTAAAAAGATAAACCCCGCCTTAGCGTTGAACAGCAAATATTCACCCCAACCAAAGCTCTCGTCTTCATCGCCAATCTCATGCCCCATGCGGTGCTGGTAGCCCACGATTTGCCATTGCTTGCCTTGCAAGGTGCCAATACTGCCCAGTGCAATCAGCGGTTTGACAGGCTCGTCTTGCTCGGCATGTTTGAGGTCGCCGCCAATGCCTTGGGTCAGGTCAATTAAGCTGTTGCACGACCCGCAGGTAATGCTTTTACTACCCGCCAGCTTGACATCAACTGGGCTGCCGCAATTGGGGCAGTTGAACTGGCGCGCTGCAACTTCTTTGCCGCCTTGCCCGGTGGCGTTAGCCAAGTCGCGCAGGCCCGTCAGTTGCAGCGTCTCTAGGTCTACCGCGCGGCCTACAGCCAGGCCGGCGGGTGTGGTGCTGTAGTCAACTGACAGCACTTCGGCCTCGGCGCTGCGCAGCTCTACCACGTAGAATTTTTGGCCCAGTGGCGGCAGCTTGGGCAGCTCGCCCTGCGCAGCCATCAGCGTGACCTCTTGCACTGACGCTACGCTGAACTGTTTGCCGTTGATGGCGGTGGTGTTGCCCACTACCCACTGCTCGGGCTTAGGCATCTCACGCGTGTTGGCTTGCGCACGCGTCCACACAAAGCTGCCATTGTCTTCCGACAGCGACGCGCTGGTGCCGTCGTCTAGCGCTACCAACCACTCGTTCCAGCTGCCGCCCTCGTATTTGTACTGCAAGCGGCCTACCACGGTAAAGTTAACGCTGCCCAGCTTGCCCTGTGCCATCAACTGCAACGCGCTGTAGTCGTCAAACACCTCGGCCATTTTGCCAATACGGCGCAGCGCATCGCCCTCGCGCACGATAGTGCTCTGACAAAATCCGCACACTGCATGCGTGCTGGCCAGCGAGGTAAAAGTAACCGGCGCACCACAGCCCGGGCAGGCAGATCGGTAGGCGCGTTGTTGGGGTTCGGTTGCCACTATTTGGATGGGTTATTTATGGGCTTTAGGGGACAGAGGGGGATTTTTGGACGCGAAGGGCGCTAAGGTTGCGCGAAGGACGCGAAAGGAGACAAAAAAAGAAACCCAAAAAACAAGAATTTGAATCAAGAAATTTATCCCTCTCAATTTTTATTATTTTGGTATTTTCTTTTTCGCGTCCTTCGCGCAACCTTAGCGCCCTTCGCGTCCGGCAGCCCGTACTCAAATCCTAAAAAACTACACCAACTTCTTCAAAAGCTCAGCCTTCTTCGCACCAAACTCCTCATCCGTCAAAATACCTTTAGCCTTCAGCTCACCCAGCTTTTCCAGCATGCCCATCACGTCATCTGGCTTGATTCCCACGGGCGCTGCAGCTTGAGCGGCAGATTGGTTAGACCCGCTCAAACCGGCTTGCAGGTTTTGCGCCAGCACTTGGCCCATGGCCATGCCAGCACCCAGGCCCATGGCGTCACCGGCAATGCCGCCACCGCCCGAGCCTGCGCCTTCGGCAAACTTGGGGATGGACTGCGCAGTTTGGTACTGCATAAACTTGCCCATATCATTGCCCACCATGCCCATGCCAATTTTTTGGTCGAGGATTTTTTGCAGCTCTTCGGGCAGCGACACGTTTTGTACGGTCATGCCTTCTAGCTTGAGGCCAATGGCAGCGTAGGCAGGCAATAGTTCTTTGGTCAGTGCCGCAGCAAACATTTGCTGATTGGCGGCTAAGTCTAAAAATGCAATGCCGCTAGACGCAATCGCGTTGCTGATGTTTTGCAGCACCAGGCCGCGCAGTTGGCCCTCTACGTCGGCCACGCTGTACATGTCACGTGTACCTGATATTTCAGTGTGGAACAGCTTGGGGTCGGCAATGCGAAAGGCAAAGTTGCCAAAGGCGCGCAAGCGCACTGCACCAAAATCTTTGTCGCGAATGGTGATGGGCTGCGGCGTGCCCCATTTGCAGTCTAGCTGCTGGCGGGTGCTAAAGAAGTACAAGTCGCTTTTAAAGGGCGACTCAAACAGCTTGTCCCAGTTTTTCAGATACGTTAGTACTGGCAGGGTTTGCGTGCTGAGCTTGTGGTTGCCGGGGCCAAACACGTCGGCCACTTTGCCTTCGTTCACAAACACGGCCATTTGCGATTCGCGCACCGTCAGCGCTGCGCCGTTTTGAATCTCCATGCCCTCCATCGGGAAGCGCCAGGCCAGCGTGCCGTCGCCGTCCTCGGTCCATTGCAGTACGTCAATAAATTGCTTCTTGATAAAGTCCATCAATGCCATGTGCGCGCTCCTTGAGAAGTTAAAGCCACCACAAAATGTGACTTACCATTAGCTTAATCTAAATTTTCAAATGTCAACCCACTAAAGACGCAAACCAGCGCCAAAATAGTCACGAACCCAGCCTGCGTTGGCCCAAAGCTCAAAATCTCACCCAAATTCACCCAAATTTCATCTAAATCCTCTATATGCAAGGCCTGCACCTCACCGCTGATTTATCGGGCTGCCAAAGGGGCCACCACTTGATGACCGACGCCACTGCCTTGGTCGCCGCCTTGGTGGCAGCTGTAGATGCAGCTGGCCTGCGCAGCCTGTCGCAGCTGGCCTACCAGTTTCCACCCAGCGCGCAGGGCCCCGGCGGTGTGACGGCCACCGTGCTGCTAGCCGAGTCGCATGCCTGCATCCACACGTGGCCAGAGCAAGCTGGCGTCACGCTAGACGTGTATGTGTGCAATTTTGGCAGCGACCACAGCGCAGCTGCCCACAGCCTGATGGACGCGCTGATTGCGCTGTTTGAACCGCAAACTGCACAGCGCCACAGCTTGCAGCGCGGCTGCTAATAGCGATTGTTTGCTGCCTTAACGTGTAATTTTCTGAGTTGATCGCTTGGCTTGACGTGCGCTTCTTTGAGTTGGTCTCTTTGCTAACGATATCGCCGAAAAGCTGGACTCGAGCCGGGCATCTCTTTCGCGAAAAATATTCCGAGAACACGCGGGAATGCTGATGCTTGTTCCGCTGGCTTTTGTACCGCGCGCCTTGCTACATATTTTTCATCGAGACGGACCCGACTCGTCACATGGTTCCTTGCTTGGTTTGGGACAGCCCGTGCTTCGGCTGGGTTGTTTGGAATGATCAATACTATCAATTGCATAGCTGGTTGAGCAGTATCTGCGGCCTACAACGGCTGAAACTCTCTGAAAAAAGGCCTCAGAATACGCTTTGCGTGCCTTCAACGCCTGTTCTGTGCACGCCTTGGCACTTGGCGTGAACAGCTTCGCGGCTGTCCCCCGCCCTGCGGGCTCCTCCTTTATGCCGCTGCGCTGTTCACACCAAGTGCCAAGGCTGCGTACAAGGTAGGTAAGTGGGCTGCAGTTGATCGCCCACCATGTTTGGGAGAGCTGGCAGGCGGTGTACTCAGCGCAGCGGCATAAAGGGGGAGTAGGCGGCCCTAGGCCGCCACGGAGGACAGCCGCGTAGCTGAGTGCGCCGCCGGCCAGTTCCCGTACAAAAATAAGAACAAGAACATCAATCTTCAAAACTCAGCGACTCAATTTTCATCGCATTGTCAGCCTTATTTGCATTTGGCACCATTTAATCTGCGTTTTGTCGCAATCTACTCGCCAGCAGAACCGCAGGCTCTTAAAGTTTGCTCCATCTTATTAGCCGGAGCGCAGCATGCAACTTACCCCCGTTATCGCTATCCACGTCGCAGTTGCGTTGACTGCGGTGGTTATCGGCCCACTGGCTATTTGGGCACGCAAGGGCCATGGTGCAGGCAGCCAGCCGCCCACCCAAACGCAGCGGCCCAGGCTACACCGCGCCTTTGGCTATGCGTGGGTTACTTGCATGGTGATCACCGCCATTTCTGCGCTGTGGATACGCGACTACCGCTTGCCTAATATTGCGGGCTACACGCCCATTCACCTGCTGATACCGTTTGTACTGGGCATGTTTTTCATCGCCTTTCTTGCGCTGGCCAAGGGTGATATTCGCCGCCACCAACGCGTCATGGTGGGTACATATATTGGTGGTTGCTTAGTGACTGGCGCGCTTACTTTGCTACCGGGACGTTTGATGCACCAATGGCTGCTGGCCGCGCTGTAAATGCAGCGCCATAACTCAGCCACGCTGCCACATAATTTTTTAACCCAAGGAGAACACACCATGCCCACTACGCTGAATTTTGAAAACTTTGAACACCTAGCCCGCAAGCGCGCAGGCGCCAAGCTGGGCTGGCTGATCCACGCCAGCGTGTACACCGTGGTTAACTTGTTTTTGATACTGATTGCCCTGTCCACAGGCAAAGCCTGGGCCATTTTCCCGCTGCTGGGCTGGGGGCTGGGCTTGGCCATTCACGCAGCCGTGGTGTGGCTGGCCGGGGGCGGCAGCGCGCTGCACGAGCGGCTTGTGGCACGCGAGCGTACGCGCCTGGCTGCGCAGCGCGACCCTTGGTAGCCCATGGCATTGCCACGCCGATGCACATTTGCCAAAAATACAGCCCCGCGCGCGCACTATGCGGCATACTTTAGCCATGCCACCTGCTAACACTGTGCCACCAACAACGCTGCTGCTGCCCGCGCCCTCTCAGCGCACAGGCTTGCCATATCGCAAGCTGTTCAAGCACGGCCTTATAGCCGCAGCGTTTAACACGCTGCTGGCGGTTGCCATCACCGTGTTTGGCAACGACCTGTTGCAGGGTACGTTTGCTGCTCATCTTTTATATTCTCAGCTGATTGGCATGTCCATATGGGCTTTGATCGACTGCGGACGGTTCTACATTGACCCCACTGGCTGGGGCGCGCTGCCCGCCATGGCGGCGCTGGTGGTAGCCGCCACACTGGTAGGGTACTTTGGCGGGTCGGCAGTTGGCGACGTACTGCGCGGCTACCCGGCGCTGCACGGGTGGGGCAAGTTCCCCAAGCCCATGGCCGGGTTTTTATTAATGTCGCTGGCAGCAGGCACGGTGGGTACGTTTTATTTTGTCAGCCGCGAGAAGCTAAGCCGCATCAAGCTGGAACACGAAGAGGCCTTGCGCCAGGCCAGCCAAGCCCAGCTGGCGCTGCTGCAAAGCCAGCTAGAGCCGCACATGCTGTTTAACACCCTAGCCAACCTGCGTGCGCTGATAGCCACCGACCCACCGCGTGCCACGCACATGCTAGACCGCCTGAACGACTACTTGCGCAGCACTTTGACAGCCTCGCGTACAACCGAGCACCCTTTGAGCGCCGAGTTTGACCGCCTGCGCGACTACCTGGAACTGATGGCCATCCGCATGGGCCCGCGCCTGCGCTACACGCTAGATTTACCCCCTGCACTGGCCAGCCAGCCCGTTCCGCCGCTGATACTGCAAAGCTTGGTTGAAAACGCCATCGTGCATGGCCTAGAGCCGCAGGTAGCGGGCGGCGAGGTACGCGTAAGCGCGCATGCAGACGGCGACATGCTGGTGCTGCAGGTGGGTGATACGGGTGTGGGGTTTGACACAACGGTAAGTACCGGGGGCTTTGGTGTTACCCAAGTGCGCGAGCGGCTAGCTACGCGCTACGGCAACCAAGATACTATAAATTTCATAGCTGCTCGAGCAGGTATTACGGCCTCAAACCCCTTAAATGCATCTGAAAATAGCATGCCAGGCCAGCTAAATTCACCACTACTGCAGCCCTTGGCAAGCTACGGCACACTGGCCGTGCTGCGCATTCCGCTGGCCGCTGCATCCAGCATCATCGCCGCCGCCGCTGCGCCCGCGACAGCACATTAACGCCACCCTCGCCACATGCCATCAATCACCGCCCCCCGCAGGCCTACCGCCCTGATAGCCGAGGACGAGCCCCTGCTAGCCCAGGCCTTAGCCGCCGACCTAGCCGCCGCGTGGCCCGACCTGCACATTGCCGCAAGCGTAGGCGACGGCATTAGCGCTGTGGCGCAGGCGCTGGTCCTGCTGCCTGACGTGCTGTTTTTTGACGTGCGCATGCCCGGCTTAAACGGGCTAGACGCCGCTGCCGACATTGCCGACCAATGGCCCGCACACCGCGCCCTGCCGCTGCTAGTGTTTATTACCGCTTACGACGAATACGCCGTGCAAGCCTTTGAACGCGCCGCCGTAGACTACCTGCTTAAACCACTGCAAATGGCCCGATTAGAGCAATGTTTATTAAGAATAAGGCCTCTAACCCAAGCAAATACTGCTCAAGCAGCTATGAATAATATAGTATCCACCTCTGCGGCTACTGCCCTGTCGCAGCCCACGCTAGACCAGTTGCGCGCCCTGCTATGCACGCAGTTTGTCACGCAGCCAGGCACCCAGCCAGCCCACGGCGCAGCTGGCGCAGCCGCACCACCGCTGCTGCAGCGCCTGCAGGTCAGCGTGGGCAACACCATTGCACTGGTACCGGTAGACGACGTGCTGTATTTTGAGGCTGCCGACAAATACGTACGCGTGCTTACCGCTACCAAAGAGCACCTGATTCGCACCCCCATCAAAGACCTGCTGCCCCAGCTAGACGCGCAATTGTTTTGGCAAATCCACCGCAGCACCGTGGTACGTGCCAGCGCTATCGACACTGTGCGCCGCGACGACGCAGGCCGCCTGCGGGTGCAATTGCGCGGGCGTGCCGACGTGCTAGCAGTGAGCCGTTTGTTTGCCCATTTGTTCAAGGCTATGTAAGCGAACAGGCCCTACAGCGGGTTTAATTTAATACCTTAGTGTGATTGGCACGCACATTGCGTCGTCATGGACGCAGATTTAGGTGTAAATCCTAGGACACAAAAAAACGCTTTTTGTGTAATTTCTCACATATTTTTCGCAGCTAAGTTATAAACACTTACTTACACAGAGGAGCTCCCAATGATGAAATTATCACGCCGCAGCGCCATCAGCGCCGCAGTTATCAGCCTTGCAGTGGTAGGCCCTAGCGGATGCAGTCGCATGCCAGACACTATCAAAATTGGCGTTGCACAGCCACTATCGGGCGGGCTGGCCGCGCTGGGCAAAGACATGGTTAACGGCGTGCAACTGGCTGTTGACGAGCTGAACAAAGCCGGCTTTAGCGTCAATGGCAAAGTGGTGACGCTAGAAATGGTGGTGGTAGACGACAAATCCGACGCTGCAGAGGGTAAAAAAGTTGCCCAGCAGCTGGTAGATGCTGGTGTGGTGGCCGTTATAGGCCATCTGAACTCTGGCGTCAGCATTGCCGCCGCACCTATTTATGCGGAGAAAAATATCGCCCAACTAGCCATCTCCAGCAACCCCAAATTTACTGAACTAGGACACCCTACAGCGCTACGCCTAGTGGCCAACGACAACCTGCAGGCCCGTGCTGTCGGCGCGTTTGCCGCCAGCCAGATTGAAGGCACAAAGTTTGCAGTGGTTGATGATGGAACCCTGTACGGCATCGGCTTGGCCAACGCCGCTGCAGAACAGCTTAAAGGTAAAAAAACCGTCGCGCTGCGCAAAAGCTACGACAACAAAACCAAAGACTTTACTGAGCTGGCAAATAAGCTTAAGGCCGACGGCATTCAAGTGGTGGTCAGCACGCTGAACGACTTTCAAGTGGTGGGTTTGATAGAGAACTTAACTAAAATAAATTACAACAAACAGATTACCATTTTGGGTACCGACATGATCAAAACCACCGATATGGTTAAGCACACGGGCGATGTAGGCGCGTTCTACGCCACGTCTATCGTGCTGGAAGCTAACGAGTTTCCGGGGGGCGCACCGTTTTTAGCCGCGTACCAAGCCGCCTTCAAAGTGCCCCCAGCCTACGGCGGCCACTACACCTACGACGCCACCCACATTTTGGCAGCCACCATCAAGCGCATTAAAAGCGCAGAGCCTGCCAAAATTACCGAGGCACTGCGCAAAACCGACGGCTACGCCCCCGTAACCGGGTCTATGAAATGGACCGACACCGGCGAGCAACGCTATGGGGTAGTGAGCGTATACAACGTGCGCGGCGGCAAGTGGGAAAGCATTATGCGGTCAGACAACTGGTAAACCATGCTTACTTTTACGCCCAGTACTTAAATACAAAACTCACCCAAAAAAAAGCCTGCACATATGCAGGCTTTTTGCTGTAACACGCTACTTTGTTAGTAGGCGTACCTCTCGCGGTAGTGGCCACCGTGATGGCCACCGCCGTGACCACGGTAGGGCTGTGTATAAATGATCTGCTGGGGTGGGTATGCCACCACGCGCGGCTGCTGGTAGACCACCTGAGGCTGCTGGTACACCACTTGCGGTTGCTGGTACACAATCTGGGGCTGCTGGTAGACCACTTGGGGCTGCTGGTAGACAACCTGAGGCTGTTGGTACACCACCTGCGGCTGCGGCACCACTACCACTTGCGGCTGCTGGTACACCACCGGGAAAGGCAGACCAATACTGACATTCCAGCGCACATCGCCACCAGCATGGGCTGCGCCTGCGGCGACTAATGCAATGCCAACGATAGCGGCAGCACGAAGGGAAGCTTTCATACACGTTCTCCTTAAAGATGTTGTGTGCAAGTACAACGCACCAGCTTAGCAGTTGGTTGTCAGAAACTTGCAACCAAGCGTTTCGGGGCCATTTCGCAGCCTAAAATCAAACTAGTTATGAACCACCCTACAAATTCTACCCCCACAGCGCCCAAAGGCGCAGCCCCTGCTGCAACCCCCGTCAAACCCAGCAACTTCCTACGCCAAATCATCGAGCATGACCTGGCCGCAGGCACCTACGCCACCCGCCGCTGGGCAGGCAGCCCCGGCGACGCGGCGCACCACGCCGCTGGCGCGCCAGATGCCGCCAAAATCCGCACGCGGTTTCCACCCGAGCCTAATGGCTACCTGCACATTGGCCATGCCAAAAGCATCTGCATCAACTTTGGCCTGGCTGCCGACTACGGCGGCGTGTGCCATCTGCGCTTTGACGACACCAACCCCAAGAAGGAAGACCAAGAATACGTTAACGCAATCATCGACACCGTCAAATGGCTAGGCTTTGACTGGAACGGCAGCAAAGATGCCGCGCCCTACCAAGCCAGCGACTATTTTGGGTTTATGTATTGGGCGGCTGAGTATTTAATAGAAGCCAACCTAGCCTATGTAGACGAGCAAACCGCCGACGAGATGAAGGCCAACCGTGGTGACTTTAACAAGCCCGGCGTAGACAGCCCCTATCGCAATCGCACGCCTGCCGAGAACCTAGCCAGGTTTAAAGAAATGAAAGATGCCAAGCACCCCGATGGGTCCATGGTGCTGCGCGCCAAGATCGACATGGCGTCGCCCAACATCAACCTGCGCGACCCCGCCATCTACCGCATACGCCGCGCCACCCACCACCACACCGGCGACACATGGTGCATCTACCCCATGTACACCTTTGCGCACCCTATTGAAGACGCGCTAGAACAAATAACACACAGCCTGTGCACCCTAGAGTTTGAAGACCAACGCCCGTTTTATGACTGGCTAATGGACAAACTAAGTGCAGACAATTTAACCAGCGCCGACGGCAGCGCGCTGCCAGCGCTGCTTGCAAAACCATCCCCCAAGCAATACGAATTTGCAAGGCTAAACCTCACCTACGTCATCACCAGCAAACGCAAGCTAGCCGAGCTGGTCACCCAAGGCAAAGTAAGCGGCTGGGACGACCCCCGCATGCCCACCATAGTAGGCCTGCGCAGGCGCGGCTACACGGCACAGGCCCTGCGCCTGTTTGCTGACCGCATAGGCGTAAGCAAGTCAGACAGCTGGATAGACTACAGCACCCTAGAAGGCTGCCTGCGCGAAACGCTAGACACCACAGCCCCCCGCGCCATGGCCGTGCTAGACCCCATCAAACTCGTCATCACCAACTGGGACGAGCTGATGACCAAATACTTCTTAGACCCCTGCACCGCCCCCGTGCACCCCCACCTGCCCGACTTAGGCAAGCGCACATTCACCATAGGCAAAGAAGTGTGGATAGAACGCACCGACTACGAAGAAGTGCCCAGCAAAGGCTTCTTTCGCCTCTACCCTGGCAATAAGGTGAGATTGAAATACGGCCACGTCATCGAATGCACCGGCGCCACCAAAGACGCCGCAGGCAACATCACCCAAGTGCACGCCACGCTAGTGCCCGACACCAAAAGCGGCACCCCCGGCAGCGACGCAGTCAAGGTAAAAGGCGTTATCACTTGGGTAGCCGTGGCAGACGCGCTGCAAGCCGAAGTGCGCCTGTACGACCGCCTGTTCAAAGACGAACACCCCGACGCAGGCGGCAAAGACTACCTAGCCGCACTCAACCCCGACAGCCTAAAAATCATCACCGCCTACGTAGAGCCGTCTCTCGCCAGCGCCCAGCCCGACGAGAAGTTTCAGTTTGAACGGCACGGCTACTTTGTAGCCGACCGCAAAGACCATGGGGTGGAGAAAACGGTGTTTAACAAGAGTACGGGATTGAAAGACACTTGGGCGAAATAAGTATTAGCGCAAAGTACGGCTTTGCCGTATAATTTGTAAATTGAAAAACACAAACTAAATGCTCACCATTGCAGAAACACGCACCTTTCAACGCCTATGGCCAGACTATTGGACAGAAGATGAAAGAGGCGATTTTGCAAGCTATTTGGCACTAACACCCGACGCGGGCGATGTAGTACCTAGCACAGGCGGCGTGCGTAAGGTGCGTTGGTCGCGCCCCGGCGCAGGCAAGCGCGGTGGCGTAAGGGTGGTGTATTTCAACCGTTTGGCTGACGGCGAGATCTGGCTGCTTTTGATCTACAGCAAAAGCGTGCGAGACAACGTACCAGCCGAGTTACTCAAGCAACTGAAACAGGAGATGAACGATGCCCATGACTGAAAAGCAACTACGCGAACGCGACGCCAAACGTGACATAGGTGCCGAGCTGCTGCAATCCGTGCGCGAGATGAAAGCCGGCAAAGGCCGGGTCGTTGCAAGAATCGAAGTACCCCCGGTAGTAATGGCCCGCATGAAATCTGGCTTATCACAATCGCAATTTGCCAGCCTGCTGGGTGTGTCGGTGCGTACCCTGCAAGACTGGGAGCAAGGCCGCAGGCAACCTTCAGGTGCAGCTCGCACCTTGATCACCATAGCTGAGCAGCAACCCAAAGTATTAAAGAAAGCCTTCAAAGATTTAATTGAGGCAGCGCATATCGCATGAACGCGACTTATTTAGTCCATAAAGCCGAAATGCGCCTGTACGACCGATTGTTCAAAGACGAACACCCCGATGCAGGCGGCAAAGACTACCTAGCCGCGCTAAACCCCGACAGCCTAAAAGGCATAACCGCATATGTGGAGCCATCACTGGCGAATGCACAACCCGACGAGAAGTTTCAGTTTGAACGGCACGGCTACTTTGTAGCCGACCGCAAAGACCATGGGGCGGGGAAAGCGGTGTTTAACAAGAGTATGGGTTTGAAAGACACTTGGGCAAAGTAAGCATGGAAACCACCGACTACTTTCTCAATGATGTCATGGTCAAGCGGCCCTATATCAAACCCGAGTGGATAGAGCTGGCCTTAGCCAGCCCAGCGCGCAAGCATGTGCAGCCCGATGATGGCCGCATACGCCATTGGGTGTGGATCGCAGAGATCAACCGCTACCTGCGCGTGGTCACCCTAGAAGACGGCAAAACAGTGCACAATGCATTTCCAGACAGGAGGTTTTCACTATGAAGATTTCATACGACAAAGCAACAGATTCACTCTACATCCACCTAGCCGAGCGCCCCTCTACCGACTCTGACGAAGTCAACGACGGCGTAGTGCTTGACTTTGATGCCAACGGCGCGCTGGTAGGCATCGACGTACAGCACGCCAGCAAGCGCGCGGACATTCACAACATCTCAATTTCCAAGCTGCCGCTGGGTGAACTGCTAGCGGCTTAAATGCGCGGCAATAAAGTTTACGACCGAGCTTCAAAAGCGCTGACCGTAGAAGTGCGCCTGTACGACCGCCTGTTCAAAGACGAACACCCTGATACGGTTGGAAGTGCCGGCGGCAAAGACTACCTATCCGCCCTCAGCCCCGATAGCCTGAAAATCATTACCGCCTACGTAGAGCCATCCCTGGCCAGCGCCCAGCCCGACGAGAAGTTTCAGTTTGAACGGCATGGCTACTTTGTAGCCGACCGCAAAGACCATGCGTTGGGGAAAGCGGTGTTTAACAAGATTACGGGTTTGAAGGATACTTGGGCAAAATAATGTTCAGCCAACGCTTTCAGCTCACCATAGTCGTTACCGCCCATGCTAAACAGCGCATGCTAGAGCGCGACATCAACGACGCATTGCTGCTAGAAATCATTGAAACCGGCGCAGACAAAGACGCTGGCAACGGCCACCATTGGGTATTCAAGCATGTTGCTGGTAGACCTGACAACTTGCTTTGTGTGGCCGCTGTAGTGGACAATGTGTTTGTAGTCAAAACCATCATGCACCACTGGGAGCTAGACTCATGAAATCCACCTATTTTGAAGACGACGATATCCTGCAAATTCGCGTTGCCGACAAACCCATCGTGCGCGAAGTGTCACAAGGGTGGCATACCAACATCAGTTACGCGGAAGACGGCACCATCGTCGAGATTGTGTTGCTCGATGCCAAAAAGGAAGGCCTCCTGCCGCTTGAGTTTAAGAAAGCTGCCTAAGATATGGCAGTTGACATAGCACCCGCCTGTTCAGTTCAAATCATATTGTTGGTGGTTGCGCACGCGGCACGGAGCGAAACAAGAATAACTGACGCTCATTCAGAAAAAACTAATGACGAGTCCAATTGCTAACGTCGACGTAGAAGCAGAGTTAAGCTACGCATTTCTTCATGCTGTTGCGGCACAGGCGAAGGCAAGTTGTACAGTTGCGTCTCGGTTATCTGATAACAGAGGAATAGATGCACAACTGACATCGTGGGGTCCCTTTGCCCAAGGCGATAGAGTTGAAGTAGATCTAAAAGTGCAATTAAAGGCCACAATTGCGGAACCAACCGACCATGGAACTCACCTGTCTTATACGCTAAAGAAGATCGAACAATATAACGATCTAAGGGCAAAAAATGCTTATGCTGCGCCACGAATTTTGGTTGTCTTATTTTTGCCAAATAGCTCTACAAAATGGATGACTAGTACAACGAAACAACTTGCTATTCGTCGTGCGGCTTATTGGGTAAGCTTAGTCGGTGCTGAGGCCGTTAGTACATCCTCCGTAACGGTGCATGTTCCAAAGGCCAACTTACTTACTCCAAATGCTTTACGCGCCTTGTTTAAAGATCTGTCTAAAGGTAAAGTGCCACAATACAAGCCAATGGGAGCTGCAAAATGAAACTCCCTATCACTAATGTTAAAAACTTGTTGCGCTCCCATGGGTGGCAGTTAAAAGAAAAACATACTAATTCCGATAAGTTTTTTCTTTTTAGAAATCCACTTTATGAATCACGCGAACTAACATTGCCTACTAAAGAAGATGCGCCAGACTACTCTGATGCAGTCTCCATTCTGCTCAACAAATTGGCTGCAATTGAAAATACCCTTGTTGAAAAACTAATCCGAGAGATCGAAAAAGCGACATACGATCAACTACCGGACTCGTCAGACGACTTAATTCTTAGAGTTGTAAAACCAACTGAAGACGGGGAGGCTATACCGTTAACACTGGCACGAACCGCTCTAGAGGAAGCGGAAGTATTAATATTGACTGGAAGTTGTCACGCTCAAAATCCAAAACCGTACTATCGCCTCATCGGCAATAAAACCTCTAACTCACTCCTTGAGCGAGCCTTTTTTAATCACACTCAGCATGGCAGTTTCGTATTAACAGTATCATGTCCAATTTTAGCAATTGGTGAGCAGTATTTGCTTAGTCTTGAAACTACAGATTTACCGATCACCAGAAAATCATTTTTAGCAATTCGCAACGGCATCAGTGAGTTGCAATCGGCAATTTCAAACGAAAAGTACATTGAACTTGCAAAAGATACTCTGCTGTCAAAAAACCCTTTGCTATCCGCCAACCTAGCTCAAGCTATTGGAAATATTGTGGCATCGGATACTGGTGGAGGAATAGAGTTTGCATTTAATTTTTCAGAGCTCGTTCAACCTCCAGAGAATTTCGAAAAAAACAAGTCGTTTGCTTTCACACGCGAAAACGCCAAGAAAATTTATGAATTTGCAGCCACATTGCGCCCACAGGAAAAGCCCCTTAAAAATCGTTTCATAGGTACGGTAGAAGCTTTGAGAGGGGATTTAAACGACGATGGCAAAAGGGCAGGAGTTGTAGAGCTAGCTCTTTTGATTCCTGAAATTGGTTGGACACGTGCCACTGCGGAATTAGATGCCGTTGCTTATAAATTAGCGGATTCTGCTCACATTAACGGGGCACAATTTGTTGCAATAACCGGAACACTAGAACCGCGCCCTAGAGTTTGGGTTTTCTCATCTATTGATAGTTTTGAGCACGTGGCATCACCATAAAAAAGTGCAAACATAGAAAATGCCTCGCCCCCAAACCATCCAAATCTACCTCCCCGCTGGCGACCCGCGCGGGATGCGCGTAGCTGAGATCACCACGCGGATTGTTCGGGTGGTGGAGGTGCCGCGCAGCCAGCTGGGTGATTTTTTGAAGATGCCCGAGGCCTTGCAGGTGGGCGTGTATTTTTTGATTGGCGAACTGTCTGAGTCTGGCCTGCCGCGCGTGTATATCGGCCAGTCTGGCAACGTGGGTAAGCGGCTGGTGCAGCACAACCAAGACACCGACAGAGGCAAAGACTTTTGGAACCGGGCGCTGGTGGTAGTGTCGCTAACTAACAGCATGACGCAAACGCATGCGCTGTTTTTAGAGTGGTTTGCTATTGGCCAGGCCACGCAGGCCGGGCGCTACAGCCTAGAGAACGGCAACGCAGGCGCGCGGCCCCACACGCCCGCGCCGCTAGAGGCCGACTGCCACGAGATCCACGAGACCGCCGCCACCCTGCTGGCCACGCTGGGCCAGCCGATTTTTGAGCCTTTGAGCACTGCGGCGACTAGTCAGGGGGAGAAAGAGCTGTTCTATTGCAATGGCTCGGGTGCGGATGGGGTGGGTGAATACACCACGGAGGGGTTTGTGGTGTTGAAGGGCTCCAAGGCGCGCCTGGAAAGTGCGCCCGGCATCAAGCCTTCGCGAGAGGGCATGCGCAACCAGTTGGCCGCCGAAGGCATCATGTCTGAGCAAGACGGCATGTATGTCTTCACCCGCGACAAGTTGTTCGCCAGCCCCAGCATGGCTGCAGTGGTGCTGATGGGCCGCTCAGCCAACGGCTGGGTAGAGTGGAAGACCCCGCAAGGCCAGACGCTGGATGAGGTGAAGCGGCAGGCGGTGGCTGCAGTGGGCTGATACGCACTATGCTTTTCGTAGCTGGTTGAGCAGGTTTTATCTGGACTAGAGGCCGATTTGATACCTAAAAATAGCCTGAAATTGCAAATTGACCCACCGTATTACACTTACGCCATGCGTCCGTGTGACACCCTGTCCACGTGTACACACAATTAACAAAGCTATTTAAATGCCACTCACCGAAAAGGAACTGTTAGTACGCGACGCAAAGCGCGATATTGGAGCGGAGCTGTTGCAGTCGGTTCGCGAAATGAAGGCGGGAGAAGGCAAGGTAGCCTATCAATTCAAGGTGCCTAACGCTACGACACTTGCCGCCATGGCAGAGGCGGAGCAAATTATTGAAGCCAGACGCGTGCGTTTAAAAAATGCAGCTTGAGACTCGCTAACCAATGGCAAAGAAAGTAACACCGCGCGTAGTCATCTTTGCTGGCCCCAACGGCGCAGGTAAGTCTACGCACGCAGATGCCATCTTGGCAACACTGGGCATAAATGCATTTGTGAATGCAGACTACAGCTTTGCGCTGTTTTTGCGACAACTCAAAGTGCAGGGTTATTAGGTGGCGATGGGGGGTGGCATGATGTACCCACAGATGTGATTCGCCGCCGTTTTGATCGCAGCCTGAGCAACTTCTTTTCGCTCTACACACCGTTGGCTGATCGCTGGCTTGTTTTTGACAACTCAGTTACGGGCACGGCTGTTCTCTTGGCGCAGCAAGAGGGTGATAATCTGCAGATTAAGGAAACCAATCAATGGCACAAGCTGCAAAAACGCATAACAACCTGTTAGTACCTTCACCCAAAGATTTGGACAAAGCGCTGGCGCTGTCCGCTGACCGCGCCCGCCGCATGGCTGAGGCGTTTGGTTTAAAGGTGCCGGGTATTGCCGAAAAAACAACCAAAGCAGCTGGCCGAGTTGCGGCATTGCGACGTAAAGCGATAGCCTAACGGCGTCGCTTACTGCATTTTTAGTCACCCGGGATGCGTGCAGCAGAGATCACTGCGCGGATTGTTCAACTGGTTGGAGTGGAAAACCCCGCAAGACCAAACGCTGGACGAGGTTAGCGGCAGGCGGTGGCTACGGCGGGTTGATAGATACTATGCTTTTCATAGCTGGTTGAGCAGGATTTACTTGGGTTACGGGCCTATTTTTTCTTCCAAAATCCTAGATTTCCACATGGCCGCTAGCCTATTTGATAGAAACAGCATTTTTTCAAATAATAGTTTCTCATTATTGACATTTTTATATTAATAACCATAATGAGAAACAATATGCCATCCACAACTATTCCTTTACTCGACACCACTGCACAACAGCTTAAAGCGCTGGGAGCACAGATTCGTGTGCAGCGCAAGTCGCTGGGCGTAAGCGCCACAGTCACGGCGCAGGCTGCTGGGCTGTCGCGGGTAACGCTGCACCGCGTTGAAAAGGGCGAGCCTGCGGTGACGATGGGCGCGTACCTGCGTGTGATGGCCGCGCTGGGTTTAGCGCTTGCCGCGCTGCCTACCGGTCACGCCATGCCCGCGCCAACAGAGCGCCAAGGCTGGATCCCGGCGCGCATACCGCTGGCAGACTACCCGCAGCTTAAACAACTGGCGTGGCAGGTGCATGGCGTAGACACACTCACGCCCACCGAGGCACTAGGCATCTACGAGCGCAACGCACGCCACATGGACGACGCAGCGCTAGAGCCTGCAGAGCGTGCGCTGATTGATGGGTTGCGTGTGGCGTTGCGTGTAGGCCTGCGTGTGCCATTAGCCAGCAGCAAGGCTGGCGATGTTTAAGCGCCCCCACCACCAGCGCATCGCGCGCGTGCTGCAGGCTGGTGCAGTCGCGCGAGATTCGGGCAGACCAGTACGGCATTCGTACTCAGTTGCTGATTGACGGGCTGCCGCTTAAGTTTGAAGTAGTGTTGGAAGGGCGCATTGCGCTAGATGCGCCAAGTGCGGCAGACGCTATATTGGGCATTAGCACGTTGACACCGCTTGACATGGCCACCACCAAGCTGCTGGCCAATTCAGACCGGCTAGCTGACGACGGCGTGTTCAGCCGCGACATAATTGACTTGGCAATGATGCAACCCAAACTGGCGTTGCTGCGCGCGGCTTTGGCTAAGGCCGAGGCAGCCTACGGCCCGTCAGTCAGCCGTGATTTAACCAACGCCATCAACAACCTGCAGCTCCGCGAAGGCTGGCTAGAGCGCTGCATGCAAGCCATGCTGATAGACATGCCCAAAGCGCTGCTATGGCAGAAGGTCAGCGTACTGCGGCGCGTAATAGCCGCCCCTACGAAATAAAATTATTGCTCTTGCCTGCATTAATTCGGCCAGCTAGATGCTATATATTTCGTAGCTGGTTGAGCAGGTTTTACTTGGGTTAGATGCCTGTTTTATTAAAATTTAGCGGCCTGCAGCCGTTTTGCGTCTAACAAACAAGTGCACACTCGTCGATCCATCGCCTGTGGAGACTTCTTTAATCTCGAGGTAGTCTTGTTTGCGCATCAGCTTGCTTAGCTGTGAAAACCCGTAGTTTCGTGGGTCGAATGACGGATTGTTTTTGTTCATTTGACTGCCCAGCGGCCCCAGTGGTGCCCAGCCATCATCGCGGGCTGCGGCATCTAGCGCAGTCAAAATCATTGGGGCCAGTTCTGGCAATTCCGCAACTTCTACTGCCGGTTTTACATTGGCCTCTGTATGCACGGCTTGCACTTTGGCCTCATCAGGCTTGGCCCGCAAAATCTCGGTGTAAATAAACTTGTCGCACGCAGCCACAAAGGGCTCGGGCGTTTTGCGTTCGCCAAAGCCGTACACCACCAGCCCGGCCTCGCGGATGCGGGTAGCTAGGCGGGTGAAGTCGCTGTCGCTGCTCACCAGGCAAAAGCCGTCCACGCTGCCGGTGTGCAGCACATCCATGGCGTCGATGATGAGTGATGCGTCGGTGGAATTTTTGCCTGTGGTGTAGCTGAACTGCTGGATGGGCTGTATGGCCATTTTGTGCAGCACTTCTTTCCAGCCCTTCAGGTTAGTCGTCGTCCAGTCGCCATAGGCGCGCTTGATGGTGGCGGTGCCGTAGCGCGACACCTCGGCCAGCAGCTCTTGAATGACCGATGCCTGCGCGTTGTCAGCGTCGATTAATACGGCTAGTTTTTGGTTGTTGTTGGTGGCCATGGGGTTCCTTATGGTGGCTTTATCTTACTGGGTGTGGGCGGCTGTTGGCGGCCTAAATAGCGGTGATGCATAGCCATGAAACTGCTTGGCAAAAATTAATATATGTATATACACACAGTAAAATGATGGTTTAACCATGTAATTCACTAAATTAATTACCATTATGGTAAATTTTAAGAACATTTCAGAATACAGTAAATCATCGCAATCCAAGGGGGGCAGCGAGAAAATTGCGGGTGGGCCGCTGTATAACTTGGCCAGAGTGAAGCTAATTGCCAAAGATGGCTCGGGCTTGGTTTTATGGACGCGAGATTGCGTGCGTGATGTACGCGAACTGGGCTGGGACACTGACGATGTGGCGGCTTTAATCGCGCGGTTAACGGAGGCGCACTATATTGATTCTGAATGGTGCGCCAACGGCAGGGGCGCATGGGCTGCTTGTGATGCCTACTGCGTGGGCGCGCTGGAATGGGTGCCCACGGCACACGCAAGGAGCTGCGGATTGCGTATTTTGTGAAGTTTGCCATTAGCCAGCCAGGCAGCTTGGTGTTGATGGTGTCTTGCCACACTTGAATAGGAGTATGAATATGAGCGACGATACATTGTGCCCCGTGTGTGGCGAAGGTCATGTGACGGAGCACGTTGACCCAGTGGAGAGTGAATACAAGGGCACCAAGGCGATGCTGCCCCTGCACTACGCTGTGTGCAGTGCGTGTACGTCGGACTTTGCAGATGCTGAACACGGCCGCTTGAACAAGCGTGCAGTATTGGCGTTTCGCAAGTCGGTCGACGGCCTACTGACGGGTGCAGACATACTGGCTTTGCGCAAGCGCTATGGCCTAACGCAAACGCAAGCTGCGCAGTTGTTTGGCGGCGGGCCAGTGGCGTTTAGCAAATATGAAAACGATGATGTGGCACATTCAGAAGCCATGGATTCGCTGCTACGACTAGTACGCCGCAGCGAGGCTGCGTACTGGGAACTGGTGGCCGAAAAAGGCATGACGACTGAGCTAGCGCCTGCGGTGCGAGTGGCTGTGAATGCGTAGCCCATTAATTATCAAAATAGATATAAAAATTTGAGCTATGGCAGCTGAAAAACTACAAATCACACCAGGTAGCGATAACGTCTTTCGCGATCTCGGCTTTCCTGAAGGCGAAGCGCAAAACCTGCTACTGCGCTGTGAGATGGTTATGCATATCCGTAAAGCCATAAACAAACTAGGAATTACCCAAGCCGAGGCGGCCAAGCTGGCTGGCATTACGCAGCCGCGCATGAATGATTTGATCAAAAACCGTAACCATAAATTCACCATTGATGCACTGGTTAACGTGGCGGCTAATCTGGGGTATGCGGTGCAGGTTAAGTTTAAGAAGCTGGCTTGAGAGGCGACAAATAACGATGGTGATGTCTAGAACTACGCACTACGTAGCCTACGATTGTTGTAATTGCTGGCCCTAACGGCGCTGGTAAGTCTACAGCCGCACCTTTTCTGCTTAAGCAAGCACTTGGGATTTTGGAGTTTGTCAACGCAGACCAAGTCGCTAGTGGCCTATCGGCTTACTCTCCTGAAACAGTGGCATTCCAAGCGGGCCGTATTATGCTGAACCGGCTGCATGAGCTAGCTGCGTCAAAATCTAGTTTTGCGTTTGAATCCACTCTGTCTAGCCGCACTTTTGCGCCGTTTCTTAAGCGCTGTCAGGTTGCAGGTTATCGGGTGCAGATTTTCTATGTAGCGCTACCTAGTGCGCAATTGGCTGTTAGCCGCGTGGCGCTGCGTGTGCGGCGCGGTGGCCACCATATTGCGCAGGTAGATATTGAGCGACGCTTTCAGCGCAGCTTGCATAATTTATTCAGTCTTTACATTCCACTTGCCGACCAATGGGCGGTGCTGGATAATTAAGTAGGTATGCTGCAACCTGTTGCACAAGGCAGCGCTAAACGCACTAGCGTGAAAGATAAAGAAAAATGGCTCAACCTGAAACAACTCGCCGCGTAAACGCCAAGCCTGCATCACCTCGTTTAACAAGCGAGCAGAAAATTGCATTGGCACTCCGCCAAGCGTCTAGTCACGCTAAAAAGCAGCTTGCGGCTGAGGGCTACAAACTGCCTACGCAAAACTGGACGGGCGGCGCGGTGCGCAACGCGGTGGTATAAACTTAAGTAGTCTTGTACTATAAGTTTAATAGCTGCTTGAGCAGGATTTACTTGGGTTACTGGCCTAAAAGTCGTAAAAAATGCTCTGTAGAACAGATTGCTAACCTTGTCAGCTAACAGGTGCTTGTCTGACATACATTGGCGCATATTCGGCATGTAATGAGGTTAACTCTAGGAGCTTCCATGCCACAAAACGCCACTATCGTCGACCACATTACCTACACGCCGGGCGACGGCGCGCCGCTGGTGATCCCCAAAGGCCCGGTAGAGGTTGAACTAGCCGCCGACAGCGCCACGCTTAGTTGGACAGCAGACAACGGCGCAGCAGGCCTGGCGGCTATTCCACTGACGCAGTACACGCTGTATGTGGAACAAAAAAGAATCGCGCTACAAAGCTAAGGTTTGTAGCGCGATTAATTCAACCAACTTGGCAACGGGTTTCTGACGCTTAGTCTACGATGACAGCAGATTAAAGCCTATCCAACCCCATGCAACCCGATGCCGTTCTCACATACTGGTTTGAAGAACTGACTGAAAAGCAGCATTTTGCCAAAGACGCTGCGTTGGATGCGCTGATTACGCAGCGTTTTGGTGCGGTGCTGTACAGTGCGGCACGGTGCGAACTGTTTGCCTGGCGGGCCACGCCTGCAGGGAGGCTGGCCGAGATAATCGTGTTAGACCAGTTCTCGCGCAATGTGTGGCGCGACACACTTGGCGCGTTTGCGCAGGACGCGCTGGCGCTGGCCCTAGCGCAAGAGCTGGTGCTGCGTGGGGACGATGTGCAGTTGCCCGTAGCGCAGCGCCGCTTTGTCTACATGCCGTATATGCACAGCGAGTCGCTCTTGGTGCACAAAGAGGCGCTGCGCCTGTTTGCGCAGCCTGGGCTAGAGGACAACCTGCGCTTTGAGCAGCAGCACCTGGCCATCTTGCAGCGCTTTGGCCGCTACCCGCACCGCAACGCTATCCTGGGCCGCGCGTCTACAGCGCAGGAACTGGCGTTTTTGCAAGAGCCAGGATCGGGGTTTTAGGCCCTACAGGCCGTAGAACCTGCTCAAGCAGCTATGAAATTAGTAGTAAAACTAGCTGCACTCAGCGCCACAGGTAAACCATAGGAGATTTTTGGCAGATCGGCTGTACGCTAGGCAGCACTAGAAAGACTTGCAAAATGACCCCCTCTGCCAACACCATTACCCCCACACCCACCCATGCCGACTACGACACCGCCCTAGCGGTGCTAAGCCAACATAAACAAGCGTGGGCAGACACCACCGTAGCCCAACGCATCGCCCTACTTGCTGAAATCAAAGAATGCCTGATGCCGGTAGCACAGGCTTGGGCCGAAGAAGCTGCGCGCCAAAAAGGCCTAGACCCTGCACACAGCCTGGCCGGTGAAGAATGGGTGTCAGGCCCCTACGCGGTGATGGCGTACTGCAACGCGATGATGCAAACCCTGTCGCAAGTGCAAGGCAGCAAACACCTGGCCAGCGTGCCAGTGCGCCAGCTGGCCAACGGCCAAGTAGCGGCCCGCGTACTGCCGCATACCATTTGGGACTACTTGCTGCTAAGCGGCGTGAGCGCGGAGGTGTGGATGCAACCCGGCGTTACCCGCGCTAATCTGGCGCAGCACACTGGCGGGGCGTACGTGCCCGGCCATGCGCCACTTCCTAAGGTTAATTTGGTGCTGGGCGCAGGCAACATTGCGTCGATTGCGCCGCTAGATTGTTTACACAAATTGTTTACCGAAAACGAGCTGCCACTGCTCAAGATGAACCCGATTAACGCGTATTTAAAAGAGTTTTTAGATGTTGCGTTAAAGCCGCTGATTGACCGCGGCTTTTTGCGCATCATGCGTGGCGACGTAGCAGCAGGCCAGTACCTGTGCAACCACCCGTTGGTAGAGACAATTCATATCACCGGGTCAGGCGCAGCGCACGACAGCATTGTGTGGGGCACGGGCAGCCAGGCTTTAGACAACAAAAAGAACAACACCCCGCAAAACACCCGGCCTATCACGTCAGAGTTAGGCGGCGTGGGGCCCACCATTGTGGTGCCCGGCCCGTGGACTGCCGCAGACATTAAGTTTCAGGCCGAGCACATTGCCACGCAAAAGCTGCACAATGCGGGCTTTAACTGCATTGCCTGCCAAGTACTGATCTTGCCTGCCAGCTGGTCGCTAAAAAGCGCGTTGGTCAATGCGGTCCAAAAGACGCTGGCCGCATCTACGCCGCGCCCGCTGTACTACCCCGGCGCAGGGGCGCGGCTGGCGCAGTTTCAAACCGAGACAGCCGGCACGTCAGCTGCTGCACCCACAGCAGCCAACCAGTGCGTGGTGGCGGCGTTTGATGCCGCAGCGCACACCCCGTCTACCAACAGTGCCAAGAATTTTGAAGTATTCGCACCCGCCCTTAGCACCACAGATCTGCCCGGTGGCGACAACGACCCAGAGGCGTTTTTAGTCAAGGCCATAGCCTATGCCAACGAGCAACTGGCGGGCACGCTGGGGGCCAACATTTTGATCCACCCCAGAACCATGCAAGCCATAGGACGCACACGTTTTGAAAGCATCATCAGCCAACTGCACTATGGCTGCATCGCCATCAACGCGTGGACCGGGCTGGGCTTTTTGGTCGCGCCTGCAACTTGGGGTGCCTTCCCCGGCCACACGCTGGCCGACGTGCAAAGCGGTATGGGCGTGGTGCACAACACCATGCTGTTTGACAAACCCGAGCGCACCGTGGTGGAGGCACCGTTTAAGCCCTTCCCGCGCAATTTGCTGAGCGGATCGTTTGCGCTGCTGCCGCGCCCGCCGTGGTACATCACCAATAGCCGCGCCCATGTGCTGGGCAAGCTGCTCACTGCGTTTCAGTACCGGCCTAGCTTTTTGAAGATTCCGCTGATCTTTATTAACGCACTGCGGGGATAGACGCTACTCTCTAGCCTGTTAGGCGGTGTTCCCTACGCAAAACTGACGAGTCTACGCACAATAACAGTTATCAATTTTCAGATAATTTTTATTGTAAGAGGACACACCATGAGCGCACAACAACTCTCCACCATAGCGTACGACGTTATCGTATCGTCGGGCAACACCGCTAAAAACGTCATCAACGCCTACCGCGCTGGCGGTGAGCGCGTAGCCGGCGCGATAGAGCAGCGCTGGGACACCGCGTTTGCACAGTCACGCAAGCAGCTGTCAACCGAGACCGCTAAAAACGCCACTGCTGCCAAGCATTTGGTTGGCGGCTACTACACCAAGGGTTTAACAGTTACCACCGACAGCGCCAGCGGCATTGTGGCCCAGCTGGTCAAAGTATTGGGCGGTGGTGTAGCGCGCGCGTTGGCCGGTGCTACGCTGGTGCAAGCTAAAACTGGCACCCACACTATCGACACCCTAGCCCAAGCTTCTATGCCTGGCGTAGCGGCGTTGTCTACCTTGGCGTCACAAGCCGAGCAGCAAACCGCTGCACTCACCCGCAAGATCAAAGGCAACAGCACATTGGCAGTGGCCAAGCGCG
>JANLPQ010000047.1:0-32811 GCA_031367325.1 Polaromonas sp. | reverse complement strand
CCATCAGCGGACACATCCATGCAATCAGGCCCGCCGGGCGAGGCAAAGCTGGCCACCACCTCCATAGTTTGCAGGTCCATTTTGCTGATGGTGTTGGCCACGCGGTTGCTGACAAACACATGGCGCTTGTCGCCCGCAGCGCGAAAGGCGTGCGCGCCCGAGCCGGTCTTGATCATTTTGTGCAGTTTGGGCTCACGGCCCGACACGTCAAACACCTGCACGCTGTTGCTGCCCGTCAGTCCGACCAACATAAAGCGGTCATCAGGCGTACCAAACACGTCGGCTGGCATCTCGCCCGTGGCCACGCGCCAACGCAGGGTTTGGCTAGCCAAGTCGATGGCGACCAGCTCGTTGCTGTCTTGCATGGTGCTGTAAACGGTGGTGGATTTGCTGTCGATCCACAGGTGGCTGGGCGTTTTGGCGGTAACAATGCGCTTGGCCAACTGCATGTCTTTGCCATCCCAACGGTAAATGTCGACGTGGTTTAAGCGGTTGGCTGCCGTAACAAACCACTTCATGTCAGGCGAAAAACGCAGGTGGTACGGGTCTAGCACGCCTTTGACGGTGCGTTGCACTTGGGCAGTTTTGGGGTCTAAAAATGTCAGCGCGTCGCCGCCTGCATTGGCCACAATGATCGACTTTTCATCGGGTGTCATGTACAAATGGTGCGGCTCTTTGCCAGTGGCAATGCGCTGCGTTTCTGTCCAAGTGACAGGGTCAATCACGCTGATGTTGGCATCGAGCGAGTTGAGGACAAAAATAGGGTTGGTGGCAGGTTTAGTGCCCGCAATGGCCGCAGAGTTGGTAGCCAGCTGGGGGGTGGACTGCAATGCAGGTGCGGCTTGGGCCACCACCGTAGGGGTTTTGGTCGCTACCGCAGGGGTTTGACCAGCAATTGCGGTAGCCCACAGCACACAACTTAAGCAAATAAAAATACGGCGAATCAAAATCACATCCCAAAAACTGTGCCCAGTGGGCCAGGCCGATTTGCGTCGCCTTGTGCACAATCTACTAGTGTACCCGCTAGGGTGGTGTCAATAGCCTCGTTGGGGGCTTAGTTACTGAATGTTGAAGCGGCTTAAATCCTGCCGCGTAAACGCTTTTAAAGACAGCCTTGAAACGCCGTTACAGCCCCAGCGTAGTGGCCGCAAATGCTGGGCTGCTTTTGCCCAGCCATTCGTTCACCTCTTCGCGCAGTAGCAGCCTGCGCTGCGGCTCGGCACCGGCTATGCCTTTGCTGCGCACCGGGTCTAGCCTGCGCATTACCCAACCGGGGCTATAGATGGCGGACGGGAAATCTGTAGCATCGGCACTGGGCACGCCGCGCGCGGTCACTATGTGGCCCCACTTGCCGCGCCAGGTTACAAAGCGCGGGTGTTTGGTCAGCACGGTGTCGTAGCGCTTGGCAATGATGGTGAAGCTGCGGCCCGTTTTGCTCCACGCTTGCAGCGATTCGACCACCGCGCGCTCGCCCAGCGGCCAGTCTTCAAAGCTGGCGTCCATCAGCGTGATATCGTGCCAGCCCTGGTGCGCAGCAGTGGCCAGCGCGTCGCGTACCAGTTGCTGAAACGCGTTGCGGCCGTCAAAGGTGCCGTCTAGCAGTGGCGGGGAAGAAGCAGGGTTATCAGTCATAGTGCAACCATCCTTGTTGAATAAATTGTGCCACAGCGCCCGTTAATGCTGCTGAAGCAGCTATTAAATCTGCAGCATCTAGTCTACGGTCATCGGCCAGCTTGCGCAATAGCTTGGCGTCTTTGCCGGCTACCTTCCAGCTGTCGCCGTTCAAATACACGTGCTTGGCGTCGTACATCATGCGGCTGCGTCGGTCTAGGCGGACGGATCTAGCTTTTAGGGTAGTTTTGGCATAAGATTTGCATAGAGGTTTTGCAGCGTCAAACCATACCGCGGATTTAGGTTCAGTTAAATATTCACCCAGTATTTGCTGCATTAGCGTGCCGTCTTGCAGCGCTTTGGTTACTGCGTGTGCCGCAAAATTTTGCAGCTCTGCAGGTATAGCGCCGGGCTGCGCGGTAGCCGCCTGCGCGCGGTCGGTGTACAGCGACTCGTCTTCAATCTCGTCCGCCACGCGGTGCATCAGCTCGCGGGCCAGCTCCTCGGTGCTGGGGGCGCGGAAACCTATGGAATAAGTTTGGCAGTCATTGTCTAGCGCCACGCCGTCGTGCGCGTAGCGCGGGGGCAGGTACAGCATGTCGCCGGGGTTTAAATCAAACTCTTGCGTGGGCGTAAAGTTGGCGAGGATTTTCAGTGGCACATCGTCCCGCAGGCTTAGATCTTTTTGCGCGCCGATGCGCCAGCGGCGGCGGCCACTGGCCTGCAATAAAAACACGTCGTAGCTGTCAAAATGCGGGCCCACACCACCGCCTGCGCTGGCGTACGAGATCATCACATCGTCCAGCCGCGCGTCGGGACAGAAGCGAAATTGCTGCAGCAACCCATGCACGCCGTCGTGGTGCAAATCAACCCCTTGCACCAGCAGTGTCCAGTCTTTGCGTTTAAGCGGTGGCGGCTTGACCACCGGGCCGTGGTCGAACGACCACACATCGTTTTTACGCTCGATCAGGCGCGATTCCACTGCCTCATTGGCCGCCATGGCAAATAGCTCATCGCGGGGCACCAGCGGCTGCATGCCGGGCACCGCAGCGCGTATGACCAGCGGCTTTTTTTGCCAATATGTTTGCATAAATTGTGCAGGCGAGATGCCGCCAAGCAGCGCGAGAGGGTTTTTAACATTCATGGGACAATTCTGCCCTATGAATGATGACTTAAACCAACCCCTGCAGCAGATTACCCCACAATGCGTGGCCGCCCTTACTTGGACGCTGACCGACACGCTGGGCGAAGAACTCGATGTACTCGACACGCCGGTTGAATTTTTTGTAGGCGGGGCCGACCTATTGCCCAAAATCGACGCCGCCCTGCAAGGCCGCAAAGTAGGCGACACACTAGACCTGCACCTAGAACCCGAGGACGCTTTTGGCGACTTTATCGACAAACTGATTTTTCTAGAACCGCGCAAGCTGTTCCCCCAAGACGTGCAAGAAGGCACGCGCTTTGACAGCCTGCCCCCAGGCTGCAACCCCGACGCGCCCCAAGACCTGCCCTACACAGTTACCGAGGTCTATCCCGACCACGTGGTGTTGGACGCCAACCACCCCTTAGCAGGCATCGCCATTCGCCTGCATTTAAAAATCAACGCCATCCGCGAAGCCACCGAAGAAGAAGTAGGTAATGGCAGCGCAGGCGTGGGCTTTTTCAAAATGGGCAGCAGCCAAGACACACAAGACATTACCGACGAATCTCACGAAGCTGACGACGGGCAATACCGCAGCGTGGTGCTGTCGGGTATGAAGAATTTGCATTGAATGGGTATCCACCCCTTTGAATTTGACCTCGCTGGCTTTGTTGACCTGAGTTGCACTTGACATCCCCTACAAACTAGCATATATTCAATATTCAAGATTTTTGAATATTGAATATATGCTAAAAGGACAAGATTTAGTAGTGGCGTTAAAGCTGGCCGTGTCGCACAAGCCCACAACCTATGCGGGGTTAGCCTTGAGCCTCAGCCTCAATGCTTCTGAAGTACACACTGCTGTGAAACGCGCTTTGCATGCACAACTGCTAGTAGACACAGGGGACTTCATAGTGCCCAAGAATTCCAAGCTAGGCAATATTGATGTACACAAACAGAATTTGCTGGAATTTGTGACGCATGGCGCTAGGTATGTTTTTGCAGCTGACAAAATCAGCGTCACTGTAGGTGTTCCAACAAGCCACAGCGCCCCTATTTTTCAGGGCGTTTTTGCGCCTGGATCCGACGATTGGGTATGGCCATATGCTCTAGGCTCATGCAAAGGTGTAGGTATCAAACCCATACACCCTTGCGTGCCAAGCGCAGCGCTGGCCGACAGTCAGCTCTATGCCGCCTTGGCATTGCTTGACGCTTTGCGCGTAGGCCGTGCACGTGAGCGCAACATGGCATTACCGATGTTGGAAGCTTTGATATTAAGAAATGTGAATACGACGCGCGCTAAGGAACTGGTGCATGGCTAACCCAAATTTAGATTTATTGCTAGCCATAGCCCGTGCATTGGGTCCACTACGGGAGCGCGTGGTGTTTGTGGGTGGCTGCGCCACGGGCTTGTTAGTGACCAACCAAGCTGTTACGGATATACGCAGCACAGAGGACGTGGACGCCATCATAGAAATTGCGTCCCTAGTGGCGTACCATGCGCTACGGCCAGAGCTGACCAAGCTGGGGTTTGTGCAAACTATGCAAGACAACACGCCCCCTTTCCGGTGGCTGTGGCAACGGATGCAACTAGACTTAGTGCCGTTAGACGAAAAGGTATTGGGATTCGCTAATGCCTGGTACCGTACCGGGTTTGCCAATGCAGTTGTCTCGCATCCAGCACATGATGTGTCGCTAAAGCATTTGTCAGCACCGTATTTTTTGGCGACTAAGTTTGAGGCGTTTAAAGACCGCGGGCGCAATGATGTGTACGCCAGCCACGACCTAGAGGACATCATCACCATCGTAGACGGCAGAGCCGAATTACTAGATGAAATAGCCCAAGCGCCTGCTGATGTTCGCGCTTATATTGTGTTAAACATTCAAGCCTTGGTGGACCATCCCGAAATAACCAATGCCTTGCCCGGTATCGTGCTGCGCTCTATCCGTGCAACGGTAGTGATGCAGCGCCTAGAAGCTATTGCCAAAATTGGAAACTAAATGAACGCGCCTGCTGACAACGCAAAACCCGATGCCCGTACAACCAAAGGCCAGCCCCGCTCACTATCAGGTCTGCTGCCGTTTTTAAAACCCTACACAGGGCGCATCGCTTTGGCGGGGCTGTTCTTGGTGCTGGCGGCGGTGGCGACGCTGGTGTTTCCGGTGGCGTTGCGGGGGTTGATTGATGGCGGGTTGGCTACGGGCGCAAGCGATGCGGACAAAGGCGCTACGCTGCTGGCGCTGCGGGGGCACTTTTTTGAGCTGTTTGCAGTGTCGGTAGCGCTGGGCTTGTTTAGCGCGGCACGGTTTTACATGGTCAGCTGGCTGGGCGAGCGAGTGACGGCTGACCTGCGCAATGCGGTGTATGGCCATGTGCTGCACCAGTCGCCCGAGTTTTTTGAGACGACGCAAACGGGCGAGGTGCTGTCGCGCTTAACAGCAGACACCACGCTGGTGCAGTCGGTGGTGGGTTCATCGCTCAGCATGGGGCTGCGCAACGGCGTAATGGGTATTGGCGCGCTGGCTATGCTGGTGTGGACCAACCCGCTGGTGATGGGCCAAGTGCTGGGCGGGCTGCTGCTGATTGTGCTGCCGTCTATCTGGTTTGGCCGCCGCGTGCGCAAGCTGTCGCGTGCCAGCCAAGACCGCATGGCCGACAGCAGCGCCATAGCTGCCGAGGTTTTAAATGCTATTCCCGTAGTGCAAAGCTACACTGCTGAGGCGCGCGAGTCAGCGCGGTTTGATGCGTCTACACAAAACGCTTTTGTCACCGCTATCAGGCGCAACAAAACGCGCTCGGCTTTGGTGGCTTTTATCATCATCGCCACCAGCGCGGCGCTGCTGTGGGGCCTGTACCAAGGCACACAAGCGGTGATGAAGGGCGATATTACCGCCGGGCATTTGGGGCAAACCGTGGTGTACGTCATCATCTTGGCCAGTGCGTTTGCCGTGCTGGGCGAGGTGTATGGCGACCTGCTGCGCGCAGCCGGTGCGACAGAGCGGCTGATGGAGCTGCTGCATGCCCCCTCACGCATTATTTCTAAGCAAAACAAGGCTCTAACCCCAGTAAATCCTGCTCAAGCAGCTATTGAATTAAGAGCAATTAATTTTCATTACCCCTCGCGCCCTACCCAGCCTGCGCTGCAAGACTTTAGCCTGCGCGTGCTGCCGGGCGAGACGGTGGCACTGGTAGGCGAAAGCGGTGCGGGTAAAACCACCGTGTTTCAGCTGCTGCAGCGTTTTTATGATGCGCAAAGCGGCGGCATCGAGCTGCATGGCACGCCGTTGGCTGATTTATCGCTACCTGCGCTGCGGGGCGCTATTGCCGTGGTGCCGCAAGACGCGGTGATTTTTTCTAGTAGCGCGATGGAGAATATTCGCTACGGCAGGCCCGGTGCCAGCGATGCAGATGTGCTGGCTGCTGCCAAAGACGCCTTTGCAGATGAATTTTTAAGTCGCCTGCCTGAGGGCTACCATACCTTTTTGGGCGAGCGTGGCGTGCGCTTGTCGGGCGGGCAACGCCAGCGTATTGCCATTGCCCGCGCCATGCTAAAAAACGCGCCCATATTGTTGCTAGACGAAGCCACCAGCGCGCTGGACGCACAGAGCGAGCACATGGTGCAAGCCGCGCTAGAGCGCGCCATGCAAGGCCGCACTACGCTGGTGATTGCCCACCGCTTGGCCACCGTGCAGCAAGCCGACCGCATTGTGGTGATGGAACATGGCCGCATAGTCGAGGTAGGTAACCACGACGAGCTGGTGCAGCGTGGCGGCGTGTATGCCAAGCTGGCAGCGCTGCAGTTTGTCAGCTAACCATTTATGGATTTAATCGCTACCCTGCGCGCCGCACTAGGCGCACAACACGTGCTAACCGATGGCGACCTCGCCGCGTACGAGCAGGACTGGCGCAAGCGCGCGCAAGGCAAAGCACTGGCCGTGGTGCGGCCCGCCAACACGCAGCAAGTGGCCGCTGTGGTGCAGGCCTGCCAGCAGGCGCGCGCTGCAGGGCAGCACGTTAGCATCGTGCCGCAAGGTGGCAACACGGGGCTGGTAGTAGGCTCTACGCCCGACAGTAGCGGCACGCAAATAGTGCTCAGCTTGCAGCGCATGGCGGCAGTGCGCGGCATGGACACTGCCAACATGACCATCACAGTGGACGCAGGCTGTATTTTGCAAAACCTGCAAACGGCGGCAGAGCAAGCAGGCTTTTTATTTCCGCTGAGCTTGGCAGCAGAAGGCAGCTGCACCATCGGCGGCAACCTGGCCACCAACGCGGGCGGTACGCAGGTGCTGCGCTACGGCAACACGCGCGACCTGTGCTTGGGGCTCGAGGTAGTGACAGCCCAGGGCCAGGTGTGGGACGGCTTGGCTGGCCTGCGCAAAGACAACACCGGCTACGACCTGCGCAACCTGCTGGTGGGCAGCGAGGGCACGCTAGGCATCATCACCGCCGCTACGCTCAAGCTGTATCCGCAGCCTGCAGCGCGCCTGACCGCGTGGGCGGCAGTGCCGTCACTGGGCGCTGCGGTGCAACTGCTAGGCTTGGCACAAAAGCATTTGGCCAGCGGGCTGACCGGGTTTGAGGTGATGGGGCAGTTTGCACTGTCGCTGGTAGTCAAACACTTTGCCCAGCAGCGCGTGCCGCTGTGGGCGCCAGACGCATCCGCAGCACCCTACTACGTGCTGCTAGAAAATAGCGATTTTGAGAGCGAATCGCATGCCCGCGCACAGTTTGAGCAAGTGATGGAACGCGCCTTGCAAGCTGGCACCATCAGTGATGCGGTGATTGCCGAAAACATTGCACAAGCCAAAGCGCTATGGCATGTGCGCGAGAGCATTCCGCTAGCGCAGGCGCAAGAGGGTCTTAACATCAAGCACGACATTTCTATCCCCGTGTCGCGCATTCCAGTGTTTGTAGCTACCACCGACGCGCTGCTGCAGCAGCATCTGCCGGGTGTGCGCTTAGTCAACTTTGGCCACTTGGGCGATGGCAATTTGCACTACAACGTGCAGTGCCCCGCAGGCACCGATGACAAGCAGTTTTTAGCTGCGCATGAGGACGCCATCAACACGCTGGTGTACGACAGCGTGTTGCAGCACGGCGGAAGCATCAGCGCCGAGCATGGGGTGGGCAGCTTAAAACGTGACACGTTGCCGCACTACAAATCTGCCGTGGCGCTAGACATGATGCGCGCGGTTAAAACTGCGCTAGACCCGCACAACTTGCTTAACCCAGCTTGCATCATCCACCGCTGACGGGTTGTTACACAGCGCACCGTGCAGGCGCTTGTGTGGTAGCAGTCGTTTTTATTCAGACCACGTCGCCGAGCCAGCATCGAAAGCATCGCTTTCGTTCGTATGCTCAATACATTCCTTTTGGCATTGAAAGATTCTCCCGTGGCGCAATTATTATTGCTTGGCATTATTTACATCTCGTTCATCAGCATCGGCCTGCCCGATGCGGTGATGGGCACCGCATGGCCCGCAGTGCGGCAAACTTTTGGCCAGCCGTTAGAGGCGCTAAGCGCCATAGTGATTGCTTTCACTGTTAGCGGGGCACTGTCTAGCTTTTTTGGCGGGCCGGTGATTAAAAAATTGGGCACCGGGCCCGTCACCGCTATCAGTTGCTTGCTGACCAGCTTGGCGCTGATAGGCTTTGCTGTCGCACCCAGCTTTGTGTGGCTAGTGGTGCTGGCCGTGCCCATGGGCTTGGGCTGCGGCGCAGTAGACGCGGCGCTAAACCACTTTGTGGCCCAGCACTACAGCGCGCGCCATATGAACTGGCTGCACGGATTTTGGGGTGTAGGCGTCACATTGGGGCCGCTGGTTTTAGTCGCTGCCATGGCCAGCCCGGCAGGCTGGCCACGCGGCGCGCTAACGCTGGGGTTGATGCAATTGGCCCTAGCCGTAGTGCTAGGGCTCACGCTGCACCTGTGGCACTTGGTACCGCTGTCCAGCGCATCTACCAATACCCACACGCCGCACACTGCCAGCGTGCAGCAAGGCACTGGCAACACGCACGCCCACTTTGCATCTGTTAAGCCCGCAAACCCACTAGCGCTGTGGCTTGCGCCACTGACTTTCTTTGTCTATGTAGCCGCAGAGGGCAGCGCTGGCCTGTGGCTGGCCAGTATTTTGGTGGGCAACCGCCAGTTCACGCCCGCGCAGGCGGGGGTGTGGATGTCGGTGTATTTTGGGGCCATCACGGCTGGGCGGTTTGCCGTGGGTTTGGTGGCTAACTACTGGGGCAACCGGCGGTTAGTGCGTTTGGGCATCGTGCTGTCGGTAGTGGCCGCGCTATTGTTTGCTATCAATGGCCCTACGTGGTTATCGCTCTTGGCGGTGGCTTTGATCGGCTTGGGTTTTGCGCCTGTTTACCCCAGCCTCATGCACGAAACTGCGCGCCGCTTTGCGCCCGACACCGCCCGCGTGGTGATTGGCCGCCAAGCGGGCAGTGCCTATGCAGGCGGCGCGGTGCTACCGCCACTGGTGGGGATGTTGGCCGCTTGGGCAGGGCTGGCTACCGTCATGCCCGCCATTGCCGTCATGCTGCTGGTGCTGCTGGCGTTGACCGAGTGGCTAGATCGGCTCACTTGAAGGCTTGCATCATTTTTATATGCGCATAAAATATGCGCATGTTATGCCCACGCTCTAAGTAGATTTTCCAGAAGGTACGCCATGATCAGCAACCCGCCCACCAATGTGCCCGCCAAACGCCCCATTAACCTGTCGCTTACCAGCAAGACGGTAGACATGGCCAAAGAGCTGGGTATCAACCTGTCGCAAACCGTAGATGCCTGGCTGACCGAAGAAGTCAAACGCCGCTACTGGGAAAGCTGGCGCGACAACAACCGCGAAGCCATCAGCGAATACAACGAGCGCATTGCCAAAGAAGGCCTACCACTGGCCAAATACCGTACCTTTTAACACCGCACTTTTTTAAGCGTTAAAGAACCATGGCACGCTACGACGTCTACCCCCACCCCGACAAGGCTCTGCGCAAAATCACACCTTATTTGCTGGATGTGCAAAACAACTACATCGAAGCCGTAGCCACGCGCGTCATCATCCCCATGCGCGACAGGCGCGAGGTAGACAAACCCCTGCGCGACTTGAACCCGATTTTTGAAATTGAAGGTAAATCAGTGCTGCTAGACACCACCGCCATCGGCGCATTTCCTGCCGCCTTGCTAAAGACACCGGTTGCTAGGCTAGCATCGCAGGCGACTGTGATTACCTCTGCACTCGATACACTCTTAGGTGGTTATTGATTTACCGCTCAAACTATGCAAGCACCAGCCTCATCCCACCCCAACCCATTTTCGTCTGACCAGTATGAAACCTTCATGCGCCACGTGTACACGCAGGGCGCTGCCAAATCAGACCGCACCGGCACGGGCACGCGCAGCGTGTTTGGCTACCAAATGCGTTTTGACTTGAATCAAGGTTTCCCACTGGTAACCACTAAAAAAGTTCACCTTAAATCCATCATTCAAGAGCTGCTGTGGTTTCTGACTGGCTCAAGCAATAACAACTGGTTAACCGAGCGCGGCGTGAGCATTTGGAACGAATGGGCCAAGCCCGATGGCGACCTGGGCCCCGTGTACGGCGTACAGTGGCGCAGTTGGCCCACGCCCGATGGCGGGCACATTGACCAGATCAGCGACGTCATCGCCACACTTAAAACCAACCCCGACAGCCGCCGCATTATCGTCAGCGCCTGGAACGTAGCCGAATTGAGCAAAATGGCGCTGATGCCCTGCCATGCGTTCTTTCAGTTCTATGTAGCCCCTGCTACCGAGGCTGGCGATGCTACGAAACCTGGCGGTAGGGGCAAGCTCAGCTGCCAGCTATACCAACGCAGCGCCGACATATTTCTAGGCGTGCCGTTCAACATTGCCAGCTACGCCCTGCTCACCCACATGGTAGCGCAGCAGTGCGACCTGGACGTGGGCGATTTTGTATGGACCGGCGGCGACTGCCACATCTACAGCAACCACCACGACCAAGTTGAACTGCAACTGGCCCGCACGCCCTACCCCTACCCCAAGCTGCATATCAAGCGCAGGCCTGCGTCAATTTTCGATTATCAGTTTGAAGACTTTGAAGTCTTGGACTATCAATGCCATCCGGCCATCAAAGCGCCCGTGGCGGTGTAGGCCTGTCGATGCAAGTCAACCTGATTTGGGCACAAGCCCGCAACCGAGTTATTGGCTACCAAGGCACCATGCCATGGCATTTGCCAGAAGACCTGGCGCATTTCAAACGCACCACGCTAGGCTGCCCCGTCATCATGGGGCGCAAAACATGGGACTCGCTACCGCCTAAATTCAGACCACTGCCGGGCCGCGCCAATATTGTGCTGACGCGGCAGACAGATTGGCAAGAAAACGGCGTACAACGTAGTGCAGATCTGCACAGCGCGCTCTTATTTTGCGAGCAGATACACCCTGCTGTGCCCTCAGTGTGGGTGATCGGCGGCGCGCAGATTTACGCGCAGGCGCTACCGCTCGCCCGCAAAATTGTCATCACTAAAATTGACGCATTTTATGAAGGCGATGCGTTTGCGCCGCAATTGGGCGACGATTGGCGCGAAACGCAAAGCGAATCGCACACATCTGCCACCGGGCTTACCTACAGCTTTATCACCTACCTTAAAACTTAAAAACTCCCAGAAGGAAAACAATGTCAGGACAAGGATTTCACGTACACGGCCCGCACGACCACGCGCTAGAGCACGCGGCACAAGGCGACGACCATGCAACGCACAGCGCAGGTGGCACGGCGCACCATGGCATTGGCGGCGGCAGCCTCACCAGCCAGATAGCGCTGTTTACAGCCATGATTGCCACCGTAGGGGCTATGTTTGGCTACATGGGCGGCGCCACGCAGGCCAATGCAGGCTTGTACAAAAATAACGCCGCCATTAAAAAAACCGAGGCCTCTAACCAATGGAATTTTTACCAAGCCAAAAGCAGTAAACAAAACTTGGCTGAGCTGGCGATAGAAATAGTGCCCGCTGAGCGCAAGAAGTTTTATGAAGATGAGATTGCGCGCTACAAAACCGAGAAATCAGGTGTAAAAACCGACGCTGAAAAGTTAGAGAAAGAATACAAAGAGTGGGACACAAAATCTGATGACGAGATGCATTTGCACCATCGCTGGGCGCAGGCCACCACCGTGCTGCAAATTGCCATTGCACTGGCCGCGATTGCGTTGCTGACTAAACGCAAATGGTTGGAATGGGGTATGTTTGCCGCTGGCGGCATAGGTCTTGTCATCGGCGTGTTAGCTGTGCTGCACATTTAAAGTATGCCTTAACGCTATGACTTTTTACTATGATTTACATAGCTGCTTGAGCAGTATCTACGGGCTTAAAAGCTAATATGACCACTAAAATTGCCACTTGGAACGTTAATTCCCTCACCATCCGTTTGCCACAGGTTATCGACTGGTTGGCGGCTAACCCAGTAGACGCGTTGTGCCTGCAAGAGCTGAAGCTGACTGATGAAAAGTTTCCCGTGGCTGAGCTAGCAGCAGTGGGCTATCGCAGCCATTTCTTTGGCCAAAAAACCTACAACGGCGTGGCCCTACTCACGCGCACCGAGACGGTAGCCAGTGTCGATGCAGTGGTTAAAAACATTCCCGGTTTCGCCGATGAGCAGTCGCGCATCATCGCAGGCACTTTGGCTACAGCGCAGGGTGCGGTGCGTTTAGTCAACGGTTATTTTGTCAACGGCCAAGCCCCGGGAACCGACAAATTTGAGTACAAAATGAAGTGGCTAGACGCTTTGCGTGCATGGCTGCAAACCGAGCTGGCGCAACACCCGCAACTGGTGGTGGTAGGCGACTTCAACATCACCACCGACGACAAAGACACCTACGACCCCGAAGGCCTGCGCGAGACGATTCACCACACCACCGAAGAGCGCGACCATCTGCAGGCCTTGTTTAAAATTGGCTTGCATGATGCTTTCAGACTGTTTGAGCAGCCCGATAAAAGCTACAGCTGGTGGGACTACCGCGAGTTTGCTTTTAGGCGCAACCGAGGCATGCGCATCGACTACACGCTGGTCAGTAATGCGCTTAAGCCACTGGTCACTGCTTGTGTGATCGATAAATTACCGCGTAAGAACGAGCGACCTAGCGACCATACGCCTGTGATAGTTTCGCTGGGTTGATGAAAGCCGCAGAGCTAATCTAATACGGCTTGCTAGGACAGCTTAATGCAAACCCGCCCGCTATGTATTCAATAGCTGCTTGAGCAGGATTTACTTGGGTTACAGCCCCATAATGCATTAAAAACTACGCTTCAAGCAGCAGTTTTAAACAAAGCCGCCACGGTCTTTTTACTTTTGATATTGGACGATATACGCGAGCTGGTGGCGGGCTTGGCAGCATCTGATGCGGGGGCTGCTGCACCTTCGGGCACAGCAGGTGCTTCGTAAGGTTTGTCAAAAAACGGATCGCGTGACACGGGTGCGGGGCGAAACGACGAACGCCCGCCTTCGCGTGGGCTGCCGGGCTGGCTGTCGCGGTAAGTGTCGCGGCCACTATCACGGTAGCTGTCACGCTGGGGGCGCGGTGCACGCGGCATGTCTACACGGTCATTACGCTCAATCCGCTCGGCACCTTCATCATCACCCCAAGCACGGCGGCCATTGTTGATGCGGCCTTCGCGGGCAATGTTGGGCAAGTTGCCTTCAAACTCAAAGCCTTCAACTTCAAGTTTTTTCTTCAGCAACTTTTCAATATCCACCATCAAACGTTGGTCGGACGACGACACAAAGCTGACTGCCAAGCCCGACGCGCCTGCGCGGCCTGTACGGCCAATGCGGTGCACGTAATCTTCGGCGTTAAATGGAATGTCAAAGTTAAACACCGCTGGTACGTCTTTAATGTCCAGCCCGCGTGCGGCTACGTCGGTAGCTACCAGCATGTCGACTTCACCTTTTTTAAAGGCTTCTAATGCTTTTAAGCGCTCGTCTTGGCTTTTGTCACCATGCAGGGCAGTGGTGCGCATGCCTTCGCGCTCCAGGCTGCGGGCCAGGCGTGCACAGCCGAGTTTGCTGTTAACAAACACAAACGCTTGCGTAATGCCGCGTGCTTTGACGATTTGCTGCAGCGCGCGGCGCTTGTCGTCAGCGTCTACGCTGTAGAAATGCTGCTCTACGGTAGACGCAGTTTCGTTAGGCCGTGCGGTTTCAATCAGCACCGGGTCTTGCAGGTAGCTCGATGCCAGCCGCTTGATCTCGGGGGAGAAGGTGGCGCTGAACAGCAGCGTAGTGCGCTGTTTAGGCAAAAAGCTCAAAATCCGCTGCAAATCTGGCAAAAAGCCAATATCCAGCATACGGTCGGCTTCGTCTAGCACGACGTATTCCACTTGGTTTAACGCGACGTTTTTAGCCTCAATATGGTCGAGCAAGCGGCCCGGTGTGGCCACCAAAATCTCTACGCCTTTTTTCAGCTCCAGCGTTTGCGGCTTCATGTCCATACCGCCAAACACTACCGTGCTGCGCAACTGAGTGTATTTGCCGTACAGCTTGGCTTGCTCGGCCACTTGGTCAGCCAGCTCGCGGGTAGGCAAAATGACCAGTGCCCGCACCGGGTGGCGGGCGGGCGAGGTAGACGCGCTTTCGTGCTTTAGCATGCGCTGCAGCAGCGGCAAGATAAAAGCAGCCGTTTTACCGGTGCCAGTTTGGGCCGCGCCCATCACATCGCGCCCGGCCAGCACGACAGGGATAGCCTGTGCTTGGATAGGGCTCATGGTGGTGTAGCCTTTTTCGGCTACGGCGCGAAGAATGGGCTCGGCTAGGCCTACGGATGAAAATTGATCGCTCATTGACTCTTTAATGGTTAGCCCTGTATTGTCGCACTTTGGCTGGGAGGTCAGTTTTTAGGGTGTTACGGCGGTTCTTGGGGCTTGGGTTTTGTAGCTGTCTTGGGGTTTGGCATGCGCATGCCCCTGTTTTGTGAGGGGGCGGGTTGACGGCGTATTCCGTGTGTTGTTCTGGAGCGGGCTAACGGCGCTACTTCAGTTTTGTACTGGAGCAGGTCGACGGCGTACTCAGCTACGCGGCTGTCCCCCGTGCCGGCCTAGGGCCGGCGACTCCTCCTTTATGCCGCTACGCTGAGTACACCGTCGACCCGCTCTTGTGAAATGGTGGGTGATTCACCGCGGTATATCGACTGCTATCACGCTCGTGTGAAGTGTTTGGCGACACACCGCTGTAGCCCAACAAAACCAGTTCGCAGCTCTGGCGCTTGGTGTGTACTGCGTAGCGGCATAAAGGAGGAGGCCGAAGGCCGGGGGACAGCCGCGTAGTAGTACACACCAAGCGCCAGAGCGTGCACAGCGTAGAACAGCATGCACAGCCCTAAAGTCAATTCCCGAACGCGCAACCACAAGTAGCACACCACTCCACATCGCCAGAGTGACTGACATAACCACGACAGACTGGTTACCATATAGCAATGACAACCCAAGCCAACGAAAAACTCCCCATGGTCCAACTGCTGCTGTGCGGCGCGCTGATTGTCACTCTGTCCATGGGCATTCGCCACGGTTTTGGCCTGTGGCTGCAACCCATTACGCAGGCTAACGACTGGACACGGCAAAACTTTGCGTTGGCTATTGGTATTCAAAACATATCGTGGGGCATTTTTGGTATTTTTGCGGGCATGGTGGCCGACAAATTTGGGGCCGTTAAAGTCATCATTGCTGGGGCCGTGTTGTACGCGCTGGGCTTGGCAGGCATGGCGTTGTCAACCAGCGTGCCCATGTTTACCTTGACTGCGGGCGTGCTGATTGGCGCGGCGCAAGCAGGCACAACCTACGCGGTGGTGTACGGCGTGATTGGCCGCAATATTGACCCTAGCAAGCGATCGTGGGCGATGGGCGTGGTGGCCGCAGCAGGCTCGTTTGGGCAGTTTCTTATGGTGCCAACAGAGGGCTATTTGATTAGCCAGTTTGGCTGGCTGCAAGCGCTGCAAATTTTAAGCGTGGCGGCGCTGCTGATGGTGCCACTGGCGTTTTTCTTGCGCGAGCCCGGGTTTACGGGCGGCAACACGCAGGTTAAGCGTGACCAAACCATTGGCCAGGCTTTGACCGAGGCATTTAAATACCCCAGCTTTCAACTGCTGATGGCGGGCTACTTTGTGTGCGGTTTTCAGGTGGTGTTCATCGGCGTGCATATGCCCAGCTACCTGAAAGACAAAGGTCTGGATTTGAGCGTGGCCAGCTACGCGCTGGCCTTGATTGGGCTGTTTAACGTGTTTGGCACCTATATTGCCGGCAGCTTGGGCCAGCGGCTGGCAAAGCGCAAAATTCTGTCGTTTATTTACTTTAGCCGGGCGGTGGTGATTGCGGTGTTTTTGATCGTGCCGCTGTCGCCGATCAGTGTGTATATTTTTGCCAGCTTTATGGGCCTGCTATGGCTGTCTACCATACCGCCTACTAACGCTACGGTGGCGCAGATTTTTGGCATTCAGCATTTGTCGATGCTGGGTGGTTTTGTGTTTTTTAGCCACCAGGTGGGCAGCTTTATGGGCGTGTGGTTGGGCGGCTATTTGTATGACAAAACTGGCAGCTACGACATCGTGTGGTACATCGCCATTGCCCTGGGAGTTTTTGCAGGTTTGGTTAACTTGCCCATCCGCGAGGCAGCAATTGCGCGGCCTGTTTTGCAGCCCGCTTAAAGTCATGTCTACTCCCCGCAAAATCGCCCTCTACAGCGCCGCCGTGCTGGCCTGCGTGGGGGTATTTATGCTGTACACACGGCCTGACTTTATGGTCACACTGGCTAACCAGATTTGGGCATGCTTTTGACCTATTTTTTATGACAAATCACCGTTCTAGGCCGCAGAACTTGCTCAACCAGCTATGAAAATAATAGTAATCACCGGTGCGTCTGACGGTATAGGCGCAGAGGTAGCGCGCCAGTTGGCCGCTGCTAACAAGGCCCAAGTAGGGCTAGTGTTAGCCGCGCGCAATGTAGATGCGCTAAACGCCGTGGCTGCACAATGCAACGCGCTAGGGGCGCGCACCTTGGTGGTTAAAACTGATGTGGGTGTGCAGGCCGACTGCCGCGCTTTGGTAGACCAAGCGGTGCAAAAGTTTGGCCGTATCGACGCGCTGATCAACAACGCGGGCATCTCGGCGCAGGCCTTGTTTGAAGACGTTAAAGCGCAAGACCTGGGCTGGTATGAAGACGTGATGCGCGTTAACCTGTGGGGCAGCGTGTGGTGCACGCATGCCGCGCTGGAACACATCAAAGCTAGCCAAGGCTCTATCGTGGCCGTGTCGTCACTGGCTGGGCTGATCGGCGTGCCGGGCCGCACGGCCTACAGCGCCAGCAAATTTGCCATGACAGGCTTTTTTGAGGCCCTGCGCGCTGAGCTAAAAGGTGCTGGCGTCAGCGTGACCACCGCCTACCCCGGCGTAGTAGCCACCTACACACGCCACCGCGGCCTGAACGCCGCTGGCGTAGCCGCAGGCAGCAGCGGGCTGAAAGAAGACGATGCCATGTCGGTTGAAACCTGCGCAGGCCTCATCATCGACGGCATGCAGCGCCGCCAGCGCGAGGTGGTGATGACGGGCAAAGGCAAGCTGGGCCGCTTTTTGAAGTTAATAGCGCCGGGTATGATCGAAAAAATGGCGCTGGCTGCGCTTAAAGACGATGTCAAACCTAAATCCTAAAACACCAGAGCCTAAAACCCCAGCCACCAGTGCGCCCCAGCATGGCAGCGAGGCCGTATCCAGCTGGGTAGCGCGCTGGGCTCATTTAGTTCCTGCAGGCGCTACGGTGCTAGACTTGGCTTGCGGTTTAGGCCGCCATGCGGTGTATTTTTCTAAGCTGAATCACCCCATTACCGCGGTAGATATTGCGCAAGCAGCTATAGATAATGTAGCGACTAGGTTGCCTACAAATGACCGTTTGGTAGTGGCAGATATTGAAAATGCGCCTTGGCCGTTAACCGACAGCGCCGGTGCGCCTGCGCAGTTTGGCGCCGTCGTGGTGACCAACTATCTTTGGCGGCCTCTACTGCCCACCATGGTGGCTAGCCTAGCACCCGGCGGCGTGCTGATCTATGAAACCTTTGCCTATGGCAATGCCAGTGTAGGCAAGCCATCGCGGCCTGATTTTTTGCTGCAGCCGGGCGAGCTACTGCGTGCCTGCGCCGGGCTGCGCGTGGTGGCGTATGAAGACGTTTTTATCGAAGCGCCAGATCGTTTTGTGCAGCGCATCGCGGCGGTGCGCGAATCAGGCGTCATCGCGCATCAAAAATCAGACAATTCAGCATCAATCGCACCCCCGCGCTACCCGCTGGCTGCCCCGTGACGGGCTAAAATCAAGGTATGAAACAAATTACCGGCAGCATTGTTGCTTTAGTCACCCCCTTTCTCCCCGACGGCAGCGTCGACTACCCCACCCTGCGCAAGCTAATCGACTGGCACATAGCAGAGGGCACCGACTGCATTGGCGTGGTGGGCACCACAGGCGAGTCGCCCACCGTCAGCGTAGACGAACACTGCGAGATTATTCGCGTGTCGGTAGAGCAAGCCAACAAGCGCGTGCCTATCATGGCCGGCTGCGGGTCAAACTCAACCAAAGAGGCCATCAATCTGGCCAAATTTGCTGAAAAGGTAGGCGCAGACTGCCAACTGCAGGTGGTGCCCTACTACAACAAGCCTACGCAAGAGGGCCAGTACCAGCACTTTAAAGCCATTGCCGAGGCCACCGGCAACCTGCCCGTGGTGCTGTACAACGTGCCCGGCCGCTCGGTGGCCGATATGGCGCACGACACGGTCATGCGGCTGGCGCAAATCCCCGGCATCGTCGGCATCAAAGACGCCACCGGCAATGTGGAACGCGGCCAATGGCTCATCAAAGACGCTCCAGAAGGCTTTGCCGTGTATTCAGGCGACGACGGCACCGCCGTGGCCCTGATGCTGTGCGGCGGCCAAGGCAACATCAGCGTTACCGCCAACATTGCCCCGCGCCTGATGCACCAGCTGTGCGTGGCCGCCATCGCGGGCGATGCCGCTACTGCCAACCAAATTCAGCGCCAATTGCTGCCGGTGCACAAAAACTTGTTCGTTGAAGCCAACCCCATCCCGCTAAAGTGGGCGATGGACAAAATGGGCCTGTGCGGCGGCACGATGCGCCTGCCCTTAACCGGCATGGCACAATCGTATGAACCTACTGTTCTGGCCGCACTCAAAGTGGCAGGCTTGTTGTAAAAATTGGTTGCTGTGTCTGCGCCTTGAATTAGTTTTGATTTCGTTTTGAATTAGCCGCAGGCAAGTAACCCAAAGGAAATATTTTGGTAAAAGCATTTCGTTCATCGGCCCTGAAACTTACCGCTGTGGCGCTTACCTGCGCAGCCGTGGCGGGCTGCAGCGTGTTCTCTAGCGACAAGATCGACTACAAAAGCTCTGGTCAAGGCCCTTCGCTAGAAGTACCGCCCGACTTAACCGCCTTGTCGCGTGATAACCGCTTTGTGGTGCCCGGTGGCCCTGTCACAGCCAGCGGCTTTGCGGCAGGCCAAAACACCCCCGGTACGCCCGTAGCAGCCACCGCGCTGGGCGACGTTAGCATCGAGCGCGCAGGCAGCCAGCGCTGGCTGGTGGTCAAACGCCCAGCCGACCAACTGTGGAGCCCCATCCGCGACTTTTGGCAAGAAAACGGCTTTTTACTGACCCAAGACCAGCAAAACCTGGGCATTTTAGAAACCGACTGGGCCGAAAACCGTGCCAAGCTGCCGCAAGACTTTATCCGCGCCACTCTGGGCAAGCTGCTGGACAGTTTGTACTCCACCGGCGAGCGCGATAAATTTCGTACCCGGTTAGAGCGCTCTGGCGACAGCACTGAAATTTACGTCAGCCACCGCGGTTTGGTTGAAAAAGTAACCGGCGGCTCGTCGTCTACGTCCACCGGAACCGTGTGGGAGCCGCGCGCAGCCGACCCTGAACTAGAAGCCGAATTTTTGCGCCGCCTGATGGTGAAATTAGGCGTACCGCAAGAGCAATCTAAAGCCCTGATCGCCTCGGGCGCAGCCAAGCCCACCTCACGTATTGCCGATGTGGGCGGCGTGCCCGTGGTGCAGGTAGACGAAGGTTTTGAGCGCGCTTGGCGCCGCGTAGGCTTGGCGCTAGACCGCACCGGCTTTACCGTAGAAGACCGCGACCGCGCGCAGGGCATTTATTTTGTACGCTACGTTGCGCCTACCGATAAAAAAGAGCCCGGCTTTTTTGCCAAAATCTTCAGCAGTACGCCAGATGCTGCGCCGCTTAAGTTTCGCATCGTGCTCAAAGGTGCTGCAGAATCTACTACCGTGTCGGTACTCAACGCCGCAGGTGTGGCGGACAGCTCTGACAATGCCAAGCGCATTGTCAAAGTGATTGCGGATGACTTGAAATAACTGGCTGGGATTTCCCATTAAAAATCCCGCTAACCACTTAAGGTTAGCGGGATTTTTTTATACCGTAGCAGCTATGCGACTAATCTGCTGCAAAGCAACGATAAGTTTTACAGCCCAATCGCCGCCATACCCGCACGCGCGATTTGCGCGTCTTCAGCAGACTTTACGCCGCTCACGCCGACTGCGCCCAAACACTGGCCGTCTTTCATAATGGGTACGCCCCCCTCTAGCATGCCTTCGATCACAGGCACGCTTAAAAAGCTGGTGCGCCCGCCGTTGATGATGTCTTCATAAATCTTGGTCTCGCGGCGGCCCAGCGCAGCAGTGTGCGCTTTGGCGGGGCTGATGTGGGCAGACACTGCCGGTGCACCATCTAGGCGCAGCATGCCCAGCATGTGGCCGCCATCGTCCACCACGGTGATAGTGACAGCCCAGCTGTTTTTGACCGCTTCGGCCTCGGCAGCTGCCAAAATGGCTTTGACGTCGGCGGTTTCTAAGAATGCTTTGTTTTTCATGGTGCTTTTATTAGTAATAAACTAGTTAATGAATGAACTTACCCTGTAAGCATACCCTCTACTCGCCATTTAAGCGCGCGTAGGCTAGTTAAAAGAATCCATACAAAAAGTAGGGCACCCCCTAGCTGGAAGCAGCGCGGATCAGCGGTTTAACCCTAGAATGTGAGTACGGCCAAGAAATATAAGCCGCACTAGGTATTTACAGGAGAAGTTCATGTCAGATAACACCCAGTCTATTGATTATTCCAATGGCGCGGTATCCAGCGGCGAAGCGCGCAACAAAGTGCTGCGCAACACCTACTGGCTGCTGGCGCTTAGCATGCTGCCCACTGTGTTAGGAGCTTATCTGGGCGTGGCCACGGGCATTACCCAGTCGCTGCGCGGTGGTTTGGGTTTGATTGTGTTTTTTGCAGGCGCTTTTGGCTTCCTGTACGCTATTGAAAAGACCAAAAATTCAGCCGCTGGAGTGCCCGTACTGCTGGCCTTTACCTTCTTTATGGGTCTTATGTTGTCCAGCCTGATCGCCAGGGTGTTGGGCTTTAAAAACGGCACTTCACTGGTGATGACTGCATTTGGCGGTACAGCAGGTATCTTTTTTGTCATGGCTACCTTGGCCAGCGTCATCAAGCGCGACATCTCAGGCATGGGCAAATGGCTGTTTGTCGGTGCTGTGGTGATCATGGTAGGCAGCATCATTAATGTGTTTGTCGGCTCCACTATGGGTATGGCAGTCATCAGCATGATGGCTATGGCGATCTTCTCGGCTTACATGCTGTATGACTTAAAGCAGATCATGGACGGCGGCGAGACTAATTACATCAGCGCCACCTTGGCCCTGTATTTGGACATCTTCAACGTGTTTCAAAGCTTGCTGTCACTACTGGGCATCTTTGGCGGTGAGCGCGACTAAGCTCTGCAAGCTCTCCACTCAGCAAAAAGCCTCAGATTTCTGAGGCTTTTTCGCTTCTAACCCAAGCAAAACCTGCTCAAGCAGCTACGTTTTTAATAGTACCATCAACAAATTGCAGGCGTAAAAAAAGCTCCCGAAGGAGCTTTTTTTGCTTCCCTAAGAAAGCATTGGCACAAAGCCTAAGAATTACTTCTTAGCGTCGCTTGCAGCGCCCATTGCGGCTTTAGCAGCATCAGCAGCGGCATTGCCAGCAGCTTTAGCAGCGTCGCCAGCTGCAGTAGCAGCGGCACCAGCAGCGGTTTTAGCAGCATCAGCAGCTGCGCCGGTAGCGGCAGCAGCAGCGGCACCAGCGGCCGCACCAGCAGCACCGGCGGCAGCGCCAGCAGCAGAAGCGGCGCTAGATGCGGCACCAGCAGCAGACGAAGCTGCGTCTTTAGCGGCTTCTACAGCAGGAGCAGCAGCAGCAGCAGCAGGCGCTGGTGCAGCTGGCATTTCTGCTTTTTTACCGCAAGCAGCCAATGCAACTGCAGCCAACAACGATGCCAATACGAGGGTCTTTTTCATTTGAATTCCTTGATTAAACTAATTAAAAAACAATTTCCGGGAAATTGTCAAAGCCAAAAGCCTTGACGAGTACAAAGGACTCGAGCTCTTTATACTCAGTCTGCGATTATAGCTTGAGTCAGGTTACAACTTTAAATACATAGCAAAGGCCCTCTACAAACGCGTGACCAGCTGTAAGTAGTTGATTAATTTTCAGCATTTTCACGTCAAATTAAGGGGTCATGCAGTCAAGCCGCGCCAATTGCCGTTAACCGTGTGGGTGTAGCAAGAAAGCAGCCTCGCATTGGATCAACTGCCTAAATCCGTTTGCAAAATGCGCCTTGGATGCTGCAGTCGCCACACCTTCAGGGCCGACCCAGTCGCAGCCAACGCAATAGCCAGCGTTATCCAAAACACGCTCACCAAGCCCCAGCGGCTAGTCAAGTAACCGCCGACCAAACCACCCAGCACACCCGGTAAGCCGTAGCCAGTCACCGTGTATAGCGCCTGCCCACGGCCACGCAAATGGCCCGGGAAGTGGTGCGACAGCAGCGCAATACACACCGTGTGGTGCGCTGCAAAGGTAATAGCGTGCAGTGCCTGCGCTAGCAACGCAATGATTAAAATTGAAGCGCCCGCTGCCGTTAACCCCATACGCAAAGCAGTAACCGCCGCAGTAATGACCAGCCACGCGCTCAAGCTGAAGCGCGGCAACCAGCGCCCCTGGCTGTAGAACCACCCAATTTCAACCACCACCGACACAGCCCATAGCAGACCAATGGTAGTTTTGCTGTAACCCAGCGCGTCTAAATACAGCGACAGATAAATGTAGATGCCCATGTGCGCGAGGATGTGCAAAAACACGGTAATAAATAGCCAGCGTACTGCAGGGCGCTGCAAAATGGGCCACATAGCCACGCGGTGGTGCACGGCCACAGGTGCCTCTTTCACATCGGGAAGCCACCACGTGCTTAGCATCAACGCCGCCATGGTGACCACCGACCACAGGGGGAAATAGCGCATACCAAACCGCTCAAACCACCACCCCGCCGCAAATACCGTCACCAAAAACCCGGCCGACCCCCACAGCCGCACGCGCCCATAGCGCTTGGCGTCAAAGCTGCCGCCGCTACTGACCATTTGCGCCATGGCCGCCTCGCTCATTGGCATCATGGCACTGGAGTGGACAAGCATTACCACCAATACCACCGCAATCCACGCCACGCTGCCCTGGGCCCACCACAGACAGGCCGACGCTACCAACGCCGCTAGCGCACTGTAACGCAGCAGCTTCACGCGCTCGCCCGTGCGGTCGCTGAGCCATCCCCAGCCATAAGGCGCAAACAAGCGCGTGGCCGACTGCATAGACGCTAAAACGCTGATGACCGCGATGCTCAGACCTAAGTCTTTAAGCCACAGCGACAGATAGGGGCTAAAGAAACCCAGGTGTGCGAAATAGCATGCCGACAGTGCGGCAAAAGGCATGAGGTTTTCACCCCCACGCTGGCCACTGGGTGCGCTGCGCTGCTGGCTATCGTCTGACGTGGTCAAACTGCGCCTTGGGCCACAGCGATCAAGGCTGCGCCTTGCGCCACAGCGATCAAGCCTGCGGCTTGCGCCACAGCGATCAAGTCTGTGCCTTCAATCACAGTAATCAAGCCTTCGCCTTGATGTGCGGCGTGCTGCTCACCACGTCGCCGCATTGCGCGCGGTGCGCTAGTGCATGCTCCATCACCACCAGCGCTAGCATGGCTTCGGCGATCGGGGTGGCGCGCAGGCCTACACAGGGGTCGTGGCGGCCTTTGGTAATTACTTGGGCGGGGTTACCGTCAATGTCCATGGTGTCGCGCGGCACCAGGATAGAGCTGGTCGGCTTGACCACGATGCTCACTTCTAAATCTTGCCCGGTGCTAATGCCGCCTAGCGTACCGCCCGCGTTGTTATTTTTAAAACCGTCTGCCGACAACGCATCGCCATGCGTACTGCCGCGCTGGGTGACGCTGGCAAAACCTGCACCAATCTCTACGCCCTTTACCGCGTTAATGCCCATCATGGCGTAGGCAATATCAGCGTCTAGTTTGTCAAACAGCGGCTGGCCTAGGCCCACCGGCATGCCGCTGGCCGTCACACGCAGGCGCGCACCGCACGAATCACCGCTTTTACGCAGCACGTTCATGTAATCTTCTAGCGCGGTAGTGTCAGCTATGGGTGCAAAAAACGGGTTGTTGTACACATGCGCCCAGCTTTCGAAACCAATGGCTACATCGCCAATCTGCGTCATGCAGCCACGAAATACCGTGCCGTACTTTTGCAGCAACCACTTTTTAGCCACCGCCCCCGCAGCCACCATGGGCGCAGTCAAGCGTGCCGACGATCGACCACCACCACGCGGGTCGCGCAGGCCGTATTTTTGAATGTAGGCGTAGTCCGCATGGCCTGGGCGAAAAGTGCGCGCAATGTCGCTGTAGTCTTTGCTGCGCTGGTCGGTATTTTTAATCAGCAGGCAAATCGGCGTGCCCGTGGTTTTGCCTTCGTACACGCCCGACAGAATCTCCACCGTATCCGGCTCGTTGCGCTGGGTGACGAATTTACTGGTGCCGGGACGGCGACGGTCCAGGTCAGGCTGGATGTCTGCCTCCGACAGCGCCATGCCGGGTGGGCACCCGTCAATCACGCAGCCAATAGCCGGGCCGTGGGATTCACCAAAGTTGGTGACTGCGAATAAATGTCCAAAGGTATTGCCGCTCATATCTAGTGATTATCTCTGAGTCTAGTGGTTGCGGTTGTTGGCTTGGGTTGAAGATTGATGTTCTTGCACCGCGAGCTATGGGGATGGCGTGGATTGCGAGGATTGCTATTTTTGTTTTTGTACGGGATCTGGCAGGCGGCGTACTCAGCTGCGCGGCTGTCCTCCGTGGCGGCCTAGGGCCGCCTACTCCCCCTTTATGCCGCTACGCTGAGTACACCGCCTGCCAGCTCTCGTGACCTTGGTAGGTAATCCACCGCTGTATTCGCACTTAGCCAGTACGCAGCCTTGGCGCTTGGTGTGAACAGCGCAGCGGCATAAAGGGGGAGCCCGCAGGCCGGAGGACAGCCGCACAGCTGTGCACGCCAAGTGCCAAGGCGTGCACAGAACAGGCGTTGAAGGCACGCCAAGCGTATTCTGAGGCCTATTTTCAGAGTGTTTTAGCCGTTGTAGGCCGTAGATACTGCTCAACCAGCTATGCAATTGATAGTCTGAATCATTCCAAACAACCTAACCGAAGCACGGGCTGTCCCAAACCCAGCAAAGAACCATGTGACGAGTCGGGTCCGTCTCGATGAAAAATACGCAGCAAGGCGCGCGTTGGCAATGTTAGCGCACCAAAAGCCCCAATTCGCGCGTGTGTGCGGAGTATTTTTGCAGTGAGATGCCCGGCTCGAGTCCAGCTCTCAGGACATACCGTTAGCCCAGAGACCAACACTCCGGCGGTAAAGTTGACCCAGCAAGCAACTCCTCGGCGAGCACACTAAGCCAGTAACCACCCCCGCAACCGCTGTACCCCCAGCTGCAACCGCCCCACATCCTTAGACGCAAAACACCACCGCAGCCAACCCTGTGCCTCGGGTGCAAACGCGTTGCCCGGTGCCAAACCTAAGCCCGCCTGCGCTACCAGCCGCTTGGCCACATCTAAAGAATCATCAAACCCGTCTAACTTAAAAAAAGCATACATACCGCCAGGCGCGGCCTGCACCTGCACACGCGGCGTGGCTTGCAGCAAAGGCACCAGCGTGTCGCGGCAGGTTTTTAAATGTGCCACCACGCCAGGCGTTACCTCGTCGCTGCGTGCAAATGCCGCTACGCAGGCGCGCTGCACAAACACCGGGGAGCATGAGGTGTTGAACTCGATCAATTTACCCATATGCGGCACCATCGCGGGCGGCATGATAAGCCAGCCGGTGCGCCAACCGGTCATTAAAAAGCTTTTGCTCATCGACCCCACCACGATCAGTTGATCGTCTGGCGTGCTGATGTCTAAAAAGCTGGGCGCGCAGCCGTTGGATGTGTCGCCAGCGTAGTACAGCCGCTCGTACACTTCGTCAGCCAAAATCCAAGTGCCCGTGCTGCGGCAATGCTGCAAAATGATTTGCTGCTCAGCTTTCGATAGCGTCCAGCCCGTAGGGTTGTTGGGCGCATTCAATATCAGCATCTTGGTTTTAGAAGTGACAGCACTTAGCAATTGCGCCATGTCTAGCTGCCACGCACCCAATGCCGTGGGCTGCAGCGACACGCAGCGCAGCACCGCACCCATTACCACGGGCTGGGCGGTAAGGTTAGGCCACACTGGCGTGATCACTACCACTTCGTCGCCGGCGTCAATCAATATTTGGCAGGCCAGCATCAGCGCGTTAACGCCGCCTGCAGTAATGGCTACGCGATCGGCAGTAATCTGGTGGGTAGTAGGCTGGTGCAGCCGCGTGGCGTTGGCAGCTACGGCATCGCGCAGCTCGGGCAGGCCTAGGTTGTGACAGTAAAAAGTCTCGCCCGCTTGCAGCGACGCGATGGCCGCTTGGCGAATGAAATGGGGCGTCACTTCGTCGCTCTCGCCGAACCAAAATTTAAGTACGTCAGTGTGGCCCGTTCCCACCTGCTTGCTTGCGAGCATTCCTGTTTGCTTGCTTGCGAGCATTCCAGCATTAGCTACCTCGCGGATTTTGGATTCTTCAAGGGATTGAATAACGTTTCTCATGTTGGCACTGTAGCAGCCAAAACATGCGCCATGTGCAAATAGTCGTTGCTTTTCATGCCCCATACTAGGTATGATTTGAAAGAATTATCCGCAAGCCGCCATGACCAAGAAACAAACTTCCGCTACGCACCCTGCCACGGCAACAAAAGCCAAGCCTCAGCAGCCCGCCAGCCTGGTACCCACCCCCAGCACGCCCGAGGTAGACGAGGTGCTGACCGGGCTGGACAAATTTGACATCCATATCCTTAGCCAGCTGCAAACCGATGGCCGCTTAACTAATGCCGAGCTGGCCAACCGCGTGGGCCTGTCGCCCGCACCGTGCTGGCGGCGCGTGCGCAGGCTAGAGACTGAGGGCTATATCACCAGCTACCACGCAGCGCTAAACCGCCACAAGCTGGGCCTGGGCGTGATTGCCTTTGTACGCATTTTTGCCGACCGCAATACTGGTGAGGTTACCCGCGCGCTCAAAGAGCAGTTGATCCAGATGCCCGAGGTGATGAGCTGCCACCACGTTAGCGGCGAAGGCTCGTTTGAAATCACCGTGATGGCCACCGACCTAGAAGCGTATTCGCGTTTTGCGATGGACCGGCTGATCAACCTGCCGCATGTGAAAGACTTGCACACCAGCTTCTCGCTGGGCGAGGTAAAAGCGTCGCACACACTGCCGCTGGGGCATTTGCGTGGGCCATCAGGCGCAGCCTAGCTTACTATTAAATTAATAGCTGCTTGAGCAGGATTTACTTGGGTTACAGGCCTAATTTATTCATAAAAAGACGGTTTCAAGCGTATATAAAAGCCTGCCAGCTTAATAAAACGTTTCAAACACTTCACTCACGCGGTCGGTGTATTTGCGCTTTTGCTCGGCGCTAATAAAGCTGGCTTCAAAACTGTTGCGCGCCAGCTGGTAAGCGTGCTGCGCTGTCAGCCCCGTGGCAGCAAAAGTCTGCGTAAAGTTGTCGTTGATATAGCCACCAAAATACGCTGGGTCGTCCGAGTTGACCATGGCGCACAGGCCTGCGTCTAGTAGCTGGCCCAGGTTGTGGTCGGCTAGACTGGGGTAGACGCACAGCTTTTGGTTGCTTAAGGGGCACACCGTGAGCGGGACGCGGTCTTGCGCCAAGCGCTGCATTAACAGTGCGTCTTTACTCGACTGCACACCGTGGTCGATGCGATCTACCTTTAATACATCTAGCGCGCTCCACACATAGGCGGGCGGACCCTCCTCGCCTGCGTGGGCCACCAGATGAAAGCCCAGCTCTTTACAGCGCGCAAACACTTTGGCAAATTTCTCGGGTGGGTTGCCTACCTCGCCACTGTCCAGGCCAATGCCGATAAATTTATCGCGGTACGGCAGTGCCTGCTCTAGCGTTTCAAAGGCTTCTTCTTCGCTTAAATGCCGCAAAAAGCACAATATAAGTTCTGCATCAACGCCGTAGTCAGCCTTGGCATCTACGCAGGCGCGGTGCAGCCCGTTAATCACCGTTTGTATACCCACGCCACGCGCCGTGTGCGTTTGCGGGTCAAAGAAAATCTCGGCACGCGCTACATTATCTGTAGCTGCTTGCGCAAGGTAAGCCTGCGCCATATCATAAAAGTCTTGTTCTTTTACTAATACCGACGCACCCGCGTAGTAAATATCTAAAAAGCTTTGCAGATTGCTAAACGCATAAGCTTTGCGCAAGTCATCTACAGTTTTATACGGGATTTGTAGGGCGTTGCGCTGCGCCAGTGCAAAGATCAGCTCTGGCTCTAGCGAGCCTTCAATATGGATATGCAGCTCGGCCTTGGGCATACGGCGCAGCAGGTGGGGCAGGCGGTCTGCGGCAATGGGTTTAACTTGCGCGTTCATCTCAACACACTCCAAAAGTAATGCCGCTGTCTTGCAGGTAGCGGCGGTAAGCGGACGATGATTTGTCTGCCGTGGTGTGCAGCTCGGCCCGCAAATCTAGCGGCAGGCGCGCAGGGGTTTGGGACTCTAAAATCGGTTTGTCTTGCATAAAAATAGTGTTTTGAAAATTCTGCAGCTCCACCGCCGCCGTTGCAAAATCAGCCACCGCCATGGTGAACCACACGCGACTGGTGTCGGGCGAGGTGGGGCACACCCACAGCGCAATAGATTCGCGGTAATCTACAGATTTACCGTCTATTACCGTGCTAACTCCATCGGGCACCTTCACCAGCTGTGCGCAATACGGCGACACCACCTCATACGTGTACGACACATCTGCGCCCTGCGTGGCGTGCACATTACTGTGCGGCTGCCACGCCCTGCAGCCTGTGGCACGTATGCCGTGCGTGGTGCGCTCTACTGCATAGTCGGCCTGCGCCGTAGTGTCGCGCGCGCCCAAAAACCCTTCGTGGACAAAACCAAAATGCGCCATGTCTAAAAAGTTTTCCACCACACGCGGCGCGCTGGTGGCTACGTCGTACGGGCCGCAGGCAATCTTGCGCAACTGCGCATCGTCGTGTGCGGCAAAGGCGGGCAGCATGGTTTGAGCTGCATCCAGCTGCACCCACACCAGGCCATACACCTCGCACGCCGCAAAGGTTTTGGCGCAGTGCGCAGGTGGCGGCGTAAACGCGGGCAGCGCAGGCACCAGCGCGCAATGCCCTGCCCCGTCAAACTGCCATCCGTGGTAAGCACATTCCAGCTTGCTAGCGCCCTGTGCATCCGTCTGCACGCGGCCCAGCGACAGCTTGGCCCCACGGTGCGGGCACTTATCCGCCCAGGCATGCGCCCTGCCCTGTGCATCGCGCCACAGCGCGATATTTTCATTGAGCAGTTGTACGGCTACGGGAATGCTCGCCAAGTCAGTTGACAAAGCTACAGGGTGCCAAAGCATGCGTTCAATCATTTCTTTATTATCGCTTGGCTTGATCTCCGTGCTGTTCGCTGCGGTCAGATGTTGTCTGTGTAAGCATGCGCGCCGGGGAGCTGGACTCGACGTGGGCATCTCGCTGCAAAAAATCTACGAAAACACGCGCGAAATTAGGTTGCGCTAAGCCAGCGTATGCACCGCGCGCCTTTCTCCAATTTTTTCATCGAGACGAACCAACATCGTCTCATTGTTCTGTGCTGCGGAGAAACAAAGTGAGCTAACATAAACGCATGACCAATACTGACTACTTAACGGGAGTACTAGTGCTCATCACTGCCTTCTACGCTTGGGTTACATACAAAATCCTTCGCGCAAACGAAGGCGTAATTATGGAAATGCGACAGCAAGCAAGAGCGATGGCACGTCCGTACATAGTTGTTGCACCCATACTCGAGTTTGACAATCCAATTTTTTACTTACGTATCAAAAACTCTGGTAAAACAGCAGCGTTAAATCTTAGACTAACTATTGATAAACCATTTTTTAGGTTCGGTGATGCGGGGAAAGACTTATCGAAAGTGGTTGCATTCAATCAACCCATTGACTCATTTCCTCCCGATGCAGAAATCATTTTTTCATTAGCGCAGGGATTTAAGATTTTTGCACTCAACGCTGAGAATGAAAATATTCCTCATAAATTCTCGGTAACAGCGCAGTACGAATTCGATGGAAGCACCGTAACTGAAGTTAATAACATTGATCTACGTCCATACATGAACGCAGATATACCTCAAGATGCCTACGTTCGAAAGCTATCCTCTATTGACGATTCTCTCAAGAAGGTCGCCGCGTACGCGGCGAAAGCAGTTTAGCAAAACAGATTCCCACTCCAATATCCAAGCGGTGATTGAGCGTGGTTTTGATGAAAATCTGTAGAAAGGCGCGCGGTGCAAAAGGTGGCCTCGTGTCATCGATATTCGCGCGTGTTTTCGGAAGATTTTGCAGCGAAACTTCCTCAATCGCCGCAGCTCACGGTGCTGGAATATCAAGGTATTCAAATGCCTCAGCACGCTGCAAAACCCTTAAGCAAACTACAAAAGCACAAATAAAAAAGCTGCCCGAAAGCAGCTTTTTCAAAACGGGATTGAGAAGATTACTTCTTGTCCCCACCAGGAATCTTCCCTTCCACGCCCTTGACGTAGAACATCACGCCTGACAAAAACTTGTCGTCTCCTACAGCGTCTTTGGCCAAAATCTCTTTGCCGTCTTGGCCCATGAGGGGGCCTTTCCAGATGCTGAAGGTGCCGGCTTTCAGGCCTGCTTTGATTTCGTCGATGCGCTTTTTGGTGTCGTCTGGCACGTCAGCGGCTACGCTTACCATGTCAATGGCGCCTTCTTTCACGCCCCACCAGCTGCCGCCTGTGGTCCACTTGCCTTCTAGCATGTCGCGTGTGGCTTTGATGTAGTACGGGCCCCAGTTGATGACGGCTGAGCCTAGGTGGGCCTTGGGGCCGTAGGCAGTCATGTCGCTGTCCCAGCCAAAGGCGCGCTTGCCCATTTTCTCGGCGGTTTGCAGCACGGCAGACGAGTCGGTGTTTTGGAACAGTACGTCTGCGCCGCCGTTGATCAGCGCCGTGGCTGCTTCGGTTTCTTTGGGTGGGTTAAACCATTCTTGTACCCAGATCACTTTGGTTTTGACTTTCGGGTTTACCGACTGCGCGCCCATGGTAAAGCTGTTGATGTTACGGATAACTTCTGGAATTGGTATCGACGCTACTACGCCCAGCGTGCCGCTCTTGCTCATCTTGCCTGCGATCACGCCGGCCATGTACGCGCCTTCGTAGGTGCGGCTGTCGTAGGTGCGCATGTTCTCGCCGGTTTTAAAGCCGGTGGCGTGCTCAAACCTAACGTCTTTAAAGTCAGGTGCCAGCTTCATCATGGGGTCCATGTAGCCAAAGGTGGTGCCGAAGATCAATTTGTTGCCTTGGCTGGCCATGTCGCGGATGACGCGTTCTGCGTCGGCGCTCTCGGGTACTTTTTCTACAAAGCTGGTAACCACTTTGTCGCCAAATTCTTTTTCGATGGCTTTGCGACCGTTGTCGTGCGCAAAGGTCCAGCCGCCGTCGCCCACGGGGCCTACGTAGGCGAAGGCGATTTTTAGTGGCTCGGCCTTGGCTGCGGGCGCTGAAGCTGCAGGCGCTGCGGCAGGCGCTGCGGGCTTGGCTTCTTCTTTTTTGCTGCAGCCTATTAGCGCGGCGGCGGCCACGGCAGACAGGGCTACCAGCTTGATGGCTGAACGTTTGTTCAAATCGGTCATCTCGTCTCTCTTTCAGGGGTTAAAAACACGGGAACTACACAAAAATACATTATCAGTCAACTACTGCACGCATCACGCGCCGGGGTAGAAGGGTTTACCCAAAGACGCTGGCATGTTGACGCGGATCCACGCGGGGTTGCGCGAGATCAGCGCCAGCACAACGACGGTGGCTACATAGGGCAGCATGGTTAAAAACTGGCTGGGCACATCAACGCCCTGCCCCTGCAGGTGAAACTGCAACATGGTCACGCCGCCAAACAGATAAGCACCAAGCAATACCCGTGCCGGCCGCCAGGTGGCAAAGGTGGTAAGTGCCAGCGCTATCCAGCCCTTGCCTGCCACCATGCCCTCTACCCACAGCGGCGTGTAGATAACCGACAGATACGCCCCGGCCAGCCCGCACAGCGCGCCGCCAGCCACCACAGCGGCCAGGCGAATGCGGCGCACCGGGTAGCCTAGGGCGTGGGCGGCGTCGGGGCTTTCGCCCACGCTGCGCAGCACCAAACCCGTGCGTGTACGGTACAAAAACCACACCAGCCCGCCCGCTAGCGCCATAGCGGCGTAGACCATGGGGTGCTGCTTAAACAGCGCGCTGCCCAACAATGGAATATCTGACAGCCAAGGCACAGCAAACTGCGGCCGCTCGGGCAGCTTTTCTTGTACATACTTAATACCTGCAAACGCTGAAAAGCCCACGCCAAACAAACTAAGCGCCAGCCCCGTGGCGTACTGGTTCGTGTTCAGCCAAATCACCAGCACGCCGAAGACAGCCGCCAGCAGCGCGCCCGCGCCCATGCCTGC
>JANLPQ010000043.1:0-46552 GCA_031367325.1 Polaromonas sp. | reverse complement strand
TAGCAGGTTTAACACTTCGGCTTGTACGGATGCATCCAGTGCAGAGGTTGGCTCGTCGAGCAGCAAAATTTGCGGTTCAAGAATCAACGCGCGGGCTATGGCAATGCGCTGGCGTTGACCGCCTGACAGTTGGTGCGGGTAACGAAATCTAAAACCGCTGCCCAGGCCTACTTCGTCAAGCGCTTTTTCGATGCGTGCTTCGGCGTCTGCTATGTCGTGGATGGCCAGCGGTTCGGCCAAAATGCGGTCTACTGTTTGGCGTGGGTGCAGGCTGCCGTAGGGGTCTTGAAAAACCATTTGTACCAAGCGGCGAAAGGCTTTGCTGCCTGGCTGTGCTTGCGTTGTAGCGTCGCCTTGCTGCGCTTTTAATTGCACGGTACCCGCCGTTTTGGGTGCCAGGCCGCAGATGGCTCGCAGCACGGTAGATTTACCTGAGCCAGATTCGCCGACGATGCCAAAACTCTCGCCCGGCTGCACGCTTAGCGATGTGTCGGCCACGGCAACAAAGCCGCTGTACTCTACACGTAGGTTGTGTACGTCCAAGCCTACAGATAGGGCGTTGGATGCAGATGCTAATGCAGAAGGTGTCATCACAGCGCCCATTCTGGCTGACGGTCTAGCGTGGCCAGTGGGTGCACGGGCTTGCCTAGCTGCGGCAGGCAGGCCATCAGCCCGCGTGTGTACGGGTGCTTGGCATGGGCCAGGCCACCCGCTTGCAGTTCTTCTACCACTTTGCCTGCGTACATCACCAAGATGCGGTCGCAAAACGATGACACTAAACGCAAGTCGTGTGACACAAATATCAGCCCCATGCCACGGTCTTTCACCAGCTTGTCCATGATGGACAGCACTTGCAATTGCACCGTCACGTCTAGCGCAGACGTTGGCTCATCGGCTATCAACATGTCGGGTTCGGCAATCAGCATCATCGCGATCATGGCGCGCTGGCCCATGCCGCCCGATACTTCGTGCGGATACAGCCTGTACACGCGCGCGGGGTCGTCAATGCTGACTGATTCAAGTGCAGCCAGTGCACGTTTTTTTGCCTCAGCACCTGACACGCGCGTATGCGCTAGCAAAGTTTCTTCAATCTGCTTACCTATCGTCATCACCGGGTTAAGCGAGAACTTGGGGTCTTGCAAGATCATGGCTATGCGACCACCGCGCAGTTCGCGCCGCTGTTTTTTGTCGCAGTTCAGCAGGTCAATACCGTCAAAGCGCAATTTTTTAGCGCTAATGCGCCCCTCCGGTGCAGTTAAACCCAAAATAGCGCGGCCTGTTTGCGATTTGCCAGAGCCGGATTCGCCCACTATGCCTAGACGCTCGCGGCCTAAGCTAAAGGTGACGCCGCGCACCACCTCGGTCATGCCGCCATTGCGCGATGGGTAGGCTACGCGCAGGTCGTCAACCACTAGCAAAGGTGCTTGGTCACTCATTGGTAAAACTCACTTCGCGCTCTTGGGGTCTAACGCATCGCGCAGGCCATCGCCCAGCAGGTTAAACGCAAGGCTAACGATAAAAATAGCCGCACCGGGCGCGGCTGCTACCCACCACTGGTCTAGCACATAGGCGCGGCCATTGGCGATGAGTGCGCCCCACTCTGGCATAGGTGGCTGCGCACCCAGCCCTAAAAATCCTAAACCCGCTGCCGTCAAAATAATGCCCGCCATGTCCAGCGTGACCCGCACAATAACCGACGACACACACAGCGGCATGATGTGGCGCAGCACAATACGCCAAGGCGATGCACCCAGTAGTTGCACAGCAGCAATGTAGTCAGTCTGCCGAACAGTTAGCGTCTCGGCCCGTGCAATACGTGCGTACGGTGGCCACGACGTGATGGCAATGGCAATTACCGCGTTGGTAATACCAGGGCCCAGTGCGGCTACAAAAGCCAGCGCCAATATCAAGCGTGGAAAGGCCAAAAATATATCGGTAATGCGCATCAGCGTGGCGTCTACCCAGCCGCCTGCGTAGCCCGCCACCGTGCCTACCAACAAGCCAATTGGCGCAGCCAGCAGCGCCACCAGCACTACGACAAACAACGTGATGCGCGACCCATGAATGACACGCGACAAAATATCGCGGCCTTGGTCGTCAGTACCAAACCAGTGCGCGCTGGACGGCGGCAACAACCGCGTGGTACTCAGGTCGCCTACGTAAGCTGAGTAAGGTGCAAGCTGATTGGCAAAAATAGCCACCAGCACCAGCAGCACGATGATGACAAGGCCTGCCATAGCCAAACGGTTGCGTGCAAAAGTGCGCCAGGTACTGTAGGCGCGGCCTAGCGACGCTTGCTTGCGCGAGGCTGGCCTGTCAGACATGAGCCAGTCGTGCAAAGACTGCTTTGCTGAGTGGGTTTGCACAATCATTTTCTCAGTCATCGGGTGCGGGTCCTCGGGTCCAACAGCTTATAAAGTAAGTCAGACAGTAAATTAAGCCCAATAAATACCGAGCCCACCACGATAGTTCCGCCCAGCACTGCATTCATATCGGCGTTTTGCAAAGAGTTGGTGATGTACAAACCCAAGCCCGGCCACGAGAATACCGTCTCTGTCAACACCGAACCTTCTAGCAAACCTGCATACGACAGCGCGATCACCGTCACCAGTGGCACAGCTGCGTTGCGCAACGCGTGCCGCCAGATAATGCGTGCCTCTGAAATACCCTTGGCGCGCGCGGCCACAATGTATTCTTGCGCTAACTCATTCAGCATAAAAGAGCGCGTCATGCGGCTGATATAGGCTAGCGAAAAATAGCCGAGCAAAGCAGATGGCAATATCAAATGCGACAGCACATTGCCAAAGGCCTCCCACTCTCCTGCACGTGCTGCGTCTAGCAGCATAAAGCCGCTGGTGGACGTAAAGCTGTATTCAAAAGCCACATCAATGCGCCCCGGCCCTGCCACCCAGCCCAGCTTGGCATAAAACAGCACCAGCGCCATCAGACCCAACCAAAAAATAGGCACTGAATAGCCTATCAAGCCCATCACGCGTATAGCTTGGTCGGCTAAACCACCGCGTTTAACAGCAGCCCACACCCCCAGCGGTACACCTAAGCCTGCGCCAATGATGATGCCCAAAGTAGCCAGCTCAATGGTGGCCGGAAACGTGCGTTTAATGTCTTGCAGCACCGGGTTAGATGTGAGCACCGACGTGCCAAAATCGCCCTGCAGCACTTTGCTGATGTAGATATAAAACTGGTGCCACAGCGGTTTGTTCAGCCCCAGCTCTTCGCGCACGCGGGCTATCACATGCTCGGGCGCACGGTCGCCGGTGATGGCCAACACGGGGTCGATAGGGATAACGCGGCCGATAAAAAACGTGACCGCCAGCAGCCCAAGGTAGGTTAAAACAATCACACCAAGAAAGCTGGCCAGCGTCTTGGCAAGGCCCGCCCAGTCAGTGCGCGACAGCCACGTGGGCTGCGCGTGAGATGCACCGTTCACAAAATTCAAAGCTTAAAGCAGTTGCACACAAGTGTGGATTACTTAGTTACCTTGAACATGTAAGTGCTGTCAGATGTGGGGCCAATGACCAAGTTTTTTACCTCAGCGCGCATGGCAGCCACTTCTACCTGCTGAAACAGCATGATAAACGGGCTGTTTTGCCGGAAGTCGGCCTGCATTTCTTCGTACATGGCTTTGCGTTTATTGCCATCGCGCTCTAGCACGGCAGCATCGGCTTTTTTAGTTAGCTCTGGGGTGGCCCACGCATTGCGCCATGCCAGTGGTTTACTTTTAGGCTCGTCACCGTTGTCGGGGTTTTGCACAAAGGTGGCATTGGTGTGCGGGTCCCAGTAGTCAGCACCCCATTGGCCAATGTACATGTCGTGCGTGCGGGCGCGGTACTTGGTTAAGGTTTGTTTGCCATCACCCGGCAAAATTTCAATATCAATACCAGCCCGCTTAGCGGTTTGCTGGAACGACTCGGTAATACCCTGCACAGGCTGCGTGTTGCGCATATCAATCGTTACTTTGAAACCGTTAGGCAAACCGGCTTTGACCAGCAGTGCTTTAGCTTTGTCCACGTCTAGTTTGTAGGGGTTGGTCTTGCTGGCACCTAGCAAGCCAATGGCCATAAAGTTTTGGTGAATTACACCAATGTTCTTGATCAGCGTATTGCCAATGCCTGCGTAGTCCACCAAATACTTCATCGCCTCGCGCACTTCAGGCTTAGCTAAGTTAGGATTCTTTTGGTTTAAGCCGATGTAGTAGACCGTGCCTTTAGGTGTGGCGGTGGTGGTGATCTGCTTATTGCTCGCCAAGGCATCTAAGTCTTGCGGTGTCAGGTTACGGGCGATATCTACGTCACCCTTTTCTAGCAGCAGGCGCTGGGTAGAGGCCTCTTTGGCAAAGCGATAAATTACACGCTTAAGCTTGGACTTTTCGCCGTAGTAGTTGTCGTTGCGCTCCAGCGTCATGATCTCGTTGGCGCGCCACTCGCGCAGCACCATAGGGCCTGAGCCTGCGTAGTTGGTCTTTAGCCAGGCATTGCCCATGTCGCCGTTAGCTTCTTTGCTCATCACCAGCTTTTTGTCCATGACGCCTGCGACGTTGGCGGTCAAGCAGTTGTAGACAAACGTAGGCGCGTAGCTTTTATCGGTCTCAAAGGTAAGCGTAAACGGGCCGGTTTGCTTGATTTTGTCTTTGACGTTGTCTTTGGTAAAGCCAAACTGGCCCAATATGAAAGCCGGTGATTTGTCTAGCAGCACGCCGCGCTGCAGCGAGAACACTACGTCTTCTGCCGTCATGGGGTTACCAGAGGCAAACTTTAAGCCTGACTTGATCTCAAATGTGTAGATTTTGCCGTCGGGCGACACGCTGTAGGTTTTAGCAATATCGTTGATCAGCTTGGACGGGTCTTTCACGTCGTAGCGCAGCAAGCGGTCGTAGGTGTTACCCATCACCTCGCCTGCAGAAATTTCAAACGCCTCAGACGGGTCCATCGAGATGACATCGTCAAAAGCAAAAGCCACCACCAAGGTGTCTTTGGGCGTAGCAGCTGTGGCCACAGGGCCGTAGCAGAGCAGCAAGGCAGCAGCAGCGGTTGAGCCCAGTACGCGGCGAGTGATGGAATGAGTGACGTGTTTCAAGATAATTTCCTTAAAAACTAAAATTGGTATTAGTTCGCAACACTACGTTTGTTAGCTACATGCAAGCATCATGCCTAGTCGCAGACAGGTCCGTCTATGCGTACTTTCCTTGATAGCCAATTTATGAGGCTTGGGGAGGTCAGATGCAGTGATTTTGAGCAACTATGGCATAAAACACAGATCGCAACCCATTCATACGGCGTCCAGCCTTTAAGCGCTAGCTCTTCTACACCTATTCATATCACTATAAAATCAATAGCTGCTTGAGCATGTTTTACTAGGGTTACAAGCCTAAAATACTATTAAAAACGGTCTTTAAGAGCTTTCTTTCACGATATTCAACGCCACCGCCTCTGCTACTTTGATCCCATCGATCGCTGCGCTCATAATGCCCCCTGCGTAGCCTGCGCCCTCGCCTGCGGGGTACAGCCCAGCAGTATTAATGCTTTGGTAGCGCAATGGGTTTTGCTCGGTGCGCGTTATGGCTTCGGCGCTTTCGCGTAAAGCTGCACGGCGTTCATCGTGGCGCTTGATACGGATGGGCGCTGACGTACGCGTCTCCACGCCAGTCAGCATGGCGTAATGCATGTCAAAGCCTGCAATTTGCTTGGCAAATGCAGGCAGTGCTTCGCGTAGGGCGTGTATGGCGTACATGGGCAGGCTAGGCTGCAGTGGGTTGCCTAGGTCGGTTAAGTGCACGCCGGGTTTGTAGCTGGGCTCGACGCTGCCTAGCGCAGTAGAGGCAATGCCTTTGACAAAGTCGCCTACCAATTGACCGGGCGCTTCGTAGGTGCTGCCGCCTAAGACGTACGCACCGCACTCCAGTGCACGCTGAAAGCGCATTCCCGCAAGGGGATCTCCACGGTGTTTTTCTGCAACCAGCGGTTTGCCCAATACGTCAAATTCAAAATCCTCGGGGTTGATACCCACCACAATGCCCGCATTGGCATTACGTTCGTTGCGGCTGTACTGGCTCATGCCGTTGGTGACCACGCGCCCTGCTTCTGATGTAGCGGCCACCACCGTGCCGCCTGGGCACATGCAAAAGCTGTAAACGCTGCGGCCATTTTTGGCGTGGTGCACCAGCTTGTAGTCCGCCGCGCCCAGCATATCGTTGCCTGCAAACGGGCCAAATCGGGCACGGTCAATCAAACCCTGCGGATGCTCAATACGAAATCCCACACTAAACGGCTTGGCCTCTACATACACGCCTTTCGCGTGCAGCATTTCAAACGTGTCGCGCGCACTGTGCCCAATGGCCAGCACCACGTGGTCTGCATCAATCTGTGTGCCGTCTTGTAGCACTACACCTTTGATAGCTGCTTGAGCAGGTTCTACGGGCTTGGTAGCCGATTTCTCTAATAAAAAATCAGTCACTTTGCTAGAAAATCTAAACTCGCCACCCAAGGCGCAAATCTCTTCGCGCAAAAACTCCACCACCTTCACCAAGCGAAACGTACCCACATGCGGCTTGCTCACGTACATAATCTCGTCTGGCGCGCCAGCGCGCACCATATCTTCTAATACTTTACGCCCATGGAACAACGGGTCTTTAACTTGGCTCCACAGCTTACCGTCGCTAAACGTACCCGCCCCACCTTCACCAAACTGCACATTGCTCTCCGTGTGCAACTGGCTCTTGCGCCAAAAAGCCCAAGTGTCTTTGGTACGCTCACGCACCGCTTTGCCGCGCTCTAAAACAATCGGTTTAAAACCCATCTGCGCCAAAGTCAACGCGGCAAACAGACCACAAGGCCCCGTACCAATTACCACGGGGCGTTTAAAAGGTTTATCAGGCGCTCGGGTGACAAATTGATAACGTGTATCAGGTGTCACGCTAATATGCGTCGCCAGCTTGGGAACCCGTTGAGCGCGTGCCAGCGCCGCCGCATTGTCAGTAGTAACAATATCTAACGTATAGATAAAGTGAATATCACTCTTTTTGCGGGCGTCAAAGCCACGGCGAAAGATGCTAATGCTGACGATCTCATGCGCTTGGAGTTTTAGCCGTTCCATCACAACAGCGTTCAGCGCCTCGGGCGTATGGTCTAAAGGCAGCTTGATCTCAGTCAAGCGAATACAAGCGGGTGATTTCATAGCCGGTGGCAAGCCTGCACGGCTGCAAAACTGAAAATATCTAACAGGAATGTCAAGATTTTATACGCTGTAATGGCGTAACCAAAAACACAGGCATCTCAAAACCCACGGGCGCAGTAATGCATTGGGCCTAAAGGCATCCTCCTACAGCCAACATCGCAGATCCCCCACGTAGCAAATTAATAGCACGCCCTAACATTATTTTATCCAATTTCAAGGAAAATTCATGGCTAGTTCTTTAGCGTCTTCTCTTGGCACAATACCTGTGTCAAATAACACCAGTGCAGTGGCATGGAGCGCGGTGTTCGCTGGCGCAGCAGCTACGGCAGCTCTATCGCTCATATTGCTGATACTAGGTGTAGGTCTAGGCCTATCTGCTGTCTCACCTTGGGCGCAAAGTGGAGTCAGCGGCGTAAAGTTTGGCGTGTCAACTATTGTTTGGTTTACCGTAACGCAAATTATCGCTTCGGGCATGGGTGGCTACCTAGCAGGCCGGTTGCGCACGCGCTGGTCTGGGGTACACACCGACGAAGTGTATTTTCGTGATACGGCACACGGCTTTCTTGCTTGGGGCGTCGCCATGCTGGTCACCGCTATGCTACTAATGTCTGCTATTGGCTCGATAGTTGGTACCAGTGTAAATGCTGGTGCGTCTGTTGCCTCTGGTGCTACCAGCGGCACCATGAACAAAGTCATCAACAGCGCGACAACCATGGCCAGCGCTGCAACAAGCCCTCAAAGCAATCATACTGAGGCAACAACGGATCCTGCAGCCAGCACGATGGCCACCAAGGAAGCTACTGACAAAGCACGCAAAGCCTCTGCCACAGCAGCGCTTTGGTTGTTTATCAGTCTGCTGATGGGCGCCTTCGCTGCAAGCCTTGCAGCCATTTACGGCGGCCGCCAGCGTGATAAATTTTGACACCGGGACGCACATCATTCGTTTTCAACCAAGGAGCAACTTATGCGATCACTGCTTTTACTAATTTTAGGGATTCCCATTCCCATCATCATCTTGATAGCATTATTTACATAACTACAGGGTAATACACATGTTAAAAATATGAGCCGGGGATATTCAAAATGATTACACTCGCCGCTACAGAAAATTACTCTAGCCAGCAGACTAAATCTTTAGACGCTATGGCGCTGCTACGGGCAGACCATAAGCTGGCCAGTGATTTATTTGAACAATATGAAGCAACGCAGGCACTGGCAAAAAAGAAAATAATCGTAGCCAAAATTTGCACTGAGCTGACTGTGCATGCACAAATTGAAGAAGAAATTTTTTACCCCGCCGTCAAAAAAGCACTTCCCGACAAAACACTGATACTTCAGGCTGCTGTAGAGCATGCCACGCTCAAAGACTTGATTGCGCAAGTACAGGGTATCGAGCCCATTGGTAAGATGTTCGAAGCCAAGATAAAAGTACTCAGCCAATACGTTAAACATCACGTAAATGAAGAGCAAAACCAGATGTTTCCCAAAGTCAAAACCGCAGATTTGGACTTGATCAAACTTGGTACGCAAATTGGCGAGCGCAAGGCGCAGCTGATGGCCGCGCGCATCTGAAATTTAACTTAACTCATGAAAAAAGGTGTCGCAATGGCATTGCCTAATGCAGGAAACTCAAAGCCCGTTCCCTTGGCTAAAAAAACCGCGAAAGGGATTAAAGTTAGCATTCAACAAGAGCCTGCACCGCTGTTACCGCACGAGCGTGATCAGTCTACACAAAATCAGGCCAGCCCTGTACGTAAAGTTATAAAGCAAGCAGCAGCAGACATTAAACACGGACTTAAAGACACCGATCGCAGCGAAGAAGCTAATCGTACGTACCAAAAATTGAAAACCTCGAAATAATCATTCCTGCTTAGGTTTCGATCAGACAACTTTAATTGACTACTATTTGTGGGGTAGCTCGGTTGTGTACTGCGGCTAGACAGGCTGTAAAAAGCACCGTTTGCATTGCGTAGTAAAGCCAGATCATCAATACAATCAATGACGCAGCTGCGCCATATGGGTCTAATTGAGGAGCGTTTGATATATAAAAACCAATCGCAGCACGACCTAACAAGAATAGCCCAGTGGCAATTATGGTGGTCTGCACCAAATGATGGCGTGTCAATTTGACTGGCAGCAGCACACTAAAAATAGCCCACATAGTGACCCAGGTCACAAACGCTGAAGTTGCAAACGCCATGGCATGCAACGATATAACGGCTGCCAATGTGTCCTGCGCACCAGTCCAACGCAATACTGCATTAACCGCAACTGTCGTCATGGTGTTAAGCAAAGTAGACACCAGCAAAATAAAAGTCAAAGACACCAAAGCTGCGAGTGCCAATACACGGCTGCGAAGATAATCCCACAGGACACCAATTTTGTTATTTTGTTCAGTTACCGCTGGTTTAAGCGGAACAGCAAATTTGACTACGCCATCAGAGCGTCCTTTAGCCCAGATGGACGTAAAAGCACCGCGCATTTCGGCCAGCACGGTTGTTGCACCAAACACAGTTAGTACCACGCTGATCACGGCGCTAGAGGCAGAGTTAGTATCATTTTTTGCATGCGCCGCAATTTCGTTAATGCCGACTGTGGCGGCTGGGCCGATCATGCCTGCTATACCTAAAGCAAATCTCTGCACAGCTACGTCACGCCCTATCCAAAAAGTCATTATCTGAATCATCACGGCACTGATTGGTACCAACGCGGTAGCGGTGTAAAAAGATATAGCCGCACCGCGTGTCAGGCATTCCGCATCGCTCCAAAGTTTGAACCCGGAGATCAAGTCGTTGCGCAGGAACGACATCAATTTTCTTATTAGCACTGGCAATGTATAAGTCTAACGTAGGCGGTTTACCAATTTGGTTAGATGCTATCGTAGATTAGTAAATTAGTCCGGCTTGTAAGCTATTGCTACCCAGCTGTGTAAGACGTTAGGCACTCGCCCTGCCCATGGTTTTGCACACATCAGATGAGCGGCGTTACCTTCATCGGAAGATCGTAGTAATCCGCGAGCTTCAGAAGCGCACGTGGATTAGGCAAGCTTAAACGCCCTTGCTCAATGGTTTGCAATCCCATTTTTTTCAGGCGACTTAATGTTTTGCTGGTGTGCACTAACGACAATCCCAACGCATCGGCAATGTGCTGCTGCGTATAAGGAAAAGGTACCGAACTAGCCTGGGCTAATCCCAAACGCTCAGCGCGGCGATAGTGCTGAATCAACAGCATCGCGATACTTTCTGCTGCATTACGCTGCCCCACCGACAATAGATTTTCATCAATTAATCCACGCTCTTGCGCAGCAAGCCATGTCATGTCGTAGCCAAGGTTAGGAAAAGCTCGGTACAAATCCCATAGGCGATCCCGGTGGAATGCACATAGACGAACCTTGGTTACGGCCTCTACGCCGTGGGGTGATCCACTAGAGAGCCTTTCTTGCAATCCCACCAGATCGCCAGGCATTAAAAAGTTAAGAATCTGGCGGCGTCCGTTACTCAATGTTTTAAACCGAAACGCAAAACCCTCAAACAATGTGAAAAGTGTTCCTACATTCGCGCCTTCGGAGATGACCACTCCGCCAGCGTCAACACTTACCATTTCTTTTTTAAAAGACTGGATAAACACCAGCTCTTCTTCACTAACGGATGAAAACGCATGGGTCTTGCGAAGTGGGCACTGAGCGCAGTGAACATCAGAAGTCATGGTGTTTATTCCTTGGATGCGCATAGTACGCTTTGATTTTTACTAAAACATGTCTTAGTACATTGTTGCAGCTGCTTGAAAAAGGTATCTTCTGGCATCAAAGAATCCAAGCCTATGCCAAAAATTGTACAACTTATCTACTCCAGCGTATTAAGCCCCTCCACCAAAATCAGTGAGGTTTCTGCCATCATCCGTAGTTCTAGGACCCGAAATTTCAGTTCCGGCGTTACAGGAGTTCTGTTATTTGACGGTCAGCATTTTTGTCAATGCATTGAAGGCGAAATAGCACACGTAAACCAACTGAGCGAGAACATTAAAAAAGATAGCCGTAATGTTGACTTTAAGGTGATTTACCTCGACACAACTAAGGACACGCGAAGCTTTTCAAACTGGCGCGCAGGCTATCCCATGGAATGTGCCCCCGGTGTGATGTCAAACGCTATTGATGCGCCGCAAGTCGCGGTATTAAACGTTTTCATGCGTATGACGGCATCATTTGATCTTGTCTAACGGTTGGTCACGTCATTATTTTTTGCGTACCGAGTAACGCCATAAATATGCCATACAGCAATAAACATTGCTGCAATGGCAGGGCCCAAAACAAAACCGTTAATACCAAAAACTGTCATCCCGCCTAGTGTAGTGATCATGACCACGTAGTCAGGCATTTGGGTGTCTTTGCCTACCAATAAAGGCCGAAGTATGTTGTCTACCAACCCTATGACTAAAACTCCCCACGCTATCAATGCTAACGCTTGCCAAATACTACCAGTGACAAAAAAGTAAATCGCTACAGGAAACCACACTAAAGCGGCTCCTACCGCGGGCAGGAGTGATAAAAAAGCCATCAATACAGCCCATAAGACTGCTGCACCCACGCCTAGAACCCAAAATGCAAGCCCTCCCAGTACACCCTGTATCAACGCCACGACCAAGTTGCCTTTAACTGTTGCTCTGACCACAGTAGCAAATTTGGAGATCAGTTCATGCTTATGATTAGATGCCAGCGGTATTGCGCGGCGAATGATGCGGCTAACTTGTTCACCATCGCGCACCAAGAAAAAAGCAAGGTACAAAGTTATAAATATACTAGCTAAAAATTCGAATGTGTTTTGACCAATACTCAACGCTTGGGTTGCAATAAATTGACTGCCTTGTAGCAGCAAACTGGTTAATTTTCGCTGTAAAGAATCAAAATCTGATAATCCAGCGCGACTTAAAAAGTCTGCCACCCACGCGGGCAGCAGGTTGAAAACACCTTGGAAATACCCTGCAAGATTTAGCTGTCCTGATTCAAGCCGCTGGTAAACCAAAGCCGCCTCTCGTGCCAATACGGCCATGATCATCACCAAGGGCAAAATCACAATCAACACTACCGCAGCCAGTGTAAGTAACGCAGCTAAAGTCGGCCTTTTCTTAACTCTGGGCAACAGCCACCGGTACCAAGGTGAAAAAAGCATCGCTATGATGCTACCCCACATAATCACGCCATAAAAAGGTAGCAATATCCAGCCTAATGCTATTGAAACAACCACGAGCAGGCATAGTAAGGCTCTATTTTCAGCATAAGCTAAGGGCTCGCCATCCTGTGAATTCATCCGGTTTCCAAAAATGCTTATCAGCTACTAAAAATTGCTAAATTAAACAGCGATTTCAACCAAGTACTTCGCCATGTGTTTCCCAGCTTTATAAGGCGGCTCTTAGTGGCATTTCAGGTTTGTCCAAGCTTTGTGGCTGTAGTAAATTATGAATAGATCCCATATGCTGCAACTTATCAAGTAAAGCCTTTGCTGCTGGCTGCGAAGACGCAGGATTTTGCCCGGTAATCAGCAAACCATCGGTAATCACAAAGGGTTGCCAGTCGTCTGCCTTGGAATAGAGGCCGCCTTTTTCTTTGAGCATATCTTCCACTAAAAAAGGGACTATGTCTGTAAGTCCGGCCGCTTGCTCTTCTGTGTTGGTAAATCCGGTTACTGCTTTACCAGCCACTATAGATTTCCCATCTATCTTGGCATAGCGAAGCACGCCAGGTGCATGGCACACTGCTGCTACTGGCTTGTGCGATGACAGCATGCTTTCAATCAAAGCCACGGAGTCTGCGTTTTCAGCCAAATCCCATAAAGGGCCGTGGCCACCAGGATAAAACACAGCGTCAAATTGATCAGCAGATACGGTCTTTAAAAGCACAGTGCTGCTTAAAACTTTTTGCGCAGTAGCATCGGCCTTGAAACGACGCGTCGCATCTGTCTGTGCCGACGCCTCATCGCTTTTGGGATCTAGAGGTGGCTGTCCACCTAAAGGTGACGCTACTACTACTTGCACGCCAGCGTCTATAAAGGTGTAATACGGAGCGACAAACTCTTCCAGCCAAAAGCCTGTTTTTTTGCCCGTCTCGCCTAGCTTGTCGTGGGAGGTTAAAACCATTAATATTTTCATTTGTAAGTCCTCTAAATTTTAAAAAAATGCTTTATTGCAAAACCGTGTTTCTCTGCCAGTGTCTTTGGGTTGCCAACGCAGGAATTAATGTTTTAATGCCCGCATCAGTTTTACTAGTAGGCTGCACGATAAGCCCGTTATGGTCAGTGCCTGTTAAAGACGCATAGTCAATACCTGCCTTGTCCAATAACTTCTTGCCTGCACCTAAAACTAAAATGGTTTTGTAATGCAAGTACTGGTCTTTAACAAAATCCATAGTTTGGGGGCACTGTGCCAAGGCATCCACGCCTTTTTCGCCGTCGGGCAAGACCAGCGCGTCAAATAAGAATCCTGGCTCATTTTCTAGCGAGGCATCAGCTACCAGATTGCCAGCATCAGACGATGCAGTATTGCCAATTCTGGGGCCAACAAGTTTGGCCACAGCACCCTGCGCTATCAATGCGTCCCGCACCTGCAGAATTGACTTGCCTGTAATACCATCAGCAATTAACAAGGCCACTTTTAGTCCGGCTATTGAGCCATCACCGGGTCGTGCCATCAGCGATAGGGACGGTGCTTTTTTGATCTCAGGTTTTGCAGGTTTGGCCAGAGCGCGTGGCATAGCGGCTGGCATAGGACTAATCCCCAGACCTTCAGCTACTTTACTGGCTAATTCTTCCGACACGTTGCGCAGCGACGAAACTACACGCTCGCGAATGGCAGGGACAGTCAGCTTGCTTAATTCGAAGCGAATAGCTCCAGCGATATGCGATTTTTCTATCGGAGTCTGGCTTTCATAGAATAATGCAGCCTGTGTGTAGTGGTCTGCAAATTTTTCAGGCTTGCCGCGTACTTTGGCCTGCTCATCATCAGCTTGCTGGCGTGCTGGGAAAGTCATAAAACCTTGCTCTGCTCCAGCTTGAAACGGGCATCCTCCCGCCAAGGAATTAGGCTCGTACGACACGCGCCCGCGGTGGATCGCCTGCCGGTGCATGCCGTCACGCTGGTTGTTATGCGCTTGTGCAAGCGGAGCGTTGATCGGGATTTCATGAAAATTGGGCCCACCCAACCTTGAAATCTGCGTGTCCATATACGAATGGATACGTCCTGCCAATAAAGGATCGTTAGAGAAATCTATGCCTGGCACAACATGCGCCGTGCAAAAGGCTACCTGCTCAGTTTCAGCAAAAAAGTTGTCAGGGTTACGGTTAAGTACCATACGCCCAACAGGTAATATCGGCACCAGCTCTTCAGGTATCAGCTTGGTTGCATCTAGTATGTCGAAACTAAATTTGTCAGCCTGCTCTTCAGTGAAAATCTGAAGACCTAGCTCCCATTCTGGATAAGCACCCGACTCAATACGATCCCACAAGTCGCGCCTGTGAAAATCAGGGTCTGCACCCGAAACCTTTACAGCCTCGTCCCACACCATCGAGTGGGTACCAAACTTGGGATTCCAATGAAATTTGCAAAATACCGACTCGCCTGCACCATTGACCAAGCGGAAGGTGTGCACCCCAAACCCTTCCATGGTGCTGTAACTGCGCGGTATGCCTCGGTCTGACATCACCCACATGAGCATGTGGGTGGACTCTGGCATCAGTGACGCAAAATCCCAAAAAGTATCGTGCGCGCTAGCCGCTTGCGGCATTTGATTGTGCGGCTCGGGCTTTACGGCATGTATTAGATCGGGAAATTTAATGGCATCTTGGATAAAAAATACAGGCATGTTGTTGCCTACCAAGTCCCAGTTACCTTCGTCGGTGTAGAACTTAACTGCAAAACCTCGCACATCGCGCGCTGTGTCTTTGGATCCGCGCTCGCCTGCTACTGTTGAAAAGCGTACAAAAACTGGCGTTATTTTGCCACTTTTGTTAAATGGTGCCGCCTTGGTATATTTAGCCAATGGCGCATAACATTCAAAAAAACCATGTGCTGCGGACCCACGCGCATGCACTATACGTTCCGGGATACGCTCATGGTCAAAATGCGTGATCTTCTCGCGCAATATAAAGTCTTCTAGAAGTGCGGGGCCTCTAATACCTGCCTTTAAGGAATTTTGATTATCGGCAATGGCAACGCCATGGTTGGTTGTCAACACGCGGCCTGTTGAGTCAACACGCACTCTGTCTAGAGAATTTATCGTAGCGTTATTACCCTCAAGAGCAGCGGCCCCAACTTTCAGGTTAGTACTATCTTCTGTTACCGTACTGCCGGATACCAGCCTAGACTCTAGCGGTGTTGTAACGCCCTTGGGTGGTGATACAGCATTTGCAAAGCCGTGCTCTTTGGCTTTATTAACATTGTGCTTTATAGACTGCGCGAGATTTTGTGTCTGCGCCGATTTGGTTTCCTCCCGATTGGGCGCTAATTTTTGGGTCTTGCTAGTTTGCACCATGTGACATACCTGTATAGGAGGTTGGCAACATTACCAAGCCTTCCGGTTATGTTAGGTTGTACGCTTTGCAAGGTGTGTAGGACGATGCTGCAGCTTGCAGTCATCCATCGCGGCGCAGTAGAAACTTAGGCGAAATTAATCAATCAGCTTGTTTTTTAACGCGTAGTAGGTCAGGTCGCTGTTGGATGCCAAGCCCATTTTTTCCATCACACGTGTGCGGTAGGTGCTGACAGTTTTCACGCTCAGCGACAATGCTTTGGCCACATCGCCTGCCGTCTCACCCTGTGCCATTTTGAGGAAGACTTGAAATTCACGTTCAGACAGTTGCTCGTGGGGCGCTGTTGCACCGTTATGGTTTAGTTTTTGTGCTAATAGCTCTGCCACTGCCGGGGTAATGTAGCGTTTGCCTAATGACACTACGCGTATCGCCTCTACGATTTCTGATGGTTCACAGGCTTTGTTCAGGTAACCGCTGGCACCTTGGCGAATCAAACTGACTGCGTAATGCTCCTCTGGGTAACCACTCAAAATCAGTATGCCGACATCAGGTGCTTTGGCGCGAATCATAGCCAGTGCGTCGATGCCGCTTTGACCCGGCATAGACAAATCCATCACTAAAATATCAAGCTCTTGGTTACGCACTAGGTCTATGGCTTCTCTGCCGTTAGACGCCTCGCCCATAACCCGCAAGTCTACAAAGTCAGAGAAAAATTGCTTGAGCCCTGAGCGTACGATGGCGTGGTCGTCCACAATTCCAACTTTGATCATGTTGCTGTCTTTCTACAGTACTATCAGGTTATAGCGATTGAACTTGTGATGTTTCAAAAAACCTGTTGGATGATTTATAAGAACAAATTATTGATTATTTAACTCACAGTCTATGTAGGAGAACTGCCCGTGAGGAAATTTGTTTTACCAAAATTTACATTCAGTTTATGGCTTGCTGTAACCGCTACCGTGGCTTTAATCGCTATTGGAGAGCTAAGCTTTAGTCACACTTGGCGAGCTACTGACGAAATAGAAGAAACGCAAGCTACACGTGCATCACTTAATCTGCTGGTACAACGCTTATTAGACGCCGAAACTGGTCAACGCGGTTATTTGTTAACGGGTGACAGCAAATATCTAGAGCATTACACACTGGCTATAGAAAATATTAACCAAAATCTAGACGAGTTGAGGGCCATGGTTGCGCCCTTCCCGCCGCAATTAGCTGAGTTTGGCATCATGTCCAGGCACATCTCACGCAAGCTAGCTGAGCTGGATTTGACAGTGCGAATGCGCCGTGAAAATAAAGACGAAGCTTGGAAATATATATTGTCCACCGACATAGGCAGAGAGCAAATGGAAGCAATTCGCGTGCAAAGTGCCAAGCTTTCTGCCATCAGTGACCGTAAAACTGCACAAGGTAAAGCATTGATCTACCAAACTTTGAATTTGTCGCGCATAGGCATTTATTCACTGGCGGTGCTTGGATTGTTAGGCTTTTATATGTATCTGCGGCAAACTAAAGCGCTGCTGATGTCTGACCAACGTGAAAAACAATCCTTGCAGCTTGAGCGCAACCGGTTAGAGGCGCAAGTGCGTGAACGCACGGTTAGCCTAGCCAAGCTGGCTACTAATTTGCAAAATGTCCGCGAAGATGAACGCAGCCATCTTGCGCGCGAACTGCATGATGAGCTGGGCGCTTTATTGACAGCAGCCAAGTTGGATGTGGCCCGCTTGAAAACACGTTTTGCCGGTAACATGCCTGACGCGACTGAGCGTTTACAGCATTTAGGCAGCACGCTCAATAACGTGATCTCTATGACGCGCCGCATTGTGGAAGACTTACGACCGTCAGCACTCTCGCAGCTGGGTTTGCTACCTTCTCTGGAAATTTTAGTTCGCGAATTTGAAGATCAATCAGGATTAAAAATTACGACTGATTTAGAGCCTGTAGAGCTTGGCGACACTGCACAATTGACGGTTTACAGACTAGTGCAAGAGTCGTTTACCAACATAGGTAAACATGCACACGCTAGCGAAGCGGTATTGAGTATTCAAAACTTCAATGGCTATATCGCCATTGAAGTTACTGACAATGGCAAAGGCGTTTCATTAGACAATATAGCCCCCACGAGCCACGGCCTAGATGGTATGCGCCACCGTGTAGAAGCTGCAGGAGGCCGCCTGATTGTGCAAAATGCCGCCTCTGGCGGCACGCAAATTCAAGCAGTCTTGCCCAAAGAAGTGTCAAGTTCGGCCATACCAATACCACCAACCATGTAAGAAACATCCTACAAATGAGTGTGATGCGAGATGACACGCTAATGCGTGGATCGTCGACTGTGTTAATTGGTGGCAACTACTAAACTTTAGTTACGTAATCGGGCGCAAGGTTTTTTAACCGAACCTCGCCTGAATTTTGTACAGTTTTAAAGAAAGGTATTTCATATGTTGCACTACTCCGTAGTTTTTTTCGTCATCGCACTGGTCGCTGCAGTCTTTGGTTTTGGTGGCATTGCATCCGGTGCTGTCGAAATTGCCAAAATTTTGTTTGTTGTATTTGCCATCATGGCAGTGGTCAGTTTTGTTGTCAGCTTGATCAGAAAGTAGCTTATATATCCGCATCGTTACGCGATTAATAGTGTTGTTGACAGGCTACTGACATAACGCTGTCAGTAGTGGGTAGGCATAGTACAGGCTCACCCAACCCACTAGGAGCTTTTATGCAACATGCCATTGATTGGTTTGAAATCCCCGTTAGCAACATGGACCGCGCTATTGCGTTTTATGAGGCTATGAGTGGCCGCAGCCTGCGGCGCGAGCCTTTTGGCCCGCCGGGTTCGGAGCTGGCCATATTTGAGATACCGCAGGATGGCGGTGTGCAAGGTGCGCTGATGTCCAGCCCCAACAGCCAACCCAGCCAGTTGGGCACTATCGTCTACCTGAATGCGACGCCCAGCATCGACGCTTGGCTAGACCGCGTGGTCAGCAGCGGTGGCAGCGTGGTGATGCCCAAATTTGAGCTTCCCGATGGCAATGGCTGTATTGCACAAATCATGGACTCTGAGGGCAACCGTGTTGGGTTACATACTGAGTAAACTATGTATATGCAGTGCAACAACTGGATCGCCGTGGCCAGCGCCGAACACGCTCGACGCGGGCGCGACGCCTGCACCGACGCACAAAGCGGTTTCATGCAGGTGTGTAATGGCAAGCGCACGCCACTGGCACGTATACAGCCGGGCGATAGGGTGGCCTATTACGCGCCCTCCTTAATCATGGGCGGCAAAGACAAGCTACAAAGCTTTGTCTCCATCGGTATCGTGCAGCCAGTAGAACCCTACAGCTTTGACGTGGGCGGTGGTTTTATACCGTTTAGACGTGATGTGAAATATGTCAAGGCCATAGAAACGCCGATTGCACCGCTGTTGGATGATTTTGAGTTTGTAGAAGACCGCCAGCGCTGGGGTTATAAGTTTCGGTTTGGTCTATTTAAAATAAACGACCATGACATGCGGCTGATAGCCCAAGCTATGCAGGCACCTATGAAGTTACTACATTTTTCATAGCTGCTTGAGCAGGTAATACGGGCTAGAATGCATAAAACGTTCATAATTTTAATGAAATTAACGCCTAATTTACCAACCCATAACGCAGTACAAGCTGTGTTTGACAACTATCCGCCTGCGCTGCGTAAAAAGCTGTTAGCTTTGCGGCAGTTAATTTTAGACACTGCCGCTACCACGCAAGGTGTGGGCGAGATTGAAGAAACGCTTAAATGGGGTGAGCCTGCGTATGTAACCACGCAGACCAAATCTGGTAGTACGGTGCGCATTGATCGCAAAAAAGACCAAGATCGTTACGCCATCTATTTCAACTGCAACACGACGCTGGTAGACACCTTTCGCAGTATGTTCCCGCATACTTTTCAGTTTGAGCGTAACCGTGCATTGGTATTTTCATTAAACGACACCCTACCCACCAAGGAGTTGATGTTTTGTATTGCCATGGCGCTCACCTACCATCGCAAAACAACCAGCATTAGCAAGTCGACACCAACCCATGCGCCGTGCTGACCGTCTGTTCCAAATCGTACAAACTATCCGTGGTCGCCGCCTGACCACGGCGGCGCATTTAGCTCAGCGGCTAGAAGTGTCTGAACGCACTATTTACCGCAATGTAGCTGACCTGCAAGCGCAAGGCGTGCCTATTGAAGGCGAGGCAGGTGTAGGCTACAGGTTAGGTAAAGGCTTTGACTTGCCGCCGCTGATGTTTACCGCACAGGAAGCCATGGCCTTGGTAGCCGCCGTGCGCATAGCCCAAAGCTGGCTAGACCCAGCACTAGCTGCAGCCAGTGCAGACGCACTAGGCCGCGTGATGTCAGTGCTGCCTAGCGCAGACCGTGCAGCGGCCGAGAGCCTGCGCGTGTTTGTACCACCCTTGGCAGGGCTAAAGCCTGGCACGCAAAGCTTACTACAACAACTGCGCGAGGCCGCACAGGCCAAGCACTTGGCACACATCACCTACCGCGACGCGACAGATCAGCCTAGCGAGCGCACCGTGCGACCGCTTGGCGTGTTTTATTGGGGTGCAGTGTGGACACTGGCTGCGTGGTGCGAACTTAAAGACGACTTTCGCAGTTTTAGAGTAGACCGCATCGCAACACTCGACGTGCTAGAGCATCGTTTTATAGATGAAGACGGGAAAACGCTGGCTGATTTGTTGCGCAGCTTGCCTTGCTAGCAATCAACAGCTTGTCTACTTGCTACTTATTAAATAGCTGCTTGAGCAGGTTTTACTTGGGTTACAGGCCTAAAACACCTAAAATATAGCCCTTGGAAAGGTTGGCTATTTAGTCTGGCCCAAATTGCGTATTCCTTTTCTTTTTTCATACCACTGCAACAGTGGCGTTACCGATAATCCATGCACAAAAATAGACGCGACAATAGCAGCAGCGGTAATTGACAACAATTGCTGTGCTAATGCAGGCTCTATTTTATGGTTGATAGCATACAAAAGATAATAGAGTGAACCGATGCCGCGAATGCCCAGCCACGCCATGAGACGGCGCTGTGACTGCCTAACATCGGCTCCCAGCAAACCCACGTAGACAGATACGGGGCGAACCACCAAAAACAGCAGCGGCACAAACCAAAGCACTTCAACGCGAAATTGAATCGACGCTAGCAGCACACCCAAGACCAACACAATAGCAATTTCGGCAATGCTTTCCAGCTGCGTGTTAAATCGCTCTACCTCGCGCATCAAGTGTTCTGGTGCTTTTGAACCAGTGGCTTTTTTGTCATCTGCAGTGAGCTGCGCATTATTCAAATCGGCTGTCTTAGGTGTTGGTATATCTGACCGGCGCAACGCCAGCCCGGCGGCAAACACTGCCAGAAACCCATAAGTCAGCGTTAGCAGTGACAGCCCGTAGGTCAAAGCAATTAAACCCAGCGCTATAAACTCGTCTGATCCCAACGCCTCACGATGTTGCACGCGCAGATATAGCACAGCCTGGCTAGTCAATGAACCTAGCATATAACCCAAGCCCAAGCCACCCGCGACAGCCCAAAGTACATCTACCGTCCACCAGCGCCAACCACCATCACCTAAAGGGTGCAAGCCCAGTAGGCCCAGACCCAACATCACAAAAGGGAAAGCGGTGCCATCGTTCAGGCCGCCTTCGCCGGTAAGCCCCAATCGCAAGCGGTCGCGGTCGCCGTGGTGTTCGAGCTGCACGTCTGAGGCCAGTACTGGGTCGGTGGGTGCCAAAATTGCGCCTAGTAACAAAGCGGCCCCCAGCGATAAACCGAGGCCAACCACACCAATCAGCGTAATGAGCGCTACCGTCATCAGCATGGACACAGTAGCTAGTTGCAGAGGTATTCTCCAGCGAACGTCTCTGAATGGAAGATCCATCTTCATACCCGCCGTAAACAACGAGATCAGTACCGCCACCTCGGTGAGGTGTTCCAGCAGAGCGCCATCGCGCATCACGTCAAGATGCCACAAGCCAAAACCTGACGGCCCTAAAGCTACACCAGCTACCAAATAAACCATGGCCGCACTGACGGGCAAACGATATATAAAAGAGCCGGCTAACGTCTTAGCTATAAGCAAGATGCCAATGATGAGGCAAGCAAGCGTAAAGGCAGGAATGTTAGTCATGGGATCGGGCGATTTGAAACGCGACGCGCACACTGACTGTGCAACGGTTGACAAAAAACGCGGCCTAAGCCGCGTTTGAAAATCTTAACTAATGACAGCATGACGTCCAGTAAAACTTAATTAAGTTTAAACCTGACTCAACACTGATTGTATTTATTCAGGCCGAGTTTCTGTGTAGGACAAGAGGCATAAATGAAATTTCAAAAAAAGAAAAAAAACCCGCAGACTGCTCCGCGGGCTTTTTACAGGATAGCTTTGACTAGCTCAGCCTACACGCGGCTGTCTTAAGCATGCTTCTTATCAAAGAACTGCTCGTCTTCTGTAGAGCCTTTTAGCGCAGCGGTCGACGCATTGGCTTCAATCGTGGTGGTCACAGAGTCAAAGTAGCCGGTGCCCACTTCACGCTGGTGTTTAACTGCGGTGAAGCCACGGTCAGCGGCGGCAAATTCTTTTTGCTGCAGTTCAACAAATGCGGTCATGTTGCTGCGTGCGTAGCCGTAGGCCAGGTCAAACATGCCGTAGTTCAGCGCGTGGAAACCAGCCAAGGTGATGAACTGGAACTTGTAGCCCATAGCGCCCAGCTCGCGCTGGAACTTGGCAATGGTAGCGTCGTCCAGGTTCTTCTTCCAGTTGAAAGATGGTGAGCAGTTGTATGACAACAGCTTGCCTGGGAACTTGGCGTGGATGGCGTCAGCAAACTGCTTGGCAAAAGCCAGGTCAGGCGTGCCAGTTTCGCACCAGATCAGGTCTGCGTATTCAGCGTAGGCCAAGCCGCGGCTGATAGCTTGCTCTACGCCGTTACGGCTGCGGTAAAAGCCTTCGATGGTGCGCTCACCGGTCATGAATGGCTTGTCGTTGTCATCCACGTCACTGGTGACCAGGTCAGCAGCTTCTGCGTCGGTACGGGCTAGCAAGATGGTGGGCGTGCCCATTACGTCTGCAGCCAAGCGGGCTGCCACTAACTTTGACACGGCTTCGCGGGTAGGCACCAATACTTTGCCGCCCATGTGGCCGCATTTTTTGGCAGCAGCCAATTGGTCTTCAAAGTGCACGCCTGCAGCGCCGGCTTCGATCATGGCTTTCATCAATTCAAACGCATTGAGCACGCCGCCAAAGCCTGCTTCAGCGTCAGCCACGATAGGGGCAAAGTAGTCCATGTAGCCAGCGTCCCCTTGGCCTTTGCCTTCAGCCCATTGGATCTGGTCTGCACGGGTGAAGGTAGCGTTGATTTTTTTGACGACTTTTGGCACGCTGTCCACGCTGTAAAGCGACTGATCGGGGTACATTTCGCCGTTGCTGTTAGCATCGCCAGCGACTTGCCAGCCAGACAGGTAAATGGCCTTCAAGCCAGCTTTAACTTGCTGCATAGCTTGGTTGCCAGTCATAGCGCCAAGTGCGTTGACGAACGGCTCGGTGTTAATCAGGCTCCACAGCTTTTCAGCACCACGTTGTGCATGGGTGTGCTCTACTTTGACTGAGCCACGCAGCTTGACCACGTCAGCCGCGCTGTAACCGCGCTTGATGCCTTTCCAACGGGGGTTAGTAGCCCAGTCTTTCTCTAATTGAGCGATTTGCTCGTCACGGGTTAGTGTGGTCCAGTTGGCTGTTGAATTTTGAGTCATAGTGCGCTCCATCAAGGTTGGTAAATATTAAAACCGTTTATCGAAAACCGATGGTGTAACTATAAGTCTTATAGAAGACTTGTGTCGAGACTTATATCTTATAGAAGAGCAATTCTAATTTCAATGAAATCATAGGGTTACAGTATAATTTCATAATGCAAATGCATTTTTTCTATATTGAGAAAAAATGCGGCATTGCAACAAATGTTTATTATCGTTATGAGTAACGATAAATTCACGATATGAAATAAAATTCTGCACGACTATTATGATTTTGCAAAGCAGTCGGCTGAACATGGTTTACCCTCCACCACGCTGCATATACAAATCAAAACGTTTCATAAATGTATAGCGCTGCACGTCATCCAGGCCGGTAAAGGCAAAAGCCACATGCAGGCGTGGTAAGTTGAACAACGCAATACGGCGTGGTTCGCCTACGTGCCACGAAATGCGTAAACCGCTGTTAGGCACTGCGGAAATATTGGCGTATAGCGCATCGCCTTGCCGAGCCCAGGTTACGTCGCCCATCGCAGCGGGTAGCCACATCAGCCATTCAGCTACAGTACAACCCATTTCGCGGTCGAAATTTTCTTGGTAAAAAGATTGCAAGACAGTCAGTCAAAAATTAAATGGCTGGGACACAGCCTCTGTCGCTGCGCAGCACCCAAATCTTACCCACCAGCAATCGGTGGCCAAATAGCTAGCACATCACCTTCTTGCAGAGTACGCGTGGCGCGTTTGTCAGGGTCTATATACACACCGTTGACCAGTACCAAATGCACCAGCTTATGCGGCATGCCAAACGGGTCAATGATTTGCAAAATACTGCTTTCGGGTGCAATGTCTAACTGGATAATATTGCTGGAGCGGTCTGCAGCAGGCAGATAGTCAGTTAGCGAAGCAAATAGCTTTAGGGTAATCTTCATAGCACTTGGTTATTTATCGACATTACAAACGCACAGCGCAAGACACACTGCGCAGTGCAAAGAAAAATACAATATTACCGCCACCACACTAAGCCACATGCACTGTAGCTTACCAAAGGTTAGTTGCCTCGCCGCGCCACATCTGCAGCACCACTCCATTGGCCCTGTGCTTGCGCTGTGGCTAGGTACGCTGCCATCAATTTGGTAGGGTCGGCTTTGAGCGTGGCTTTCCATTCGCCCAGCTTTACTTTGCCCTCCACTAAGCCGCGCAGCGCACCCACATGGTCTGTCCAGCCAATGCTATTGCAGCCCACCATCACGTCGCCCTTGAACTGCATTGACAACAGCTTGTGGTGCGCATCGTCTTTCAGCTCAATCTGCTCGCCGCCTTGATCTTGGGGCACGCCTTGCCAATTACCAAAGCTGGTGGATACCAAACCCAGCGTGTCCAGCACGTTAATTTGCGTGACCTGTTTGAGCGAAGCATGCTGACCCACCATGTTTAGCGCAGCAATGCGCGCTTGGTCAGCTGCATTGGGTTGAATGGCACTGACCACTTGCGCACCCGTAAAATGGTCAAACGCCTCGGCGCAGTCGCCTGCGGCGTACACACCAGGCGCATTGGTTTGCATATGGTCGTCGGTTAACACACCGGTCTTGCAGGTAATACCAGAGTCTTTAAGAAAATTGATCGTTGGCTTCACGCCGGTAGCACTGATGATCACGTCCACTTCGATGCTGTCGCCAGTGGACAACTTAGCCACCAGTGCAGCGCCCTTTTGTGTGATCGACTCAACTTTGGCACCCGTGTGCACATCTACACCCTTGCTTTGCACCCAGCTTTTAATCATGCCACCGGCAGCAGGGCCCATCATGCGCGGCACCATGCGGTCGCCCATCTCTACCACGCTTAATTTGCCACTCTTATGCGTTTCGATGCGTGCAGCCAACGCCTCCATAATAATACAGCCGATAAAACCTGCGCCCATTTGCAGCACACGTGAGCCGGGCTTGACTTTATCCATGATGGCGCGCGCGTCAGCTAGCGTCCAGCAGCTATAAATATTGGGCAGATCAATGCCAGCAATCGGTGGGCGCATGGGTGTAGAGCCTGTAGCAATCAACAAGCGGTCATACACCATAGTTTGACCGTTGCTAAGTACTATAGTTTTAGTAGCTGCTTGAGCAGTATTTACGTGAGCTTGCACCACATTGATGTTCAAATCTTTAAAGTGCGAGGCACTTTTACGCAAATGCGTGCCCTGCTCTGCTACGTTGCCTACCAGCATGTAGGGAATAGCCATACGCGAATAAGGCGCTTCTTTTTCTTCACCCACGATGGTGATCTCGTCATGTGGGGCGTGTTTGCGAATCGTCTCTGCGGCAATCACGCCTGCGGGGCCTGCGCCGATAATCACGTGTTTTTTGATGTGCTGCATTTAAATATCTCCTGAAAAGCGAAAAAGAAAAAGCGGCTTGACCAAGCCGCTTTTCTAGTCTCATTCGTTATGTATTGGCTCTGCGCTTGACGGGTTGCAAGCAACCTTATCAAGCTCAGTCCGAATAAGGTGTACGGACTCGCAGATAATTTGCGCGTACAAATTATGCGTCCAAGCTCAAACGCTCGCGTGTCTTAGCTGTTGGGCGGCCCTCTGGGTCCCAGCCGCGCACTTCATAGTACTTGGGCAGCATCTTGGCCAGCTCGCTTACCTTGCCTTTGGTCGGGCCGCTGGTAGCAGCCTCGGTCAGCAGGCGCTTAGGTAGTGTGTCGTCTTTGTGGGTAAAGCCGGCAGCGTTGTTAAATTCACGCTCCATGTTCCAGATGCGTTCGCCGATTTTTTCTAGCTCTTCGGTGGTGAATTTCTCGTCACACGCAGCTTGCATTTGTGGTGCTAAATCGGCCAAGCCCCAAGCAAAGGTGGTGAACACACATAAGCCAGATGAGTCAAATGCAGCGGTGGCGTCTTGAAAAGCTTTTACCAATTCTGGCTTGCCTTCGTGCTCCAATGGATCGGTCTTGACCGGAATGCCCAATACTTCAGACGCAATGGTGTAGCCGCGCAGGTGGCAGCCACCACGGTTAGACGTAGCGTAGGCCAAACCAATACCTTGAATACCGCGGCCATCGTAGGCTGGAAATTCTTGGCCTTTGGTGCTCATCGACAAATCTGGGTGGCCGTATTTGGCTGTCAAGCGTTTGGAGCCTTGGCCAATTTCGATACCGAATCCAGTGCCGTTGATAGTTTGTTCTGCCAAAAAAGCTAGTGCATGGGCTGAGCCAAATGGTGCCTCAATACCGACAATCTCTTTGGTCAGCACGCCCATCTCGTACAGCTCCATCACCGCACCCACTGTAGTGCCAAAGCTGATGGGGTCAATACCTTGCTCGTTGCACAGCACATTGGCATATTGCAGCGCATCAAGGTCTTTCACGCCGTTGGCAGCGCCTAGCGCCCAAGCCGCCTCGTACTCTAGCCCGCCGTTGGCACCCCAGTATTGCGGCTTGTTTTGTACGGTGAAGTGGTCTTTGTCAATAGTTTGAATACGGCCACAGGCAATAGTGCAGCCAAAGCAGGCTTGGTTGGTTACCAGCGGCTTTTTGCCGTCGGTGGGGCGCGGCGTAGCCATAGCCTCGGCGCTAATGTCCTTGGCGCTTTCAAACTGGTTGTTGCGGTGATTGCGAGTAGGCAGCGCACCTACTTCGTTGATCACGTTCATCAGCACTTGGGTGCCGTAAGTGGGCAGGCCTTGGCCAGTCACGGCGTTGTCTGCAAGAATTTTTTTCTTCTCGTAGGTGACTTTCATAAACGCTTTAGGGTCGCGAATATTGCCCACGCCTTTGGTGCCACGCACTGCGATAGCTTTGAGCATTTTGCTGCCCATCACTGCCCCTACGCCGCTGCGGCCCGCCGCGCGGTGCAGGTCGTTGACGATGGCGGCAAATAGCACATGGTTCTCACCTGCTTTACCTATACTGCAAACACGCGTTAGTGGATCTTGCAGACTTTTCTTTAATGTGCCTTCAGTTTCGGGCACGCTTTTGCCCCACAAGTGCGCAGCATCGCGCAGCTCGGCTTCGTCATCGTTGATGTACAAAAATACGGGCTTGGCTGATTTGCCTTCCACCACAATCATGTCCCAGCCTGCCATTTTTAGCTCAGCGCCGAAATAGCCGCCTGAGTTGGAGCAAGCGATTGCGCCCGTCAATGGGCTTTTGGTTGACACGGTGTAGCGGCCACCAGTAGACGCCATAGTGCCAGTTAATGGGCCCGTGGTGAAATACATTTTATTGTCCGCAGACAAGGGATCGACTTTGGGATTAACTTCGGTGGTGAGGTATTTAGCCGCCAAGCCGCGCGAGCCAATGTAGGCTTGGGCCCACTGCATATTCAGCGGCTCTGACTTGCAAACGCCGGTGGTCAAGTTAACACGGAGGATTTTTCCAGCCCATGACATGATGTGTTCTCCAATTTAATCAATTGAGGACGGCTTGGCGGAATGGCCAGCCTATGCCTTGCAAATTTTCTCTACCAATTTTAAGAAGCGCTGGGCTGATTACCCAGCTTGTCTGCCCAAGACTTCATTTTGTCCATACCGGTCCAGTTGGCATCGACGTACGTGATGGCGGCTGTGGGGCAAGCCTCAACACAGGCAGGGTCGCCGCCACACAAATCGCACTTTTGCACTTTGCCGGTTTCTTGCACATAGTTGATAGTGCCAAACGGGCAGGCAATGGTGCACACCTTGCAGCCCACGCAAGTAGATTCATTGACTACTTTGGCACCTGTGGCTTTGTCTACCGTAATGGCCTCTACTGGGCACGCATGTAGGCACCATGCCTCGTCGCACTGGGTGCAGGTGTAAGGTACTTTTTTACCCGTATGGTGAAAGTCAAATACTTTAATACGTGATTTGCTGGTGGCATAGGTTCCGTAGTTTTCAAAACTACAGGCCATTTCGCACTGTAAGCAACCCGTACATTTGTCGGGGTTAATGTGCAAGACTTTTTGCATACTGGGCTCCTGTGGGTAGAAGCTTTGCATGTGATTGATGCAAAGCGTTGCCTATGAAATATGTAACCTATGTATTGTTGAACCAAGAATCAGCCGCCCACCTAGGGACAACCCTAAATGCTGTGGCAAGGCTTTTAATATTCTCAAAATGCAACACAATAGTGCATTAAATCGACCTTACAAACCGCACAATATTTTGATGTCTGCACTGCATACTGAACCTCGCCTTAAAAGCATCGCCTTGGCGCGCAACGCGGTGCTGCAAGGTAATCCGTCTGTTGCACAGCAATATGTGCAACCGTGGATTACGCAGTCATGGCAACGCTGTTTGGGCGCAGGGCTGGTACCGCAGAACCGTTTAGGTTTTGATCTGGTTAGCACCAGCGCACAGCAGCGCAGTAAAGAAGCCAACCACACCTTGCGCCAAGCAGCACGCCACAGCCTGGAACAGCTAGGTATAGCGATAGCACAAACGCAGTATTTTGTAATGCTCACCAACGCCCGGGGTATGGTGGTAGACACCAGCGGCCAGATTGACCGCAGTGACTGGCGCGCTGATGTGATTGCACGCATTGGCGTCGATTTATCCGAGTCTGCAGTAGGTACCACCGCCATTGGCAGCACATTGATAGAGCAGCGCACCACGTGGCTGCACCGTGGCGAGCATTTCTACCAAGACGCTAGCTGCTACTCTTGCGCGGGTGCGCCGATCACCGGGCCTGACGGCCAGTGCGTGGGCATGCTGGACGTCACCGGCATTGATGCGCAAGAGCGCCCTGCCCTGATGCACTTGGTAGCCACATCAGCCCGCGCGATTGAAAACGCATTGGTATTAGCCCGGCCACACGCCATCGTTTTGCACCTGCAGTGGCCGGGACAGCGAAGCGGTAAAGACGGTGAAGGCTTGGTGTGCGTAGACACTGACGGCACACTCAGTGCCATCAATCCTATTGCTCGCCAAATGCTGGGCCTACAGCTAGCTGGCACTGCACCGCTGCACTTGGGCGACGTATTTGCCGTCTCGGCGGGCAGCTTGTTTGATGCACAGCACCATGCCACTTGGCAAAATACGCCATTGTGGTCAGGCTTGCATTTGCAAGTGCGCGCTAGCACTGCAGGCACGCTGGCGCCTAAGGCCCAAGCACTGCGCAACACTAGCTTGGACCACAGCCATTCGCCCAAAGCGTTAAAAGACCAAGAAATTGATTTGATTCGCCACACCGTTACGCAGCTGCGCGGCAATGTGGCCGAGGCTGCGCGCCAGCTGGGCATTAGCCGCGCTACGGTGTACCGTAAGCTGGGCCAACCTAAGCATTAGCATGCACGTGCAGGCCTGTTAAACAAGCTGCTAGGGTTGCTTGAAATCGGGCAGCCGGGTCATGATTTGCAGCGCTATGTCGCGTATGTTCTCAGAACCTTTGACAAACGCTTCTTGGCACAGCGCCTGAGCATCTTCGGTTTGCCCCAAATCTGCCATCTCCTGCGCCAGTTGCAATTGCACTGTCCACTGCGCATCGTCGTCTGTTAGCTGTGCAAGATAGTCTATCGGCGCGCGTGGCGCAGTAGGCTGCGCAAGATCAAATGTCAGCTCAGGTAACGGCGCAAAAGCTGACCCTAGCACTTGCTCTGGTGTGGGTTCGATCATCTCCAACAGGCCTTCGGGCTGCAGAGCGCGTTGCTGGCTTTTGCGCACCGCGCGTTTGTAGGCTAATGACTGCTGCACCTTGCGCACTTTATCTGAGACAAAATCACTTTCAGCATCCAATGCGGGGCTTGCAACATCGACCTGTGCAACACTAGACACGCTTACATCAAAGTCAAGATCAATATGTTGCGCGTCATTTACCAACGCATCGTCTACCAGCACATCTTCTACCAGCATATCTTCTACCAACGCAGGCGAGCCTAAGCTGCCAGGCGCAGGTTGGGACATGGCCGCCTCAGTGGGCGTAGGGCCCCAAGGCTGCAATGCGTCGTATTCGGACACCATCAACAGGCTGTCTGTTATTGAATTTTGCACGGCAGGCTGGGGGGGCGCCGCTTTAACAAATCTCCCTCTCCACACCACAACAAAACCAGCGCACAGCAGCAGCACCGCCAAGCTTGAGGCAGCAAACCACCCTGCGTACTCGCCCAACGCAGGCGCAGCCCAGGCCTGGCTGGCGTCTGCCAGCGTGCTGTCAGTTGAGCCCGTTTTAGCCGCCTTCAAGGCTAGGCCCAACTTCGCCTGCTGTGCGCGCTGCGCAGCCAGCATTGCGTCGATACGGTTTAGTTGCGTGCTAGTGGGTTCTGCGATGGGCAACCCCTGCTCCACGGCAGACGCCATAGCCAGCGGCTGCACCACATCTTGCATTGAGGGCACTGAAGAATTAACCTGTTGGCTCACCGCTTACACACTCCGTGCGCTTGGCACACTTGCAAACCTAAGCTGGCGGCTTAGGATTTAATTTGAACTAGCATCATTTTAGAGACAAAATGTAACATTTATCTACTAATTCGTTAGCGTGGGCTGCGAACCTATTGGAAATAACGTGTCAGTGCGGCTTGTTACTTTACAGCGTTCGGAAAAAACAACTGCTCGCCACCAATTTTGTAGCCCGCAATGCTGGCCTGCCCTACGGGAGAGACGAGCCAGTCGACAAGCTTTTGTGCATCTACGGCTTTGACATGCGGGTGTTTGGCAGGACTAACCACCAGCACGCCATATTGGTTAAACAGCTTGGCATCTGCCTGGACCAAGATGGTCAAGTCGGCTCGGTTTTTAAAATTTAACCATGTGCCGCGGTCGGCCAGCACATACGCGCCGGTCGAAGACGCAATGTTTAGCGCGGGGCCCATGCCGCAGCCGCATTCTTTGTAGCCACTGCCTTTTTTGTCAGTGGTTTCAGCCAGCGCCCAGTAGCGCAGCTCAGCCGCGTGGGTGCCTGATTTGTCACCACGCGATATAAACGCAGCGTTCATGGTGCTGAGTTTTTTAAGCGCCTCTACTATGTCTTTGCCTTTGGTTGCCGCAGGGTCAGCCTTGGGGCCAATCAGCACAAAGTCGTTGTACATCACCGGATAACGGTGGGTGCTGTAGCCGTCAGATACAAATTTTTCTTCGGCTACCTGGTCATGCACAAACAGCACGTCAGCATCGCCCCGACGGCCCATGTCGATAGCTTGGCCGGTGCCTAGCGCAACCACTTTGACGTCGAGGCCGGTAGCACGTTTCAGCTCGGGTAGCAAATAGCTAAACAGGCCCGATTGTTCAGTAGACGTGGTGGACGCCATCACCAGCGGCTGCGCGTAGGCCACTGCGCTAAGCAGACCTGTCACTATAAATACCATAGCTGCTTGAGCAGGATTTACTTGGGCTACAGCGTTAAAACACTTTAAAAATAAGGCTTTGAACATAAAATTGATCAGGATCGTCATGTGGATTTGCCGTCCATAAAGTGCTCCGCAGCCAAAGCTTGTGGTAACGCCTTGTTAAAAAACTGCGCTGTGGGCAGGTCAGCCACCACGCGCCCTTCGTCCAAGCACACTACGCGCGTAGCCAGTCGCTTGACTTGGCCCAAATTATGACTGGCAAACAGCAGCGTGGTGCCGCGTTGGCTGCACTGCTGCATCAGCGCCTCGACATCACGCTTGGCCTGTGGCGCTAGGCTGGCAGTAGGTTCGTCTAGTAGCAGCACATCGGGTTGCGTGCACAGTGCGCGCGCAAAGGTTAACCGCTGCTGTTGTCCGCCCGACAGTGTGCGCGCTTGGCGCGTGGCCAAGGCCTGCAAGTCTACTTCGGCTAGGGCCAGCAGCGCGCTCGCCTTGGCTTGCGCCCATGCGGCGGGTAAAAGCTGCGCACCCGCTTGCAGCCAGGCAGCCAGCGCCACATTAGTCAGCACCGTAGCGCGCAGCACATACGGCTTTTGAAAGACAAAGGCTTGCCGCGCAGCAGTGTCGCGCTGCACCGTGCCTGCTGTGGGCAACACCAGTCCATGCGCTAACCGCAGCAGCGTGCTTTTGCCACTGCCGTTACTGCCCACCAGCGCTATGCATTCGCCGCGTTGCACCTGCAGCGACACGCCTTGCAGCGCCTGCACCCGGCCCCAGCGCACGCCAGCTTGATTCAGCTGCAAAACAGTAGCCGTCATAGTGCCTGCACCTCTACACGTTCGCGCCAATATTTGATAGCCGCCACACCAACGTTCAGCAGCAGCACCAGCAGCAGCAGTACCGCACCCAAGGCCAACGCCAAAGGCAAGTCACCTTTGCTAGTTTCCAGCGCAATGGCTGTGGTCATTACGCGGGTAAACCCATCGATATTGCCGCCCACAATCATCACAGCCCCCACTTCAGATATGGCGCGGCCAAAGGCTGCAATTAACACGGTGAGCAGCGCATACCGCTCGTCCCACGCCAGCAGCAGGCTGCGCTGGACTGTGCCAGCGCCCATCGACTGCAGTTGCTCACCATGCGCCGTTTGCGCGTCTTCTATAGCTTGCCGAGTCAGCGCTGTGACCACCGGCAGCACCAGCACGGCCTGCGCCAGCACCATCGCCTTAAAAGAAAACAACCACCCCAAAAACCCCAGCGGCCCACTGCGCGACAGCAGCACATATACCAGCAGGCCCACCACGACGGCGGGCAGTGCCAGCAAGGTATTGAGCACCGCCAGCACTGCGGTGCGCCCTGCAAAACGCGCCACGCCCAAGTAAGCGCCCATCAGCAGCCCTAGCCCACACGCCAATGCACACGCCAGTCCACTGACTGCCACCGAGCGCGCAATGATGGACCACAGCACAGGTTCAAAACTGCCCAGCAAACGCAGCGCGTGAAGAAGACTATCTTGCACTGAATGGACGCGCTTTCGCAAAAATGGAGGCTGGCATAACTACCCCAATCTTAGCCGCCGCAGCACGGCACCGCACCATAGCGCTGTACAGATATGCAAATATTTGCCTGGTGTTTACAGGGGCTGTGGACAATCAGCAAACAGAAATTACTATTAATTTCATAGCTGCTTGAGCAGGTTCTACGGCCTAAAAAGGCTAAAACACTTCTATATTTATCACTTTAGGCATTACAAAGCGCAGGTGCGGAACCCCAAAAAACCCACATCGGTATCAACCCGCGCAAACCCGCGAAAGCTGGGCTGCTTCATCCGCGCGCGGGTGGCAAATGACGCCCCGCGCAACACCTTGGCGTGGTCCCAGCTGCGGGCGCTGTAGTCGGTCCATGGCCCGGCTACAAAACCGGGGTAAGGGCGATAGGTATTGGCGGTCCACTCCCATACATCGCCCCATCGGTAGCCCATACCTTGCGCTTTATGGGCAGCAATGTCCCACTCTACCTCGGTAGCTAGCCTGCGCCCAGCCCAATTGGCGTAGGCCTGCGCTTCGTGCCACGTCACGTGCATGGCGCTGGCGCTACCTGCAGCGCGCCGGTCTTGGCCAAAGCGGCGTGTGAGCACGGCCCCGCTGGTCACGCCTATCTGCTCTACGTAGCGTGGGCCACGCCGCCCTTCGGCCAGCGCTGCGGCTTGCAGCCAGTCCCAGCCTTGGGGCGACCAGTGCTGCGCGTCGTCATAGCCGCCATCAGCGGTAAATTCTACGTACTGAGCCCAGCTCACAGGCTGGGCATCGATTTCAAATTCAGGAACGGCCACCGTATGCGCGCCTGCTTCGTTGTCCCAAGTAAAACCTTCTCGCGCCAAGCCCATTGTCCATTGCGTCGCAGGCATACACAGCGGCGCGCGGTGTTGGTACGTAGGGCTGGCAGGCAAGCTAATTTTTAATTCCAGCGCCTGCGCCAACACTGCCAGTTGCTCGCCTATTTGATCTTCGCGCGCCAAAGCTAGGCGATAAAAGTACAGCGCCGCATCACGGTCATCCGTTTTTTCTAGCAGCTCCAGGGTGGTCTCCAGTGTTTCTAGTAAATACGCTTTGATACTGCCGGGGTCAGGGTAAGCATGCGTCCAGCGGTTAGGGCGCTGAGTCAACAGAGGGTTCCAGCACAGGTCTGCGCGTGGCTCGATCGATGCTAGGCGCGTAGGCAACGCTGGGCACTGCGCGCCCAGCGCGCGTTGCGTGTTGCGGCCTATCCACCATTCTTGAAACCACCCCACATAACCCAGCAGCCACAGCGGCGGGTTGAGTTGTTTGATTTGCAGTGCACTTAGCGCCTGTGGCGATTGCAGCTCAGGCAGTAGCGCTTCAAACTGCCCCAGCGTATACAGGGTGTGGTTGCGCGCGTCCATCAGCGCCAGCGACAACACATCGCGGCCTGCTTGAAACACGCTCGGACTATCTACAGCACTGGATGGCATAACCTGCATGCTGTGCATTATGGGCCAGCGCAGTGCACGGTATGCGCGTTGCGCCTGGTTTTACATCTGCCTTCAGCGGGCCATAGTTTAGGGTTAACCCGACATTGCTATGTCAGGGTTCTGCCAGTGCCTTCGGCTCAGTATTTGCGACAATGCTTGCATATACCAATGGAGCTATCTATGTCTGTGCTTTTAAAGTTTGCCTTGGCTGTCGACTGGATCAACGAAAAATTTAGCAAGCTGGCGGCCTGGGCCGTGCTCATATCCGCCATGATTTGCGCTGGCAATGCTTTTGTGCGTTACGGTATGAACCTAAGCTCTAATGGATGGCTAGAAATTCAGTGGTATTTGTTTGCTGCCACCGTCATGCTGGGTGCGCCTTTTGTGCTCAAAGTCAACGAACACGTGCGGGTTGACTTGATCTACGGCAAGCTCAAGGGCAACGGGCCTGTGTATGTGGATTTGTTTGGTCTAGCATTCTTTTTACTGCCTGTGGTGGGCATGCTGCTCACCATGTCTGCACCGTACTTTTACCAAGCTTTTCTATCCAAAGAAATGAGCCAAAACGCGGGCGGCTTGATTCGCTGGCCCGCTATTTTGATGCTTCCTCTAGGCTTTGGTCTGCTGTTTGCGCAAGGTGTGTCTGAGATCATCAAACGCGTAGCTTATCTGGCAGGCAAGTTCGAGATGGACACCCATTACGAGAAGCCTATTCAGTAGTCTGAACTGCTATTGATACCTCTGCGTTCGCACCCTCATTTTGAATAAAGCACACCTATGTTGATTGAAAATTTCCCCCCGCTGATGTTTGCAGGCCTCATCGTCATTATGTTGATCGGGTTTCCAGTCGCGTTTTCTTTGTCTGCGCTGGGCTTGGGTTGCGGTTTTTACGCTATCTACATGGGCTGGTTCCCTTCTGCCTACATGAGCAATTTGCCATTGGCACTGTTCTCCATATTGAGCAATGACTTGCTGCTGGCCATTCCGTTCTTTACATTCATGGGAACCATCTTAGAAAAATGCGGCTTAGCGGAAGATATGCTCGACTCAATGGGCCAGTTGTTTGGCCCCGTCAAAGGCGGCTTGGGCTACTCAGTCATCATAGTAGGCTTTATTTTGGGCGCCATTACTGGCACCGTGGCAGGCCAGGTTATTGCCATGGCGCTGATCTCGCTGCCCGTGATGATGCGCTATGGCTACAACATGCGTTACGCCACTGGCGTACTGGCAGCGTCTGGAACCATCACACAGCTGGTGCCACCGTCCTTGGTATTGGTGGTGTTGGCAGACCAGCTGGGCCGCCCTGTCGGCGACATGTACAAAGGTGCCTGGGGTCCGTCGATTCTGCAGATTTTGCTGTTTGCGATGTATACCTATGGCCTGAGCGTAGTCAAACCTCACTATGTGCCGGGCGTGCCCAAAACAGCCCGCACTCTTAACGGCTGGGCACTATGGTCTAAATGTTTACGCGGCATTATTCCTTCGGCGCTGCTGATCTTTACCGTGCTGGGGTCTATGGGCGGGCTGCCTTTTCAAAACACCGCTATTGCAACGCCTACCGAGGCCGGTGCCATGGGTGTGGTGGGCGGTTTGATACTGGCGGCGTCGTACAAGCGCCTGACCAAAGCGTTGCTGTGGGAGGCCATGGTAGGCACTATGCGCTTAACAGCCATGGTAGTGTTTATTTTGATAGGCTCACGCGTGTTCAGCCAAGTGTTTCAGGGTGTAGATGGTTCTAAATGGGTAGAACATTTGCTCACAGGTTTGCCAGGCGGTCAAGTTGGCTTCTTGATCGTGGTGAACGTTTTTGTGTTCTTTTTGGCCTTTTTCTTAGACTTCTTTGAAATCGCCTTCATCATTGTGCCCATGCTGGCACCTGTAGCCGACAAGCTGGGCATTAACTTGATTTGGTTCGGTGTACTGTTGTGCGTTAACTTGCAAACCAGCTTTATGCATCCCCCTTTTGGTTTTGCATTGTTTTACCTGCGCGGTATCGCAGATACGTTATTTAAAGAAAAACGTATTCCTGAAGCAGTCAAATCCAACGACATCTACCTAGGGTCTATTCCTTGGGTCATCATGCAGTTAATTTTGGTAGTGGTGGTCATTTTTGTGCCGCAAACCGTCACAGTATTTTTAGACAAAGAAGTCGAAGTTGACATTGACAAAGTCAAGATCGAAATACCTGCAGACGCAGATGCTGCGTCCAAGAGTCCATCCAGCATACTTGTACCAGCGGCATCTGCACCCGCCACTACAGGCACAGCCGCCGAAAATGCGGCAGCTGATTCCGCAGCCGCTGCCTCAGCTGCGAAAAAAGCAAGTGATGACGAGCAGCAAAAAATTGACGATTTATTCAAAGAGAAAAAATAGCCAGTCCACAACAACGCCTTGAGTGCGCCCCTGACATGACTTGCCATCAGGGGCGTTTTTTATTTTTCTTGGCTATGACTTATTAAGTATTGAATGACACAGCCCTCGCCTATGCCTAACTTGGTTGAACAGCTAGGCCCTGCGCCCTTTCCGTTTCAGCCCGCAGAAGCCACTATGCAACGCCGCGCATTCTCCAACATGTTTTGCACGTTGGCTGTCGCTTTAGTAATGTGGTGTGCCTATGGTGTCTATGCCCTGTGGTCGGGTGGTCACCTCACTGCCGCGCCTACGGTAACCAGCGCTAGCGCTGCAGCAGCGGCTACAGCCGCTAAAGCTGGCGTCTTTGGTTCAGGTTTGGTATGGGCACTATCCGCCTTGGCTTTGATGGTCTACACGCTGTGGTGCATTTTGATCAGTGTGACCACGCTCACATCCACCCATTTAAAGCAAACTTTTGTTTGGAACAAGCAGCTAGAACTGCGCGAGCTAGCCTATGTGAAACTGATTCGCGTGCCGGGCCTGGACTGGTTGATTGCTCCGCGCCTGTATTGCCGTACTTTGCTGGGCAAATTTGCGGTGTTCTACACCGCTGACAAAGCTATGCTGGCCGAGTTTGAACGGCTGCGCGACGAACTGGCGGCGTTTCGCAGATTACGCTAGCGCGTGCGACGCGGCGTTGGCTAATTTAGCCTTCATTCAGCGAGTGTTTAATTCGCACAGATTTTTTGTAGCAAATACACCAATTGTTTTTTTTCTGCTTCGGTCAGCCCTGCCAGCAACTTAGTTTGCACCGCTACCGCAGGCCGTTGCATTTGTTTAGCAGCCAGCTTGCCTTGTACGGTAAGCCACAGCAGTTTGCGCCGCTTGTCTTGCGCGTCAGCCTCACGCCGCAGCCATCCGCGTGCTTCTAATCGGCCAATGACGGAACCCGAGGTTGCAGCATCCAAAGCCACGGCCTGCGCTACGGTAACTTGGTCTGCACCTGGCGTGTCTAGCAGCGTCTGCAAAATAGCAAACTGCACAGCGGTTACATCAAATGCGGCCAGCTCTTGGGCAAACAGCGCAATAGACATTTGGTGCGCACGGCGCACCAAATGACCAGGGGCATTAACGAAATCGAAACTTTGCATAACTGAAATTATAGGATTGAATGCGATTGCTAGGGTTATTACTATGTATGCATATGATATGTATACATATGATTTAAACATGCAACCCAAATCGTATTTACCCATCCTAATCTCTGGTGGCGGAATTGGCGGTGCCGCTGCTGCGCTTGTGCTAGCGCGCGCAGGCTACTTAGTCACAATGCTTGAGCAAGCCAGTGAGTTTGGTGAGATTGGAGCCGGCATTCAGTTAGGTCCCAACATTTTTAAAATGCTGGCCTATTTGGCCCTTACAGACCAGGTCAACGCTTCAGCTTACTTTCCCCCTGCTGTGGGTATGCGCGATGTGTGTACCGGGGAGCAAGTGGTACGCATGACCATGGGCGATGCTGCACGTGCGGCGTATGGCGGCTTCGCTTATGGTGTCATCTACCGCAAAGACTTGCATGACGTATTGCTTAATGCCTGCCGCGCGCAGCCGGGTATTACGTTACGCACTAACGCCAAAGTCGAATCGTTCACACAAAACGGCAAGGTAGTCACGGCAGTTTTGGCAAATGGTGAAGCCTTGCAAGGCGCCGCATTGATCGGTGCCGATGGCCTGTGGAGCAAAATCCGCCAAGCTATCGTAGGCGACGGTAAACCGCGTGTCAGCGGCCACATTGCCTATCGCGCTGTGCTAAAAAAACAAGATGTACCTGCAGACCTGTGGAGCGATGAAGTGCAGCTGTGGGGTGGCGAAAAAACCCACCTTGTTACCTACCCAATGCGCCGAGGCGAGCTGTTCAATTTGGTGGCTGTATTTCACAGCGATAAATACGATGAAGGCTGGGACACTTACGGCGATACTTCTGAATTAACTGAACGATTCAAAGATGCACACCCTACAGTCAAGGCGCTTCTGGCCAAAATAGATGTTTGGAAAATGTGGGTGCTATGCGACCGCGAACCCGTTAAAAACTGGAGTGATGGTTGCGTGACTTTGCTGGGCGATGCGGCGCACCCCATGCTGCAGTACCTAGCGCAAGGCGCTGGTCAAGCCATTGAAGACGCTGTTGTGTTAGGCAAAGCGCTGGAGCATTGCCAAGGGGACTTTGCGCTGGCTTTTCAAGCCTATCAAGCCAAACGCTACCTGCGCACAGCCCGAGTGCAACTGACCGCACGCATGTATGGCGACATCTACCACGCCAGCGGCGCAGCGCGTGAACTGCGCAACAGCATGTTCCAAAGCGGCAGCGAGAGCGCAGGCTTTGCCGGGTTAAAGTGGATGTACGACGGCATTGACCCCGATACAATATTTAGCGCCGAGTCAACCCACGCAACACCCCGGCTACACAGCCCCACAACGGTTAATTCCCTATAGCCATGCCAGCAAATTACACTACGCTGTAGGCAATAGAAATTAACTTCAGGAGCACCATGCAAGTTCGCCGCACTATCACTTTAGCTGCTATAGTTATAGTAGCTTGGCTGGCAGCTTCTGCCACGGTTTCCGCACAAAAATTAACTAAAAACTCTACTGACACTTGGCCTACGAAGCCAGTCAAGATTTTGGTTGGGTTCCCTGGTGGTACCACGCCTGATATAGCTGCACGTACTTTGGCCGAGCCATTGGCCAAGGCTTTGGGGCAACCCGTAATTGTAGAAAACCGCCCCGGCGCATCCGGCAATATTGCAGCCGACGCAGTGAGCAAGGCCACCGACGATCACACGATAGGTGTAGTCATCAATGGCAATTTGACATCGGCCAAAATGCTCTACAGCAAGCTGCCATACGACCCTGCCAAAGACTTTACCTACATCTCCCTGCTAGCCACCTCACCTTTGGTACTAGTCACCACACCCGACCAGCCCGCAGGAGCAGACTTTTTTACAGCCGCACGCAATGGTGGCGACAAATGGAATTACGGCAGCCCCGGTAACGGCACCGTCGGCCACTTAGGCATGGAATATTTGAAGTCCAAAGTCGGCAGCATCAATGCAGTGCACGTGCCCTACTCTGGCTACCCGCAAGTGGCTACTGCTCTGCTAGGTGGCCAGCTGCAAATGGCGCTAATGGCACCAGGTGTGGCTATGCTTCAGGTGCGCGCTGGCAAGCTCAAGGTGATAGGCGCAACAGGTGGTCGCAGCACGCTGCTGCCCGACGTACCCTCACTGGCAGAGGCAGGTTTGCGCGACTTTAACCTGGAGGTGTGGACTGCATTGGTCGGCCCTGCCAGTCTGTCTGCCGCTGCTAAAAGCAAATTAGCTGTAGAGGTGGGCAAAGCCATCCGCGAGGCTGACACACGGCAAAAACTGTTCAACCAAGGCTGGCAGGCCGTGGGCTCATCGCCCGAGGGCTTGCAAACCCGCGTGAAGTCTGAAGCCGCCATCATGAGCGGCATCATCGCAACACGCGGTATCAAGATAGAGTAAAGCTACGCCGATGACATCAACGCACCACCCTGACCGCGCACGGCTTTACGCCGACATGGCTCCACAGCACCTCACACCACTGTGGGAGGTGCTGCACGCGCTAGTACCACCGCAGCCCGCAACGCCATGCGTGGCAGCATTGTGGAAATATGCTGATGTGCGGCCCTTTTTAATGAGGGCAGGTGCAGCCATTACCGCCGAAGAGGCGATTCGACGTGTACTCATTTTAGAAAATCCGGCCCTGCGGGGCCAAAGCTGCATTACGCAGTCGCTGTACGCTGGCCTGCAATTAATCTTGCCCGACGAGGTAGCGCCTAGCCACCGCCATACACAGTCTGCACTGCGCTTTATTGTGGAAGGCTCGGGTGCCTACACCGCTGTGGACGGCGAGCGCACCACCATGCAACCGGGCGACTTTATTACCACGCCGTCTATGGCGTGGCACGACCATGGTTACGAAGTAAAGCGTGGTCAAAAACCTGAGGCGCATGGTAACGAAGCCATCGGCCCGATGGTATGGCTTGATGGCCTAGACATCCCGATGCTGCGTTTCTTCGACGCAGGCTTTGCCGAAAACGACACGTCAAAATCACAACAAATTAAAACGCCCGAGGGCAGCAGCTTTGCCCGCTACGGCCACAATATGGCCCCGGTGCGCGGCGTATCACCCTACGGCAAAACCAGTCCTATTTTTAGCTACCCTTACGCCCGTACCCGCGATGCCTTGCACCAGCTAGAGCGCGCCGCACCGGTAGACGCGTGGGACGGCATTAAGCTGCGCTACACCCACCCGCTCACTGGCGGCTGGGCTATGCCCACGATGGGTACTTTTATGCAGCTTTTACCGCCGGGATTTAGCGGCAAGCCGTACCGACAAACCGATGGTGCCGTATTCAGCGTGGTCGAGGGCACGGGTACAGCGCATATCACGTCACACCACGGCGCTACACAATTTACCTTTGGCCCGCGAGATAATTTTGTTGTGCCGTCATGGCACACTTTGCAACTGAGCAGTAGCGCAGGCTGCGTACTGTTTAGCTATTCAGACCGCCCGGTGCATGAGGCATTGGGCATTCACCGAGAAGAAAGAATCGACCTATGAGCTATGTTTTTACACCTCCCGCTATCGTCAGCGTGCCTGTAGTAGGCCGCGCAGAGCGCTTTGCCGTTAACCGTATTTATTGCGTAGGCCGCAACTACGAAGAACATGCCAAGGAAATGGGATTTACCGGCCGTGAGCCGCCGTTTTTCTTCCTAAAGCCCACTAACGCGATTGTCGCAGTGAACGCTGGCGAGACAGCTACTGTGCCCTACCCTAGCTTGACTAAGAATTACCACCACGAGATTGAGCTGGTGGCCTGCATCGGTACGGGCGGCAAAAACATCAAGGCTGCCGACGCTATGCAACATATCTTTGGCTACGCTGTAGGCCTAGACATGACACGCCGCGACTTGCAAGGCGAGATGAAAAAAGCGGGCCGCCCATGGTGCATTGGCAAAGCCTTTGACCATTCTGCCCCCATCGGGCCTATCACCCCAGCAGCCCAAGCGGGCGACATTGTGAATGCCGAATTGTCGGTACAAGTCAACGGTGCAGACCGCCAGCGCAGCAATGTCAGCAAGCTGATCTGGAACATGGCCGAGACGATTGAGCACTTGTCTGCCGCGTGGGAGCTGCAACCCGGCGACTTGATCTATACCGGCACACCCGAAGGCGTGGGCGCCGTGGTAGCAGGTGACACGATGGTGGGTGCCGTCGCTGGCCTGCAAAGTATCACGGTCAAAGTAGTCTAACAACGCTCTAGAACATCGTTTTTATAGGTGTTTTAGGCTTCTAACCCAAGTAAATCCTGCTCAAAAAGCTATTTTATTTATAGCGTTATCACTTTACTACTTTGCTAACTTATGTCTAAATTATTAGAGAATCTTGCCAAACTGTGCGCGATTGCTGCTGGCTTGTTGCTGATTTTTATCACGCTGATGACCTGCATGAGCGTAGTGGGACGGGAGGCTATTGGCAAGACGGTGGTAGGCGATTTTGAATTGTCTGGCGCGGCGGCAGGTGCGGCCATTGCATTATTTTTGCCATGGTGCCAGTTTAAACGCGGCAATATCTTGGTAGATTTTTTCACCACCAAAGCGCCAGAAAAAGCGCAAGACGCGATGGAGCGGTTTGGCACACTGCTGCTGGCCTGCGTGATGGGGCTGATGGCTTGGCGCACCACTTTGGGTGGGCTAAACGCATGGACCACCCAAAGTGGCACGATGATGCTGGGCTTTCCTGAGTGGATTGTGTACAGCCTGATGGTGCCGCCCTTGGTATTGACCACCATCATTGCGCTGTACCAAGTAGTTTTTGGTTTTGCACCCAGCCATACCGAAGCCAACCCAGAGCTTGCCGTATGACCGCCATCCAATTAGCTTTGTCGATTTTTGCCATCATGCTGTTGCTGATGGCGGTGCGCGTACCTATAGCGGTGTGCATGTTTGTAGCTGGTGCCATAGGCTATGTGGTGCAAACAGGCTGGAGCCCACTGGCCAACTTTTTAAACAACCAAGCCTACGCCCGCTTTGCCAGCTACGACCTGTCGGTCATACCGCTGTTTATTTTGATGGGCCACTTTGCCACGCAAGGCGGTATCAGCAAGGCGCTGTTTAGCTTTGCTGCCGGAGTGATGGGCCGCTTTAAAGGCGGCTTGGCCATGGGCGCGGTGTTGGCGTGTGCGGCATTTGGCGCTATCTGTGGGTCGTCAGTGGCCACAGCAGCTACGATTACCAACGTAGCGTATGACGAAATGCGCAAACACGGCTACTCGGGCCGCTTAACCACGGGTACGCTGGCGGCGGGCGGCACGCTGGGCATCTTGATTCCACCGTCGGTGCCGCTGGTGATTTATGCTATTTTGACGGAGCAAAACATTGCCAAGCTGTTTGCCGCTGCCATGGTGCCCGGCATCATCGCCATGCTGGGCTACATGATTGCCATTGCCATCTACGTTCGCGTAGTGCCCGGCCATGCCCCAGACAAAGACGAGATAGCAAAAAACAATATCTCCAGCGCCTTGCTAGGCATTGGCCCGATTGCAGCTATTTTTATCATCGTGTTTGGCGGTATTTACGGTGGCTACTTTACGCCCACCGAGGGCGCAGCGGTAGGTGCATTTACTACCTTTATTGCCGCTTTGCTCAAACGCGAGATGACGTGGCAAAAGTTTAAAAACTGCTTTTACGCCACGGCAGAAAGCTCGGCCATGATCTTTTTGATCTTTTTAGGTGCTGATTTGATGAACTCCTCGCTAGCGCTGACCCAAGTACCCGCACAGCTGGCGCAGGTGGTAGGGTCTTGGGGCTTATCCCCTGTCATGGTGGTGGCCGCCATCATGCTGTTTTATGTGGTGCTAGGCGCTGTGATGGACGAGCTATCGATGATCTTGCTGACCATCCCTATTTTTTTCCCCATGATCATGGGCCTAGACTTTGGCATGAGCAAAGAGTACACCGCCATTTGGTTTGGCATCATGGTGCTGATGACAGTGGGCTTTGGCATGCTGGCCCCGCCGGTGGGGCTGAATGTGTATGTCGTTAACGGCATGACCAAAGGCAAAGGCAATGCTGTGCCGATTGCCGAGAGCTACCGTGGTGTGATGCCATTTTTAATCAGCGACACAGTGCGCACTATTTTGCTACTGCTGTTCCCGTCTATTTCGCTGTATGTGCTGCGGTTTATGCAATAGAACTGAATTTTCAGGGTATTTCCGATCAACTTTTTAGCGCTTCGTGCGTTATCTTTACACCCACTACTTTTTGGAGTTTTCTTTCATGATTCAACGTCGCGCTCTTATCAAATCTGGCATTGCCGCTGCAGTAGGCAGCACTGCCCTGTCCGCTCTGGCACAGCAGCCGGTAGTGATACTGAAGTTTCACACCTTCATGTCGCCGCAATCGAACGTGTGGCTCAACATGCACAAGGCATGGATGGACAAAGTAGAGAAAGAGTCAGGCGGGCGCATCAAATTTGAAGGCTACCCTGCCATGCAGCTAGGCGGCACGCCCGTGCAGTTGTACGACCAAGCGCGCGACGGCGTGGTCGACATTATTTGGACACTGCCTGGCAACACAGCCGGGCGCTTTCCGCGGGTAGAGGTGTTTGAGCTGCCGTTCATGATGACCAATGCCGAGGCTACATCAAAAGCCTATTGGGAATATGTACAAACCATGGCGGCTGACGAGTTTAAAGATGTTCAAGTGCTTGCCTTGCAGGTACACGGCCCAGGGGTGATCCACACCGTAGAAAAACCCGTCAAATCAGTAGCCGACCTCAAAGGACTGAAAATGCGCGCCCCTACCCGCCAAGTAACCAAGCTGATGGGCAGCCTAGGCGCTACGCCTGTGGGCATGCCACTGCCCGGCATTCCTGATGCACTGTCCAAAGGCACCATCCAAGGTGCGGTGATTCCGTGGGAAGTGGTGCCCAGCGTTAAGGTACAAGAACTGACCAAGTTCCACGCCGAGTTTGACCCCGCAGGCGGTGCGCTGTACACCACCACTTTCGTGATGGCCATGAACAAAGCCAAGTACAACAGCCTGCCCGCAGACCTGAAGAAAGTCATCGATAACAACTCTGGCATGGAAACCTCCGCGTGGCTAGGCAAAACGCAGCAAGCAGGTGATACAGCTGGCCGCAAGTCGGCCACAGACCGCAATAACACCATCTTTACTGTGGGCGTTGAAGAGGCGCAGCAGTTTCGCCGCGCATCGCGCTTGGTAGAGGTAGAGTGGGTTGAAGACATGAAAAAACGCGGCTTCGACGGCCAAAAACTACTAGATACCGCCCGCAGCTTGATCGCCAAGCACACCAGCGCAGCTAGCGCGCCCGCCAAAGCTATGCCAGCAGCCGTTAAAGCTCCGGTTAAAAAAGTGTGACCTTTATCGCTTGAAGTCGCGGTAGCATCATGCTGCCGCTTAACCCTCGTATTCGTCTGTTCGCCCAAGGCTCCACCCGGAACCTTGGGCGTTTTTGCGTACACTTGGGCGCATGTACCCACGTCAACCCATCAAACACTGCAAAAACTGCGGCACTGGCGTCACCTACCGCCAGCCCGATGATGGCGACACTAAACAGCGTGCCGTATGCCCCGCTTGCGGCACAGTGCACTACGAAAACCCGCTGAACGTGGTAGGCACGGTGCCCATATGGCACGGTGCCGACGGCCAAGACACTATCGGCCAAGTGTTGCTGTGTAAACGTAATATCGAACCACGCAAAGGCCTTTGGACGCTGCCAGCGGGCTTTATGGAGCTAGACGAGACAGCAGCACAAGGTGCAGCGCGTGAGACAGACGAAGAAGCGGGCGCGCAGATTGAGATGCACAGTCTTTTCACGCTGATCAATGTGCCGCGCGTAGGGCAAGTGCATTTTTTCTACCGCGCTACGCTACTTAGCGACCGGTTCAACCCGGGCTTTGAAACTATGGAGGCGCGTTTGTTTAGCGAGGCCGATGTTCCTTGGGACCAGATCGCTTTTCGCACGGTGCGTGATACGTTAGAGCGGTATTTTGCAGATGCCAAAAAGGGTGCTTTTGGCATGCATCACTTTGATATTTTGTGATGTGTTTGCTTGGTTTTTACTGGATTGTTATTTTTTAAGGTGATTTTCTTGCATCGTTTCTTGGGGTGATTGAGTAGATTGCTGATATTGAAAAATGCAATTCTTGTACGGGAGCTGGCAGGCGGCGTACTCAGCTACGCGGCTGTCCTCCGTGGCGGCCTAGGGCCGCCGACTCCCCCTTTATGCCGCTGCGCTGAGTACACCGCCTGCCAGCTCCCGTACAAGAATTGCATTTTTCAATATCAGCAATCTACTCAATCACCCCAAGAAACGATGCAAGAAAATCACCTTAAAAAATAACAATCCAGTAAAAACCAAGC
>JANLPQ010000008.1:0-2332 GCA_031367325.1 Polaromonas sp. | reverse complement strand
GAGGGCAGCCAGCTGGGCCGCGCCGAGCCGATTGAAGACAGCGCCAAAGTCATCAGCCGTATGGTCGATTTGGTGATGATTCGCACCTACGAGCAAACCAAGCTGGAGGCCTTTGCATCGTGCAGCCGCGTGCCGGTGATTAACGGCCTGACCAATGAGTTTCATCCTTGCCAAATCATGGCTGATATTTTTACCTTTGAAGAGCAGCGCGGCTCGATCAAAGGTAAAACCGTAGCCTGGGTAGGCGACGGTAACAACATGGCCAACACATGGCTGCAAGCGGCTGCCATCTTAGGTTTTAAGGTCAACGTCAGCACGCCCAGTGGTTATGAGATTGACCCTGCCAGACTGTCTAATTTATTAGGTAAATCAGGCTCTAACCCAGGTGAATCCTGCTCAAGCAGCTATCAACTTTGTAGTGACCCACTACAGGCCTGCGAAGGCGCGCACTTAGTGACCACCGACGTGTGGACCAGCATGGGCTTTGAGGCCGAGAACGAAGCGCGCAAAAAAGCCTTTGCCAACTGGTGTGTCAACAAAGACATGATGCAAGCTGCGCAAGCCGACGCCTTGTTTATGCACTGCCTGCCTGCCCACCGCGGCGAAGAAGTGGCCGCCGAGGTCATCGACGGCCCACAATCCGTGGTGTGGGATGAGGCAGAAAACCGCATGCATGTGCAAAAAGCGTTGATGGAATATCTACTGCTGGGTAAGGTGGCGGCATAAGTTCAGCGGCAGTAAAAGGCTTTTTTGCACGATGTTGGAAATAACCGACACCGCAGCTTTTTGAACGGTGATACCTTCAGTAGCTATGACTTTAAATACTTCCCAAAATGTGAACACCTTGGCTGACTGCAAAGCGCTGGATGCCGCAGACCCGCTTCGCAGCCTGCGCAAATTATTCAGCCTGCCAGACGGGGTGATTTACCTCGACGGTAACTCGCTGGGCGTATTGCCTGTGGCTACTGCACAGCGCGTGGCCGATGTGGTGAAAAAGGAATGGGGCGTCGGCTTGATTCGCAGCTGGAACAGTGCCAACTGGTTTGAATCGCCACAGCACGCAGGTGACAAAATCGCCCAGCTGATCGGTGCGCGCGCAGGCGAGGTGGTAGCTACCGACAGCACATCGATTAACTTGTTTAAAGTGATGCATGCTGCGATATTAATAGCTGCTCGAGCAGATAATACGAGATCTACAGGCCAAAATAGCATTAAAAATATAGTGCTGTCGGAGCGCAGCAACTTCCCTACCGACCTGTACATTGCGCAAAGCCTGTGCGCCCAGCACGGCTTGACGCTAAAGCTGGTAGAGGCGCATGAGATAAGCGCGGCCCTCACACCCGAGGTCGCTATCGTCATGCTGACGCACGTGCACTACCGCAGTGGCGCGATGCACAACATGGCCGCCATCACCGCCCAAGCGCACGCTGCAGGTGCACTGGCGGTGTGGGACCTGGCGCACAGCGCAGGCGCGGTGCCAATCGACCTGCACACAGCGGATGCTGATTTTGCCGTGGGCTGTGGCTACAAATATTTAAATGGCGGGCCCGGTGCGCCCGCATTCTTGTGGGTGCACCCGCGCCATGCCAACAATTTTGAGCAGCCCTTAGTAGGCTGGTGGGGCCACGCTGCACCGTTTGCCTTTACACCTGATTACCAGCCTGCACACGGCGTGGCGCGTGCGCTGTGCGGCACGCAGCCTATCATTAGCATGGCTGCGCTAGGCTGCGGGCTAGACAGCGTGCTGGCCGCCGAGCCGTTGGGCGGCATGGCTGCGCTACGCGCTAAATCGCTAGCGTTGACAGATTTATTTATCCAATTGGTCGAATCGCGCTGTGCCAACACGGGGCTTAGTCTGGCCACACCGCGCGCTCATGCGGTGCGCGGGTCGCATGTGAGCTTTTACTTTGCCAGCGGTGGCTATGCCATCATGCAGGCGTTGATAGAGCGCGGTGTGATTGGCGATTTTCGCGCAGGTGACCCCAGCGCGCCAGCGGGCTCAGCGGACTGCAGAGATATTTTGCGTTTTGGTTTTACGCCGTTATACCTTGGCTTTGCCGATGTGTGGCACGCGGTAGAACATTTGCACCAAGTCATGGCTACAGGTGAATGGCAAAGGCCAGAATTTAACCGCAAACAAGCGGTGACTTAAGCGCTGTTAGGGTGTATTTCAAACTGCTTTGATCCAACACATACCACGCTATGACAGCTAAAGATAAATCACCTGCGGCTGAACCGCTTGCTACCGCTGCACATATTTTGGCAGCCTCAGGCGCGCAAACGGACTTTAGCCAGTCGATGAGCTACGGCGATTATTTAGCACTGGACAGCC
>JANLPQ010000003.1:0-80328 GCA_031367325.1 Polaromonas sp. | reverse complement strand
AGCTGATAACCTAGGTTTAGGGCCGCATCTAATACTTTGCCACGCGTCTCGGGTGACAAGCGGGCGCTGGTCACGTTGTTGAGCACCATCGACACTGTTGACTGCGACACGCCTGCTTGCTTGGCCACATCGGTCATGGTGGGGCGTTGGGCGCGGGTCGGCGGTACGGTGCCCGATTTTTTAGGGAGTTTTGACGCTTTAGCCATAGTGCCGCAATAATATTTTCAGTTGCTTTTATGCTAACACTACAGGCTTGCAAATATTGGACAGAAATTGCCTGAAATCTGTGTATGGGTAGATCATTGTCTAGATCATAGGGTTTTTGCTGAGATTTGATAATATTATTATTAATAAAATATACTCTATAAACTGCCAATATGCAACAACCATTTTTACATTGGAAATCCATGTGTTGAATATTGCCGAACACACCCACCGTCGCCGTAACCCACTGACCGGGCAATGGGTTGTAGTGTCGCCGCACCGCGCCAAGCGCCCTTGGCAAGGGCAGCAAGAATTGCAAAGCGAGGCAGCTCGCCCGTCGCATGACTCTAGCTGCTATTTGTGTGCGGGAAATTTACGCGTGACTGGAGAGCGCAACCCGCAGTACCAAGATACCTACGTTTTCAAGAACGATTTTGCCGCTTTGATGGACAAAGGCGCGTTGGCAGAAAATGTGCATGGCCATGCTGGTAGCGATGATGGCTTGTTTCAGCTTGAGCCCGCTACTGGCACCTGCCGCGTGGTGTGTTATTCGCCAGATCACAGTAAAAGCATGGCAGATTTGAGCGAAGCTGAAATTGACCGTGTGATTCAAACTTGGCAGTCGCAGATTACAGAGCTATCTGCGCAGCATGCATGGGTGCAGGTGTTTGAAAACAAGGGTGCCATCATGGGTTGCTCAAACCCTCATCCTCATGGCCAGATTTGGGCGAGTCATTTTGTTCCGCATGAGGTGGTGTTAGAGGATGAATATCAACAGGCGTATTTGCAACACCACCGCAGTAATTTATTGCTTGATTATGTGAAGCGCGAATTAGCCGGCGGTACGCGCGTGGTGGTGGATACAGAGCATTGGCTTGCCGTGGTGCCGTATTGGGCTTCTTGGCCTTTTGAGACACTACTCATGCCCAAGGCGCGTATACCACGCATGACTGATTTGTCGGTTGCGCAGAGAGTTGATTTAGCCAAAATACTCAAACAGTTAACCATCTGCTACGACAAGTTGTTTGACTGTTCTTTTCCCTACACTATGGGTTGGCACTTTGCGCCTTACAAGTTGTCGATTGAAGATGAAGCTGCACCACACTGGCAATTGCATGCGCATTTTTATCCTCCACTGCTACGTTCTGCAACGGTGCGCAAATTCATGGTGGGGTTTGAGATGCTTGGTGAACCGCAGCGCGACATTACGCCTGAGCAGGCTGCACAGCAGCTGCGTGCATTGGTGCGCTGATGTTGAATTCATACTCTACAACATTGGAGCAGCCGGTGAATTTTATCCATGCGAACGTCACCTACCAACGTGCGCTCGCTGCCTATCAGCACCATTGGCAGGATGATCCTTCTTGGGTGGTATCTGCGCCCGGACGGGTTAACTTAGTCGGGGAGCATACAGACTATAACGATGGGTTTGTCTTGCCTTGTGCTATTGATTTTCAAACGGTGGTGTTTGCCAAACCGCGTGCTGACCATCTGATTCGCATAGTAGCCGCTGATTTTCAGCAGGTCGATCAATTTTTTGTAGATGCGCCTTACACAGCGCACCCAGTACAGCAGTGGGCTAATTATGTACGGGGCATGGTGCAGGCTATGCGTATGCACGGTTTTACGCTGTCAGGGGTCGATTTATCAGTAGCGGGAGATGTACCGCAAGGGGCTGGTTTGTCTTCGTCGGCATCGCTAGAGGTGGCTATTGGCATGGCGCTGGCACGTGCTTGCGGGCAAGAGATGACCACCACTCAGTTGGCGCAAATTGGGCAACTTGCTGAGAATCAATTTGTGGGCTGTCAGTGCGGCATCATGGACCAGTTGGTGTCTGCGCAGGGGCGTGCGCACCACGCTTTGCTGATCGATTGCCGTAGCTTGCAAACGCAAGCTGTACCCCTGCCTGATGATATGGCCATACTTATCGTGCACTCTGGTGTACGCCGTGGCTTGGTAGAAAGTGCTTATAACGAGCGCAGAGTGCAATGTGAGCGTGTTGCTGCACACTTTAAAGTTAAAGCATTACGAGATGTAACCATAACAGAGCTGCATACTGCCCGTGATGCGCTCAATCCAATCGAATTTCGCCGTGCACGGCATGTAATCAGTGAAAACGAGCGTACGCAACGTGCGGCTCACGCGTTATCTTCGTTTGATATGACATTGATGGGCAAACTCATGGCGCAATCACATATTTCTATGCGAGACGATTTTGAAATTACAACCCCTTCTATTGATCACTTGGTGGGCTTGCTGCAAAGCGCTATTGGCGAGCATGGTGGGGCACGCATGACAGGGGGGGGGTTTGGCGGGTGTGTCGTGGCACTTTTACCTCAAGTGCAAGTGCAATCAATACAAGACATGCTGCGTATTAGCTACCAGACGCCTGAAGGCGCGGCACCACGGCAATGGGTGTGCACACCCTCATCCGGTGTTCACGCGCAAGCGTACGCGTAGATGCAAATTAGCAGTCGAACCAAGGGTTTTTGCTAATATTTGCTAATAATATTAAAAAGATAATTAGATTTTTGGTAATGCACTGCCACTGAACGGAACCAAAGCACATGGCCAGCATAGAACTTCGATCACTGCACAAATCTTACGGAGATGGCCTGATGGTCATTCGCGATGTTGATTTACAGATCAAGCAAGGCGAGTTTTGCGTTTTCGTGGGGCCTTCAGGCTGCGGTAAATCTACCTTGCTACGTACCATCGCTGGTTTGGAAGACATTACCAGCGGAGATTTGTACATTGACGACAAACTGATGAATACCGTGCCGCCCGCTGAGCGCGGTGTAGCTATGGTCTTCCAAAGCTACGCGCTGTTTCCGCATATGACGGTGTACGAAAACATGTCGTTCGGCATGCGTTTAGCCAAGATGGACCCCAAATTAATCGATGTTCGCGTACAAGCTGCTGCCAAAATGTTGCAACTAGATATCTATCTGCAACGCAAGCCCAAGGCTCTGTCGGGCGGGCAGCGTCAGCGCGTAGCAATTGGCCGGGCCATTGTGCGCGAGCCGGGCGTGTTTTTGTTCGATGAACCATTGTCTAACCTAGATGCTGCATTGCGTGTGCAAACCCGGTTTGAGATTGCCAAGCTACACCGTGAGTTTGGCAAGGCCAGCACGGTCTATGTCACGCACGACCAAGTCGAGGCCATGACCTTGGCTGACCGTATATTGCTGCTCAACACTGGCGATGCAGTGGCTAAGTATGGCAGTGTGGCGCAACACGGCACGCCGTTCGAGCTGTACCACCGCCCCAATAACCAATTTGTCGCTAGTTTTATAGGCTCGCCAAAGATGAATTTTGTACAGGCTAAACTCATGTCGGTTCAAGATGCTAGTGTGCGGGTCAAGCTTGGCTCGGGTGAAGAGTTAGAAGCGCAGGTTCAAGGTGGGCACTTGGCAACAGGATCTCCAGTGGTCATTGGCATTCGGCCTGAACATATGGTGCTGGGTACGCATACTCAGCACATCACACGGCCTGTCATGTGGCAAGAGCATTTGGGAGAAGCCACTTATATGTATTTGGACTTTGAGCAAAATAATACAGGTACAACGCAAGACTCTTGGATGATTAAAGTGCCGGGTCACAGCGGCAATACGGCAGGCGACCGCGTAGCGGTATCATTACCAGCTAATGCGCTGCATGTATTTGATGCAAATGGCATAGCGCTAGCACGCAGCATTTCTGATGACGCGCTCAAAGCGTCGTCACACCTGCATTGATAAGAATTGCGTATTGACCATGCAACTTGGCGTTTGCTATTACCCAGAACAGTGGCCTGAAAGCTACTGGCCCAGCGATGCGTCTCGCATGGTGGATATGGGTATTTCACATGTGCGCATCGCAGAGTTTGCATGGTCTTTGATTGAGCCTGCTCCCGGCCAGTTTGATTGGGCTTGGTTAGATCGTGCAATTGAAACTTTGCACAGTGCAGGATTGAAAATTATTTTATGCACCCCTACGGCTACACCGCCCAAATGGTTGATTGACCAAGACCCCAGCATGTTGGCAGTAGATGCCAATGGCAACCCGAAACGCTTTGGGTCGAGGCGACACTATTGTTTTTCAAGCGAGAAATTTCGTACGCAATCGCGGCGAATTACGTCTGCCATAGTGTCACGCTACGGCAACCACCCAGCTGTAGTGGCGTGGCAAACTGACAACGAGTATGGTTGTCACTCCACGGTACAAAGCTTTTCAGAATCTGCACATCAGCGCTACCGGAATTGGTTGGCAAAACGTTATGGCACTGTGCATAAACTTAACGCAGCGTGGGGTACAGCTTTTTGGAGTCAAACTTACCGAAGCTTTGATGAGATTGATCCGCCTATGCAGACGGTGACTGAGGCGCATCCTGCATTGCGTTTGGACTGGCGACGCTTTGGATCGGATGAAGTAGTTGAATTTAACCGCGAACAAGTGGACATCATCCGAGCTGGCTCACCAGGGCGTTTGGTAACCCATAACTTCATGGGTTTCTTTACGGAATTTGACCACTACAAAGTCTCCCAAAATCTGGATGTGGCGGCGCTAGACAGTTACCCGATTGGGTTTACACAAATGTTTTTTCTTAACGCACAAGAAAAGCAGCAGTGGGCCGAGGTGGGGCACCCAGATATTCCGTCATTTCACTACGACTTGTACCGCGGCATGTGCAAGGGAGGTAAGTGGTGGGTGATGGAGCAACAACCTGGCCCCGTCAATTGGGCGCATTGGAACCCTATTCCCAAAGACGGTATGGTACGTTTATGGACTTGGCAAGCGATGATGCATGGCTGCGGGTTAGTTAGCTACTTTCGTTGGCGACAAACGCCGTACGCACAAGAGCAAATGCACGCGGGCCTGCTGACTCCCGATGACAGCGAGGCACAAGGTGCGGTAGAGGTAAGGCAACTAGCTAACGAAATAAAAGCGCTCACTGACCATGTCCCGTTGCCGCATTTGATAGTGAAAGCCCAAGTTGCTTTAGTTTTTGATTATGAGACCATGTGGATGGCTGAGATACAACCACAAGGCTTAGATTACAACGCATTGGAGCAGGTGTTTCGTATTTACAGTGCTTTGCGCAGCTTAGGGCTAAGCGTAGATATCGTGTCTACTGATGCTGATTTGTCGATCTATAGCTGCATTATTCTGGCGGCGCAGTGGAATGTATCGGATCAGCTATTACTGCAACTGACGCAAAGCACAGCGCATATTGTGGTGGCCTCGCGTGCGGGCAGCAAATCAGAACACATGAGCATATCGCAGCCGATGCCACCAGGTGCATTAATGCGTCTAGCAGGTGTCAAGGTGCAGCGTGTGGGCTCTATGGCGCACGGTTCAAGCGTGCCATTATTTGTCGCAAGTGCAGCAGGCGCGCAGCATGCCATTGCAACAGGGCGGCGTTGGATTGAGGATTTGCAATGCGCAGGCGCCACAAAATGGTGGGTCAACTCACAGGGTAAGCCCATAGTCACACGCCATCACCAGTTGACTTATGTTGGCACCTGTCTTGATGATGCCGATTGGCGCAACTTGCTAGACAATGTATGCACACAAGCCGGACTCGCGACACAGCGACTGGCCGATGGTCTAAGAATTAGTCAGTGGGGGCCACTGACATTGGCTGCGAACTTTGCCGAAACTGCTGCAGCATGGAGCCCAAAGGCCTTGTTAGCGCAATCGCAAACGCAAGCTCACAAAATTCTGCTGGGGGATACGCTGATTCCTCCGCAGGGTATTGCAATTTGGCAAGTTCATTAACCCGCTTCATATCAATTCGAGATGAAAGCAATTACACAGGAGATATCAGCATGAAGAAAATTTTACTAACCTCCATTGCAGCCGCTGTGCTGGGGCTGTCGGTCGGCATGGCTAACGCTGGCACATTGGTGATCAATTCGGATCAATCTGATCCTGCACCCAAGGCGGCAATGCAGCAATTGGTCGACGGATTTATGAAGGCTAATCCAGATGTCACAGTAAAGGTCAATACGTTTGATAAAGAAGGATATAAAACCTCTATCCGTAATTTCTTGTCTGCAGATGCGCCCGACGTGGTGACATGGTATGCGGGCAACCGCATGGGACCGTTTGTGAAAGCCAAGCAGTTTGAAGACGTCTCGGATGTGTGGGCTAAAGAAGGCTTGATAGACAAACTTAAATCCACTGTCAGTTCCATGACCATAGATGGAAAACAGTGGGGCGTACCGTACACCAACTACCAATGGGGCATTTACTACAACAAAGGCGTATTTACCAAAAACGGTGTTGCCGTGCCTAAAACTTGGGACGAATTGCTGGCTGCTAGCGCCAAATTTAAAGGTGCAGGTGTAGCTCCATTTGCTATTGGCACCAAAGCGTTGTGGCCTACAGGTGGCTGGTTTGACTACATGAATCTGCGTGTCAACGGCTACGAGTTCCATATGGATTTGACCAGCGGCAAAGTGCCCTACACCGACAAACGCGTAGCAGCAGTGTTTGATAAATGGGACCAGCTGGTCAAACCTGGCTACTACATTGCTAACCATGCCAGCTTTGATTGGCAAGACGCTTTGCCTATGTTGGTCAAGGGTGAGGCCGCCATGTACTTGATTGGCAATTTTGCAGTCGAACCGCTGAAAAAAGCCGGCATGACCAACGACACCTTGGGGTTCTTCCAGTTTCCCAAGATCAACAACGTGGCCATGGCTGAAGATGCACCTACTGACACGATGCATATCCCCTCAAAGGCTAAAAATAAGGTGGATGCAAAACGTTTCTTGGCCTATTTGGCTCAGGCAGATGTGCAAAGCAAAATAAATGAAACTTTGGGGCAATTGCCAGTCAATAGTGGATCCAAGGTGGGCGATGACCCCTTCATTCAAGCTGGTTTTAAACTGCTGACCAGTGCATCAGGTTTAGCCCAATTTTATGATCGTGATGCGCCGGCTGAAATGGCCAAAGCGGGTATGGAAGGTTTTCAGCGCTACATGGTTAAACCTGAGCAGCGCGAAGAAATCTTAAAGCAGCTTGAAGCTGTGCGTACACGCGTTTACAAGTAAAAAGGCAAGTAATCACCAAAGTGGCTGTGTGATCTTTTCCCCCAGCAGGCATGGGGCAAAGCACACAGCCATTTGCGGGCATTCACTATGAATCCAACTCATTCAAGCTCAACTTCGTGGTGGCGCAAGCACCAAAGACAGCTGGCGCCTTGGATTTTTTTAGCGCCCGTGATCATTGTTTTTACGATGTATGTGATCGCACCCATTTTTCAGTCCATTGCAATCAGCTTCTACGACTGGGATGGTTTGGGGGAGGCCACTTTTATTGGCTTTGGTAACTATGTAGAGCTTTGGAGTGATGCCAATTTTTGGCTGTCGCTTAGAAATAATTTGATTTGGTTTTTTGGATTTTTGTTGGCGGTTCCAGCGGGATTGTTCATGGCTTTATTTCTGAACCAAAAAGTCTTTGGTATTCGTTTAGTCAAGTCTCTGTTTTTCTTTCCGTTTGTGATATCGCAAGTAGTTATCGGATTGATGTTCACTTGGTTTTACAACCCTTCGTTTGGATTCGTAGGTGACGTTATGTCGCTTTTCGGGTTGACGCCCGTGGCTGTTTTGTCTGATGAGAATTGGGTGACCTATGGGATTGTGGTGGCGGGTATTTACCCTCAAATGGCTTACACCATGATTTTGTACCTGACGGGTCTGAATAATCTGCGCCCCGACTTGATAGAGGCTGCACGTCTGGAAGGTGCCAAGGGCTGGAGCATGTTGTGGTATGTGATACTGCCCCAGCTGCGGCCTGCAACCTTTATTGCGGTGGTGGTCACGATTATTGGGTCGCTGCGCAGCTTTGACATGATTTCCATCATGACGTCTGGCGGGCCTTATGGACAGTCGCGCGTATTGGCCTATTACATGTACGAGCAAGCGCTGAGTGAGTATGGCTACCGCATGGGGTACGGTACGGCAATTGCCACAGTACTGTTTCTGATTACCTTGGTCTACATCTTGTTCTTTATTTACCGCATCTACAGCCAAGAAAAAGATTCGGCATGAATATGAATTTTTCTCGTGACGGTTTTGTGGGGCGTGGCTATGTTTCCAACACCTATTGAAAAAACCTCCGCACCGGTGCGGTGGTTGTACAAACTGGGCTTGCCCCTAGCCTTGTTAGTCTGGCTATTACCTATTATTGCTGTTGCATTTACCGCAGTGCGCAGCGGAAGCGATTTGACCGCAGGCAACTTTTGGGGGTGGCCTACCTGGAGTTTAGTAGATAACCTCAAGACGATCATCTCCACCACACCCATATTGGAATATATTCGCAATAGTTTTTATGTGGTGGTACCCACGGTGATCGGCTCATTAGTTTTAAGCAGTTTTTCTGGCTTCGCTTTGGGCATTTACCGATTCAAATTAAATTTATTAGTCTTCTTTATCTTTGTAGGCGGTAACTTCGTACCATTTCAAATTTTGATGGTGCCGGTGCGTGATTTGAGTTTGCACTTGGGTGTATATGACTCGGTGTGGGGTTTGATCATGTTCCACATTGCATTTCAAACTGGTTTTTGTACATTTTTCATGCGTAATTTCATTCGCGATCTGCCTTATGAATTGATAGAAGCAGCGCGCATCGAAGGGGCCACAGAATTTCAAATCTACCGCAAAGTAGTGCTTCCTTTGGTACGTCCCGCTTTGGCTGCATTGGCCGTATTGATCTTCACCTTTATCTGGAATGACTACTTCTGGGCCACGGTATTGATTCAAGGCAATCATGCTATGCCAATCACTGGAGGACTCAAGTCACTCAATGGTCAATGGGTTGCGCAGTGGCATTTGGTGTCAGCTGGGTCTTTGCTGGCGGCATTGCCACCGATTGCAATTTTCTTTTTAATGCAAAAGCAGTTTATTGAGGGCTTGACCCTCGGTGCGAGCAAGGGCTGAGGTTTATGGCATCGGGCATAGAATTTTTAGCATTACATAGCCAGCACAGCAGTTTAGTTATTGAATTTTCACCTAGTGAAGCACCTTTGTGGCGCTACTGGGGCAAGCGGTTACGCCATTGGGACTCACGCAGTATGCAGCCGCACCGTGCTGAGCGTGCGTCAAAAAGCACCGGGCTTGATTTTGACCAACCGCTTAGCACTTGTACCGGGCACGGCATGGGCTGGTTTTCGTCGCCAAGTGTCAGCGTGCACCGCGCGGGGCTGGATGCGTTTGTACAGTTTACGCGGGCGCATGCAGTGCATGACACAGCTGACAACGTACTGCGCTTTAACTTGATTGACGAGATAACGCAGATTGAGGTGCAGCAAATTATTCGCCTAGACGCGGCATCTGACGTGCTGACTATGTGCACGGTGCTGATCAACCGTGACCGCGATCTGAACGCGCAGCCACTGGATGTGCAGTGGCTGGCTGCAGCGACCTTACCTTTAGATGTGCGCTGCGCCGCAGTGCAGTCGTACAAAGGGCAGTGGGCGAATGAATTTATAGCCTGCCAAGATGATTTGAGCCAAGGTACTTGGCGCAGAGACAGCCGCCGTGGGCGCAATGGCCACGACCAGTTTCCTGGGTCTGTAGTGCTGACGCCCGGCGCAGATTTGCACCAAGGCTTGGCCTATGGCGCACACTTAGCGTGGTCTGGCAACCATACGCAGTTGATTGAGCGCCTGCCCGATGGCGAGCTGCAGTGGCAGATGGGTGAATGGTTGGCACCCGGCGAGGTGCGCTTGCTACCGGGTGAGCGGCTTGCGTCGCCTGATGTGATAGCAGTGTGTTCGCCACACGGTTTGAATGGTGTGGCGCAGGCTTTTCATGCTGCGGCGCGGGGCCGCGTGCAGTGGCCTGGCGGTGCGATGCGCCCACGCCCTGTGCACCTTAATACTTGGGAGGCTATTTATTTTGACCATCGTCCTGAAGCGCTGATGGAGCTGGCGCGCCAAGCTGCTGCAGTAGGTGTAGAGCGTTTTGTATTGGACGATGGCTGGTTCCCAGCACGGGGGCATGACCGTGCAGGCTTGGGCGACTGGTGGCCCGATCCGCAAAAGTACCCACAAGGCTTGGCACCGCTGGCAGCAGAAGTAGAGCGCCTAGGTATGGAGTTTGCGCTGTGGGTAGAGCCTGAAATGGTCAACCCTGACAGCGAGCTGTATCGTCTGCACCCCGACTGGGCCTTGCACATTGCAGGGCGCCCGCTACAAACGGGGCGCAACCAGCTGGTGCTGGATATGGGGCGTGACGATGTACAAAATTATTTGTTTGACAAGCTGGATGCGCTGCTGAAAAGCGTACCTATTCGCTACCTTAAATGGGATATGAACCGCGATTTATCTGCCGCAGTGCAGGGTGGTGGTGCCGGGTCGCACCGCCATACAGGCCGCGCGGCCTACCGTGCCAACAGCATGGCGCTGTATGCACTGCTGGCACGCTTGCGCAAGGCACACCCCAGCGTAGAGATTGAAAGCTGCGCCTCGGGTGGCGCGCGCATTGACATGGGTATCTTGCCCTATGTGCACCGCTATTGGGCTAGCGATACCAATGATGCCCTCTTGCGTATCAATGTGCAGCGTGGGTTTACGCAATTTTTGCCACCCGAGCTGATGGGCGCGCACGTAGGCCCTGTGCCTGCACACACAACTGGTCGCACACAGGCACTGCCGTTTCGTGCTGCTGTGGCGTTGCAAGGCCACTTTGGCGTGGAGTTCGATCTGCGCCAGTTGTCCGCTAATGAGAAGACCGAACTGGCCGCATGGATTGCACTGTACAAATCGTTGCGCAGCGTGTTGCACCAAGGGCGTACTTGGCAAGGTGAGTGCGGTGACAGTGTGGTGTGGCAGGCCTATGCGCCCGCGCTACCTGCAAATGTTGCAGCCACTACTAGCGCTGCAGCTGCTAGCGACGAACCCATAGCACGCTGCATTGTGTTGGTGTACCGCACGCAGCCTACGCTGCACACCTTTAGCCCTACTTTGCGGTTGCCTATGCTGCACGCCGGTGCTAACTACCGTGTTGAACGCATTGACCCGCAGACTGCAGACAGCTTTCACCACTCCCATTCGGCGCAGGTGTTTGACCAGATCAATGCGGGTGAATTTATGGGCCTTGGCGAATGGTTGGTCGAAGCAGGGTTGCCACTGCCTCGCATGAAGGCCGAGCAAGCCATGGTGCTAGAGCTGACACTGGCGTGAAACGCGTGGCGTTGGCGTTAAGCTAAAGCCTACTTAGTGTTGCGTACTGGGGCTAGCGGTACAGCCAACCGCGCTGCAGCTAAATCCCAGCCAGCCCAGCCGCAACTTTTAAACAATGTGGGCGTGCGTTGTAGCAACGGCGTAGGCGCTGGTAATTGGACGATGTGTTGCAGGGTAGCGCATTGTGCAATTTCAATGCCCGCCTGCATTAGATCACCTGCCTCATGTGCGGCATCTGCTGTGTCGACCACTATGCTGCCAAACTGCGCAAAGTGCTGCACCACACTGGGCGCTAGCTCTGCCATATGCGCCTTGTACGCGCCCACAGCGCTAATAAACGCTTGTGGGTGCAGGCCTGTTGGCGTATGTAGCACAATCTCGTTGGCAGGGGTGCATACCACCACCAAGGGGCAACGCACCAAGGCATCGGCAAGATTGGTTGCTACGCTAGCTTGGCCATCGCGCACGCCAAGCTCTTTAAAAAGATCGTGCGTTTGCTGTACTAAAAGCTGAGCACTTGGCAGGCTGCGCGATGCAACGATAACTTCGCGCACACCCAGGCCCTGCACAAAAGCCTGCATATGCGCCAAACCTTGCACACCCGCACCGATGATCAGCAACGGGCCCGCAGGATGCGCGGCCAAGTGTTGCGCTGCCAGCAGCGACACAGCTGCCGTGCGCCGCGCTGTGATGGTGGGGCCGTCCAGCACGGCCAGCGGCGCGCCTGTGGCATTGTCAAACACCATCACATGGCCTTGAATGCTGGCTATACCGCGTACGGCGTTGGCTGGTGTGAGAGTAATCAGTTTGGTCATGGCGATGCGTGCGTCGTGCGCGGGCATGATGAACAAGTGGCCGCCACCGGGCAAGGTTTGCACCATGCGCTGCGGTACACGCACGCTGGCGTCGCGCAACAGCGCAGTAATTTCGTCAGCCAGCGCGCTGTAGGGCAGGGCGTGGGCAGTTTGGTGGGCATTGAGGTTCATATTTATATAGAAAATAGTCGTTTGAGGCCGTAGAACCTGCTCAAGCAGCTATGGTATTGATAGTGTTTAAGGCAGGAAGTCGCAAGATAGCTGCGTGCAGTGCAATGCGCAAGCCCCGCGTGATGTGCCGCAGATGCATGCTGGGGGCACCGCTAGGGGCCGCTTGTTTGGGCAGGTAGGGCACATGTACGAAGCCGCCTTGCACGGTGCGCAGGAGCACGTTCATCGCGGTTTTTCTATGCGTCGTTTTTAAGCTGTGCATCAAGCCATAAAAAACATGGTTGCACACAAAATGTCCTGCGCTGCTAGACAGCTCGCAGGGTAGGCCAGCGTTTTGCAACGCGGCCAGCATGTCATAGATAGGCAGGGTGCTGAAGTACGCTGCGGGGCCGCGCACCACTACGGGCACCCTTTGCAACACGCAGCCCGCGTTGTCTGGCAGCGGTGCGTCGTCTAGGTTAACGGCCACGCGCTCAATGCTGATGCCCGCGCGGCCACCAGCTTGGCCTACGCACAGCACCATTGCGGGGCGGTGCTGCCGTATCAACGCTTTGAGCACACTAATAGATTGCCCAAACACACAGGGCAGTACAGCGGCTACCACGGTGTAGCCCGCAATTTGCAAACCATGCAGGGCCTGCGCGGCCAGTGCGCTGGGGTTCAGCCCTAAACCACTGGGGTCGTCGCCAAAGGCCTCAAAGCCAGTGACCAGCACGCAGGGCAGGTGTTTTTTCGTGAATTTTGCACGCATGTTTTAAGGGGATGCATCTAAGTGGTTCAACCTGATTGAACCACAGCGCGTTGTAAGTGGGTAGTGCCTGCTTGCACAAGCAAATCGCATGCAGCCGTGTGAGGTAGGTTCTTGCTTAAAAGGAGTTTTTGACATGGTAACGATTTCGCAAAAATCGACAATGGCATCCGTCGTTGGTGCATCTGCCAGCGTACAAGCGCATCAACTGGGTTTTGCCTCGGCACTGGCATTGTTGTCGCGCTTTAAACAGCTGATGGCCGCTGAGGGGCACGTAGTAGACAGCCGCTTGATGCTGTCCCATGGCAGCTACGCTACCGAGCAGCTGGCCCTAGGCCATACCAGCACCACCGAGCCACTGCGCTTGTGTGCTATGCGTGTATTTGCGCTGCTGCACGCTTGAAGCCGTGCAATCGGCTGCTTAGGCTACACACGGGCCGGGTGCTGCTGCTTGCGTACTTCGGTGTAACATTGCAGCATTACATCGAACAACGGAGATTACGCCATGGAAACCGAAGGCCGTCGAGAATCAGATAACGTAGAAGACCGCCGCGGTGAGGGTGGCGGTATGGGCGGCGGCGGGGGCCGAGGATTGGGCGGCCTAGGCGGTGGCCGCCTAGGCATCGGCGGCATTGTGATTGCGCTGGTAGCGTCTTACTTTTTGGGCATTAACCCGATGACAGTGCTGGGCATACTGGGCGGCGGTGGCGCACCCACGCAGCAGGCCAGCCAAGGCCCCGCGCAGCGGCCACCTAAAGACGATGTCATGGCCAGTTTTGTGTCCAAAGTATTGGCCGACACCGAAGACGTATGGGGCGCTGTGTTTCAGCAAGCCAAGGCGCAGTACCCCGCACCCAAGCTGGTGCTGTTTCGCGGCGCTACGCCCACGGCGTGTGGCACAGGCCAGTCAGCCATGGGGCCGTTTTACTGCCCGGGCGACCAAAAGGTCTACATTGACTTAGCGTTTTATGAAACCATGAAAACTAAGCTGGGCGCACCTGGCGACTTTGCGCAAGCCTATGTGATTGCACACGAGGTGGGCCACCACATTCAGCATGTCATGGGCATCAGCGGCAAGGTAGACGCCATGCGCGGCCGCATCAGCGAGAAAGAGCAAAACGCACTGAGTGTGCGGCTAGAGCTGCAAGCCGACTGCTTTGCAGGCGTGTGGTCGCGCAGCTCCAAGCTGGGGCTGGACAAAGGCGATATTGAAGAAGCACTGAACGCTGCTTCGCAAATTGGCGACGATACGTTGCAGAAAAAGAGCCAAGGCTACGCGCAACCTGACACCTTTACCCACGGCAGCAGCAAGCAGCGAATGGCTTGGTTTAATACGGGCTTGCAGTCGGGCAATATGAAGTCTTGTGATACTTTTAGTGCTAAGGCGCTTTGATCTAGTATCACTACTGCAGGGTAAGACATGAAGCAACTCACTGCAAATTGACATAAACAAAATATTTCCATTCTAATTTAGACAGCCATCTAGGCCGGCAACCCAAGTAAAACCTGCTCAAGCAGCTATTGAATTTGTAGTATCTGTGCACTGCTAGGCGCTGCAGTTACTACCAGCTCTATCAACATGCCGGGTGCTAGTGCAGATTGCACGCAACTGCGTTGGGGCCAGTGGGCGGGGTCTGCGCCAATCCAGTTTTGCCAGATCGCGTCGAACACATCGCGGTCACTGGCGTGGGCCAAGATGACTTGCACTGACAGCATATGGTGGCGTGACGAGCCTGCATCACCTAGCAGCAGCTCTAGCAAAGCCAAGCTTTGGTTCACTTGCGATGCCAAATCTGCGGTGTCGTCTATCGCCGTAGCTACTGCCCACACCATGCCGCTGTAGCTTACGCAGCTGCTGCGCCCTTTGCCGCTGCTGGGCCAGCGCTGGATGGTGGTGGGCTCGGGACTCATCAGCTTGCTGATCAGATTGTTCATAGGCCGGGTTCTCCTTGCTGTACATAATGCAGACTTTCTCAAAGCTGCGCAATCAGCTATCCACGGCAATTGACCCTCAATTGGTAACCAATCTTAGCCACACAAATTAATAACGCAGCTGGGCTACTGCACGCAAATTGTCAGCGCTGGTAGTGGGCAAGCCAAAAAACTCAAGGTACGCAGGAATCTGCTCAAACAGCATGTCAGCGCCTACCTGCGTGCGGCAGCCACGCTGCTGGGCAGCTTTTAAAAATGCGGTGGTCTCGGTTTTCATCACCACTTCGCCCACAAACGTTTTTGCGTCCAAGCGCGAGGTGTCTACAGGCAGTGCGTCGCCATCGTTCATGCCCATCGGCGTGGCGTTGACCACCATGTCGTAGCCTGCGGGGTCGTTAGACCCTGTGCTGACGGCGATAGCGGGGTAGTGCCGCTGCAAGCGCTGGGCTAGGCTATGGGCAGACACGGCTTGCATGTCATACAAGCTGATGGCCGCAATACCCGTGGCCGCCAGCGACGCCGCAATAGCGCAGCCCACGCCGCCTGCGCCCACCACCAGCACACGCGCGCCTGCCAGTTGCAAGCCTTTGCGCTGCACGCCGCGCACAAAGCCTGCGCCGTCAAACATATCGCCCACCAAGCGGCCATCTTCTGCACGCTTAACTGCATTGCAGGCGCCCGCTACTAGCACGGTGGGGGTTACATCGTCTAGTAATCCCACGGTAGTTACTTTGTGCGGCATGGTAATCAGTGCGCCGCGAATATTGGTCAGCGTGAACACGCTGCGCAAGAACGCAGGGTAATCTTGCGGTTTGCAGCCCATCGGCACTACCACTGCGTTAACCCCTGCTTGCGCAAAATAGGGGTTGTAGATCATGGGCGATTTAAAGCTGTGCGTGGGGTAGCCGATGTGGGCGATGATGTCGGTGCTGCCGTTGATGATGCTGTTGGTAGTACTGTGGTGGGGCATGGTGTACGCAGGCTAGAACAGGCTGAACCTGACTGAAGTTATTTTTTATTAGCTTGCACTGCTGACACTGCGGCGCGCAGGGCCAGCAAATAGCTGTCGGCACCAAAGCCGCAGATTTGGCCTTTAGCGATATCGGCAAACACCGATTTATGGCGAAACTCCTCGCGCGCGTGGATGTTGCTCATGTGCAGCTCAATAATCGGGCAGGCCAATATAGCCAGCGCATCGCGTATGCCGTAGCTGTAGTGCGTCCACGCGCCCGCGTTGATCAGCACAGCATCGGCTTTGTCGGTAAATGCGGTGTGAATGCGGTCACACATCGCGCCTTCATCGTTGGTCTGAAAATACTGCACAGTGGCACCCAGCTCTTTGCCCAGCTTGGCCAGCGATGCGTTGATCTCATCCAGGGTGATGGTGCCGTACTGCGCCGGGTCGCGCTTGCCAAACATATTGTGGTTTATGCCGTGGAGCATGACTATGTTCATAAATTATCCCTCAGTGGTGGTATAGATGGTATGACCTGATTGGGCTGATGCAATGATAGCCTCTGTGATGGCCAGATTATTTAGCCCCGCGTGATGCGTATTTTTGGGGCAAGACCGGCTGCATAAAATCCAAGCTGGTTGTGGCGGCAGTATGCGTGTCTACACCAGCGGCACGGTGATGTGGTCAATCACAGCGCGTGTAGCGGGGCGCACGCCACGCCACCATGCAAAAGCCTCTGCCGCTTGCTCTACCAGCATGCCCACGCCGTCGGCCAAGTGCACTACGCCTGCGCTACGTGCAAATACTAAAAACGGTGTGAGGCCTTTGCCATACGTTAGATCGTAGGCTAGGCAACCGGGCGCGAACACGTTGGCGGGCAGGGGCGGCAGCTCGGCGCGCAGGCTGGCGCTGGTGGCGTTAAACACCACGTCAAAGGCTTGGCCGTTTAGCTCTGGGTAGGCCGCGGCTTGCACTCTGCCGTGCGCGGACACTAGGGCTGCCAATTCGCGTGCAGTAGCTACCGTGCGATTGGCTACAACTAAGTGCGCGGGTTTTTCAGCCAACAGCGGCAGCAGCGCACCGCGTGTAGCGCCGCCCGCGCCAATGATGAGCACGCGCTTGCCTGCTAGCGGGCAAGCCAAGTTGTGCACCACATCGCATACCAGGCCAATTCCATCAAAGTTATCGGCCATCACGTTGATGCCTTGCGCAGTGCGTTCAAACTTTAGCGCATTGGCCGCGCCCACCAGTTGAGCCCGCTCTGAGTGGTGCGTGGCATAGGCAAAAGCGTCTAGCTTAAATGGGGCGGTGATGTTGAGGCCGCAGGCTTTACCTGAGTTACTGCAGACTATGCCAGCCGTTGCCTCTGCGCGAAACGCATCTACCGTCGCTGCAAACTCGCCCAGCGGCGATTCAATCTTGGTGTACACCATATGTTGGTGCGTAGCTTGCGCAAACATACCGTGGATGGTGGGCGATTTGCTTTGTGTTATCGGGTTACCAATGACGGCATAGCGGTCGGGGTGCGAAGTGGGTGCAGTCATGGCGTACTAGAAAATAGTTTTCAGTTAGATGCTACAAATTAAATAGCTGGTTGAGCAGGTAATACGGCCTGAAAAGCCTATTTTGTCTATAAAGTAGTGTAATTTAACTGTATTTTAGGCGCTAGATATAACTTGCGGCAAAGCGTGGCTTTAAAAGTCACGGCGCTGTACACGCTGCCCAAGGTGACTAAGCTGGTAAATTCTTCTCTATTCCTTTAATGCACGCCAGCAAAGTGCTGTTTACCGGCGTGGGCACGCCGTGCAGGGCGCCCAGCGTCACCACAGCGCCGTTGATGTAGTCCACCTCGCTGCGCACACCGCGCTCTAGTGTTTGCAAGATAGACGGTTTAAATTCTGGCGGCAAGCCTGCGCCTGCCTTACGCCACGCCTGCACCGGGTTGGTGATACTAACTCGAACACCATTCATACGGGCTACCGCCATCGCCTCAGCTACAGCGGCTACAGCCACACTTTCTAACGCAGGCATTTGGTACAAATCGCCATAGGCCAAGCGCGTAATACCGCTGATCGCCCCTGTAGCCACGTTAATAAACAACTTGTCCCAGATAGTGCCCATGATGTTGTCGCTGACGGTGGTGTGCAAGCCTGCGGTGTTCAACGCAGCGGCAATGCTTGTTACGCGCGGTGTGATCGTGCCATCTAGCTCGCCAATATGCGTGTCTTTGCCCACATGGCCACAGATCACATGGCCCGGTGCAATCATTTGCCCACCGCAATATGTCTTGCCTGCCAGCACACGGTGTGCGCCCACCAGTTCGCTCAAAATATCTTCATGACCCAAACCGTTTTGTAGTGACAGTACGCAGGTATCGGGCCCGATCAACGCCGTCGCAGCGCGCATTGCATCGCGCGTTTGCGCAGATTTAACCAGCACGATCACACAATCCACAGGCGCTTGCCCTGCTGCAGTCACCACTGCCCGCGCCGCCACCGTGCGGTTCACACCTGCCGTGCGCAATATCAACCCGCGCTGGTTGATGGCGTCTACATGCGCTGCGTTGCGCGTGACCAGCAGCACATCGTGCCCCGCCTCGGTAAGCACCCCGCCCATCGCACTACCCAATGCACCCGCACCCAACACTGCAAATTTCACAGCTGCTCCTAGTTAAAACTGTCTGTACAAGCTGCAGATAGTAGCATCGCTGCTTGCAGTGCGGCGGTATGACTGCACGGAACAGCGCACCACTGCAAAGTAAGGAAAACAACTGGTTTAGGGATGAAAATAAGAGCAATTTAACTGTTCTAAGCCGTAGAACCTGCTCAAGCAGCTATGAAATTAATAGTATCGGAAGTATTGGGTATGATCCAACAATTATGCAAACCTTAGACGTTGTCATCGTAGGGGGCGCTGCTATCGGCAGTTCGGCAGCTTATTTTCTAGCGACCAATCCTGACTTTAAAGGTTCCATCTTGGTGCTGGAGCAAGACTTTACTTATGCGCGCAGCGCCACCGCGCTGTCTGCAGCATCAATACGGCACCAATTTTCTACGCCCGACAATATTCGCATGTCACAGTTTGGCACGCAGTTTATTCGCCAGATAGCAGACTATCTGGCAGTGGATGGGCAGGTGCTGGAGGTGGGCTTTCATGAAGGTGGGTATTTATTTTTAGCATCCAGCGCGGGGCAGGACGTGCTGCAGGCTAACCACGTGGTGCAGCGCAGTTTGGGTGTGGATGTGGCGCTGCTGTCGCCTGCGCAGTTGCAGGCGCGGTTTGCGTGGCTGGCCACAGGGGATTTGCACGCAGGCTCACTGGGCTTGTCGGGTGAGGGCTGGCTTGACGCGTATGGGTTGATGCAGGGGTTTCGGCGCAAAGCTGTGGCGCTGGGGGTGCAATACCGGCAAGCGCAGGTGGTGGGCGTACAGCGGCAGGGGCGGCGCGTGCAACAGCTTGACTTAGCGGATGGCTCGCGCATCAGCTGCGGCACGGTGATTAACGCAGCCGGTACGGGCGCACGCGCGCTGGCGCACAGTGCAGGTATTGTGCTGCCAGTGCAATCGCGCAAGCGCTGCGTTTTCTATTTCACATCGCCTGCGCAGTTGGCCAATTGCCCGTTGGTGGTAGACCCGAGTGGCATGTACTTTCGGCCTGAGGGCGATGGGTTTATTTGCGGCATATCACCGCCCGAAGACGATGACCCTGAGTGCTTTGATTTTGACGTGCAGCATGCGTTGTTTGACGACATGCTGTGGCCCCTGCTGGCCGCACGCGTACCAGGTTTTGAGGCTGCGCGCGTGCAGCGTGCATGGGCCGGGCACTACGATGTCAATACGCTAGACCATAACGTGATTTTGGGTGCGCACCCAGCTGTAGACAACTTGCTGTTTGCCAATGGCTTCAGTGGCCATGGCATGCAGCAGTCTCCGGCTGTGGGTCGTGCATTGTCAGAGCTGGTGGTGCATGGTGGCTACCGCACGCTGGACTTGTCGGCCTGTGGATGGCATCGGGTGATGGACAACCAACCGATGCGCGAAGTTAATGTAGTGTGACGCTGCTAAAAAACTTACATCACGCGGTTAAACCACCACATCGACAACACCCCTGCCAGCAGCGCAAACAAAGCCCCGGCCAAGGCCAGCAGGGCAGCAATTTCAGTTTCTTTTTTCTCTACCGTCAGGCGCGAGGACAGTTTGCCGTAGACCTTTTTTAAATCTTCTGCTGACCCTGCATAAAAGTACTCGGCCTGCGTGCGGGTAGAAATAGCTTTCAAGCTGTCTTCGTCTAGGCGCACACGCATCGACCAGCCTTCAAAGCCAATCGTCTCGCCGTCTTTGGTGCCTATGCCCACGGTGTACACGCGCACGCCTTTGTTGGCTGCTAACTGTGCGGCCTCTAGCGGGTCTACGCCCGTGGTGCGCTGGCCATCCGTTAACAAAATAATGGCTGCCGATGCGTAGCTGCCCGGTGGTACTGGCGGCGCGTCTTTAGTGGCTGCCGATTTGGCCGTTTTGTCGGCAGAGCCTAGTGGCTTGCCTGTGGTGGCGCTGCCGTATTGCATTTGCGCCAGGTCAATGCCCGCATCAGGAAACAGCGTAGACAGTGACACCACAATACCGTTGCCTATGGCCGTGCCACGCTGCAACTGAAAGCGGTCAATGGCGGTGACCAAATCTTCGCGGTTGATAGTAGGGGCTTGCACCAGCGACGCAGTGCCTGCAAAGGCGACAATGCCCACTTTGACCGAGCGGGGCAAGTCAGCCAAAAAGGCTTTGGCCGCGTTTTGCGCCGCTACTAGGCGATTGGGCTGCACATCAGTAGCCCGCATCGACCCTGATACGTCCATTGCCAGCATGATGGTTTCTTGCTGCATGGGCAGGGTGACCACTGCCATGGGCCGCGCGGCGGCAAACAACAGCAGGCCCAGCGCCAACAGCATCAGCGCGGGCGGCACATGGCGCTTGATGCGGCTTTGCTTACCTGCAGCGGCACGCACCATGGCCACATGGCTAAACTGCACGGCATGCTGTGCTTTGCGCCGCAGCAGCCACACATACAGCAAGACCAGCAGTGGTACCAATACCAATAACCACAATAGTTGAGGCCATACAAAAGTCATGCCGCCTCCTTGGCGTGGTGCGTGCTGCCTGCAGCGCCACGTGCGCGCTGGCGGCGCAGATGGGCAAAACGCACGATGGTGTCTAGCACGGCAGCGTCGGTCGATAGCTCTAGCGCATCTACCCCGGCGCGGGCTAGGCCGTTAAATAAATCAGCCTCGCGTTGCGCAGCCAGTTCTTCAAATCGGATGCGGAATTTTTTATTGTGCATGTCTACCCAAATTTGCTCGCCTGTTTCGGGGTCTTGCAGGGTCACCATGCCAATGTCGGGCAACGACCGTTCTGCCGGGTCTAGCAGGCGCACGGCAATCACCTCATGGCGCTGGGCTAGGGCGGTCAGGGGCTTTTCCCAGCCGGGTGCGCTGATAAAGTCAGACACTACAAAGACCAAGCTGCGCCGTTTGATATGCGCTTGCGCGCCGACGAGCAAATCGCCCAGTTGCGTAGCGGTAGCCTGAGAATTAGGGGCTGCTGGTTTGGTTTGCGGGTTTAGCAACTGGTGCAGCAAATGCAGCACATGCAGCCGCCCACTGCGCGCGGGTATGACAGCGTCGACTTGGTTGCTGTACAGCAGCGCACCTACTTTGTTGCCATGCCGCGTTAACAGGCGCGACAGCACGCCGACAAACTGCGCCAGCACATCGCGCTTGCGCGTGTCGTGCGAGCCAAAGTCTACTGACGCGCTTAAGTCAAGTAAAAACCAAGCGTTGACCTCACGGTCTTCGGTAAACTGGCGTACGTAGGGCACTTGCATGCGTGCGGTAACGTTCCAGTCGATATAACGCACGTCGTCGTGGTGCTGGTATTCGCGCAGGTCGGCCAGGTCTAGCCCCGCGCCGCGAAACAGCGTGCGGTAGTCGCCCTGCAGCAAACCGTCCAGGCGGCGGATTACCGTCCATTCAAGCTGCTTTAATAGTTGCTGGGCGTTTTGCATGAAAATTCTCTAAGCGCTGGCAGCCTCGGTGCTAGCAGCTACTGGGGTGGTTTGCGCAGCTTGGCTTTCATAATGGCTGATCGGCTTAGCCGGGGCGGGTACTTTAGCCATAATGGTTTTGACAATGCTGTCTGGCGTGATGCCTTCACTGAGCGCCTCATACGACAGCGCAATGCGGTGGCGCAGCACATCGGGCACCAAGTCGGCCATGTCCTCGGGCAGGGCGTAGCGCCGCCCGCGCATTAGTGCCAGTGCACGCGCGCCCTCCGCCAGGCCTATGGTGGCGCGGGGGCTGGCACCATAGGTAATCATGCGCGCCGTGTCTTTAATACCGTGCTTATCTGGCGTGCGGGTAGCGCTCACCAAGCGCACAGCGTATTGCACCAGCGAAGGGTCTAGGTACACAGCGCGGCATTCTTTTTGCAGCGCTGCCAGTTGCTCTAGGCTGGCCACTGCACCAATGTGGATGGGCGCGCCAATCACGCGCTCAACAATCACCGCCTCTTCCTCGTCGCTGGGGTAATGTACCAGCACTTTCATCATGAAACGGTCTACCTGCGCCTCGGGCAGGGCGTAGGTGCCTTCGGTTTCAATCGGGTTTTGCGTGGCCATCACCACAAACGGGGAAGGCACCGCATGCGACTGCCCAGCGATGGTCACTTGCCGCTCTTGCATGACCTCCAGTAGGGCGCTTTGCACTTTGGCCGGCGCGCGGTTGATCTCATCAGCCAGCAGCAAGTTGGCAAACACAGGGCCTAGGGTGGTACTGAACTCGCCGGTTTTTTGGTTGTAAACGCGTGTGCCTATCAAATCAGACGGCACCAGATCAGGTGTGAACTGGATGCGTTTGAAGCTACCTTGAATAGCTTGGGCCAGGGTTTTGACTGTGAGTGTTTTGGCTAAACCGGGTACGCCTTCAACCAGCAAGTGGCCTTGCGCCAGCAGGGCCACCATCACCCGCTCTAAAAACTTGTCTTGGCCCACGACTTGGCGTTTAACTTCGTAGAGAATTTTTTCCATCAATTCGCCGCTGTGACCGCTAGGTGTGCTCATCATTTTTCCCTTAGTAAGCGTCGTGTGGACTATGGTGGCAGCTTAGAACGGTGGCATGCCAGCCGCCGAGGCTGCGTTTTCAATCGGTACCGCAAAGCCTATGCCGATAAAAGTGCGTTGCTTAGCGGGGTTCAAAATGCCAGTGACTATGCCCACTACTTCGCCCTGCGCGTTCACTAGCGGGCCACCCGAATTACCGGGGTTGGCAGCAGCATCAAATTGAATAAGATTAGTTAGCTCTTCGCCGCTTTCGGGCGACTTAAATTCGCGTTTTAAGCCTGACACCACACCGCTAGACACTGACGGCCCAATTCCAAACGGAAAGCCCACCGCTGCCACCATGTCGCCGGGTTTCAAGTCGGCAGTGCTGGCCAGCGCTGCTGCTGTTAAATCGTCGGGGATTTTGTGGGCTTGCAGTACGGCTAAATCATCTTTGGCCTGCACGCTGGTAATGTGCGCCGTGCTGGTCAGGCCGTCCATAAAGGTCACTTCCAGGCGATCAGCTTTTTGCACCACATGCAAATTGGTCAAGATGATGCCTTTGTCTACAATAACCACGCCGGTGCCTACGCCCAACTGTTCTTCTTCCATCAACTTGCCTTTTTTGTCGCGCGGGGTAACAAAGCTGCGTACCATCACCACCGATGGAATTATTTGCTCATACGCACGCGCTGCAGGCGATGGCAAGGGCACGGTTTGCAATGCGTGCTTGACGGCGTTGTCAATGTCTTCTTGGCTCAGCGATTGGCTGGTGGTTTGCAGCAGCGTGAACATGCCAAACGCGCAGGCCATTAACACTGCGCCCAGCGCAAATGCAGCGCTGCGGGGTTGGCGCTGCAGCTTGTGGGATAACGCAGTTTTAAATCGGTACCAGCGTGATGTGGGCTGAATGGCTGGGGTTTGCGCCTTAACTTGAGGTCGGGCCTGTGCTTGGGACGGAGTTTGCAGATTTACATCAGCGCTGCGTGCTGGGGCAGTGCTGCTAGAGCGGCTGTAGAGCGCAGGGCGTTTCATCGGGTGGCCTGAGAGATACCTTTGAATTAATCCCACGTTAGCACGAATTGGCGTTTTTCGCCTTCGGGTTTCGTGCTTACCCGACTTATCCCCGACACTATGCGCCCATTACACCCCGATACCATTGGTGAAAATGCTCCATACCGTCTTCCATCGGGCTTTGGTAAGGGCCTGATTGGTTGTCGCCACGGGCTAGCAGGGCTTGTCGTCCAGCGTCCATACGTAGGGCAATTTCGTCGTCTTCTATGCAGGTTTCCATATAAGCGGCTTGCTGGGCTTCAATGAATTCGCGCTCAAACGCGGCGATTTCTTCGGGGTAGAAAAACTCCACCATGTTGAGCGTTTTTTGCGGGCCTTGCGGGAAGAGGGTGCTGACTACCAATACATGTGGATACCACTCGACCATGATGTTGGGGTAGAAGGTCAGCCAAATCGCACCGTGCTTGGGCGGCTGGCCGCCACGGTAGTTCAGCACAGCGTCGTGCCAGCGCTGGTACACCGCAGTACCGGGCTTGCCCAGCTTGTCGGCCACGCCTACGGTTTGCACGCTGTATTTGGGTTTTAGCTCCCAGCGCAGGTCGTCGGTGGCGACAAATTGGCCTAAGCCAGGGTGAAACGGACCTACGTGGTAGTCCTCCAGGTACACCTCGATAAAGCTTTTCCAGTTGTAGTCGCACTGGTGCAGGTGGGCGCGGTCAAACACGTAGCCGTCAAAGTTCAGCTCGGGCAGGGCGTGCATGGCTGCCAGGTCGGTGTTCACATTGGTGTGTGGCGCATCAAACAGCAAGCCGTTCCAATTTTGCAGCTTGTAATTTTCCAGGTGCAAGCAAGGGTCTTGTGCAAAGTGGGGCGCACCTATCAATGTGCCCGTGGGGTGCTTGCCCGACACATCGTAGGTCCAGCGGTGTAGCGGGCAAATAATGTTGCCCGCTGCGGCGTCAATACGGCCCCGGCCTTTGAGCATCAGGGCCTGGCGGTGACGGCACACATTGGAGATCAGCTCAATGCCCTTGGGGGTGTGTACCAGCGCACGGCCCTCGGCCTCTTGCGGCAGGGTGTGGTACTGGCCCGCATGCGGCACCGACAACTGGTGGCCGATGTACCGTGGGCTGCGCGCGAAGATGCGCTCTTGCTCGGTTTGGTAGTGGGTGGCGTCAAAATACGCCGACACGGGCAGCGGGCTAGCGGCCAGAGGGTTGGCAGGTAGTATGCTGGTAGATAAATGTGGCTGAAGGCTTAAATCCGTCATGGTAGACCTAAGACCCTAAGGCCCCTCTAGTGACTGACGCTACTGTGACACAGTGGCAGTATTTACAAAGAAGGCGATTTTACCCGCCTACAATTGTGTCTTTGCTGTTTTGCAATTTTTGTAACTTTACTTGCCATGCCCAAAGCGACCTCTGCCCCTGCCGACCTGACCTACGAAGCTGCCCTGCAAGAGCTAGAAGCCTTGGTGGCGCGCGTGGAGTCGGGCCAGCTGCCGCTGGACGACTTGCTGGCAGGCTACCAGCGCGGAGCCCAGCTGCTAAAGATTTGCCGCGACAAACTGCAGGCGGTAGAGCAGCAGATCAAGGTGCTAGATGGCAAGGGTGACAGCGAGGCCAAGCCATGGACGCAAGAGTGAACAGCTTGGCAGCGTTTGACTTCGCTGCTTGGACAGCCCAGCGTGTGCAGGCGGTAGAAGCTGCACTAGCGCGCTGGGTGCCTGCGCAGGCACCTGCAGGCTTGGGCGACGCAATGCGCTATGCCGTACTAGATGGCGGCAAGCGACTGCGACCCTTGCTGGTATTGGCGGCGTGTGAGTCTACTGGCGGCAACGCCGCACTACCTTCATCTAACGAACCAGCCCTTCGCGCCCTTAACGAAGCAGCACTTCGCGCTGCTTGCTCAGTAGAGCTGATCCACGCCTACAGCCTGGTACACGACGACATGCCCTGCATGGATAACGATATTTTGCGCCGTGGCAAACCCACCGTACATGTTAAGTTTGGCCAAGCGCAGGCGCTGTTGGCGGGGGACGCTCTGCAGGCGCTGGCGTTTGAGCTGCTAACCCCGCAAGACGGCAGCGTCAGCGCGGCCGTGCAGGCGCGCCTGTGCTCGCTGCTGGCGCGTGCTGCAGGCGAGGCAGGCATGGCAGGGGGTCAAGCCATTGACTTGGCCAGCGTAGGTGTAGCCTTAACCGAAGACCAGCTGCGCGAAATGCACCGCCTGAAAACCGGCGCATTGCTGCAAGCCAGTGTAGCCATGGGTGCAACGTGCGGCCAGGCATCTGCAGCCCAGCTAGCGGCCTTGGCCCAGTATGGTGCTGCCGTGGGCTTGGCTTTTCAAGTCGTAGACGATATTTTGGATGTGGTGGCTGATTCCGTCACGCTGGGCAAAACCGCTGGTAAAGACGCCGATAACGGCAAGCCCACCTATGTGTCGCTCATGGGGCTTGGCGACGCGCGCGCCTATGCACGCAGCCTGCACACACAGGCACTGGCCGCACTGCAGGGCAGTGGCCTGGCAGATATCCGCGCGCTGCATGCCTTAGCCGATATGGTGGTACAACGCAGCTATTAGTGCGCTGCAGCGACAGTTTTCATCCACGCGCATTGCTTTAGCTTAAAACTGCTCTGCAGACCTCAATTTTTATGTGTTTTAGCCTTCTAACCCAAGTAAATCCTGCTCAAGCAGCTATTAAATTTATAGTATCATGGCCAAGCTGTATTATGTGCCATAGCCTCATCCCTACCGCGTACGTCGCAGCCAAAACCACAGTTACAGTCACGCCAGCATGACCTTATTACCCACCATTCAATCCCCAGCCGATCTGCGGGCTTTGCCACGCGCGCAGCTGAAAATACTGGCCGCTGAGCTGCGCGACTACGTGCTGCACTCCGTATCACAAACCGGCGGGCACTTAAGCTCTAACCTTGGCACTGTGGAGCTGACCGTGGCTCTGCACGCCGTGTTCAACACGCCGCACGACCGTCTGGTATGGGACGTGGGCCACCAAACTTATCCCCACAAAATCTTAACGGGCCGCCGCGACCAAATGCACACCCTGCGCCAGATGGGTGGCATCAGCGGCTTTCCACGCCGACCCGAGAGTGAATACGACACCTTCGGCACCGCACATTCGTCTACCTCTATCTCCGCTGCGCTGGGCATGGCCATTGGCGCGCGCACTAAGGGCGAGCAACGCCACTCAGTGGCCATCATAGGCGACGGTGCGATGACTGCTGGCATGGCTTTTGAGGCGCTGAACAACGGCGGCGTGCAGCCCGGCCTGCCCCTGCTGGTGGTGCTCAACGACAACGACATGAGCATCAGCCCGCCCGTGGGTGCGCTGAACCGCTATTTGGCGCAGTTGATGAGCGGCCAGTTTTACTCAGCCGCCCGCAACGTGGGCAAAACGGTGCTCAAAGCCGCGCCACCCTTGTTCGAGCTGGCTAAGCGATTTGAAGAGAACGCCAAAAGCATGGTGGTACCGGCCACATTGTTTGAAAAGTTTGGCTTTAACTATGTCGGCCCGATTGATGGGCATGATTTAGATTCGCTCATCCCTACGCTAGAAAATGTCAAGCATTTGATGGCCAACGGCGCAGGCCCACAGTTTTTGCACGTTGTCACCAAGAAGGGCCAAGGCTACAAGCTGGCCGAGGCTGACCCGGTGGGCTACCACGGCCCAGGCAAATTTGACCCCGCAGTAGGCATCGTCAAATCCACCGCACCCGCCAAGCAAACCTTCACCCAAGTGTTTGGCAACTGGCTGTGCGACATGGCTGCCAAGGACGAACGCTTGGTCGCTATCACCCCCGCCATGCGCGAAGGATCTGGCATGGTGGAGTTTGAAAAACGCTTCCCACAGCGCTACCACGACGTAGGAATTGCCGAGCAGCACGCTGTTACTTTCGCTGCAGGCTTGGCCTGCGAGGGCTTAAAGCCCGTGGTGGCTATCTACAGCACCTTTCTGCAACGCGGCTACGACCAGTTGATCCACGACGTGGCCATCCAAAACTTGCCGGTTGTGTTTGCACTGGACCGTGCAGGCTTGGTAGGCGCAGACGGTGCCACGCACGCCGGTGCGTATGACATCGCTTTTCTGCGCTGCATCCCCAACATCAGCGTGGCCTGCCCCGCAGACGAGGCCGAATGCCGCGCTTTATTAACCACTGCTTTTGAGCAAGACCACTCAGTGGCCGTCCGCTACCCGCGTGGCGCAGGTGCAGGTGTGCCGTGCGGCACCGACCTTACGCCGCTGCCATTTGGCAAAGGCGAAGTGCGCAAAATGTCCGAAGGCAAAAAGATCGCTATCCTAAGCTTTGGCACCATGCTGTACCCCGCATTACGAGCCGCAGAAAAGCTAGACGCCACCGTCGTCAACATGCGCTGGGCCAAGCCACTGGACACCGACCTGCTACGCGATATTGCATCTACCCACGACAACTTGGTAACGCTAGAAGAAGGTTGCCTGATGGGCGGTGCAGGCTCTGCAGTGCTAGAGGCGCTGCAGGTCTTGCAAATTAACAAGCCTGTGTTGCAGCTCGGCCTGCCCGATACTTTTATTGAGCACGGCGACCCTGCCAAGCTGCTGGCTTTGCAGGGCTTGGATGCTGCAGGTATCGAGACGTCGATTCGCACGCGATTTGCGGTTGCTCAGCCAAAATAAATATGCGTAGTTTTTAACGTTTCGGGCTGAACACAGCGTAAAAACTTTCAGCGGGGCCGTCTAGCCCCGCTGCAAATATGTTGTGACTTTAATTAGCAGGGGCGCCAGCTGGGAAGTATCTTGTCAAAATATTGTCAAGTGCAGCTTGCGCTGCCTGGCCTTCCGCAGTACCGTACTTATTTAACCAAACAAAATGCCAGCCTTCGCCGTAAAGAGGGCTTACACCAGCGTTAATTTCTGAAACCTGCTTGTTCAAGTAAATGCCTGCGTTCACTTTAAACGACGCATTGTCCATTGGGATAATGTCTTTGTAGCTCTTGATACGGTTGTAAATAACCTTAGAAGGTTTCAGTCCTGCAGCATTGATCGCTGCTCTGAGCTTATCTGCTTCTATAGGTTGAATGCCCCAAAAATGAATTAGCGGCGTCAGATCAACCCCCGCCGCTATCGATAATCGCAGGATACGACTGTCATTTTTCTTCAAATCTATCCCAGCGTCGACTGCCTTCTTAGCGTAAACTCGATTTTCTTCTAGGTAAAACTTATCTAAATAATTCCAACCAAAAAGTGCTGCAATTTCGACATACTTGGCGTGACCACGTTCTTGGTATCTCGCCTCGTTGTATTCAGAATATGAAGTGTCCATGGGCTTGCCTTCTCTAAAGTTGGGCGTCACCATCCAATGAATAGCAGCTTGATTGCGACTAATCTTGGAGCCTCGACCTCTTGATTCTCCAAGTGCTGCGTCGAGGTCATTTCCGTACACCCTGTTGGATATGGCTATGTACAATAAATTGACAAATACCTCACCTTCCCCATCGAACTCATTAGCTAATTCCGCGTGGCCAAGTTCGTGAAGATCCAAGCTGGCTCCTCGCGCCGAGGCTAGGCCTGGCTCTAACATCCAGTATTTTTTATTGCCATCAGTTGCCTCGTACGGCTTATATGCTCCGTTGTTGCCAAACGGATAGCCTATACCTCCCTGGTCAGCGTAGAAAGACGTGTCTACGATGTTGTACATAACGTAGTTATTCCTCATTTTGTTATGGCCTAGCATGTCTGACACCACATCCATGCGAGCATCCCAGTCTTTCATTAAAGTGACCGGGTCTTCGTACTTGTAAATCCAGCTGGTGGGCAGCGTCATCATGTATTTATCGCTCACAAAGTCAGCCCATGGTGCTGGGTTATTCCGTTGAATTTCCTTCCATTGCTGCAGCGTAGTTTTGTTCAGCTCTGTGGCAGAAAACAAAGGCGCAGGCACAGCATTTTTAATTGTGACAAGCGCATTTTTGCCAGCATCGGCCAAGTAAGGCACATTAATATAGATACCACCACCGTTGGGATTGGCGATCTCGGTCACGGTGCTAACAATGGGGAATATATTGGTGACCTGATATGGCCGCTCGATAGTGCTTTTTATTAATTTATCATGAATATGAGCGCCTACCTGAACGGTAAAGCCTTTATTGACCATAGACGGAGGCACTGTCACTCTGGCAACGTCGCCAGCGGCTAAATAGTAGCCCGTAGGCCGACGCGCGATGTACTGAGAGTAAGCAGAACGGATTTCCACGTCTTTAGCCACTGTGGCATTGACGTTAACTGAATAACTCTTGCAGGGATCAGCCTTAGCCTCAGCCTTGACTTTGCCTGGAAAATAATCAGCACTGTTGAATTTTCTGCCAGCTAATACATCTTTGTATTTTGCCAAATTGGCTGGCGTAAATGCCGTGTTGTGGATGCCTTGCTGGATGGTTAAGACTGTGCGGTCAATATCTAGATCATCATTGACAAGATATTCATTTTGAAAGCCTTTTTCGGTTTTCTTATTAAGAAAAAGAGCACCGCCGCGCATTTTCTCGTAAGCCGCAATGACTGAGAAAGCCTGTAGTAGGGCCTCTTTGCTTTCAACCACACCGTACATGGTTTGTTTAAGGCGCTCGTTTTGCACTAAGATTTGCGCCGGGGTTAAAACTGTCTTGCCCTCAATGTGCGCTTTTATATAACTTAGTGCCGAATTAAATACTGCGATATCGTTATTGTTTGCGGCCACTGGTTTGCAGTAAGCTGATTTGCCCCTGCCTGCCAGTGGCTCGGTGCCAAATGTTTGCCAAACTATATTGACAGGCCCGGTTTGATTGAACAAATATGCAAACTTAGTTTCATTTGGTGTGCCTGCCTGGTTGCCAAAGGCAATATGGGTTTTTGCTTTTAAATCTAAGATTCTGTCACTGTCGCTACATCTTTTAAACCCGTCTAAGTCAAATGCTGGCATGGAGCTTATTTGGGGCACGTCTGCAACGGGGCTGGCCACAGGCACGTTTGCTGCCGTATTGACTGTGGGTACACAAGTACCAGCGTCATCTCCAGGCCCATCTGTGCCCGCAATAATGTCTGACGACCCGCCCCCGCCCCCACCACACGAAATTAATGTGGCAGAAATTAGCAGTGTGCTGGCCGCGATAACCAGTAGCGAATTTTTATGGATGCGGTGTGGTAATTTCATATGCTTTTAGCGTTGTAAAAATTTATAAACATAAGCCATGTTGGCGGCTGCTGCAGTAAACGTAACGTTACTGCTAATGCAATTAGTGCTGCAACATGCTTATTTGGATCGGTGCTGGTTGTGAATGTAGTTCGAACTAATATGTAGCGCGGTTCAAACTACGGTCGCCCGTTGGGGAAGTACTTTGCAATAATGTTGTCAAAAGCTATTTGCGCTGCTTGGCCGTTGGCGGGACTGTATTGGTTAAGTCGCGCGAAGTACCAGCCTTCGCCGTAATCCGGGCCGTTTGCGTTATTAATCTGGTTGACAGGCTTATTCAGGAATACGGAGGCATGTTTTTGAAATGCTTCATTAGTCATCGGGATAAGCGGTCGGTACTTTATCAAACGGTCATAAATTGCGGCTGAGGGTTTTAAGCCCGCAGCGCTGATCGCAGATTTAAGTTTCGCTGCATCATCAGGCTGCACACCCCAAAAGTGAATCAATGGTGTGACATCCCAACCAGCAGCAATTGACCACCTTAAAATTCGGCTGTCAGTTGAAGTTAATTTTGCACCTGGATCTGGTACCTCTTTGCGGTAAACACGGTTTTCTTGTGCATAAAAAGCGTTAATTTTGTCCCATCCAAACAGCGCTGCAATTTCGACATACTTGGCATAACCTCGCACTTGGTATTGCACCTCGTCTTTGGTGCTGCGAGAGGTGTCCATGGCTTTGCCCAGTCTGAAGTTTTCAGTCACCATCCAGTTGACTGCCGCAACTTCACGCGTAAGGTGGGGGCCATTGTCCATCGATTCTCCCAAAGCTTCGTCGATGTTTCTACGGTACAGCTGATCGGCCATCGCCACATACAACACATTGACTGCGGCCTCGCCTTCTCCACCAAAGTTGCTAAACAACTGTGCATGGCCGAGTTCATGCATCTCCGTGGTAGATCCTCTTGCTAAGTCTTTACCTGGCACTAAAAACCAGCTTTTATTGTTGCCGTCCGTTGCTTCGTTCGGATTGAACCTGCAGTCATTACAGGTGGGGTAGCCTATGCCACCAGCATCGCTGTTGAGATCGGTGTCTACAGTACTGTACAGAATATAGTTATTTCTAAGTTTCTTAAGTCCCACATAGTCAGATACAACATCCATTCGGGCGTCCCAATCTTTCATAAGCGTAACTGGATCTTCATATTTATATATCCAGCTGGTGGGCAACGTCATCATATATTTGTCGCTCATAAAGTCGGCCCAAGGCGCTGGATTGTTTCTTTGTACTGCTTTCCATTGCGCCAGAGTAGTTTGGTTTAGCGCTGATGCAGCAAAGAAAGGTGCAGGCACCGCGTTTTGTATTTTGATGGTGACATTACCAGCATCGGCTAAGTAGGGCACATCAATATAGATACCGCCGCCATTTGGGTTTGCGATTTCGGTAACTTCGCTGACTATGGGAAATCTGCTAGTTACGCGATAGGGCCGCCTGATAGTGCTCTTCAGAGCTTTATCATGCACATGGGCTCCTACTTGAACAATAAAGCCTTTGTTGACCATAGATGCAGGTACGGTTACTTTGGCAATGTCCCCAGCGGCTAAATAATAACCAGTAGGTCGCCGCGCAAAATATTGCGAGTAAGCAGTTCGCAGGTCAACATCTTTAGCCATCGTGGCATTGATCTTGGCAGGATATGTTGTGCATGAGTCTGCTTTGACATTATTTTTTACTTTGCCTGGAAAAAAATCTGAGCTGTTGAACTTTTTCCACTTCAACACGTCTTTATGCTTTGCGAAATTGATTGATGTAAACGCCACGTCGTGTAGGCCCTGCTGGATAGTCAAGACTGCGCGGTCGATGTCGCGTTCTGCATCACCGTAGTATTCGTTGTCGAAACCGCCTTTAGTTTTTGCGTTGACAAAAACTGCACCGTTGCGCATTTTTTCATACACAGCAATGATCGAAAAAGCCTGCTGCAAAGCCTCTTTGCTCTCGGCAACCGCATACATGGTTTGCTTGAGGCGTTCGGTCTGCAATACGATTTGTTCGGAGCTTAATTTTTGCTTGTCGTCTAAATGCGCCCTTATAAATGCAAGGGCTGTATTGAATACTTCTATGTCATTGTTGCCTTCAACAACTTTTTTGCAATAACCTGATTTGCCCCTACCAGGTAACGGATCGCTGGCAAACGTAAATTCAGTGAATTTTATCGGGCCAGTTTGATTAAACAAATAGACTAATTTTTTACCGTCATTGCTATCTTGCGAGCCATAGGCAACATGGGTTTTGACATTTTTCAAATCCAGAGTCTCTTCTCCATCGCTGCATCTTGTAAAACCGTTTAAGTCGAACTCTGGCATGGTGCTTATCGAGGGCATATTTCCGGCAGGGCTGACCACAGGTAAACCTAGAGCAGGGTTGACATCAGGCACGCATGTGGCATCAACTGTAGGCACATCTGCGCCGCTGTCAACTATAGGCACATTCGCGCCAGCGTTGGTGTCTGACGACCCGCCCCCACCGCACGAGATTAAAGTAGCAGAGATCAACAATATGGTGGCTACTACGACTAGCAGCGATTTTCTATTTACTTGACTTGTGAGTTTCATATATTTTGACCCATGAATTGTTCAAATATTTGAGTGATTAAACTTCACAAGCTTTGGCACGACTGCGCTCATGTTTTCGCCAATGTGAAAATAGCTTTCGCTGTCATTAACTTTATGACAGCGTGGTCTTTGTTGGTGTTGGCCAAGTAGCTACAGGCAGTAGGATAGTTGTTGACAATAGCCCGTAGGTCGCGCCAGTCGCCAAGTATGTGCGGTGTACTATTGGGTTTAGCTAAATCAGCACCTAAATCAACTTTGCTATTAACTTGTGCAAGCGTTGGAATGTTGGCCAGCGTTTCAATGTGCGACTGGATGGTAGCTGGATATGCAGTGGGTTCTGGTGACCCGCCGTGCGCATTCATACCAACGGAAAGTAAAACTGCGGTAACAATTACCCATGAAAAAACTGAAATTTTCGAAATACTAGGTCGACTAGACACTTGTTTTAATAAATTCATAAATATTTTTTCGAACAAATACAAACTAAAGTTTACGACACCAAACCTTCAATGTACACCGGCCATTAACTTCTAGTAACACTTAGGCGCGTTAATGACAGCATTGTCATTTTCCTAATTAATTGAAAAGTGTTTGTTAAGTTAATATAAAAGTTCGAAACGAATCAAAAGGAGCTTACGCTGTTGAATAGTGCTATGTCTGCTGGCTTGCAGTTTCTTAAAGACGCAAGCATTTCTTTATTGTCGGAAAATCAATTTAATAGTGCATGTAAAGTTCTCTTTTTTTGAGAGTTTTACAACCCATAAACTAGGTGTGCACTGCATGATTTTTTGGCGGCATTGTTATCAAGTTTGCAAAACAGTGGCGCGTATGTGACAACATCGTCATCGCTGATGGCTACTAACTAGTGTTTAATCTCGGCAATTATTCTGCATACAAACACTAAAAAATGGCTATGAATTTTTTGAAATTATTTGCTCTGTCTCTTACGATTTATGCACTTTGCTCCGTTGCAGCACAAGGACAAAGTGCTTCGTCGCCACACGCTGCCAGCGACAAACCAACTGCTGTACCAGCACCAGTCGGGCAAACCTTGACTGCTGCCGAAATGGCAAAAGTCAAATCAGTTCTGGCACCCTACAAACCTGCTAGCCTGACCACTGCAGACGCTAAATTGATCAAGCGCACATTGCGCGATGCAGGCTTGCCCAAAAGCCGGGAGCTGGATGCTGCGATGGTGTCGTTGGGCTTCAGCCCCGAAAAATTGGACCAATTAGACCCACCACCTCCGCGTCCCGCGAGTGAGAGTGCACCAGCGCAGCAAGCCAAAAAGTAGACTCCATGAAGGTATTGCTAGTAGAAGACGAACAAAAAATCGCTGACTTCGTTTGCGCAGGGCTAACAGCTAGGGGTATTGATATTACCCACTGTGACGATGGCAACACTGGGCTTGCAAAAGCTGTAGAGGGCAACTTTGATGTTGTCATACTTGATCTTATGCTGCCAGGTCGTGATGGCCTATCTGTGCTTAAAGAAATACGCAGCTTGAGACTTTCTACGCCGGTAATTTTGTTGACCGCGCGTAACGAACTGGGCGACAGAATCGAAGGGCTTAATTTGGGTGCCGATGACTATATGTCCAAGCCCTTTTTTGTAGAAGAGTTAGTCGCTCGCATGCATGCGGTTGTACGTCGATTGGCGGGCGACCGTCAAAATACACTTCAAGTTGGCCAGCTTAAGCTAGATCGCATTAGCAGGCAAGCTAGCTGCAATGGGCAGTCGATTGAATTGACCGCACGCGAATTCAATTTGCTGGAATATTTAATGCGCTCAGCAGGTCAGGCTTTTACCCGCAGCCAAATATTAGAGCATGTATGGGGCTATGATTTTGACCCTACTACCAATGTAGTAGATGTTTGTATTAAGCGTATTCGGGGCAAGATGGCTGCGCTGCAAGATCCTGGTGAGACAGCATCTCCTATTGAATCAGTAAGAGGAACAGGCTACCGATTTAAAAAACCATGATGATTTCTTTTCGCACGCGTTTGTTCGTGATTTCTGGGCTGATCGTTACTGCAGTGCTGACTGCGGTGATGCTGGTAGGTTGGACGCGCGTACTGGCGTTTGAAGCGCAAAGGCTTGAACAAAGACTGTGCATGGAGGCCAAGAGAATTGCTACGCAACCGTTTCAAAATGAGGACAGGATTCGCCTGGCAATAGATGTTGCAAGCAAGCTGCATCTAGCCTCGCCCGATCAACTTATATTGCAGTTTGAGGCGCGTACACAGGGCGAAAATTTTCAGTCTATTAATGGGCGTTCAGAACCTGAGTTTGACAGTGCGCAGTGGCGTGCGGCCAAAGTAGTTACCGCGTTTGATGTGATCGACAGCCAAAGGGAGCGCCCACCACCGCGACCAAATGAAAACTTGCAGCCACCATCAACTGATAGACCGCCACGTAACGAGCCACCACCACCACCACCACCACCACCACCACCACCACCGCTGCCGCTACAACCCAGACAAGCAGATCAATCCTATGCGCCAGTTGGGTGTTTTTTTGCTTCCTTCGACGCACAGGGTAAACAATGGCATGCTGCGCGATTTGAAACAGCCGCTGGACGCAGCGTAGTAGCCGCAGATTTAATTGCCAGTCGGGCCGATGTGCAAAGCGCCCTCAAGCAGGCGTTGGAGATGGTGGTACCACTCGCATTTGTATTTACAGCGTTGGGCGCTTGGCTGCTGTCGTCGCTAACCATGCGCCCAGTTAACCGCCTGCGTGACGCTATGAAAGACGTGACTCAAAAAGCGCTTAATCGACGCCTGCCCTGGCGCGGTGAGGACCGTGAGTTTAAGGTGCTGATTGATGCCTACAACACCATGCTGGCTCGATTAGAGGCTAGTTTTCAACAGGCATCGCGTTTTTCAGCCGATGCAGCTCACGAGCTCAAAACGCCGCTCACGATTTTGCAGGGCCGTATTGAACACGCTTTGGATAAATCGCAAGACCCCAGCTTACAAAGCGATCTGACACAGTTACTTGACGAAGTGGGGCGTTTAACCGTCATTACGCGCAAGCTGCTGCTTCTGTCACAGGCAGACGCCGGCTGGTTAACTATTCAACGCACGCCGCTGGACTTGAGCGCCACGCTTGACGAGATGGCTGTTGATATGCATATGCTGCTGAGCGACCAGACGCTGTCTTGTGCTATTGACCGCAAGTTGACTATTCAGGGTGACGCGGTGCTGTTGTTGCAGCTATTTAACAATCTCATCAGTAACGCAGTGCGCTACTGCAGCAGTGGTGGGCAAATCAAGCTCAGTGCGCGCATGTTGCCCGCTGGTGTTGAGGTGACATTTTCTAACCCAACCCAGACCATACAACTACAAGAAAGAGCCCGATTTTTTGACCGCTTTTATCGCGGTGAAGCATCTCATAATCGTCGCATCGACGGCAATGGTTTGGGTTTGAGTTTAGCGCGAGAAATCGCCCGGGCGCATGGCGGCGATCTCACACTGATGGAAAGCGCGTTGGATGAGGTAGTTCTACAGCTGGTGCTGCCGCTGCATTAGCCAGTACATCAGATAGTTTTAGCATCGTCTCAACTAGCTGATTGCAACTACGCAACTTGCGTTTTTGACAACTGTGCCCGAGTGACAATTCGGCGTATACAAAGATGCCCATGAGTTAAATTTCAATTAAAAATATCTTGCTAATGTCAAAGATGTCATTCAACTTTTGATTTCAAAAGTTATATTGACACCATGAAAACACAGCACTGCACAACACTACAAAAAATTTTTAGCTTCAGCCTAGTTAAAGCTGTAATGTTGCTCACACCCGTTTTGCTTGGGGTCAGTTGCGGTGGGTCTGGTGATGCTGGCGCGGCATCTGCTGCTACCAATGTACCTGCAACTGTTAGCACCATATCGGGTGAAACACTTAAAAGCTTCAAAGCGCAGATGTGGGCCGACAACTGGTTTTCGTTATATGTAAATGAGGCCTATGTGGGCGAGGACTCAGTGCCTATCACTACCGAGCGCTCGTTTAATTCCGAGACACTGAGCTTTAAAGCCAACTATCCGTTTGAGCTTAACTTCATCATCAAAGATTTCAAGCAAAACGACACTGGTTTGGAATACATAGGCTCGCCCAAGCAACAAATGGGCGATGGTGGTTTTATTGCGCAGATTACGGATACCAGTACCGGCAAGATCATAGCGGTGACTAGTACAGCTTTCAAATGCAAAGTCATCCATAAAGCGCCGTTGAATCCCGCGTGCGCTAAAGAAGCCAACCCTACCGTAGCCAGCTGCGGTGCCACCATACTGGCAGAACCCAGCGGCTGGAAAAGCGCTGGATTTAATACTACGGGCTGGGAGTCTGCCACTGCCTACACTGCAGCGCAAATTGGTGTGAAAGATGGTTACTACGACATAGCGTGGGACGCCGCTGCCAAACTGATCTGGACATCTGACTTGAATGCAGACAACACACTGCTGTGCAAAACCACGGTCACAGCCCCTTGAGGCCTCACTTATTTTTACTTTACCTAATTTAACTTGGAAACTCGCTATGAAAATCACTACTTTTGGTTGCCTTACAGCGTCATTGCTAGCCATAGCTATCGCGGCGTGTGGTGGAGGTGGTAGCGCCAGCGCTACAGCACCCACCACGCCATCCAGCGACATTTTTGCTTTGACCAGTAGTGTTGCAGTAGAGGGCGGTGCACTGCCTGCAGATTACACCTGCGATGGCACCAGCTCATCGCCTCCACTAGCTTGGGCCAATGCGCCTGCTAATACCAAAGAGTTTGCATTGCTGATGACCACCATACCCGTGACAGGTGCAGTTAAATACAACTGGGTGCTGTCTGGCATACCTGCCAATACCACTGCTCTGGCACGCAATACTACGGGCGTAGGCACGGGTGGTGTGGGCAGTGACGGACCCACCACAGGGTACCAGTCGCCTTGCTCACAAGGGCCAGGGCTGAAAACTTACACGTTTACGCTGTACGCCTTGTCTGCGTCACCCGCGCTGTCAGTGGCAGCTAATGCAGTCAATGGCGTAGCTCTCAGCACCGCTATATCGTCGATCACACTTGGCTCGTCTACGTTGAACTTGACCTACAACCGGGGTACTGGTACGACTACACCTACAACTTCACCAACTGGCACCGTAAGCGCAAATTGCACCTTGGTCAGCGACTCTCTCAAAGCGTCCACAACAGGTGTGGCCACATCCACCTGTGACAGCACTTACGCCTACGTGGCTTCTAACGGCCTTGCTACGCACCCTATGATGAACGACATCACTGCGACCAACCTGCAGGTGCCCCTTGCAGTTGATTTCTCGGGCGCTAACGCTTGGAAAATACCCTTAGCACCTGCCATTGCAGCCGCCACCACTACAGCAGTGGACGGCCCGATTGGCGTAGCTGTTAACGGCGTGCCCATCTTTAACCCCTGCAAGCAGGGAGGTTGCCAAAATGGTGACACCAAGGTGCTGGGCGAGTTGGACAGCTGCAACGGCCACGCAGGCCGCGGTGACGACTACCACTACCACGCCGCGCCCACCTGCATGATGGCAGGCCAAGCTGCCAGCTACTGGGACACGCACCCGGTAGGCTGGGCGCTAGATGGTTTTGCTATTTTTGGCTACAAAAATGCTGACGGCACAGCAGCCACCCGCGACGGCGTGTGCGGTGGCAACACTACCGCAGTGCCTGGCTACACAGCAGGCTACAGCTACCACGTAACCGATGCATCGCCCTATGTGCTGTCGTGCTTTCGCGGCACGCCTAGTACCGCTGCCAGGGGCGTGCCTTTGCGCCAGCCACCCGTGACACCGTTTCCTGTGTCTGCCATGACATTAAAAACCGATGCCACCGATGGGTACCAGGTGCTGCAATTTACCTCCGCACGGCCATTCACCACCACCGAAACAGGCACAGACAGTTATGCCAATGCTGCAGGCACGTACAACATTCGCTATAAATCCGTCACAGGTGCTGCACTGGCTACATTGCTAGCCTCCAGTTCCAATGCAGGTAAAACCGCGTGCTGGAACTTTCAGTTCACCAACACTGCGGGCGCGACAACACAGCCAACTATCTCGTACTGCCATTGATACTGCCTTAGTATGAAAATATTCCTCTTTGCAATGGCGACGCTATCAATGTTCGCCACCAGCGCGCTAGCCCATGAGCTGGACTCTAACCGTGCCACGCTGGTGCTGCGGGATCGACTGCACTTGTCCATTACATTCTTTGTCGACTACCCCAGCGTGTTGCACCAAGTGCTGGCACCGCAGCGGTCAGTGCAAGAGTTCGTACTGATGTATGCCGCCATGAAGCTGCCAGAGTTTAAAACCCAGCTGCTCGAGGCGCAGCGCCAGCTGCAAAGCAATACGGCGCTAGCGCTTTATAGCGGCAAGTCTGCAACGCTTACCCAATGGGTATGGCCCGAGGCCGCTGTTGTGCAAAACTTGCTGCAGCAGCGTGCCATGCAAGCCGTAGTAGCGCCCTCTGACCATGCGCACGCTGTGCCCACCGAGATTCGCGCTGAGGCTAAATCTAGCAATGCGGCTGACTTTACATCCGTCACGTTGAAGTTGCCTGCTCAGTTTCAGCAGGTGTTAGTGGTTTCCTATCAACCTAAACAAGTGTGGCTCAAGCCGCACACGCTATCACCAGCGATCAGCTTTTAGTGTCGACAAAGCCATAAGACAATGGCGGCCATGCTAAAACATATTAAAACTATCAATGTTCAATGCGTTTCAACCTTCCTGGGCCGTAGAGCCTGCTCAAGCAGCTATTAAAAATATAGTAAGATATTATTGTGTCTAGGTTTGTTGCCCAAGCTATTTTCACCACTCTAACCCCACCAGTGGCGCAAAAATACACCGACTTATGCACAATATATTTGGTTCAGATTTTTGAAAGAACTGTCTATGACTCGTCGACTTCAACGCAGCCTAGTGACACTGGTATTGCTGTGCTGTGCTGTTGCTGCCCAAGCCCACACAAGTGAGGGCTCAGCCCAAGGTTTTTTCGCCGGGGTGATGCATCCGTTGTCAGGTTTTGACCACTTGCTGGCTATGGTGGCGGTGGGTATTTGGGGCGCAACCTTGGGTCGCCCCTTGGTGGTGGCACTACCGATTGCCTTTCCGTTACTGATGGTAGTGGGCGGTATCTTGGGCATTACTGGTGTACCGCTGCCCTACATTGAGGTGGGCATTGCCCTGTCGGTCTTCGTGCTGGGTTTATCTATAGCGTTAGCATGGCGGGCACCTGTGGCAGTTGCGTTAGTGATTGTGGCTAGTTTTGGCGTATTCCACGGTTATGCCCACGGTGCCGAGCTGCCTAGCGCTGTAGCGCCTGCAGCCTATGTGGCAGGTTTTGTTATTTGCACGGGTGCGTTGCATATGGCCGGCATCGCCCTTGGCATGATTAAAAATTTATCCAATGGCAGCCAAATTTTGCGAGCCTGCGGTGCAGCTATTTCGGCGGCTGGGGTTTGGATATTGCTGGGCATGCCAGGTGCTGCTTAAAATTGCTTTGAGCACCATGCTGTTGGGCTGTGTTGGCTTGTTGCTGGACGACCCAGCATGGGCACATGGTGTGGATCCCAATACTGCAGGCGCTGTCGCTGCAAGAACGTCTCTTAGTTCAGTTTGGGAGCGTGGTACAGACGCTAGCCCTGTATGGAGCGGCGCAATGCATGTTCTAACTTCGCCGTTGGCGTTGGCGGCATTACTAGGCTTGGTAGCTGCTTTATTTGGAATTGAAGAGCGGCTATCTTTCGGCGTAGCCGTAATAACGGCGACAAGCGCAGCCATGATGGCGTTGCTAACGATCCTATTGACAAGCTATTTGGCAGATCTTACGAGCGGCAATCCAGTGAGTGTTGGCTTGGCACAAGCCATTAGGGCAAGCTTCGGACTTTATTCAATTAGTTTTTTGGCCGTTTTGTGGGCTAACTTTTCACAAGCATTGGCGCCTGTGGGCGTTGTGTGTATTGGCTTAGTTGCACTTATCGGCTGGCGCCATACCCGCACTGCGGCTATCAGCTTGGGGCTGCTAGCGGGTAGCGTTGTAGGCTTAGCTGCCCAATTAGATAATGGCTACTGGCAAAGCGTGTTGGGCTTAATGGCCTGCACTGCGTTCATTGCAGCATGCGGATTAATTACGTTTCGATGGCTTAAAAGACTGACTCATTTCCAACCCATACTGCCAATTGCAAGGCGTGTGCTCGGGTCGTGGGTAGTGGCGCTGGGCTTGTTATTGGCCGTGTTGGCAGTGCGTAACGGGTTAAATGGCCTGGGGTGGCTTAAATAACCCGTTAATGGGCTAAATTTATCAGGCTTTTAATGGTTCTAGGCCGTAGAACCTGCTCAAGCAGCTATTATTTTTATAGTAATCAGTTGGCTGCTAAATGGAGCGGGTGATGGGAATCTAACCCACGTTATTTGCTTGGGAAGCGCTCAGGAGCATTTATAGGCCTAATATTCACACTAGAACTTGACCAGATGTGGTTGAAATTCTAATAAGTAGCTTTTGACTCAAAACAAGTTGTCGAAAGAATATCAAACCAACCCTCCCCAGCCTACAAGGTTCTTTTATCCGTTACTTAAGACGGTATGTAAATTTGCCAAACCAGCCTGAAAAACAGTCTCGCTAATATATTGCCTGAGCTCTTTTTCCTTTTCACTATCGCAATCGAATTGCGCCGTCCAAACTGCAAACGTGCTGTTGTCGCTGGTCACGCGTTGCAGCGAAATTTCGGCAATGTAGTTGCTCACGCCCATGCCACTTTCTAGTATGTTGTAAGTGATCAAAAACCGGTGGTCGTTCAACGCCAGTAGTTGCTCGCGGATGTTGCCGCCATCATGGGTGAAAAAATTGCGTACAGCTCCCACTTGATCGCCATTCTTGCCGGCCTCAATAGAACTTGAGGCAATCATATGATGCCACGTCGGAAGCGAATTGAAATCGCGAATCTTTTTCCAGATCACTTCAGGAGGGTGGGGCAACATCCTGGACTCGATTAAATGCACTGTCATACTGTACCTTTCGATAAAAAAGCGACTCGGTAATGAGTCCGTAATTAAACAGAGGCTTCAACATGCGGCAGACGTAGTGCCACAAATTTTTGAACTTGATCAACTAATGCTTTTTCAATTGGCAAACGCTCCATGCTAGATGCCCCATAAAAACCTGCGCATTGTGGTACCTCGTGTAAAACCTTCAGAACATCTTCAGGCTCAGCAATAGGTCCTCCATGACAAATGACCAATATGTCCGACCGCTCTGCTAGAGCTGCATCAGCACATAGACCGCACATTTTTATCGCGGCGTCCAAAGTAGGGCCAGTTTTGGCTCCAATGCTACCGCCGACCGTGAGGCCTAGATGTACTACGATAATGTCGGCTCCAGCGCGCGTCATTTTGACCGCATCGACAGGATTAAACACATACGGCGTTGTCAGATAGCCAAGTTGGTGGGCAAAGCGAATCATCTCTACTTCTTGGTCATAGCTGATGCCGCTTTCTTCCATTTGCTGCCTTATCAAACCATCGAATAAGCCTACAGTTGGAAAGTTTTGCACTCCCGAAAACCCTAGTTTTTCTAGTTTGTCAAAGTACTCCGGCCAGATTGCAAAGGGGTCTGTTCCGTTCACACCAGCGAGCACGGGAGCACGCTTTACCACTGGCAGCACTTCGTGGGCCATCTCGAGCACAATATCATTGGCGTTGCCATAGGCAAGCATGCCTGCCAATGAACCACGACCTGCCATGCGGTAGCGACCAGAGTTATACACGATGATGAGATCAACCCCACCTTCGTCTTCACACTTAGCAGATAAACCAGTACCAGCACCTGCACCAATAATAGTTTCACCTCTTTCAACTTTAGCCCGCAAGCCCTCCATAATGGATTGTCGACGCATGGCGCGTTCTTGAGTACTGTTCATGGTGTTTCCTTTTTAATCGCGACAGCGGGGAGATGTAAAACCTCTTTGAGCGCATCAACCAAAGCCTTGGAGAACTCAGGTGAATTGATATGGTGCGGAAGAATGCGCAATTGATGTTCAGGACTCTGCACAAAGCCCAGTTGAAGCTCGTCTATCAAAACCATATTGGCCTCGGGAAGCCAGAAGTCTTTACCCGGTGCATCCAATGCTGAAAATCCACCGCTGGGCACGAGCATGCGCACTGGTCCTGTCATTTTGTTCAGTTTCTGGGCTAGCCATTTTCCGATTTCGGCAGACTCGCTCGTATCGGTGCGCATTAGGGTTACGTTCTGGTTGTGTTGGTGTAGTTTTCGATGTCGAAACTTCTGTGGCACGGTATCAAGGGCCCAGAAATTTACAATATCAAGCGCACCCAGCGATCCGACGTAGGGTACGCCAGCTTTGGCAATTGCGTCGAGTCGATCAGGACCCGCCGACAATTCACCCCCCACAAGTTCATCGGCGATCTCGGTAGTAGTGATGTCAAGAACTGCCTGCAACAGCCCGCTGACCGCCAGTTTTTCCATAGCTTGCCCACCCGAGCCCGTCGCATGAAAAACAATGCAATCGAAATCGACAGACAAAGCGTCCGTTACGGCCTGAACACATGGCGTGGTAACACCAAACATTGTCAATCCGATAGCAGGCTTGGACGACAATAACTGGGGTTTATCGAACTTGACCATGCCCGCCATCGCGTGTGCGGCATTGGCAAGAACTGTTGCTGAAATTGAATTTATACCAGACACGTCCGTTACCGGATAAAGCATAAAGATGTCACTGGCACCGACGTAGGGCCTCACATCGCCTGCTGCCATCGTGGTTACTAACACCTTGGGCATGCCAACAGGTAAGGCCTGCAACGCAGAACTGACAAGAGCCGCCGCGCCGCTACCGCCAGCACCCAGCATCCCGGCTAATTCGTGCTGGTGCGCCAACACACACTCGCGAAGGGCATGCGCCATGGCGCTGATAGCACTGCCACGCTCCCCAGTGTACACAGCAGCAGCACCTAATGGATGGTACGCAGCTACAGTTGCAGCATCCATGTCTGCGCCACGGTGAGCCGATTCAGACGTAGATACATCCACAGTAAGACATGCAACACCCTGATCGCGCAAACACTGCGCGATGTAGTGAAATTCTGCTGCTTTGGTGTCAAATGTGCCAACAATCCAGACCATTTTTTGAGATGAATGCATGTTTATACTATCTTCAAGAAACACCAAGTAAGGTACTTTGCAATTCGCGGTTTGACAGTAACTCCTGGCTAGCAACCACCGTTTCAATACGACCGTTAACCATGACGTGCAACTTGTCGGCTACACGGGTGGCTAGGCTCAGATTCTGCTCAATTAACAAAACTCTAACGCCAAATTTTTCAGGTAGATCTTTAAACAACTGTGCCAATTTATCCACTATGACCGGTGCCAAACCTTCGCTAGGCTCATCAAGCAACAAAACTTTGGGATCCAGTAGCAATGCCCTGCCAATTGCCAACATCTGCTGTTCTCCGCCCGACAATTGCGTACTGCTATTTGATCGCCGCTCATGTAATCTTGGAAAAAGCTCGTAGATTTCTGAGACACACCAATTCTTGGAATTTTTGCCAACCAATCGCAAGGTCTCGTCAACCGTCAGCGATGGCCACATGCGCCGACCTTGGGGGACATAGCCAATCCCCCTTCTACAGCAAATATGTATCTCTTTCCCGATCAATTCAACAGCGCCTAACTTGATAGAACCTGTTGCGTTTACGTGACGCGCAATGGCATTGCATAGAGTGGATTTACCCATGCCATTGCGACCGACAATCACAACATGGCCGCAATCGAGCTGAAGGTTAATGCCTTGCAACACGTGCGAGCCGCCCAAGTGGACATGGACATTTTTCAGAAGTAAATCCAAAGGACTGTCTGAGATCTTTGGAGCGTTCATGCGCAGACCTCTTTGTTGTTGCTGTTTGAGCCTAGATAAATTTCTTGTACATGTTTGTCCGCGATCACCTGACTGACGTCACCACGGAACGCTACAACACCGTTTTGCATGACAATAACTCTGTCAGCAACGGACAGTGCCACATCCATGTCATGCTCAATGAGCAAAACCGTAACAGTGCGATCTAGCTGCAGTATCCATTCCTTGAGCCATGTACGCTCGTTTGGCGACAAACCCGCAGCAGGCTCATCCAGCAGTAATATGCGCGCAGCACCACCCATTGACATCGCCAGTTCCAGTTGACGACGCTCTCCATGCGAGAGCTCATTGGCTTTTTTGAGAAGCAACGGCTCTATCCGACAACGATGCGCCAATTCATGTGCCGCTTGGCGCCGGCTGTAGCCAAGTGCAGCGCTCAAACTCCAATGCTGTTGCGCATAGGCTTGTATAGCTAGAGCCAAATGCTGTTCTACCGTCATTTGTGCCAACAATTGTGAATGTTGAAATGTCCTGCGCAAACCCATTTTTACACGACCAGCAATCGATAATTGCGCAGCCTCTTTTCCGAAAAGCAACACGCTGCCACTGCTCGGTGCAACTTCTCCTGCTAGGATATTGAGCAAGGAGCTTTTTCCTGCGCCATTTGGCCCCAGAATTACAATTCGTTCGCCTTGTTGAACGCTGAGATTGACGTGCTTGACTGCTGTCAAGGCACCGTATGACTTTGTGAGCTCCTGCGTCTGCAGCACCACAGTCTGTTCATTGCTGGATTGTTGTGCAGGCATTAGTTTGTAGCCCAGCGCATTACTTTTTCGCAGTTCATGCGCTGGGTTCTTTCTTTAACAATTTTTAATTAGTTGCATAGCGCTGGGATGTCACGAGTGCCGATGCCACTCTTGGCAAATTGCTCTTTAGACAAGCCCAAGTCCTGACCAACATTAGGCACTGTGTGCACAACTTTGTTGTAGAGTTGTCCCGAATTGTCTTTAGCCACTTCTGTTATGAAGTTGTTGGCAATCGCATTGCGGTTTTGATCAATGACTACTTGTCCCAAAGGTGAGTCCACTTTCAGGGTAGACAATGCTGCGCCAAGCTTGGTGAAATCGCCTTTAGTTTGTGTCAACCCGGCAAGAAGGGCTTTGGTGTTGATGTAGTACAGCGTTGCAAAGATGCTAGGTGTTGGGAAGCCATCTGGGTAAGCTGATTTATAGCTGCTCACAAAACGCTTCCACTCTGCAGTTTCATTGCGATCAGCCATTGGTCCAGCCGCAATCGTACCTACAATATAGTCCGGCTTCTTGCCTTTGAAGCCCAGCACCGTGGTGTCAACTGTTATGGATCCGGCAATCAACGGCTTGTCGCCACCTGCCTGCTCGTACTGTTTCAAAAAGTTGACAGCATCTGCACCACCTAATGCTACATAAACTGCATCAACATTGCTGGGAATGCGAGCGATGACAGAAGAAAAGTCTTTGTTGCCTAGCGGTACCCACAGCTTGTCAAGTACTTTGCCGCCTGCTTGGCAGTAGCCGTTCATGAAGCCTGAGATCTGCGAATAAGGAAAAGAATAGTCTTCGGCGAGCGTGACCACACTCTTGTAGCCCTTGGTCTTGAACGCATAATCACCAAGTCCCACTTGCCATTGAGCCCCGTCCGATGAAAACCGGAAAAAGTTGGGGGAAGGATCTGTTAGCGTCGTTTGCTGTGCAGCGGATGAGCCGTTGACAAAAATCACACTAGGGTGACTTTTTGAATACTCCTTAATTGCGATACCTTCCGATCCGCCCAATGGCCCGATCAAAGCCTGAACTTTATTTTGCTCCACCAACGTGCGTGCAGCAGCTACCCCAGAGGCTGCTGCGCCGGAGCTAGATTGTTTAAAGAGTTCAATTTTCTTACCCGCAATGGTTCCACCTGCCTCTTTAATGGCCAGTTCCACGCCACGTAAAGCATCAGCCCCAGGGCCTGCAAGGGCGCCCTCCAGTACACTCACCGCACCGATGCGTATGCTGTCCTGCGCCATAACGCTCATCGGCATAAATGCCGCCATTGCACTCAACAAAACCGTCCGTCGAATTACTTTCATATCATCATTCCTTTTCAATTTTTCCGCTTGGAAGTTTGCGCTTATGCGCGCGATTTACCCAGCCTGTTAATCCGTCATCAGAAAACATCACTACTGCGATGAATACCATGCCGATCAGCAGATTGAATCTTTCGGGCCCTACGAAATCAATTGCAAACGTCCGCAATAGGATGTATGCGAACGCGCCGAGATAAGCCCCTTGTGGTTGCCTGATACCACCCATAACCGCAATGATTAGTATCTCGATCATGGCAAAAACATTGATACGCCCTGGTGTGATCATTTGGTCGTACCACACCAAGGCAACGCCACCTATGGCTGCGACCATTCCCGCAATGCCAAAAGCTACGACGCGCAAGGCTAGGACAGAGTAGCCCATAGACTGCATCCGCCTTGGGTTATCCCGCACACCATTGAATGCCATGCCCAAAGTGGTTTGACGCACCCAAAACACTAAAAGCCCAGCAATCACCGCCAGCAATAGACACAACAGGTAAAGATTGCTCTCCTTGCTCCAAGACTCAGGCACCAATATCGGTACTTGTACGCGGGTGAAGCCATCAAAACCATTGAACAACACATAATTTTGAGTTGCCAGATTGACAAAGGCTATGCCCAGAGCCAATGTGATCATGATGGTGTAAACACCCTCGGTGCGCGCCGATAACGCCCCCACTGCCAGCGATACAAGCAGCGTCGAACCCAGTGCGAACAACATACTCAGCCAGAGTGGCCAGCCCCAGCCTAAACCAGCACTTGCGTGGCCGGACATGGACATGGCATAAGCAGCAACGCCCGCCAAACTCATTTGTAGTAGGCTAACCATGCCCAATTGACCCGCCAAAAACGATAACGACATGGCTATAGTTCCAAGTGCCAAGGTTTGTGCGCCGAGTTGAGTAAGCACAAATGGTGAGCCAAAAAGCGGCAAACCTAGCAAGAGGGCTGGCAACATCCACCACATCAGCACGCCCGCTACGCTGGCCTTTGTTTTAATTTCACCGCTCATAACGCCCTCCAAACAATCCGCGCGGCTTTAAGGCTAAGACCAATGCCATTACTACAAACATGTAGATCGAACCATAGGTGGGCGAATACACCACACCTAGCTGCTCTGCAACTCCAATAAAAAGCGCCCCCAGTGCTGCGCCGCCTATGCTGCCCATGCCGCCAACAATGACGACCATTAATGAGCCCAACAAGTAGCGTACGTCTTCTCCAGGTGCAATTGAAAACATTGCACCAGACATAACTCCAGCTAAACCAGCCAACCCGGCGCCCAGCGCAAAGACACCTACAAATAGTCGGTTTGCAGAGATGCCGGCAGAAGACAACATTTGCTTGTCATCGACACCTGCGCGTATCATCAAACCCAGCCGTGACCACCGCAACATGGCCCACAATCCAAGACCAACAGCGACTGCTACCGCCATTACCGTCAGTCGCACCAGCGGATAGCGATTGATGATCGGCATCGCCACCGGTACATCCAACCATACCGGCAACGCCATCTGATAGGTTTGTGCACCGTAGCCCCATAGCATCAAATCTGCCGCGACGATGGACAAGCCAATGGTCACCAAGGTTTGCCGCATCTCATCGCCACTCATCTTTCTGAACACTACTAACTCAAGAAGACCCCCCAAACATGCCGCGGCCAGTACCCCTACGGTTACTGCCAGCCACAAGTGACCAGTCGCATCCTGAACGAAATAGCCTACATAAGCTGCAGACAAGAGGATCGAGCCATGCGCCATATTTACGTACCGCATAAGCCCAAAAATCAAAGTAAACCCACTGGCGAGCAAAAAATACAAACCTGCCAAGGTAAGCCCATTTAGGAGTGTGATGAGAAGAAGCTTCATATTAAACTTATGTTCTTTTTCGAGACTATAGTCTCATTTGCTTCTCATGGTGATTATGGTAATCCCTAGCAATAATGAGATTAAAATCTAATTCTTGGGCGGTGCTCTCAAATGAAGCTTGTGACGTTTGGAGAAGCGTTTTTTATTTTTGACTCAACAAACCACCTATGGATATCTATAAATACACTGGTGCAAGCGCACGCACGCACAAATTGCTTTTGAATCACGCAATTGAAATTACAGAGAGTGGGCATGTACCCTCTCTCAATGAACTCGCTCAGACCGCAGAGGCATCTAGAGCGACGGTGTACCGCTATTTTCCTAGCCACGCGGACCTTGTGCATGCCATGATGACGCACTCTTTGAGCAACCTCATCGGGTGGCAACCCACAGCAAGCACACCTTTGCAGCGTCTCCGAGAGGCTTATGAGCTGCTTTTTGAAGACTTCAAACTGCATGAAACTTTGTTCCGTGCTGTTCTGCAATTGGTGCTGCTTCCCACGCAAGCGGAGCAGCTATCACAACAAATGTCAGATCGAAAACAGCACAGCCGCGGCCTTAGGGTCGATATTCTCAAGCGGGTCATAGAACCGCTGAACAGCCAGCTCAGCAGTCGCCAGCATGATGAACTTTTGCAAAAACTATCTTTGCTGTTTGGTATCGAATCATTGGTGGTGCTCAAAGATATTTGGGGCATGGATCTCGACCAAGCCAAACGGTCGTTGTTTGTCTGCGCAGAAACCTTCATCAAGGAATCCTTGAAATCTAGTGTCACGCTTGACTAAGGTGTCCGTGAAATGGGGTCAACTTCAGTAGAGCCATGTGCAAAAGCACCGTGCTTACAACTTATGGAGTTGTAAGCACGGTGCGCATGAGGACCTCGGCATTAGCCCTCATACCCTCATTCGAATTGATATCTGAACGCCGGGTAGCCATTTCTTGATCCTCGGCAGCAGCCCTTTTTTTGAACTCCGCGAGCACTAAGTTGGTGGCGGTGTCCACACTTGCATGTTCTGTATTTTTGATCTCGCTTTCAGCACCACCACACGCTGCTAACATAACTGATGTGAACGTTACCAATAAAATTGTGGATGCCCTTGAATGCCGTTTTGTCATGATTTTTCCTTCGCTACCTGTTTTTCATCTGTTGTATCCAAACCTTCTGCTTTTTTGCGCTGTATCAGCCATGATCGGATTTTGGATTCTGCTAGTTTGTTACGTATTTCGCTCTGAACTTCAGATTTCAATGGGAGAGTTACCGGGCGCTGCGCTTGCGCCTGAATCACATACCATGTTCCTTCAAAACGCACAGGCTGTGACGGCGCCATTGGATTTTGAATCAGTCGTTTGACTTCTTCAAGAACTGGCCCGGGCATGCGTTGTGATGCGATCCAACGCCACTCTGCGGATTTTTCCTCGGGTGAAAGTACTGCCAGTTTTTGCTTTACAACTTCAAACTCCGTCTTGTCGTTGAGCGCTTTAACTGCTTCCTGGGCCTTGGTTTGATCCACAAACGATAGGCGCCGCATTTGATATTCGATATCGTTCAGATCAGACTTGGCAAGTTGATATTCAGTCTCGATTTCTTTCGCAGTCACGCGCTGTGGATCAGCCAAATGCCTGCTGTAGGCATTGGCCAAAACCAGCTGGCGAGAGGCTTGTAGCTCCAACTGAACACGCGCATCCTTGTGCAGTGCCGCTTCAATCGCTCCACGTTGTAGCAGGGCGCGTTGTAGCAAAACCTCTCTGACCTCCGACTGTGTACGCTTTTTGGCTTCTGGGTCCAGTTTGAGCGCATCCGGCTGTGCTGCCAATACCAAGTCAATTTGAGCTTGTGAGATTTGTACAGTCTTACCACGCACCGGCCCCAATTCCGATGCCTTGGGCGCAGCCCCCGGTTCGTGCGCATGAACCGTAGACCCAACCAATAAAAGTATCGCAATAGCTGACCGTGTGAGTCGCTTCATGATGCGTTGTGTTTTGTTCATATCAATTCGTCATGCGCCAGTATTGATAGGGATCGGTGGTACTTTGCATGCCGATGACAACGCGCCCTAAATAACCGTCTTCTACAGCCGTCAGTACCTTTTTCGTCTGTGTGTGCACAAGACGCATCAATCCCTTAGGTAAATACTCAATTTCCCACTCTGTGGTGGCAGTATTTCCATTAGCTGGAAGCGCTGCCAGCAGGCCAGACGAATTGAGTCCCAAAAGCACTAACCCGGCTGCGTCCACCGCGATGTTAACTTTGCCACTACCGGTCAACACAGGCTTTACAAACCAGTTAGCACCTTCTGGTCCCATGTTGCTTAGATTGCTACCCAATGCGCCACCACTCGTTCCCAAGCGAATGGTTACTGGTGCGTTGGTTGGAAAAATATACCAGCGCTGATTGTTTCGCCCGTCGTACGGGTAACTAACGATTTCATCGCGAGTGGTTCCTCCATTCAGTGAGGTTTGCCAATAGCCGTCCAGTGTGCGGCCTTCTGTTTCTAATTTATATTCACGATTACCGACTGAAGCTATCTTAAAACTCTGTTTTTTTACCGCTATGCTTTCTGGTGTTGGTTTTCGTTGATTCAGCACAGGAAAGCCCTGGAAACTTGTTTGTACGCTGTAGTCCAAAGCCATACCGGTACGGCGCGAAACCAAGCGATACGCACCGTCGGTCCACTCGCCAAACTGCATCTGCCATGATTGCGCCAAATTTCCTGGGGACAGATCTGCAGTACCAACAGCTGCTCCAGCTGCCAATGCTGTATCCTTTTGTGATAACGCTTTACCAGTAGGTTGGGACACTACGTGCACACTAAGATAACCGTCAACTTTGATCATTTTTGATATAGAAGGTACTCCATTGTTATCGACAGCGAACAACATGTAATGACCCGCAGGCGCCAATGTACTGTCACCGATACCAGTCACATTTAATTGACCGCCATTTTGCGTAAACTCCAAAGGCACTAACCGTGAACTCATTTCCACGCCGTGTGTTTGCGAAGATAACTTGATTAAGTGCAGCTTTTGGATCGTTGTTGATGCGCCAAGATAGATACTAAAATTTTGCTGGTAGCCAACGCTGGCAGGCGCCCAAGCAATACTAGGCCGAACCGCATAATTGCCTGCCGCATCGAACAGGTAGCCAGGCTCGAAAATCTCGATAGTGTGATCATTCCAGATCGGATAAGCGTTACCGTTGCCCCCATAACCGCCAAACGCTTTGTACATTTCTGGCATGCCAGAGCCACCCGACATAATGCGTCCATCAGGCAACAGTACGGTCACACCATGGTATTGGCGCCGACGTTGTTGTGGCTGCATTTCGCTCCATTGGCCGGTTGCTGGATCCCATACTTCGGGGCGCAATTTGGCAATGCTCCAAACGTATCCCGGCTCGATAGCGGTATCTTTCCAAAACGGCCCAACAGTCCAATCATGCCCACCCGTCATGATGACTTTGCCGTCTGCCATCAGCGAGGATGATGTGCGAACGCGCCCTTCTTGCATGTCGCCAGTTCTAGCAACAATTGGGGCGCGTTGCCAGCCGTTGTTCATATCGATGGTGACAGCAGAGTTTTGTACAACGCTTGCACCATCCCAACTGTTATTGGTAGATCCATAACGGTAGTTGTACGAACCACCGCCGGCGTACAAAATCTTGCCCCTGCCGTAAATCTGATGGCTACCCCAGTGACGCACGATACCCTCGCGTTTACTGTAATACTGCGCGCCACCATTGCCGGCGTAGTCTGCAGCTACCAAGTGGGCTGGGCCCCCAAGATGTAAAACTTTCCCTGTCCCCGGCATCATAGCTACGTTGTAGTACGGGTCACTATTTGAAACTAATGATAGATTCGCGCCAAGATATGAGGTAAGCGAAGACCATTCTGCATCATTTGTAAGTCGTCTCCAACTTCCGGTCTGATAGTTGTACACCTCAGTGTGATCACCCAAAGGACGATCTTTACCATTGGTATCACCTGAGGCAAAGCTCAGGACATCGCCAGATCCTGTTGATGTCAATGTGGGATAGTATGCTGCGCGGGTGCTGTCGTTGCCGCGCGACCATGTGTTGGTTCGCCAGTTGTAGAGCAGCGTTGCCTTCCATGCAGAGGCCGATACCTGGGAGTTCTGTGTATTGCCCTGAAAAACCAAGTCGCCATTGGGCAAAAACGTGTGGCCCGAACAAAATAGCTCTAGTTGGGCCTGCGAAATAAACCACTGATCTAGGTTTGCTAGCGTGTTGGGGATTGGATCCCACAAAGCCACTAGCGACGGGCGAGGCGTGCCGTTAGGTTTGTCCATCCACGTGCCGTTGTTGGGCATTAGATTGTCATCTTGCGAGGAATCGTGCATAAGCACTTTGCCGTTCGGCAGCAGATGTGCGTTAATCGCAATGAGTCCAATGTCTTGTGGTGGCAACCAGCGCCCGACTTTGGCGAAGTTGAGGTTACCCAGCGGTAGCTGTTCCTGATCAACCAGCTGTGTCAACACAATGTCCTTGTATTGAACTTTGACGGACGAGCCAGCGTGTGCTTGCAGCATCAGAGGTTGAGCTGCATTTGCAGCAATGGCTGTTTTGACGGCCTTGGCAATTTCTGGTTCGGTCTCAGTAAAGTCGATAGCCAGCACCCCGTTAACCCAGCCACGAATACGTGGGTATTCAACCACCAAACGCAGATCGTTCCAGTCGCTCAGTTTGACAACAGGTGCAGCCCAAGCTGGATAGCCTGTGACATGTGGGTCGCTGCCGTCTTTGGGTGGAGATACGGGCGCTGATCGAACAGTCCTGAAACGAGTGCCTTCGTCGTATAGAGTGCCCCAATATCCGGAGCCTGCATCCCACTGGTAAGCCACCTTTCTGACGACGCCCCGAGTATCGGTAAATGTCGTGTTCAGAAACTCAACGCCACCATTGTTGAGGTCGCCTGTTGGTGGTGCTTTGACCTTGAGGTTTAATTCAAAGTTTTTGTATATTCCAGTTGAAACCAGATACCTGCTTGCACTTAGGCTCCCGCCACTTCCTCCAGTGATGGCGCCGTCTTGTATGGACCACGTCGAGTCGCCGACCCAACCCGCCAAATTGGTGCCATTGAATAGCGACAAAGGGGCTACGGTAGCCGCGCGCATCGTCACATTGTTTACTATGTTTGAAGTAGGACTGCTGGGCACTCCTGGCGCAACGGTTTGCCCTATGGCCACGCAGGGGACCATCGACGCACCGAGCAACCCCTTAATCGCCATGCCAACAATAGATTTGCGCCACACAGGTTTTCCTTGAACTCGCATTGCTAAATCCTTCTATAGTTAAATGGCTGAGTAAAAACTATCAAACTTAATAATACTTAAATACCAAATTGAAACACATGTATTATTTTAATAATACTCTTCAATATTTATCGCAAATACTGGTGTAAACCCTAAACCAATAGGTAAGGTTGACCAAAATATGATCAAAAGATAAGTAAAGCGGGTTAAAGCGAAGTCCAAGCCCTCCAACAGATGTACATGTTCAGGTCGAGGGCTGGCATAGCCAAGCTTGTTGTCTAAGCCTAGGGATCTTTAAGCGCGATGAGTTCGAACGCTAGCAGGCGGGTTGTTAAAACAACTTTTTTTAAACACCTTGCTAAGCTTAGTGATGAAATGGAGCTTGCGCAGTTTGTGCAGCGATAAGTCGCTGATCACACCGGTGCTGACTATCTGGGATGGTCTAGGCCGCCCAACTATCACAAGAATCCTGCATAGGATTCAAGGGTGCATCCTTGACGTCGGACAGAGGCTGCCAGCTCTCTGTTTGCTTTAGAAGTGCGCACGGCGCAGCCACTTTTTACGATCGGATCTTATCTTGCCACGATGCGCAAGCTAAAGGTCAATCTCCGCGCCTGCCTGCTAGGCGCCTTTCAGGGCCGGCCGATTCAGCCTTGCTTAACCTGAGCTGAGCAGTTACTGTTTTATAGTGTTTTAGTCGTTCTAGGCCGTAGAACCTGCTCAAGCAGCTATTATATTTATAGTAAGCAGTTGGCTACTAAATGGAGCGGGTGATGGGAATCGAACCCACGTTATTTGCTTGGGAAGCAAGAGTCCTACCATTGAACGACACCCGCGTTACCTTTTGATTATAAAAGCATAGGCTGTGTGTGTTTCTTGGTAGTGACAGCAAATTTGCGTATGACGCTGTATCTGGGCATTGGCAATAAAAATCTAGCCAATTGCAGATTTGTATCATGCCAACTGTATTTTTATCCAGCTACCTTGCTGCTTGCCTCTACAATTCCCCCCATGGCAGATAAATTACCCCCTACGTTAAACAACGGCTACAGCGAAGGCTCGATTCGCGTTCTTAAAGGCTTGGAGCCCGTCAAGCAGCGCCCTGGCATGTACACGCGCACAGACAATCCGTTGCATGTTATTCAAGAAGTGCTAGACAACTCAGCCGACGAGGCGCTGGCGGGCTTTGGCAAGAAGATCAAAGTGACGCTGCACACCGATGGCTCGGTGACGATTGACGACGACGGGCGTGGCATTCCGATTGGCATGCACCCTGAGGAGAAAGCGCCGGTGATTGAGCTGGTGTTTACGCGCCTGCACGCGGGCGGCAAGTTTGACAAAGGCAAGGGCGGGGCCTATAACTTTTCGGGCGGTTTGCACGGTGTGGGCGTGAGCGTGACCAACGCTTTGGGCAAGCGGCTAGAGGCCACATCGCACCGCGAAGGCATGGTTGCAAGACTAGTGTTTGAAGGCGGTGACGTGGTGGAGAAGCTGCACCTGCGCAAACAGACGGAAGGCGACCGCAAGCAAGGCACCAGCGTGCGCGTGTGGCCCGATGGCAAATATTTTGAATCGCTGGTGATTCCATTGAACGAGCTAACCCACTTGCTGCGCAGCAAAGCCGTGCTGATGCCCGGCGTGAGCGTAACGCTGGTGAACGAGAAAACCAAAGACACCCAAACCTGGCAGTACAAAGGCGGCCTGCGCGATTATCTAGAGCAAACGCTAAACGGTGATGTGGTGATTCCGCTATGGGAAGGCGATGGCTATGCCGACGCGAAGGACGATAACTTTGCCGAGGGCGAGGGCGCAGGCTGGTGCGTAGCCTTTACCGAAGACGGCCAGCCCGTGCGCGAGAGCTATGTCAATTTGATACCCACGACCAACGGCGGCACGCACGACAGCGGGCTGCGCGATGGTTTGTTTACCGCAGTCAAAAGCTTTATCGAGCTGCATTCGCTGCTGCCTAAAGGCGTGAAGCTGTTGCCCGAAGACGTGTTTGCCCGCGCATCGTATGTGCTGAGCGCCAAGGTGCTTGACCCGCAGTTTCAAGGCCAGATCAAAGAGCGCTTGAACTCGCGCGACGCCGTGCGCCTAGTGTCTAACTACGTGCGCCCCGCCATGGAGCTGTGGTTGAACCAGCACGTAGACTACGGTAAAAAACTGGCTGATTTAGCCATCAAAGCCGCACAAACTCGCCAGCGCGCAGGCCAAAAAGTAGAAAAACGCAAAGGCTCTGGCGTAGCTGTGCTGCCCGGCAAGCTGACCGATTGTGAGAGCAAAGACCTGTCGCACAACGAAGTGTTTTTGGTCGAAGGTGACAGTGCAGGCGGCAGCGCCAAGATGGGCCGCGACAAAGAAAGCCAAGCTATTTTGCCCCTCCGCGGCAAGATATTGAACACGTGGGAAGTCGAGCGCGACCGCTTGTTTGCCAACACCGAGATTCACGACATCTCGGTCGCTATCGGCGTAGACCCGCATGGCAAAGACGACACCCCCGACCTGAGCGGCCTGCGCTACGGCAAAATTTGCATTTTGAGCGATGCTGACGTAGACGGCTCGCACATTCAGGTGCTGCTGCTGACATTGTTCTTCAAGCACTTCCCCAAGCTGATTGAAACTGGCAACATCTACGTCGCCCGACCCCCGCTGTTTCGCATTGACGCACCCGCGCGTGGCAAAAAGCCAGCCAGTAAGCAATATGCGCTAGACCAAGGGGAACTGAACGCCATTTTGGACAAACTGCGCAAAGACGGTGTGGCCGAGAATAAATGGACGATTAGCCGATTTAAAGGCTTGGGCGAGATGAATGCGGAACAATTGTGGGAAACCACACTCAATCCTGATACCCGCAGACTACTGCCTGTGCAGTACGGCGAGCTGGATGCTGCGTTTACCGCCATCAAATTTACCCAGCTGATGGGCAAAGGCGAAGCGGGTGCGCGGCGCGAGCTGATGGAACTGCACGGGGATTCTGTGGAAGTGGATGTATGACGATTTGGTCGCTGGCAGGGTGGGGGATGGGAGCGGAAACCGGACGCGAAGGGCGCGAAGGTTGCGCGAAGGACGCGAAAGAAAACCAAAAAATACAGAAAATCTTAAAAGATGCTTTTCAAAGCTTGAAGTGCTTGTTGCCGCTAATCCCGCCCTGGATTTTATTTTTTTCTTGTCCCCTTTCGCGTCCTTCGCGCAACCTTAGCGCCCTTCGCGTCCAGAAATCCGCTTTCGTCCTCAAAACAGCCAACCAACCAAGAACAGCACAGTGACCACCCCCGTCCGCCTACGTCCCACCATGCAAAGCGACTTGCCGTATGTGCTGTCGCTGGAGCAGGACGAGCAAAATTTGCCGTTTATTACGCCTTGGGACCGTACGCAGCATGAGGCGGCCATACGTTTTCCGGATATGCGGCATTTCATTATTGAAGGCGGCCAAGGGCTTGAGCCTGCAGGATTTATTATTTTGATCGGCTGCCGCAGCCAGCACCAGTCGCTAGAACTTAAACGCATGGTGATGCAAACCAAAGGCAAAGGCTTTGGCCGCGCTGCACTGCGGGTGGCCAAGCGGGTGGCGTTTGAAGATTTGCATGCCCATCGCTTTTGGTTAGATGTCAAGCTGCGCAACGCGCGGGCTAAAGCGTTTTATGACAGCGAGGGTTTTGTTGTAGAAGGTACTTTGCGTGATGCAGTCAAAGTAACGCAAGACAATGGCAACCCGGGGTTTGATTCGCTGGTGGTGCTGTCTATGCTGCGGTCTGAATATGTAGCGCGACGCAGCAGTGCGCAAGAATGAGCTTGAAAATAATGCTCCGTATAGTCAATTTTATAAGTATTTTGGAGTTGCAAGGCCCTAAATACCTGCTCAAGCAGCTATGCAATTGGGAGCGAAGTGGCGGCGCTTCTAGCATGCGCACTACCGTGCGTTTCTTGGCGCGGGCAGCTTGCGCGGCAGTGCTGATGACTGCCAGCATGCGCACGGCGCACGCAGATGTGTGGGGCTATGTAGATGCCAAAGGTGTAGCCCACTTTGCCGCAGACAAAGTAGACGAGCGCTACGAAATTTACTTCAAAGGTGGTACCAGCTTCGATACCAAAGATGGCTTGCCAAGCGCCTCTGCCCGGCCCGGTGGCGTAACCGATGCCATGCCGCACCCTGTTAACGTGCCCAAGCTAGCGCCCAAGCTGGTGGCGTTTTTTGAAATTTCGCCTAGCTTTAAATTAGTCAAACACCACTTGCGCGAAGCCGCAAGCACTAACAAGATTGACTTTGAACTGCTGCAGGCGTTAATTGCTACCGAATCTGGATTTGACACCAACGCAGTGTCGCCCAAGGGGGCGGTAGGGCTAATGCAGCTGATGCCACCCACTGCACAGCGCTACGGGGTGCAGGCCGATGCCAAAGCAACCGTTGAAAAAAAACTCACCGACCCTAAAACCAACATCAAAGCAGGCAGCCGCTACCTGCGTGATTTGATGGCCATGTTTCCGGGCAAGCCGGAGCTGGCTTTGGCCGCGTACAACGCAGGGGAGGGCGCAGTCAAGCGCTATGGCAATAAAATACCGCCTTTTGCCGAGACGCAAAACTACGTTAAAACCGTGATGCAGATCTACACCACCTTAAAGCCGCCCAGCATGCTGGCTGCAGCAGCCACGTCGAGCGACAAACCGCCTGCCCGCGTGCGTATGGAAATGGGTGGCGCGCAACAGACCGCGCCTGGTGGCGCGCAACAGACCGCCCCTGGTGGTGCTGTAGGCCGTGGCAATATGGTGCCGCCGATGGCAGGCATGTCCCCGCGCTCTGCGCCTGCACCATCGCCTGCTCCTTCGCCCACTCCACTAGCAGCGGCCCTACCCGCCAGCGCTATAACGGTAGATAAACTGACCAGCCCATCTGCCGCAGATTCCAAATAAATACTCACCGCAACCGACGCTATGAACGATCAATCGAATTTAGAATTTTCCTCGGGCGAGACCGACGACAGCCTGAACTTAGCCACTTACGCCCAGCGCGCTTACCTTGAATACGCGCTCAGCGTGGTCAAAGGCCGCGCGCTGCCCGATGTGTGCGATGGCCAAAAGCCCGTGCAACGACGCATTTTGTACAGCATGTCGCGCATGGGTTTGGGCTTTGGCGGGGCTAATGGTGCATCCGGTGCCAAGCCAGTCAAAAGTGCGCGCGTTGTGGGCGATGTGCTGGGCCGATTTCACCCCCACGGCGACCAGGCCGCTTACGACGCGCTGGTGCGCATGGCGCAAGACTTTAGCCAGCGTTACCCACTGATCGACGGGCAAGGTAACTTTGGCAGCCGCGACGGCGACGGCGCAGCCGCCATGCGCTACACCGAGGCGCGCTTGTCGCGTATCACCTCGCTGCTGATGGACGAGATCGACATGGGCACGGTCGACTTTATTCCTAACTACGACGGCAGCACCGAAGAACCCAAGCAGTTGCCAGCCCGTTTGCCGTTTAATTTGCTGAACGGCGCATCCGGTATCGCCGTAGGTTTAGCCACCGAGATTCCTAGCCACAACCTGCGCGAAGTAGCCGACGCTTGCGTGGCGCTGATCAAGCAGCCCAAGCTTAGCGATGACGAACTCTTTGCCATCATCCCCGGCCCAGACTACGCCAACGGCGGCCAAATTATCAGCACCCCTGCCGACATTGCCGACGCTTATAAAACCGGCCGTGGCTCGCTGAAGGTACGCGCCCGCTGGAAGATTGAAGAACTGGCACGCGGCCAGTGGCAACTGGTAGTGACTGAGCTGCCACCCGGCACCAGCACGCAAAAAGTGCTGGAAGAAATTGAAGAAATCACCAACCCTAAAGTTAAAGCCGGTAAAAAAACGCTCAGCTTAGACCAAACCCAGCTTAAAGCCAGCATGCTGGCCCTGCTAGACGCCACGCGCGACGAAAGCAACCGCGAAGCCGCCGTGCGCCTAGTGTTTGAGCCCAAAACCAGCAAAATTGAACAAGCTGAACTGATCACCGCTTTACTGGCGCACACATCGTTAGAAACGTCTGCGTCGATTAACCTTACCGCTATCGGCATTGACGGCCGCCCCACGCTGAAAAGCTTGCGCCAAATGCTGCTGGAGTGGATAGAGTTTCGCGCCATCACCATTGAGCGCCGCTCACGCCACCGCTTGGACAAAGTGCTGGACCGTATCCATATTTTGGAAGGTCGGCAATTGGTCTTGCTCAATATTGACGAAGTGATTGCCATCATTCGCCGCAGTGACGAGCCTAAGGCTGCGCTGATTGCGCGCTTTAAATTAAGTGACCGCCAAGCCGAAGACATCCTAGAAATTCGCCTGCGCCAGCTTGCACGCCTAGAAGGTATTTTGATCGAACAGCAGCTAAAAGATCTGCGCGAAGAGCAAGGCAAGCTAGAAGAAATTTTGGGCAACCCGACGGCACTGCGCCGCCTGATGATCAAAGAGATCGAAGCCGATGCCAAGCAGTACGGCGACAGTGCCAAAGACCCGCGCCGCACGCTGATTCAAGCCGAGAAAAAGACCGTCGCTGAGCTGAAAATTATTGATGAAGCTGTGACTGTCGTCATCAGTGCCAAAGGCTGGGTACGCGCCCGCAGCGGCCACGGCCACGACGCGACCAGCTTTGCCTTTAAATCGGGCGACGATTTGTATGGCACCTTTGAGTGCCGCACCGTGGACACCTTGCTGGCCTTTGGCAGCAACGGCCGCGTCTATTCAGTGGCTGTAGCGCTGTTGCCCGGCGCGCGCGGCGACGGCCAGCCCATCACCACCTTGATCGAGCTCGAATCTGGCACCCAACTACTGCACTACTTTGCAGCGGCTGGCAACGCGCAACTGCTGGTCAGCGCCAGCGGTGGCTACGGCTTTATTGCCAGCGTGGACAACATGGTCTCGCGCCAAAAAGCGGGCAAAGCATTTATCAGCTGCGCGGCAGGCGAGACGGTGTGCAAACCCTCACCACTGCAGCTAAATATGCCAGTAACCCAAGTAAATACTGCTCAAGCAGCTATTAAATTTATAGTAGCTACCCATGTGGCCTGTGCTTCCACAGGTGGCCGTATTCTCACGTTTGAGATCAGCGAACTTAAAACCATGGCCAATGGTGGCCGCGGTTTGATGCTGATTGACCTGGAAGCCAAAGACACTCTCGCAGGTGCTGCGGCCTACACCCGCAGCGTCAACATTATCGGTACGGGCCGTGGTGGCAAAGATCGCGCAGAGCAGCTAGAAATTCGCAGCCTGAACAATGCCCGCGCTGCGCGTGGGCGTAAAGGCAAGGCCGCAGATTTAGGCTTTAAGCCAACGGGTGTGGTGCGGGTAGAGTAAATAATAGCCTGCGTGCCACTAGAGCATCATGCTGGGCTTGCTAACGCGCGGAAGTTTATTTACCTAAAACTATCGCCTTCACTTCTGCGCCCAAATCAATCACGCTCATGGCGTAGTAGCTGCTCCAGTTGTAGCGGGTAATAGCGTAGAAGTTCTCTGTGCCTGCAACGTACTGCGGTGCGCCGTCGTTACCGTTGAGCAGTTCGATCAGCGCCAGCGGGCCGGGGTGGGACAGGGCTTCACCGCGCAGCACGGCACCCAAAGCGGTAAAGCGTTCTACGCTAAACGACGGCAATATGTCGGGGGCCATCAAAGTGTCTTTGTCCAGGCGGGCTGTGTCAAAGCTGACGGGGTAGTGCGTAGGCAGGCCAGGTTTCCAGTTAAACGATTTGAAATAGTTGGCCACCGAGCCGATGGCGTCGGCGGGGCTGTTGAACAAATCTACTTTGCCGTCGCCATCAAAATCGATAGCGTACTTGGTCCAGCTGCTGGGCATAAATTGGCCTAAGCCCATGGCACCGGCGTAGCTGCCGCGCAGGCTTAGTGGGTCGATATTAGTGCGGTTGGCCAAAGACAAAACTTGCTCTAGCTCGTCTTTAAAAAATTGCGTGCGGTCGCGTTTGTCGGTTCTGGGAAAGTCAAAGGCCAGCGTGGCTAATGCGTCCACCACACGAAAAGTGCCCATGTCGCGTCCATAGATGGTTTCTACGCCGATGATGCCCACGATGATTTCAGCAGGAACGCCAAACTCTACCTCTGCGCGGGCCAGTGTGTCGGCATGGGTGCGCCAAAAGCGTACACCTGCCTGTATGCGCACGGGGTCGATAAAGCGGCTACGGTAAACGCGCCAGTTTTTGACAAAAGTAGTGGTGGCTGGGCGCATGAGGCGCTGCACTGTGGGGATAAAGTGCGATTGGCCAATGGCTTGGCGTACCCATTCACGGTCTAGGTTGCGGCGCTCGGCCACGTCGTCGGCAAACAGCATGGCGTCTTCGCGGCTGCTGTAGGCATCGCCTGTGGTTTGAGACGTGGTGGAAACCATTTTTCTTACAGGCTTTTGGGCTGCAGCGCCCGTAGATCCTGCTTGAGCAGCTATAAAAATAAGTGCAATTAACAGCGTCTTTACTGCAGACACGGGTAAGGTAAATGAGAAACTCATGGTAGTTATAAGCGGTGGTGGTGCGGCTGCATGGGCTGTAAAAATACAATAAACACGGGGTAACTATTGCAAAAGTGCTGGCGCAAGGGGTGCTGTTGTATGTAGCTTAGGTAGTGCAGGTAATTGGACAAATTGTGCACGCAATTTAACCAAGGTGGCGTTTTGCTGGCCGGGCGGCGCATAACGCTGCAATTCTAGTTGCAGCAGCCAGTCGTGCAAGGCCTGCGCAGCGGTGCCCCAGCGGGCCTTCTGGGCAATAACGCGGCGCGCCAGCTCGCGCGGGGGTGTGGTGTCGTCACTGGGCAGGCCTGCCGCATGCAAGCGTTTGCGTGCTGCGTGCAGCAGGCGCAGCCACGGGTCATGCTGGCTGCGGCTGTACAGCGTCCACGCGGCACCCAGCAAGCTTACTGTCACGATAATGCCGATCAGCACGTAGCTTAAATCTTCCCAGCTAGGCGAGGTAAAGCCTATGTTTTTAAGCAGGTCAAGTTGTTTGCTTTGGCTGTAGTTCAGCACCCACTGGTTCCAGCTGTTGTTGACCGCCTCCCACGCTGCGCGCAGCTGGGCCGTGACCGAGGGGCTGAGCATGGTGCCAAAGACGGCAGCCACCGCGCCCTGCGGCGCTGCCAAGCGCTGAAACTGCCCCACGCGGCCGGGTGCTACGGCGCTGGTAGGGTCTACGCGCAGCCAGCCGCGCCCGGGTTGCCACACCTCGGTCCACGCGTGCGCGTCGCTTTGCCGTACGGTCCAAAAGCCGTCCACGGCATTCACCTCGCCGCCCTGGTAGCCGGTAACGATGCGTGCGGGTATATCGAGCGCGCGCATCAAGACGACGAAGCTAGAGGCAATGTGTTCGCAAAAGCCTTCTTTTTTATCAAACCAAAATTCATCTGCGGTGTTGCGGCCATACAGGCCAGGCTCTAGCGTGTACTGGTAGCCACCGGTGCGCAGGCGGCGCATTACCTCGGGCACCAAGGTGTCGGCATCGGCCTGTGCAAAGCGCGGGTCGCGGCGTATGTCGGCGGCCAGCTGCAGGGTGCGCGGGTTAAAGCTGGCGGGCAGGTCAATATAGTCTTGCAGGCCCAGCGTGGTGCGTGTGGGGCCGTGTGCAAAACTGGTGCTGCTGGTGGCGCTGTAGCGCAGCAGGTCGGTCACGGGTTTGCTGCTAAGCCACAGCAGGTCGGGCGTCATGGTGACCTCGTGGCCGGGTACGGTGGGTGGTGCGGCTGCGGCGTCCAGTACAAATATCCACGGCCGGTTGTTTTGCTGCAGGGTCACTTCGTATTTAATCGGCGTGCCTTCGGTGCGCAAATTGGCGGGCACGGCAAAGCGGCTAGACAACTGGCCTGTGTTGGGCCGCCATTCTTTGCCGTCAAACACGCTCATCACCGGGCCGCGAAAATACATGTCTGACTGCGCTGGCCAGCTAGAGGCTGCGCCTTCAAACTTAATGCGCATGGCAATCGAGTCATCTAGCGCCAGCGATGCAATGCTGCCCACCTGCATACTGCCCGACAAACCACTGCGGCCTGTCATACCGTCGCTAGGAATACCCCACAGCGGCGCAAGCCGCGGGAACAGCATAAACATCACCGCCATAATCGGCGCGCCCAGCAGCACCATTTTGCCGGCTACTTTAGCCGAGGCCAGCAGCGGCGGCTTGCCCACCTGCATGTGCGCGTTGACCAGAGCAGTAAGTAGCCCCATCAGCGCGATCAGCATGGCCGCAGCTGTCAGCAGCGACTGCGAGAAGAAAAAGTTGGTTAGCATCGTGAAGAAGCCGAGGAAGAAAATCACAAACGCATCACGCCGCGCGCGCAGCTCTAGCGTTTTAAGGCACAGCAGCACCACGGTCAGCGTGACGCCTGCGTCGCGGCCCAGCAGGGTTTTGTGGGTAGCCAGCGTGGCCGCAATAGTGACTGCTAGCAGGCCCATGCGCCACCACATGCTGGGCAGCGGCGCACCGCGCCAGGCCAGCTCGCCGCGCCACACCAGCACGCCGGCAGCCAGCACGCTGCACCACCACGGCAGGTGGCCCACTTGCGGCAGCAGCACCCAGGCAATCACGCACAGCAAAAACAGCGTGTCGCGGGCATCGCGGGGCAGGTGGGTTAACTTGGTCAACGTCAGCATAGTGCCAAAGCTTCCAAGCATTGCCGCTTGTGCCCCTCGCCGCCTGCGGGCTTGATCTCGCGGCCCGGCAGGCGCAACCCGTAGTCGCTGCCTAGTTTGTCGGCTGCCAGCACCCATGCGGTTAAACGGCTGAGTTTGTGCTCTGGGTCGGCCGTGCCGCAGGTGGCATAGTCTAGCCACAGCTCGTAGCGCTGGGCTTGCTGGGTGTCGCGGCTGACCAGGTCGTCGCTGCCGCGTGCCACGGCTTTGGCTACCTGCTTCCACACCACCAGCTTCATCGGGTCGCCACGGCGGTAGCCGCGTACACCGTCAAACTCGCCGGTGTTTTGCGCTTGCGTGGCCATGCCGCCGCCTGCGCGCGGCTCGCCTACGGGCAGGGGTGGTGGCAGGTGCTCGGGTGTGGGGTACACCAGTACCTCGGCCTTGGGCCGCCACACCGTCCACACGCGAAAGGTGCCTAGCGGAAAGCGTGTCTCTGCTGTCAAATCAGGCAGGCGGTGCATGCCGCGCCGCTCGGGCTTAAACCCTACTTGCACCACCGCACTGCCTTGGGCTGGCACATCGGTCCACGACCAATGCGCCGCGTCTAATAATGACAGGCCAATACTGGGGCGTTCACTTTTTCTGTCGTGCGACAGGCGTATATCAAACTGTGCTGTAGCGCCCGCAAACTGTGCTGAAGGCGCTATAAGATGCATAGTAATACCGCGCAAATTGCCGTGGCACACATGCATGCCCACCACGGCTGCACCAGCTAACATAAAGGTTAGCAGGTAGCCTAAATTCAGCTGGTAATTAATCGACGCAATCAGCAGCACCAGCAGCGTGATAGCCAACATCCACCCGGCGCGCGTGGGCAAGATGTAGACGTTGCGTTGGCCGAGGGTTAAGGTGTCGTTCAGCGGCAGGCGGCTTTGCCACCATTGGCGAAAGCGCCTGCGCACCCATGTGAGGGGATTTAGCGTGCTTTGCACGGCAGCAGCTGTAGGGTGGTTTAAAGAAACAGCCATGGTTTAAAACATTTGCGTAATTGCGTCACATTGGCACGTAAGTTTAACCACCGCCAGCCATCAGGGTAGCGGCACCGCTGCCACCATAGCGCGCACTTGCTCTACGGCACCGCGTCCAGCGTCGGCCACAGGTACCATGCGGTGGGCTACTGTTTGCGGCAAGATAGCCTGCACATCGTCGGGTGCCACATAGTCACGCCCCGCCAGCAGCGCCTGTGCTTTGGCAGCGCGCACCAGCGCGATGCCTGCGCGTGGGCTAAGGCCCTGTAAAAACCAGCGGCCCGAGCGGGTGGCGGCAATCAGGTCTTGCACGTAGTTCAGCAGCGGGTCGGCGGCGTGCACGGCTTGCACGGCGTCTTGTGCAGCTTTCAGGTCGACGGGCGTAAACACAGCGGGCAGGGCGTCGACCATGTCGCGTCGGTCATGGCCCGCTAGCAGGGTACGCTCGGCAGCGCGGTCGGGGTAGCCTAGCGATATGCGCATCAAGAAGCGGTCTAGCTGTGATTCGGGCAGCGCGTAGGTGCCCAGTTGGTCGTGCGGGTTTTGCGTAGCAATCACAAAGAACGGCTGTGGCAGGGCACGGGTAGCGCCTTCTACCGTCACTTGCTTTTCTTCCATCGCCTCCAGCAGGGCCGACTGCGTTTTGGGGCTGGCACGGTTGATCTCGTCGGCCAGCAGTACTTGGGCAAAGATGGGGCCGGGGTGGAACTGAAAGCCGCCATGGCCTTGGTTGGCACCGCGTTCGTAAATCGACACGCCACTTAAGTCGCTGGGCATCAAATCGGCGGTGAACTGCACCCGCGAGAACTGCAGGCCAAAACTGCGCGACAGCGCGTGCGCCAGCGTAGTTTTACCCACACCGGGCACATCTTCGATCAGTAAATGCCCGCCTGCCAGCAAACACGCCACGCAGTCTTGTACCTGCGTCGGCTTGCCTACAATCACCGTGTTAAGCTGCTTTAATAAAGTCTGAAGTAACTGATTTATGTCTTTAGTATCCATACGCTAACGATACCCGAAATTCCGCACTGAACTATGACTACTGGTTATTACACACACCGCGATTGCCACCTGCACGAGATGGGCGACGGCCACCCCGAGTGCCCCGAGCGACTGGACGCTATCAACGACCGCGTGATCAGCAGCGGCCTGGGCGATGTGCTCACCCGCCACGACGCGCCGCTGGCCTCGGTGACCGACTTAGAGCTAGCCCATGGCCGCATGTACATCGCAGCGCTGCAGGGCTTGGGCGCTCGCTTGGCGCAAGAGGTGCAGGCGGGCGGCCCCAGCCACCTGCAAATTGACCCGGACACGTCGATCAACCAACACACTTGGCAAGCCGCCCTGCGCGCTGCGGGCGCTGCCGTAGCTGCCACCGATGCTGTGATAGCAGGCGAACTGGCCAACGCCTTTTGCGCCGTGCGCCCGCCGGGCCACCATGCTTGCCGCGACAAAGCGATGGGTTTTTGCTTTTTCAACAACGTGGCCATTGCTGCCAAACACGCGCTAGACCACCATGGCTTGCAACGCATCGCAGTGGTAGATTTTGATGTGCACCACGGTAATGGCACCGAGAATATTTTGCAAGGCGATCCGCGCGCGCTGATGGTGGGAATTTTTCAGCACCCGCTGTACCCCTACAGCGGCACCGACCACCCTGCGGCTAACATTCATAACCTGCCGGTGCCTGCGTATACCAAAGGCGACGTGGTGCGTGAGCTGTTTACCAACGATTTGCTGCCGCGCCTAGATGCTTTTAAACCCGAGATGATTTTTATCAGCGCTGGTTTTGATGCGCACCGTGAAGACGAGCTAGGCCAACTGGGGCTGATCGATAACGATTACGAGTGGCTCACGCAGCAGATCAACGCAGTGGCGCAGCGGCACAGCAAAGGGCGCATTGTGAGCTGTCTTGAGGGCGGCTACGCGCTAGGCGCATTGGCACGCAGCGTGGAGCTGCACTTGCGGGTGCTGGCGGATGTGTGATGTGCTTGCTATTGATTACGTAGCTGGTTGAGCAGGATTTATTTGGGTTAGTGGCTATTTTGTTGTTAAAAAGCCGTTTGAAATGTTTTAGCGCTTTTTTTCGCGTTGAATAGCCCGTTGTATTAGAACGCGCCCAGCTGCGGCCTAGGCCACAGCCGGTCGCTTGTAGTGGGCTAGGGTTTCGCGCTTTGATGGTCACGGTAAATTTAGATCCGTACTTGAGATCGGCACTTAAGATTGCTACCCATCTACCAACGACCACGCCATTGGAGCGCAGCAACGTTCGGTAGGCTTATGACAAACAGTAAAGGGCCGCAGGTCCGTTTGGCATAGGCATGCCGTGCGGTGCTGTGTGACCGCGAGGTACAGGGCAACGCACGCAAAAGTCAAAGTCAAAAGCCTAAGAAGCCGCCACCACCCGATACCCCAGCGCCCCAGAAATCTCTGCTGCCGTAGCTTGCAGCTTAGGCAGCCAGCCCTCATCCATCCGATCCGCAGGCGCTGATATGGACAAGCCCGCTACCAGCTTAGCGCTGTCGTCATAAATGCCCACTGCAATGCAGCGCACGCCCAGTTCTAGCTCTTCGTTGTCGCGGGCCACCCCGTACTGGCGCGCTTTAGACAACTCGCGCTCCAGTATGGCCAGCTGGGTAATGCTGTTTTTGGTGTGGCCAGCCAAGCCGGTACGAGTAGCGTAGGCGCGCATGCGTGGGATGTCGTCGGCAGCTAAAAACAGCTTGCCGGTAGAGGTAAGGTGCAGCGGCGCGCGTCCACCTATGGCGCGTACCACTTGCATGCCGCTGCGCTCGCTAAAGGCGCGCTCCACGTACACAATCTCCTCGCCTTGGCGCATCGACAAATTGACCGGTTGCTGGGTTAGCTTGTGCAGCTCGCGCATGGGCGACAGGGCGGCGTCGCGCACGTCTAGCCGGGCTTTCACCATATTGCCCAGCTCTAGCAGGCGCATGCCTAGGCGGTAGCTGCCTGCCTCTGGGCGGTCAACATAGCGGCCTAAGGTCAGGTCGTTCAAAATACGGTGGGCGGTGGACGGGTGCAGGCCGGTTTTGGCGCTGATTTCTTTGAGCGAAATAGCCTCTTCGCGCGAGGCCAGCACGTCAATCAGGCTAAACATGCGCTCCATCACTTGAATGGCCGGTGTGCTGTGCTGTGGCAGGGGTTTTTTCATCGGCGGCATCGCGGATAGTTAATTAGCTTTGTATTATGCCGTTAAATTTTACTTTGTGAAATTCATTTCGTGCGCAGAATCGCCTGTCAAACGGTTCTGTGCGGTAAGCAGCAGCGTTACTTTACTAAGTGAAGAGTAACGTTATGAAAGGGGTTGAAGCTATTAGGCAGCAGCTGCGGTAATGTCACACCCTTTTCATGGGTAGCGCCTTTACTACGCGGGTCGCTTGTGTGCCACTGGGGCATGCGCGCGGCGACACCTCAACCCTATTGGAGATACAGATGCATCACCCTAAAAACGCTACGCGTGGATTGGTCATGGCGGCTAGCGTATTGATTTGCTTTTCTGCACAAGCTGCCGACCGCAGCTACACGCTGGCCATCAGCTGGCAGCCCGCTTTTTGCGAAACCAAACCTAACAAGCTGGAATGCCAAACCAGCACACCCGCGCGCTTTGATGCTACCCACTTTACTTTGCATGGGCTGTGGCCTGAGGGCAGCTCGTACTGTGGTGTCAGCCGTACCGATAAGACCTACGACACCTCTAATCGCTGGAACAAGCTGCCAGAGGTTAGCCTGAATAATCCTACCCGCACCACGCTGAACCGCGACATGCCTGGCACGGCCTCTTATCTGGAGCGCCATGAATGGATCAAACATGGCACTTGTTCTGGCTACAGCCAGCAAGATTACTTCTCAGGCGCTTTGTCGCTGCTGAACGGCGTGCACGCTACTAATTTGCAAGCAGCCATTGTTAAAAATATTGGCAAAACCGTTAATGTGGACGATTTGTATACAGCGGCTGAGCAAGACTACGGTAATGTAGCCAACTCATCTATCGAATTTATCTGCAGCAACTTGAGCAGCAAGCAATATCTGGTAGAAGTACGCTACCACCTAAGGTTGCCAGCTAATTTGCCGCAGCGCATTACGCCTGCAAACTTGGTCGACCCGGTCACTCCAGCATCTTCTAACCAGCTTTGCGACGGTCCGGTTTATATTGATGTGGCAGGGGTAGGGCAGTAAAGCACGCTGGTAGCAGGCCTAGCTTCTGGTCTGGGCTTGTTTTTTTGCTTCTATAGTTTGCGCGACCCATTGTCCATCGCGCAATACTTCATTTGGTGCAAAAAGAGCTTTGTAAGCCATTTTGGGGCTTTGCTGTATCCAGTAGCCTAGGTACACATGCGGTAGTTGCAGCTGTCGCGCCTGCTCGATCTGCCACAGCACGTTGTAGGTGCCGTAATGGGTTTGTGGCTCTGGTTCATAAAAGGTATAGACCGCAGAGATGCCAGCACTAAGCACGTCTAGGATCGACACCATTTTGAGCGGGCCTAGTGTGTCTTCGGGTGAGCCTTCGGGTGGCGGCGCGCGAAACTCCACCATGCGGGAGTTAACCCGGCTTTGCAACAAAAACTGGGTGTACTGGTCAATGCTGTCATGGTCCATACCGCCGCCTGCGTGGCGGCCGGTTTGGTAGCGCAGGTACAGCTGGTAATGCTCGGGTACAAAGCCTAGTTTTAGCACGCGCACCTGCAGGCTAGCGTGCGCTTTGTGCGCGCGGCGCTGGCTGCGGCTGGGTACAAACTTGTCTACCTCTACCCGCAGCGGCACGCAGGCCTGGCAACCGTCGCAGTACGGCCGGTAGGTAAACATGCCGCTGCGCCTAAAGCCGTTGGCCACCAGCTCAGAATAAGCATCGTTGTGAATGAGGTGACTAGGCGTGGCCACCTGGCTGCGCGCTGTTTTACCCGGCAGATAGCTGCAGGGGTAGGGCGCAGTAGCGTAGAACTGCAGCGTTTGAAGGGGAAGGTCCTTAAGGTGCGTCACAGACCAAATACTACAGCAATGTTTGCCAGTATGCGGGGTCAAACCGCCAAATAGGCGCGGCTTGGCCAGCAGCCTTGGCCACAGCGGTACAAAATGCCTCGCGCGGCATCTCGCGTGCACCTAGGCTAGCTAGGTGGGCGGTATTTTGCTGGCAGTCAATATGGGCAATATGGTGTGCTTTGCACAGCGCCACCAGCGCGCACAAGGCTATTTTGGACGCATCGCTGGCGCGGCTGAACATCGACTCGCCAAACACTGCGCCACCCACATTGGTGCAATACAGGCCGCCTACTAGGCTGCCGTCTACCCACGTTTCTACGCTGTGCGCATGGCCTGCGGCATGCAGAGTGCAGTAGGCGTCTTGCATGTCTTGCACAATCCACGTGCCCGATTGGCCCTCGCGCGGGGCCTGCGCGCAGGCCGCAATAACGGCGGCAAAATCGTGGTCAATGCGCAGTTCGCAGCCCGGTGTGTAGCTAAATTTAGCAAGTGTTTTGCGCAAGCTGCGGTGCAGCTTAAAGTCGGCTACCTGCAGCACCATGCGCGGGTTGGGACTCCACCACAAAATAGGCTGACCCGCGCTGTACCACGGAAATATGCCCCGCGTATACGCAGCTTGCAACGTAGCAACGTCAAGCGCGCCACCAGCGGCTAGCAGGCCAGGCACATCGGTGGCGTCGCCCCAAGCACCTGCCACAGGCGGAAAAGCGTCACCTGGCTCTAACCACGGTAATCTGGGGGGAGATGCAGCCATTTGAGTTGAACGGGTTTACTGCGCCGCCCAGCCGCTATTAATCTGCCAAGCCACGCCGCACACATGGTGCACGGCACCACGCTTGGCCAGCCCCAGTGCAATGCCCAGACCAATGCCGCTGGTAGAGCCTGCAGAGAGTGCTGTTTTTCCTGTACGCATGCTGATTCCTGTGGTGTTGCGATTAATATGGTGGTAATTATCCCCTGCAAGTGTTGCCTGGGCATGACCTCGTTGTTACCAGCCTAATCTATGACCGAACCTAGTTTAAATTATCTACCGTGCCCCGATGTTGCTAATGGCGAGGCAGGCAGCCACCGCATGGCCTACTGGAGTTGGGGCAACCCAGCGAACCCGCATGTGGTGGTGTGCGTGCATGGCATCTCCCGTCAAGGGCGCGACTTTGACACACTAGCCCGCGCACTCATAGGCCCAGACGGACAGCGCTGCCGCGTAGTGTGTGTAGACATTGCAGGCCGTGGCCACAGCGACTGGCTGCGCGACCCGCGCATGTACCAAGTGCCCAGCTACGCCACAGACATGGGCGCGCTGCTGGTGGTACTACGCGCAGGTGGCGCGCAAACCATCGACTGGGTAGGCACCAGCATGGGCGGTTTGATTGGTATTGCCCTGGCACCGCAGCCCGGTGCCAATCTGCACAAATTGGTGCTCAACGACGTAGGCCCGGTGGTGCAGTGGGCAGCGCTGCAGCGCATTAGTAGCTACATTGGCGCAGACCCACGCTTTGCATCTGTGCAAGAGGGCGCTGACAAAATGTGGGAAGTGTCCACCAGCTTTGGCCCGCATACGCCCGCGCAATGGCTGGCGCTGTCCCAGCCCATGCTGCGGCCTGTAACAGATGGCAGCGGAGGTAATTTCAAGCTGCATTACGACCCCGCCATTGCCGTCCCCGTCAAAGCCACCACGCCCCAGCTGGCGGCGCAGGGCGAGGCTATGCTGTGGCAGCTGTATGACGCGATCACCTGCGACACGCTGCTAATTCGTGGGGCAGAGTCTGACCTGATCAACCCTGCCACGGCGCAGGCTATGCAGGCGCGTGGGCCCAAGGCGCGATTGGCAGAGTTTGCGGGGGTGGGGCATGCGCCTACGTTGATGGCTGACGATCAGGTTTCTGTTGTGGTTTCGTTTTTGTTTGGTTGAATTGGTTGGTTCGCTGAGATGTTTCTATTCGCCTCGTCACGTACGCACGGTTGGGCATGCATCAATCGCCCTCATGCTGGGGTACCAGAAATCGGTCGATCGCTGCATGCCCAACCGTGTCGCGAGCATGGTCGCGCGCGACTGGTAGTTTCGTCCCAATATATGATCGAGACTACTGTTAGCGAACTACTTTCTGCGCAGGCGATGCAGCGTATGCCGACCGCCCGATTTCTGGTACCCCAGTATGAGGGCGGTTGGCATACGCTGCAGCGCCAGTACATAACAAAAACGCGCGTGAAAATAAAAGCGCACGTGCAAAGATGAAACACGCCGAGTCAACGTTGATCACTTCAGCCGCTGTAGAAGTAGCCGCAGCAGGCTTCTCAGACCAAGCCATAGCCCTAGAGCACGCGCTACAACGCACACGCGCCTTTGCTGAGCCATTGATAGCGCACGAAACGCTAGACACTGGCGAGAATACTTTGCAACATGCCGACGCGGTGGCCGCTATTTTGCGCGGTATCGGCGGGTCAGAGGCCATGCAAGCGGCCAGCTATTTGGTGTACGCCTGCGACTACTTAAATCGGCCACAAGAAGTGATTACCAAAGCCTTTGGTGAAAGCTATGCTGCGCTGGCGGTAGAGACGACTAAGCTGGTCAAAATTCAGCGCCTATCGCGCGCGGTAGCTGGAGGTAATTACATCAGCCCCGCTGGTAGCCACATCAGCCCCGGTACGGCCAGCCAGACCGAGAACATCCGCAAAATGCTACTGGCCTTTAGCCGTGACTTGCGCGTGGTCATGCTGCGCCTAGCTTCGCGCTTGCAAACCTTGCGACACTATGCCGCGACTAAATTACCAGTGCCCCAAGCCGTGGCCGCCGAGTCATTGCAAGTTTTTGCGCCGCTGGCCAATCGCTTGGGTATTTGGCAAATCAAGTGGGAAATGGAAGACCTGGCGTTTCGTTTCCTAGAACCCGATACCTATAAAACCATCGCCAAACAGCTAGACGCCAAACGCATCGAGCGCGAAGCCGCAATGGCGCAGCTGCGCACGGACCTAGAGCTGCAGTTGCAAGCCGCAGGTGTGCCGGCCAGCGTGCAAGCGCGGCCCAAGCATATCTACAGCATTGTGAAAAAAATGCGCGGCAAACAACTAGGGTTTGACCAAGTGCTGGACGTGCGCGCCATGCGCGTGATAGTGCCCACCGTGGCCGACTGCTACGCCGCTCTGTCGTACGTGCATGCCCAGTTTGCGCCCATGGCGGGCGAGTTTGACGACTACATTGCCAAGCCCAAAGCCAACGGCTACCAAAGCTTGCACACGGTGGTGTTAGCCGGTGGCGCATCAACAGGTAGTGCATCAACGGGCGCTGCACCGCCGCGCGACGCTGCACCGCCGCGCGACGCTGTAGAGTCGCCAGTAGAAATTCAAATCCGCACTCAGGCCATGCACGACCATGCCGAGACCGGTGTGGCTGCGCACTGGGCCTACAAAGAAGCAGGTGCCAAGGGCTACGCAGGCGTTAGCGCCACAGGGGCCTACGACGCCAAAATAGCCGTGCTGCGCCAGCTACTGGCGTGGCAGCGCGATGTGTCTGGCGGCGAGGGCGCAGACAACGCTAACGCCTCTCGCGCCAACGACGTGTTGGACGATCGCATCTACGTGCTGACACCCGACGCGGCTATTGTCGATCTGCCCACGGGCGCCACGCCGATAGATTTTGCCTACGCCGTGCACACCAACCTGGGCCATCGCTGTCGTGGTGCCAAGGTAGACGGTGTGCTGGTGCCGCTGAACACCCAGTTGCATAACGGCCAAACGGTGGACGTGACGGTGGTGAAAGAGGGCGGGCCTTCGCGTGATTGGCTCAATCTTGATCTGGGATTTTTGGCTAGCCCCCGGTCAAAATCTAAAGTGCGCGCGTGGTTTAACGCCATAGCCATCACCGAGACGATTGCCAAAGGCCGAGAAGCCGTAGAAAAGCTGCTGCAGCGCGAGGGTAAAACGTCGCTCAAATTAGATGATTTAGCCGCGCAACTGGGCTTTAAAACGGCAGATGATTTGTTTGAAGTGGTAGGCAAAGACGAGTTGTCGCTGCGCACTATAGAACAGCTTTTTCGCCCTGCCGAGCCAGTGGTGGATGACGATGCCCAGTTGCTGCTGAAACAAGCGCGCAATGCCGAAAAGTTTAAATTGCAAAGCAGCAAAGGTGGCGTGCTGGTGGTGGGCGTGGATTCCCTGCTGACGCAACTGGCCAAATGCTGCAAACCTGCGCCCCCCGACACTATTGGCGGCTATGTGACACGCGGCAAAGGCGTGAGCATTCACCGCGCCGATTGCCCTAACTTGCGCCAACTGCTGGTAAAAGACGCCGGGCGCGGGGTAGACGTGGCCTGGGGCCAACCCAAAGCCGGTGCCAGTGGCGGCCTGCCCACCTACGCGGTAGACGTGACGGTGCAAGCCAGCGACAGGCCGGGCCTGTTGCGCGACATTGCCGAGGTATTTAGCAAAGAAAAAGCCCATGTGCAAAGCGTGCAATCGCAGTCAACCCAAGGCACGGTATGGATGACGGTGACAGTAGAAGTTGCCGACGCCAGCCGCTTGGGTAAAGTGCTGGCAGCTGTCGGGCAGGTGGCAGGTGTGCACTGGGTGCGTCGGCGGTAGTGCTATTTATTCCATAGCTGCTTGAGCAGGATTTACTTGGGTTACTGGCCTGTTTCGTTGTTAAAAAGGCTGCTAGAAGTGCTTTGAAGCGTGTTTTAAAGCGGTGTAGCTTCAAACCGAGTTCGCTGTTCTGGGACGCGCACTGCTGTAGCGTGTGTCCCATGCCCAACGTACCTAGCGGCCCTTTATTGTTTGTCATAGGACACACGCCACAGCAGCACGCTTGTGGTGGGGCTGGGGTTTCGCTCGGCGTTAGTCACAGTCAATAAAAAAAGTACTACGCGGCTGCTCTTCTGTCAGTGACAAAGCCAGTGGAGCGCAGCAACGTTCGGTGTGACCATGACAAACAATAAAGGGCCGCAGGTCCGTTTGGCATGGGCATGCCGTGCGGTGCTGTGTGACCGCGAGGTGTAAGGTGTAATGACCAGAAAGATATCCCAACTGCTGCCCACCCAAGCGCCCGATAAACCAGCAACCAACTTCTCGGCGCGCACGTTAACGCAACGACCAGCCCGTAAATCACCACAAGAGCTTGTGATAAAATTAGAATATTAGGCGGTTAGCTCAGTGGTAGAGCACCTGCTTGACGTGCAGGGTGTCACAAGTTCGACCCTTGTACCGCCTACCAAACCCTAAAAGCACCCTTGTGGTGCTTTTTTCATGCCCGCAAAATGTGGTTTAGGGTTAACCTAGAGCCAATTAAGTCTGGCAAATGCCTAGAATGTGCTGCAGTGCATCAAATTGCAGGTGCCCGACGGTACCTATGGCACGACAACGAGCAGTTATCTAGCGACCATGCCCAGGAGAAATTTTTGCTAACAAAAGAAACCCCAGCCAAAGGCGCTGCCAAAAAGACCCGCAGCGCGTCTAAAGCCACCCGTGATGCCCCCACAAACGCCAGTGCATCCGCTTCGGCTACGCCTCGCGGCACGCGCATCATTAAAAAGTATCCTAATCGCCGTTTGTACGACACCAACAGCTCCACCTACATTACCTTGGCCGAGGTCAAGCAACTAGTGGTCGAAGGGCATGCCTTTGTTGTCTTGGATGCTAAAACTAACGAAGAACTCACACGCAGTATCTTGCTGCAAATTATCTTAGAAGAAGAGTCGGGCGGCTTGCCAATGTTCTCAGAGGCGGCGCTTGCCAACATGATTCGGTTTTACGGCCACGCGATGCAGGGCTTTATGGGTAGTTATCTGGAGAAAAATGTTCAAGCGTTTACCGATATGCAAACCAAAATGACCGAGCAAGGCAAAGCGCTGGGCACAGCGCCCGCGCCTACCGCAGGTACGGGCGCAGGACTACATGGTTTACCTAGTGTTCCCGGCATGCTAGGTGCTTATGCAGAGCAGTCGCAAACCATGTTTGCCAAAATGCAAGAGCAAATGCAAAAGCAAACCGAGCAAATGTTTGCTTCGTTAGGGCTTAAGAGGTAGCAAAATTTAAAAAAGGGGTGTCTATGCGAGCAGTTGTTATCAAGTATGCAGTTACAGCGGTTGCGACTTGTGCAGGTCTATTAGCTTGTGGCGGCGGTAACAACAACACCACGCCGACCACGCTGCAACCTAACCCTACCACCAGTTGGGAATTGCTAACTGCAGGCGATATAGCGGAGTGCGATCCACTGCGCTCCCCGAATGATTCTGATGCCGGCAAAACTGCGCGAGTCATAGAGCGCCAGTTGGCCAGTGTAGGCCCTAATTCCAATGTGCTGACCTTGGGCGACAACGCTTATTTTGCGGGCAGCACCAAGATTGGTTACGACAGTTGCTATCGGCCTACGTGGGGCCAGTTTATCAACAAGACTTTTGCCATACCTGGCAACCGCGACTATGAAAGAGGCGGCGATAACTATTACTTCGATTACTTTGGCCCCGCCGCTTCACCTGCAGGCGCCGGCCCAGCCCGGTCGGGTTACTACCGTTTAGACCAAAGCGGCTGGACTCTTATTACGCTGAACAGCAACGTTGATGCAACGGCAGCATCAGCCCAAGCGCAGTGGCTTAAAAAAGAGTTGGCTACAGCACAGCCCTGCATTGCGGCGGCCTGGCACCATGCGCGGTTTACTTCTGCTTCAGGTGCGGATGACCCGTTCATGGCCGATGTTTGGCAGCTACTGGAGCAGGCTAAGGCCGACATCGTACTGCAAAGCCACGAGCACCATTACGAGCGCTTTGCCCCCCTAGCGCCTGATGGCAGCTTGGCTATTGCGGGTGGCATACGATCATTTGTGGTGGGCACTGGCGGGGCAGATACAGAAGGCTTTGCAGGTGTACGCGTTGGTAGCGAAAAGCAGATCCAGACCTTTGGTGTGATGCGTTTGACCTTAGACGCTGGCAAAGCCGCTTGGCGTTTTATCGACATTAATGACACTGTGCTGGACCAAGGCAGCCTAAATTGCCGCAAAAAGTAAATCTCGGCTAGGTTAGCCACTTCACTGGCTAGGGTTCCAGTCTGAGACAATACAACCATGAGCGCTGTATTGTCCCCCCCCACCCCCACGTCCCACTCCCACATCCCCAAAGTCGGCTTCGTTAGCCTAGGCTGCCCCAAGGCGCTGACTGATTCGGAGCTGATCCTTACGCAGCTGAGCGCGGAGGGCTACCAAACGTCTAAAACCTTCGAGGGCGCAGACCTGGTCATCGTCAACACCTGCGGCTTTATCGACGACGCCGTCAAAGAAAGCTTGGATACCATTGGTGAAGCGTTGGCGATTAACGGCAAAGTCATCGTCACCGGCTGCCTAGGCGCTAAAACGGTGGACGGCGGGGCCGACACCAGCGGCGGTAAAACTGACGAAAACCTAGTGCGCAAGATGCACCCCAGCGTGTTGGCTGTCACCGGCCCGCATGCCACCCAAGAGGTGATGGACGCCGTACACCTGCACTTGCCCAAGCCGCATGACCCGTTTGTTGACCTGGTGCCCGCTTATGGCATCAAGCTGACCCCCAAGCATTACGCCTACTTAAAAATCAGCGAGGGCTGCAACCACCGCTGCACGTTTTGCATCATCCCCAGCATGCGTGGCGACCTGGTCAGCCGCCCGATTGGCGATGTGCTGAAAGAGGCTAAGGCATTATTTGAAGGCGGCATCAAAGAGCTGCTGGTGGTAAGCCAAGACACCTCGGCCTACGGCGTAGACACCAAATACCGCACCGGCTTTTTTGATGGCCGCCCGGTCAAAACCCGCATGCTAGAGCTGGTGGACGAGCTGGGCAAGCTGGCCGAGCCCTTTGGCGCGTGGGTGCGCCTGCACTACGTGTACCCGTACCCCAGTGTGGACGAGGTCATTCCGCTGATGGCGGCAGGCCGCGCGTTGCCGTACCTAGACGTGCCGTTTCAGCACAGCCACCCCGACGTTTTAAAACGCATGAAGCGCCCTGCCAGCGGCGAGAAAAACCTCGACCGCATTGTCCGCTGGCGAGACGCCTGCCCCGAGATTGTGATTCGCAGTACCTTTATTGCAGGTTTTCCGGGTGAGACGGAAGAAGAATTTTCGCACTTGCTGGACTTTATGCGCGAAGCGCAAATTGACCGCGCAGGCTGCTTTGCCTATAGCCCCGTAAAGGGCGCAACCGCCAACGACATTCCTGGCATGCTACCGATTGAGCTACGCGAAGAACGCCGTGCCCGTTTTATGGCGGTGGCCGAAGAAGTCTCAGCCGCCAAGCTGCGCCAACGTATCGGCGCAACCATGCAAGTGCTGGTCGACAGCGCGCCTGCGATGGGCAAAAAAGGCGGTGTAGGTCGCACGTATGCCGACGCACCAGAGATTGACGGTGTGGTCAAACTGCTGCCGCCAGAGAAGATTAGCAAGCAGCTCAAAGTAGGTGAATTTACCAAAGCCCGCATCGTGGGTACCGATGGACATGATTTGGTAGCGCTACCGATTTAGTAGCTGGTTGAGCAGGATTTACCGCCTACAACGGCTAAAACACTCTGAAAATAGGCCTCAGAATACGCTTAGCGTGCCTTCAACGCCTGTTCCGTGCACGCCTTGGCACTTGGCGTGAACAGCTCCGCGGCTGTCCTCCGCCCTGCGGGCTCCCCCTTTATGCCGCTGCGCTGTTCACACCAAGCACCAAGGCTGCGTACTGGTTAAGTGCGAATACAGCGGTGGATTACC
>JANLPQ010000084.1:0-135479 GCA_031367325.1 Polaromonas sp. | reverse complement strand
CCGGGGTTGTAACAGGGGATCAGTACCAAATGGGTGCTTGAAGGGGTGACGTTCATAGTTAAAAATCGTGACGGCTAGAGGCAAAAAGTAGCTACACCGAGGGTTGTTGCACACACCCAGGCGAAGGTAAAAACAGACAGTGAATGATAAAATGCTGTTATTGGCATAGGTAGCTTTATGCCAAGCAAAATTATCAGGTTGGCGCTGTAACGACAACCCCACTACCCGCCCAGCTCACACCATAGGTTAAGTTTAATGGAATCTTCTACCGCAACAGCTCCCCTGGCCGTACCGCAGCCTGAACTTGAAAAAGAAGTGATCGCGTTGCTGATTAGCGCGCTGAACCTCGAAGTCAAGCCTGAAGAAGTCACGGCTGACACGCCTCTGTATGGCGACGGGTTGGGCTTGGACTCTATTGATATTTTAGAAATTGCCTTGGCGGTGTCTAAGCGCTATGGCTTTCAAATGCGCTCGGACGACCCACGCAACGTGGAAAGCTTTGCCTCTATCCGCGCGCTAAGCGCCTACATTGCGCAAGAACGCACTAAGTAAACGCCCCCAAGCGCTGGCTTCAAGGACGACAGGTTTGCTCAAAGGCGCTTTGATTTTGATGCTGGTGGCTGCGTACGCGCTGGCCAGCCATTTTGCGTTGATCTTGCCCAACGGGCAGGCCATTGCTGCCGCGCTGGCTTTGGGTATTCCCGCGCTGCTGTTGATAGGCTTTGTTTTTCAGTGGGTGGTTCGGCGCTTATTCGTGAATAAATCTGGCAGTCTGGCAGCGCGTTACGGCGTGGCTGCTTTTTTAGCCATAGTGCCTGTAGCCTTATTTTTGTGGCTGGCTTGGCCATTTTTCTTGTCGAACGCACAGGCCTTGTATTTTGCACAGCATGTGGGTACCAACGCGCTGCTGGCTTGGGTGTTTGGCCACACCTTGGCAGCAGGTGCTACGCCGTTGGTGGTCACGTTTGCACGCATGGTGCACACCCGTTTACCTGCTGAGATTGAGGCGTACGCGCGCAAGGTGACGGTGGCTTGGACGGCGTTTTTTGTCATCACCTGCGTGGTATCAATCATTCTGTTTGTGGCGGCGCCTATTGCGGTATGGTCTGCATTTGGCGTGCTATTGCAGTGGCCGTCTGTGGCCGCGTTTTTTGTGGGCGAATATGCACTGCGCAAGATTTTGTTCAAAGATTTTGACCATGCCAGCATGAAGCAGGGCTTTGATGCGTACCAACAGCACCGCACTGCCGTGCCGTCTGCCCCCGGCGCACCTGACAAACCTTGACCGCATCCTACCCATGCTGCCTTTGATCACCCATTCCCAGTTAAGCGCCCCTATCGCTTACCGCCACCACAATGCCATCTCTGCGGCCCAGTACCTTGCAGATGTGCAGCATTGCGCGCAGCGTTTGCCACAAGGTAAATATGTGCTGTTGGCTTGCCAAGATCGCTATGCTTTTGCTGTGGGTTTTGGCGCGGCACTGGTGCGTGGCCAAAGCTGTCTGTTGCCCTCTACCCATACTGAAGAACTCATCGCCAGCCTAGCCCGGTCCCACGAGGCGCTGTATTGCCTGACTGATGAGCCCACATGCCCTATCGCTCTGCCACAAGTGCAGCTGAGCGATTGGCTGCTGAAAGCACCTGTGGACAGCACAGCAGCAGTGCCGATGATTGCCGCCGACCATGTGGCGGCCTATGTTTTTACCTCGGGTAGTACTGGCTTGCCTGTACCTTACCGCAAAACTTGGGGCAAGCTGGTGGTAAACGTGCGAAGCGAAGGTGCGCGGCTAGGCATTGTGGCGGGCAGCGGCTACACCATTGTGGGTACCGTGCCACCGCAGCATATGTATGGGTTTGAATCTACTGTTTTGATCGCGCTGCAAAACGCTAGCGCATTCGATGCAGGCAAGCCTTTTTACCCGGCAGACATTGAACGCGCCATGGCCCACACGCCCCGACCGCGCGCTTTGGTGACCACGCCGTTTCATTTGCGCGCATTTATCACTGAAGTGCAGTCCCCTTCAGCTATTGATCTGCTGGTGTGTGCTACCGCACCACTGGCCACGCCACTGGCACTGCAGGCGGAACAAAAGACCCATGCGCGACTGCTAGAGATTTATGGCAGCACCGAAACTGGGCAATTGGCCACACGGCGCACTACCGCTACGGCAGACTGGACCACGTTTGACGGCATCAGCATCCACCAAGCAGACGGCACATCCATTGCCAGCGGCCTGCAGGTAGAGGGCCACATGCCTGTGAATGACGTGCTGGAGCTTAAAACAGAGCATGTTTTTATACTGCACGGCAGAACCGCCGACATGGTCAACATTGCCGGCAAAAGCACCACGCTAGACTATTTAAACCACCAGCTTTTATCCATACCCGGCGTACTTGACGGTGCCTTTATTGTGCAAAGCGAAGCCACAGAAGGCGTAGGCAACACCGCACGCCTTGCGGCGGTGGCCGTAGCGCCTGAGCACACCACAGACACGTTGCTGGCCGAGTTGCGCCGAAGGATTGCTACAGCATTCTTACCGCGCCCATTAAGGTTACTGGACAGCTTGCCGCGCAACGGTACCAGTAAATTGCCACGCGAAGTTTTACTGGCGTTAGTTAAAACGGCCGTGACCGATTAGCTCTTAAACCCATCGATGCATACTTTAGACATTCCTGCTGACCACCCCTGCTTTGCGGGCCACTTTCCAGGGCAGCCCATCTTGCCCGGTGTGTTGCTGCTAGAGCGCGTGATGCATTTGGCCCAAACCCAATTGGGCCTACCGCTGGATCAATGCACTATCAACAACGTCAAATTTTCTGCAGCAGTTGTGCCCAGTGACAAGATAGTTATCGATGTGATCAGTACCAGCACTACAGATCATAAATTCACCGTCCACATCGTGCGCAGCGCACCCGAACCGCATGTACTTGCCTGCAGTGGGCTGCTACGCGTAGCAGCAAACTAATTACCACAGTGGCTAACACTTCTGCTCCCACCGACGGCAAGCAACGCTGGGCCAGCCAAACTGAGCGCGGCAATATGCTGGCGCTTAAAGTGATTGCATGGATAGCGTTGCACCTGGGCCGGCGCATTTCGCGTTGGATTTTGGTACCTATCGTGGGGTATTTTTATCTCTCATCGCCGCAAGCGCGGCGTGCGTCGCGGTCTTTTTTAGCGCGCATCCCGAACCAAGCGCATGGAAGTGCAGCTGTTTTCAAGCACTTGTACACATTTGCCTCGGTAACATTAGACCGAATTTATTTTCTCAACAGTCGTTTAGATCTATTCGATGTGCGAATCCTAGACCCTGATAACCAAGCACTGGGTGCCGCAACGCGTGGGGCAGGCTTGTTCTTGATGGGCGCGCACATGGGCAGTTTTGACAGCGTGCGCAGCATTGCCTACCAGTACCCTAGCCTTGATATGGCGCTCTTGATGTACGAGGACAATGCGCGCAACATCAAGCAACTGCTGCACGCTATCAACCCCAAAGCGCAGCAAGCCATCATTTCGCTGGGTCAGCCTAGCGCCATGCTGCAAGTGCGTGATCATCTGGCCGCTGGCGGTTTGATTGGCATATTGGCTGATCGCGCGCTGGAGGCCTCAGGCAATGTAAGTTTGAACTTACTTGGCGATCCAGCATCCTTACCTGAAGGGCCTTTTCGTTTGGCCGCTATGCTCAAACATCCAGTCTTCTTTATGGTGGGTATTTTTGAAGGTGGGAATCGCTACACCATCCATCTAGAACCTATTATGGATTTTTCTAGTGTGGCAGCAGCAGATCGCGTACTTGCGGCGCAGCAAGCGATGGCTAAGTACGTACAGTTGATTGAAAAGTATTGCTTACTTGCGCCTGCTAATTGGTTTAATTTTTTTGATTTCTGGCAACCTCCTGGTACTCCTAAATGACTTACATCACGCTTGTTTTTTCTAGCCTGGCATTGCTTTGGGGTGCACAAGTACAGGCCGCCAATATTGATATGCCTACCTTGATGCAACAATTTGCCTCAAGCAAATTAGTCCGGGCTGAATTTGTCGAACGTAAATACGTAAAGATTCTGGATAACCCGGTTGAATCTAACGGCGAACTTATCTTTCAGGCGCCCGATCGATTAGAAAAACGTACCCTGCAACCGCGTCCAGAAAACTTGGTCATTGAGGGAAACAAAGTGTCCATTGAGCGCGGCACTTTCAAACGCAGCATGTCGCTGGATGATTTTGCCGACATGGCATCACTGGTGAAAAGTCTGACCGCTACGTTTCGAGGCGACCAAGTCAGCATTGAGCAGTACTTTACTTGGAAGTTGTCAGGGCCTGCCAATAAGTGGGAACTGGTACTAAGACCAAAAACCAGCAAACTATTTGTGACGCTCAGAGAGATACGTTTATCAGGCGACAACAGTTATGTGCACACCGTAGAAACTACGCTGACTGACGGCGACAGATCTTTAATGACACTGGGAAGACCATCAGAGAATCTTAAGCCATAGCTTGCAAACCATTGCATGGTTCTAACTTGGTTGCGCGCTGCGTCAACGATCTAGGCTATCAGATCATGCCGCCGTTAATGGAAATGATTTGCCCTGTAATGTAGCCAGCTTCTTTACCGGCCAAGAACGCCACTAAAGCAGCTACCTCTTGGGCAGTACCTACGCGCTTCATCGGCACAATACGTGCCACTGTCTCGGCGTCGAACATGCCTTCAATCATCGGTGATTCGATAATACCTGGGGCCACCACGTTGACCGTCACACCTCGGCTAGCCACCTCTTGCGCAAGCGACTTGGTAGCGCCATGCAAAGCAGCTTTAGCCGCTGCGTAATTAACTTGGCCACGATTGCCCGCAATGGCTGCCACCGACGAAATATTGATAATGCGCCCATATCGCGTGCGTAGCATCGGCAGCATAAGCGGCTGGGTCACATTAAAAAAGCCATTGAGTGATACATCAATCACGCTGCTCCACTGGCTTGCACTCATTCCAGCAAATACAGCGTCGTTGTGAATGCCAGCACAATTAACCACTACTTGAAAGGCTTTTTCTTCCGCGAGAGGCTGCAGCACATCGAGCGTAGCTTGCGCATCCGTTACATCAAACTGCAGCGCTTTAGCGCTGCCGCCAGCAGCTGTGATTTTTTGTTCTAGTTTCTGTGCAGCAGCCAGTGCCCCGTTAGCATGGATATAAACATCAAAGCCATCTGCGGCCAACCGCTCACATATTGCGCCGCCTAGCGCACCGCTACCGCCAGTCACTAGGGCTCTTTTTTTATCGGTCATATCGTGGTTTCGTTGTGGCTAGCTGGCATAAGCACTACAGTAGCTTTGCCTTTAAGCAGGTTACGTTCTAGAGCGTCTACGCTAAATTCATAGACCATGGTATGGTCGTCGCCCATTGCGTAGTGAGCGTGTATCGTCAAATCGCACGCGATATGATCAAGGCGGTTCACATGCATTTCTACTGAACGCACGCCAGCCAAACGCCCCCCACGTGGTGGCTTGTCACTTTGGCCCGCCAATAAAGCACCATGCACTGCCATGGCTTGTGCAGCATACTCAACGCCGCACACAGCGTGCAAAACACCGTTTTCTCGCAATGGGTTGTTCAGCAATCGGTGTGACACCGCACTACAACGGATAGTTTGAGCATCGTAGTGCTGCACCCCAGCAAGCAAGCACATGTCACCATGGTGAGGAATAAGACGTGCGATATCCACAGCATTCAATATCAGCGATGCGGTAGGCAATGTCATGACACGGCCTGTGCTTTGGTAACTTCAACCAATAGCTGTTGATTGTCAAATAGATCAAGCGCCAGATTTACTTGCTGCTGGTCACTGGCAATAGCTTGCAACATCGGCAGGCAGCGAGCAGCGGGCACGTTCTGGCGCAAAGCCTCTAATTGTGTGTTGTCCATCGTGCTAAGACTGGCTTTACCCAGACTAATTTTCAAGCTTGCCAAGGTAAAAGCAGTGGCTTCTGGACTTACCAACAAAGTTACGCCCATACTGTGTGCGATAGGTCTGACCGCACGCAGTGGTTCAGGGTATGGCGTGTCGTACGCGATCAAAAGCACCGGCGCCTTGGCTGCAATAGCCTGGGTACAAGCCTCTAAAAAACCTGCCGAAAAGCTGGCATCAAAAGCACAAAGGCTCGTACTTGCCGGTTTAGCTTGCAAGGCAATGCCCCAATAACCAGAGGGAGCATTGTGCACAGAATTGGTAAATCTGGTGGGAGAGATCAATCGGTCTTGAGATGCCAGCGCTTCACATATAGAGTGGCAGTTGTCACCATCACCACCAGAAGAGCTAAACACCGACAATAATTCGCTGGCCAAGTAGTGCCCATCAGTCAAAGCATCTGCAGCAGTGGCCAAAGCTAATTTGACGGCTGCCCCTACGCGACGGCGCTCAGCGGGCGGTAGATGGCTTGATGCATTAATAACCGTAAGTGTTGGGGCGTACGGTGTTTGTTTTTTTAGTATGGCTTGTGTTGCAGCCCAGCTTTCTAAGCCTGGTCCGCACACACCTACAGCGTCAATATAAACCGTGATGAAGCTCATTGCTTTTCTAACAACAAACTGCAGTTAGAACCTCCGAATCCAAAAGAGTTTGTCATGATCCTTTTGGGTGCATGGGTTAAATTTTCTAGTAGGTAATTCACGCCTATCGTTTTATCCAACTCTTGCGTATTAACCCCTGCCGGTGTTAACCCGTTTTCCATGGCGAGCGCGCTGAGGGCAACTTCGATAATTCCTGCTGCACCTAAAGCGTGGCCCGTATGGCCCTTCGTAGAACTACAAGGCGTATGTGCTCCAAATAAATTAGCTACTGCCAAGCCTTCTGCAGCATCGTTACTTCGCGTTGCGGTGCCATGCAAATTAATGTAGTCAATTTGCTGTGGCGTACATCCGCCCATTGCCAGTGCTTGCTGCATAGCCGCTAATGCGCCTGCACCCTGTGGGTGTGGCGATGACATATGGTGCGCGTCACTCGATTCGCCAATGCCTGTTACGGCTATGCCGCCCGCAGATGGCTTTTCGCGTGTCAGCAGTGCAAAGCCTGCAGCCTCGGAAATTGATATCCCTTTGCGGTGCTCACCATACGGCTGGCAAAGTTCAGTAGACAATAATTCTAGTGAGTTAAATCCATACAGCGTAGTCAAACACAGGCTGTCTACACCACCCACAATAGCAGCGTCAATCAGACCGCATTGCATCATGCGCCAAGCATTACCAAACACTTTGGCGCTGGAGGAACAAGCTGACGACACTACTACCGCCGGACCTTCAAGATCAAAATAATCACGTACAAAGCCACCGACAGAATAGGTATTGTGCGTTTGCTGATAATTAAAATCTGCGGGCAATGCGCCCGAGCTGGCATCGCGATGCCTATACGCCAGCTCTGTCGTTAATATGCCTGCAGTACTGGTGCCCAGAAAAACACCTACGCGGTGTTTGCCATAGCTGCTAATAGCCGTGTGCACAGCTTCACTAAAGCCGTCTTGCTCAAGGGCTAGTTGGGCTAGCTGGTTATTTCTGCAGCTATGTTGCTGCAAATGCGCAGACATACGTTGATCTTCTACGCCTTCAACTTGGCCTATAAAAGTGGGTAAATTTACTGTTTCAAAAGCACATGGCCTGAGCCCTGTATGCTGCTGCACCACAGCGTCCCAGTTAGCTTGTCGGCCACGGCCCAAGCAAGTCGTCAACGTATAACGGGATAAATTCAATGCTTGCATAGTTAAATCATTAGCCTTTTAAGCGCGCTACAAGAAGCACATTAGCGAAAGGCGTGCCTTGGCTCATGGGCTTAGACTCTACTACAAACCCCAGCTTTGTTAAAACGTCCGTCCATTGTGTCAATGTCCGGCAATACAAGCGAGACTGGCTATGCCCACGGACAAAAAACACTATGTTGTCGACCCAGTTACTGAGTTTAAAACCTAAGCCGCCCGCTGCATCGCCAATACGCAAAATCAAAACACCACTGGGTGCCAAAGACTCGCGTACTCGTGCCAAAACGTCGTCCTGCGCAGCATAAGGTACATAGTGCAAGACATCCAAAATCACTACGGCCTGCGCTTTGTCGAACGGCGTGCTGCACATGTCACCTACAACAAATTTAAAGCGATCTGCGCAGTCGGCTAACGCTGTTTGTGCGCGCAGCACATCAGCCGACATTAGCTCAATACCTTGCACTGTGACTGCTTGTGGTGCTAGTTGCCAATCAGCAGGCCACCGAGGGTCCGAGGCCATCGCATCTGCTGCCAACATCCAAGCACTGAACAAACCTTGGCCACATCCTATGTCTACCACGTGCGACCCCGGCGCTATTAATCCACGCTGCAATATTTCTTTGAAGACGGGATCACCCGTTAATTTTCCTCTGGCAAAGTGCATCGCAAATTTACCCGCTTGCGCATAGGGTTTTACAGCAATATCAAAAAGTCGCTTTTCGAAGTTTGTCATCCGTGGCTTTGTCAAAATTGATTCTCAATTATGCGGCATCCGCCAGCGAAACTGCCTGAAAGCCTTTCTGGCGAAAGCTCTCTAAAAGCTTAGGTAAAACTTCCAATATGACCGGCTGGCCTTGCAAAGTGTTTGCGCAATTACCATCGTGCAAGAGCAATATATCACCCGGGCCTAAGTGCTTTTCCAGTCTAGCTAGCACGGTGTCTGGATTAGGGGTTACCGTATCGAAGCCACGCCGCGTCCAAGTTGCAAGCTTTAAATCTAAACTATGCAGAACAGGGTCTAGCAAAGGATTTCGCAGTCCCGCCGGCGCTCTGAAATATTGCGGTGCACATCCCGTAGTTTGACAAATAATATCTTGAGCTTGACTAATTTCACTGCGCATTGCGCGCATCGTCATCAAAGAAAAGTGGTGACGATGTGCGTAGCTGTGATTCTCAATACTGTGACCTTTGCGAACAATCTCACGCGCCAGCGCAGGGTAGGACTGAACTTCTTTACCAACGCAGAAGAAGCTCGCCTTGGCGTTAAACGCATCTAATATGTCAAGTACTGCAGGCGTCACGCTCGGGTTAGGTCCGTCATCAATCGTAATGGCGATTTGCCGCGCGTCTCGTGCAGCGCAAGATAGTCCTAAAAGATTAGGTCCCAACCAACGACTACGCGGCCACAAACCCGCAATTGTTAAAGCCGCATGATTAGCCAACAATGCCCCCGCAGCCCACGGCCAAGTAATTCCAGCTCCCAATGCCAAGGCAGCCCCTAGATGCAATACGGCTGTGGCCTGTATGACTGGAGATGGCTTCCATTTACCTTGCGTCACACTCAACTTGCCTTGCAGTTTTTTTGATTTGCGGTCAATTTCGGCAATGGCGCCACCTCAAGAAAATTAGTCCACAGGCGTTGCCAAGTAGCCCAATCATGCCCACCTGGGATCACGAAACTACGCTCTTTAGGCAGTACGTCAGCCAGCAGTTGGTTGGGTTTTTCAAACCGATCGCTGGCTCCGTAGCCGATGTACGCTTGCGGCATGTTAGGGCCCTTGGTTGAATAGCCTTGCAGCCAACGCCATAAATCAATGTCCATATTGCCTTGTACATTTGAGGCCCATGTTTTTAACCCGCCTTGTCGGTGAATTTCCGCTGGTATATCTCTGGGGCCCATGTAGGGCGCCATAATAAAAAAACCGTCAACATCGGCAGGCTTGCTCATGCTGTATAAAAGTGTGCCGTAACCACCCAAAGAAATTCCCACAAACCAGATTTTTTTGTATCCCTTGGCTTTTGCCGGTAAGACAACTTCGTCCTCTAATCTCTGCACTATTTGTTGATTCGTAAAATAACCAATGTGCGCGTCTACAAGTTGAATGTCTGCATCTATATTGCGCTTCCGTAGTGCAGCAACAAACCCATAGTCCTTGAAGTCTTGTGGCGTATCGTAAGCACCAGGCAGCAAGACGACCAATGTTGTGGGTCGTGCGACGCAGTCTAGATTGTCATCAATTATTTTCATAGGGCCATCAGTAGTACGGTACGGCATGCAAGCTTGCGTCCCCATCAAAGCGAGGATACAAACGGCACGTACTAGGTTTTTTATCACAGCTCAAATCCTATGGCTATCTTACACAGTCGCATCTATTGTGGGCGGCTTGGCAAACGCCGCCGACAATACCAACGCCAAGAACGTCCCCATTCCTACGGTAAACCCAATAGCATTCATCACCGGAACCGAAGAAAATGCCAGCAACCCAAATCCAAGTATGGTTGTGAGATTAGCAAAGAACAGTGAGCACAGCATGTCGTGATCACTCGAAACAGAAGTGTACGATGTGCTAGATCTAGAACGTTGATCGAAGAACAAAGCGTAATTCGAGCCAATTGCAATGACTAGCAACAAACCTACCAAATGCAGCAGGCTCAAGCTGCCCTTGAGTACCACAACGCTAGCGGCAACTATGGCTACCGAAGCAAGTAAAGGCACAAACACCCGTACTACGCGACGCACCGAGCGCAGTACCAGTATCAACAATATTAGGATGGCGAGAAGTCCAGCGGCAGACAAGGTGATAGCCTCGCGCAGGTATGCGTTATAGACGTTGGTAGCTTCATTTTTTAGCTCGATCACGTACGCGCCATTTTCCTTTCCTTGTCCTATATCCGTCAGCGCAGCGTTGATGTTTTTGGCATTGATAGAGGTTTGGGCGCCATCTCGGATGGGAGCTTGGAGTGCTATCAGTGCAGTCCAAGCACTGGGCATCTTCGCACTTTGCATCAGCAAAGACTCTACGCCCAAACTCATAGACGTTCCCTTGAGGCTAGACGGCACCAGTAGCGCGCTATTTTTAGCAGCAGCCACATCGAGAAAAAATTCACCTAATTTATCCGGCCTAAGAGGCAATCCCACTAAAGCCAAATCAGCGCGGTGCTGTAGCTCAGTATTTTCTGGCAAATTTGCTTTGCGTGCAATTTGGGTGCGCTGACTTGGCAAATAATTACTTGGCGCCTGAAAACCACTAAGATCACCTTTAGCTACCAGAGGTTCCAACTTAGCCACGACACTCTCACTCAGCTGTAACGCATGCTCACTACTTGCAGCTTTGAGCACTATTAATACACCGGCATCTGGTGCTCCCATGTCGGCACGCAGCTCTGAATCCAACCGCTGTGCTGCCTCGGGCACTGGGCTCAAACCGCCCAGTTCAGTGCTCCACAGCGTATCCCATCGCAATGCCAAAAAAATCACCGCAACAGAGGCCAGTACTAATACTAGTCCTTTGATACGATATAAACATTGCGCACAGTTTGCAAGTAAAAAACCTAGCCTTTTAGGTTGGCGAACCGAAAAACTTGGCGGCAGAAGTATGGGAAGAACAAAGCGCGTCACCACAGCAGCCACTACGATACCCACTATGGAGAACATGCCTAACTGCGCCAGACCTGTAAAACCTGAAAATAGCAGCGTACTAAAACCGAAAATCGACGTTATCACACCCAACCGGATAGTGGTCCAAAACGAAGAGGTGAATCCTTGCTTTGGGCCTTGCTGATCATCTTGTAGTTGCGCGCGAGAGCTAGGCGTGTACTGTACAAAAAGATAGATCGCGTAATCCACCGCCTCTCCAATCAAGGTAATACCAAAACCCAAGGTCATACCGTGGACTGAAGAAAATCCTAGTCCCACAGCAGCGATACCGGCTATTGCTCCGGTAACCACAGGCAAGACACCTAGAAACAAAGTCACTACCGAGCGATATATGAGCCAGAGCAGACTCAAAACTAAAATAATACCCACAGTGGACAAACGCGCAGCTTCCGTTTTAATGGTGTCTCTGGCTTTAACCGCAAACACCCCAGGACCTGAAAATTTTAAAATAGCTTTGTCTGCGGCGGAACCCACTTTAGCCTTGGCTTGGATGAAACCTTGCTCTACTGCAGATTGCGCTGCTTGCTGTGCGTCTAGATCGGAGCCCTGCGCTGTGGTTTGCAGCAGTATGAGTGCGCGGGTAAGTGATGCATTCATCCATACGCCGCCAGAATTAGCAGGCTGATTAGAGGGAATCACCCGTTTGATAATTTCTAAAGACTCGCCTGTAGGATCACGTCCTAGGAGCGATTTGCTAAACAACCCCGTAGAGCTACTTACCTCCGCCAAAGTGTCTTCTACAGCTTCTCTCAGCCCTTTAACCGTCATGCGATCGGGTGTTATACGTGGACTCAGCACGTAACGATTGGCAAATATCAGCGCTTGGTCCTTATGATTGGCGTCTCCTTGCCCATTACTTACATTTGAAAAATTACTGCCAGTCCGTAGTTTTTGCACCATCAAGGTAGACAGTTGCGCCAAAACACCTTCTGGCGCGCCCTCAATTCCCACAATCAGCGAGCGCGATGCAAAACCTTCACTGATCTGATCGATGAGGATTTGCTGCCTTGGAGACGGGTCTCTAGGCAAAAAGGCTGACATATCCGCTGTGAATTTAGATTGGCTGACGAAAAATCCGCAAATCAAGGAAAATACCAGCCAAAGTGCGATAGCGGGATGAAGTAAATTTTTCATATCTTTGGTGGCTATTTTATGGTCCACTTTAGAGTTTTTGATCGCTAAATCCATCACATACGGAAAGTAAGCAACATGTCAGCGCAGAATTATTCAGATATTCTAATCATGGGAGGGGGCCTTGCAGGGCTTACGCTGGCGCTTCAAATCAAACAAAAGCTACCGCAATTGAGTGTCACTGTGATTGAGCGTAGAGCTCACCCTGTGCCCCACGCGGCTCACAAAGTGGGTGAATCATCAGTAGAAATTGGTGCACATTATTTTGAAAAAATTTTAGGTCTCAAATCGCATCTGGACAGCGCACAATTAAAGAAATTTGGATTTAGATTTTTTTTCTCAGACGGTCGCAATGATCTACAAAACGTTACCGAGCTAGGCGCTAGCCATGTGTTGTCCACCCCTAGCTATCAGTTAGACCGAGGCATTTTCGAGAACGAACTGGCCAAACTGGCTCAAGCAAAAGGCGTGACTTTTATTGATAGTGCTGTTATTCGCAGCTTTGCAATATCTGAGAATAACGCCCTACACCAAGTGCATTTTGAGGCAGGTGGTTCATCGCACCATGTGCAGTCGCGCTGGCTATGCGACGCCTCCGGTCGTGCAGGACTGATTAAGCGTAAGCTCAATTTAGCAGAACAAAACGCCCATGACGCCAATGCAATATGGTTTCGCATATCTGACCGTATTGATATCAATGATTGGTCTACTGACGAGTCGTGGCTTAACCGATGCACTCCCCGCAATCGCTGGCTTTCTACCAATCATTTGGTAGGAGAGGGTTATTGGGCTTGGTTGATCCCGTTATCTTCAGGCTCTCACTCAGTGGGTATTGTGGCCGATGCGAAATTACACCCTATTGACCAGATCAACAGCTTTGAGAAAGCTATGGAGTGGTTCAAGATACGGCAGCCACAACTCTACAAGGCGTTAGATTCTCGCCGCGACAAGCTGCAGGATTTCGCGTTTTTCAAACGCTTTTCTTACGGTTGTAAAAAAGTCTTTTCAGGCACTAATCGCTGGGCTTTGACTGGTGAGGCTGGGCTTTTTCTAGACCCCTTTTATTCGCCAGGCAGTGATTTTATTGCCATTTCCAATACCTACATTACCGAGCTCATTGCCATAGACCAAGAGCAGGGCGCCACCTCCATGATGGCTGAAATTTACGAGCAAATTTATTTCTCGCTCTACCGGAACATGCTAACTTTGTATACAGACCAGTATAAAATTTTTGGCGATCCAGAAGTCATGCCAGTCAAGGTAATTTGGGACTATGCCTACTACTGGGGTGTGATGTGTCAGTTATTTTTCCAAAATAAACTAATTGATGTCAGTTGCATGGCGCGCATGCGCGCTAAGCTGTCTGCCATTCAAGCCATCAATGTTGAAATGCAACTATTTTTGCGCTCATGGAACCTCGTTAGTGCCAAGCGCAATTTGCCTGAAATGTTAGACCAAGCCAGTTTGCCTTGGTTTGCACAGCTGAATAAAGAACTACGCGATGATTTAACTGATGTGCAATTCATGGAACGTATGGATATGCAGTTACAACAACTCCATGCTCTGGCGGCAGAGATAGTGGTAACAGCACAACTGGACTATGCAGATCTGGATGCCGATAAGCTTATAGCGTTGCTGCATCCAACTGCGTATACGCTAGCGCAAAATCGGGAAGTGCAGTTTTTATTCGGTAAGGTGGCTTAAAAATTGCGCCCGCACCTTGGAGGCTCACAGCTACATTGCGCATACACCCAGATTAATTACATTCATGGCGCGCTTTTTTAACATCATTGCCCGTCTATTTAGCTCCTTTTATGAATATCTAGCGATGCTTCTAGGGCTTGGATGCCTAGCGTTCTTATGCTTGTTGGGTTTACCTTTTGCATTATTAATGTTGTGTTTGCCTGCAAAGATCCGCATTCCTTTAGGGCGCAGATTCATCAGTTGGACGCTAGCTAGTTACCTTTGGTTTTTAAAGATCTTTTGTTTTGTCAGAATCAACGCCTGCGCCCTTGACTCGCTCAATGCGCAGAGGCCCTTAATAGTGATAGCCAATCATCCATCGCTTTTGGATGCGGTGGTCCTGTTGTCACGACTGCCGCATGCAACTTGTGTAATGAAAGCTAGCTTAAGAAGCAATTTACTTTTTGGGCCCATGGCACGCTTATCTGGCTATATCAGTAATGATGATCCGCTGCAACTGATGCGTCAGGCCTGCGATGAACTAAATAGAGGCTCGCTTGTGGTTATCTTCCCAGAAGGCACTCGGACATTGATCGCTCCAGTGAACACCTTTAGTCACACGTCTGCATTCATATCCGCTCGATCTGGTGTGCCAATTCAGAGCCTGTTTATTGAATTTAGTACCCAATACCTAGGTAAATATTGGCCCATCTGGCGAAAGCCCACGCTTCCATTGTGTATTAATCTACGGTTAGGGCTTAAATTCACTGCCGATAAGGACAGAATAGCTATGACCGAAAGGCTAGAATCTTACTATCGGGAAAATTTGGGTAGTTCTACAAACCTCAAATTTTTGAAATAGTAAGCGGAGACCTCTATGTTGCGTCAAGTTATTGATGATTTTTTGCTGATGCAGGGCGGTATTACGCCCGAGAAACTGGCAGACCCCAACCTCAAGATGGTGGACTTAGGACTTGACTCTTTGGGTGTAGTCGAAATGCTCTTCGAAGTGGAGGACCGCTACGGTATCCATGTAAATGATGTGATGCAATTCCAAAGCATGACATTGAATGAAGTAGTTGCGCATATGGAACAAATCGTTTTGACCAAAAATGGCGGTAAATGGCCTGATGTGGCCGCGGCTGAAAAATCACTCGCATCGTCTGGTGCCTAGTTTGCACAAAGTCAGCATCCGGGGTATAGGCATGGTAACCCCTTTGGGGCTAAGCAGCGCTAGCACCTTCGAAGCCGCACTGTTAGGCCGTAGCGCCATCGCTAGCGCACCAGCATCTATTCTGAAGCTACTGCCAGATGCACTAGCCGCCCAAGTCTCGGCTGATTTTGAAACTGGCCAAACTAGAGCCATCGCAGGCTTGGACAGGGCAACCCAATTCGCATTAGCTGTCGCACAAGAAGCCCTTGCAGATGCAGGCTACCAAGCCACTGCGCAACAAAAAACCCGCACAGGTGTGTACGTGGGTATTGGCATGGGTGGCGCACAGACCATTGACGCTCTGTACACACGGTTTTTTGAACAACTACAACGCGCAGCCGCAGAAAATCGCGATCCTACCATCATGCATCCTTTGGCAGTGCCTAGGATGATGGCTAATTCTGCCGCTGCGGCTATCTCTATTGCACATCAGCTGCGAGGCCAAAGTTTTACCTACTCTATTGCCTGCGCATCTTCGGCAGTAGCGCTGGGTGAGGCCTATCGCGCGCTACGTCATGGTTATATTGATACCGCTATCGTGATAGGTACTGAAGCAATGTTGACTCCAGGCTCTTTCGTAGCATGGAATGCGCTTCGCGTCATGGCCAAACGACATGACGACGCCCCGCACACCAGTTGCCGTCCATTTGACGCGCAACGGACAGGGTTTGTGTTAGGTGAAGGTGCCGCAGCTTTAGTTTTGCATGCTGAAGGCTCTGAGCCCACTTGCAGTCGCAGGCCGTATGCTGAGCTATGCGGCTATGGTACGACAACCGATGGCGTGCATATTACTTTGCCATCGGTCGATGGACAATTTAATGCCATGAAGGACGCACTTGCAGACTCAAACATGCCAGCTCACCGTATCGGTTATCTCAATGCGCACGGCACGGCGACAACAGCAGGCGATGTCACAGAAACTGACGCAATCAAATCCGCTTTCGGTCAGCACGCACATCAGTTGGCCATCAGCTCCACCAAAGCAGTGCATGGACATTTGATCGGTGCAGGTGGGGCGCTAGAGTTTGCCATCAGCGTGATGGCGTTAGACTCTGGTAACGCTCCTCCGACAGCCCATTTAGACCATCCTGATGCTGCTTGTGATCTTGATTTTATCCCCCACACAGCGCGCCGCAATTTAAAACTAGATGCCGTGATGTCTAATTCTTTTGCTTTCGGTGGTACCAATGTGTCTTTGATTGCCCGTAAATTTGACCTGCTAACGGGATAACAAATATGTCGGGATTTTCCAGTTCCCCTCAGCTAGTAGTTTCTTCACTTAAGGCCGTGTCTGCCCTCGATAGCAACGCTAATTCTGAGCAGGCACCTCATAATTTCGCGCACATCACCTTTGGTCTACAAAGTTCAGAAGGGGATATTCAAAGCGTACATCAGCATGTACATGCCAAGCCTCTATTAAGCACAGCACAAGACCATGCAGAGCTATGGCTGAGCAAATCACCTGTGGTCGCGGTACAAACCCCTGGAATGCGCTGCAATTACAACGACGATCTACTTTTTGGCGTCGTTGAAATACCAGAGTCTGATATTGTTGCCGGATTACGTCCGCTCGAGCTAGTGGCACAAAGCGCTTACAGGCAACTGTTCGAAGTTTTAGAAAAATACAACTATCCGTATTTGTGGCGCGCATGGAACTATATTCCAAACATCACAGACGTGGCGGATGGTTTAGAGCGTTATCAGCAATTTAATGCTGGTAGACAACAAGGCTTCGCAAATGCCGCGCGCAGCGTAACGGGCAATGTACCTGCGGCGTGTGCGCTGGGTGTACATGCAGGACCGTTGAGTGTGGCTTTTTTGGCGGGCCGCAGTCCTACCGTTCCTGTCGAAAATCCTCGCCAAGTAAGTGCCTACAACTACCCAAAGCAATATGGGTTACGCAGCCCTACTTTTTCTCGTGCCAGTCTGGCAAATCTGCACCAACAAGAGTTATTGTTCATATCCGGCACCGCAAGTATCGTAGGACACCAGACGCTGCATACAGGTGATGTACGCAGTCAAACCCTTGAAACCTTGCGAAATTTACAAGCTGTACTAAATCAAGCTAATTTGCGCAGCCAAGCAGACAGCAACTATCAGTTGCAAGATCTCAATATGCGCGTCTATGTGCGCCATGAAAAAGATGCCGCACTCGTTCAAAGCCTGATAGAAGAACGCATAGGCTCTAATGCACTGGCTGCGTATTTGAATGCGGATATATGCCGCAATGATCTAGATGTTGAAATCGAAGGTATCGCATGGAAAACTATCAAACCAGCACCTGTAATCTTCACTTCTTCGTAAATACTATGCACCGTTTCATACAAATCACCTGCATATGCTGTGCTCTTCTGGCTAGCAGCCTGGCTGGTGCGCAAACCCAAGCACCTGATACCGAGCTACCCAAAACAGAGCTAGGACTTGGCTTAGTGGTTTTGCATTTTCCTGCTTATCGTGGCTCAAACCAGACTAGCGTGTTGGTGCTTCCTGTGCCTTACATAGAATACCGTGGGGATTTTTTCAAGGCAGATCGACAAGGTCTTCGTGGCGATATATTTAACTCGGACCGAGTTGAGCTGTCGATCAGCCTGTCAGGTTCGCCACCCACGAAAAGTGAAGGCATTATCCTGCGCAGGGAAATGCCCGATTTAAAACCATCGGTAGAACTAGGGCCCCAACTTAACATCTTACTTACGCCTCCTGAAAATAAAGCGATGACGCTAAAGCTGCGCCTGCCCATACGCCAAGGCGTTACCCTAGAGAGCAAACCGCGCGATGCTGGCTTGACTTTTTCACCCAATTTAAACTTAGATATTTCAAACCCTTGGGGACTATCGGGCGGGAATCTTGGCTTTGTAGTAGGCCCCATATTTACCAGCCAAAAACAAAATGATCTTTTCTACACTGTTGCACCCGCTTACGTTACTTCAGCGCGTCCTGCCTACCAATCGCGCAGCGGCTATGCAGGCGCACAATTTTTAGTATCGCTGAGTCGCAAAATGGGAGATATTTGGATCGGCTCGTATATACGGTACGATAACTTGCGAGGCGCTGTTTTTGCAGACAGCCCTTTAGTAGCCACACGCAATTTTGTCACCGCAGGTTTCGCTGTAAGCTATATATTTACTAAGTTTTGATAACCCAGCGGTCAAGATATTATGTCTATTGACGAGCAGCCTACTAATATGGATACTGTAGTGTTTGCCTATCCAATGCACTTGGATGCAGCTGCCATTGCACAATATATTCCGCATCGCGATGCGATGCTGTTTGCAAAATATGTCACCGTGCTGGCGCATGACCACTATACAGGCGAGGCCATGTGGGAAGCTGATTCTTTTGTGTTTAAAGGGCACTTCCCTGGCAAACCTATCGTACCAGGCGTCATGATTATCGAAGCAGCAGCGCAAATCGCAGGCGCAGGCCTGCGGGCGGGCGACCCTAAAGCCAGGAACAGCCAGCTTGGCAATATTGGCGTATTGTTAGCAGTGCGAAAATGTTTTTTTCGCAAGCCCGTCATGCCTCAAATGAAACTATGGTTTGACATTCATACCCGTGAACTAGCTGACGACGCCGTGAACGTAACGGGCGAAGTCAGTTGTGACCAAGGCCGAGTTGCCAGCTTAGAATTTACTTTCGCACAGACTTCTGCTGAACGTCTTTTGGCGGGCGCATGAATCCAATTGCCTCTATTACAACGTGCCACTGGTGCACGCAATTGGCTTCACGCTTTATGCGCCTGTGGTTTTTAAAATCCACGGGCACTGCTTTGTTCATGGTGCTGTTTTTTTACAGTTACTTCGCACTTCTCAGATCACCTGCATTTCCTGTAACTATCATGTCAACCACATGGGTGGACGATTGGCTTGTATTTTGGCCACCGGCTTTTTACTTATACGCTTCATTATGGGTATACACCGCGTTGGTGCCAGCACTGCAACCAAGTTTTTTGAGATTGGTGGCCTACGGCTGCGGCATCGGTGCGCTGTGCCTTACTGGGTTGTTGACGTTTTTATTCTTTCCCACAGCGGTGCCTTTCAGTGCGTCAGCGCCATGGTTTCAGGATCCAACTCTGTCTATTTTGCGCAGAATAGACTTGTCTGGAAATGCCTTCCCTTCATTGCACGTGGCCACTGCTGTGTTTACGGGGATGTCGCTGCATACCCTGCTGCGCGAAATTCAGTGCCCATGGTGGTTAAAAATAGTCAACTGGGTTTGGTGCTTACTCATAGTTTATTCCACCATGGCCATCAAACAGCATGTCATGTGGGATGCGGTAGCCGGCGTTTTCTTAGGATTGGTTTTTGGTTTTTTATACCCACAGCTTGAAAAACGGCTGGTAGAAAAATGACGGGCTAACATCCCTCAAGTCATCTTTGTTTTAGCTAAAAGTGCTTCTAATTTTGCCTTGGCAGCACCCGTCTCAATAGCAGTGCGGGCAGCGTCGACTCCGTCTTTCATTGATACCACAACATTGGCAGCATACAGCGCGGCACCTGCGTTGAGCATAACGATGTCTTTGGCAACGCCAGCCTGATTGTTCAGCACACCCAACAGCATGGACTTGGATTGCTCGGGCGTGTCAACGCGCAAAGCGCGGTTACTAGACATTTGAAAACCGAAATCTTCGGGATGAATTTCATATTCAGTGATTTCGCCATTCTTAAGCTCGCCGACCAAAGTAGCAGCCCCTAGGCTGACTTCATCCATACCGTCGCGCCCGTAAACAACTAAAGCATGCTCAGCACCTAAACGTTGCAAGGCACGAATTTGGATGCCCACCAGATCGGGGTGAAACACGCCCATTAAAATATTTGGTGCACTGGCGGGGTTGGTCAGCGGCCCCAGAATATTGAAGATGGTTCGCACACCCAACTCTTTGCGGATCGGGGCCACATGCTTCATGGCGGTGTGGTGGTTTGGTGCAAACATGAAACCGATACCGATTTGTTCAATGCATTGGGCGATCGCGTCGGGCGTAAGGTTGATGTTGATACCCAAGGCCTCCAGCACATCGGCACTACCCGACTTACTGCTTACACTGCGGCCGCCGTGCTTGCTAACCTTGGCGCCTGCAGCGGCGGCTACAAACATGCTGCAGGTTGAAATATTAAACGTGTGCGAGCCATCGCCGCCAGTGCCCACAATATCGACTAAATGCTTTTTATCAACCACGTGCACCTTGGTCGAAAACTCGCGCATCACTTGGGCTGCAGCAGTGATCTCGCCAATGGTTTCCTTCTTCACACGCAGGCCTGTGATGAGTGCGGCCATCATCACCTGGGACATCTCACCGGACATGATGAGGCGCACGACTTTGAGCATCTCGTCGTGGAATATCTCGCGATGTTCTATGGTGCGCTGAAGGGCTTCTTGAGGGGTGATTTTTGAAGTATTTGGCATGTTGGTAAGTAGTTAGCTGAGGTTTTTAAATTGGACTGCCGGACGCGAAGGGCGCGAAGGTTGCGCGAAGAACGCGAAAGGAATACCAAAAATTTAGGGTCAACGGAGTAACGTAATAATTGTGTTGTGTTGGATTAAAAGTATCTTATTTATTTCTAATTGGTATTTCATTTTTGTATTTTTTACTATTGTCTTCTTTCGCGTCCTTCGCGCAACCTTAGCGCACTTCGCGTCCGGTTGTCCATCTTTAAATCTACGACTGAAAATAGTTTTGAACAACGTGAATAGTGCGGTCAATCGCTGCAGCATCCACATCCAAGTGCGTGACAAAGCGCAGTCGGTACAGCCCTGTAGCTAAGACATTGTGCTGCTTTAGGTGGTCAATCAACCCTGCTGCTTTGGCCTTAGCCGGGCCACCCAAGTCGACGAAGACGATGTTGCTGTGCACTGGGTCTACCTTGGCACCTGGGATTTGTGCAAACGCTGCGCCTAGCCGCGTGGCCAGTGCGTGGTCGCCTGCCATGCGGTCGATGTGGTGGTCTAGCGCGTAGAGTGCCGCTGCCGCCAAGATACCCGCTTGGCGCATGCCGCCACCAGCCATTTTGCGGATGCGGTGGGCTTTTTTAATCAGCTCTTTGCTGCCGCACAGTGCAGAACCTACAGGTGCCCCTAGGCCTTTGCTAAAGCACACACTGGTTGAATCAAAACAACTTGCGATGCGTTTGGCCTCAACACGCGGGTCTGTTTTATTAGCTGCTGCTTGCGCCACCGCCGCGTTAAATAAACGTGCACCGTCCAAATGCGTGACCAAGCCTTTGCTGCGCGCAAAATTAGTGGCGGTTTGTACATAGTCAAACGACAGCAGCTTGCCGCCGATGGTGTTTTCTAGTGTGAGCAATCGGGTTTTGGCAAAGTGCGCGTCGTCGGGTTTGATGGCAGCTTCAATGTCGGCCAAAGGCAACGAGCCATCCGCTGCGTGCGCAAGTGGCTGCGGCTGCACGCTGCCCAGCACGGCAGCGCCGCCGCCTTCCCAGCGGTAGGTGTGCGCCATTTGGCCCACAATGTATTCGTCACCCCGCTGGCAGTGCGCCAAGATGCCGCAAAAATTACTTTGCGTGCCTGTGGGCGTAAACAGCGCCGCTTCAAAGCCCAGCATCGCAGCAATTTTACTTTGCAGCGCATTGACTGTGGGGTCATCGCCAAACACATCGTCGCCCAGCGGCGCGGCCAGCATGGCGGCGCGCATGGCGGGTGTGGGCTGGGTGACGGTGTCGCTGCGCAAATCAATTGTGGTATTCATGGCGTTATTTTGCACCTTCGCTTAAAGCTAATTTGATTCCAAAGCCAATAAACAATGTACCTGCAGCGCGCTCTAGCCAGTGCATACCGCCCTGCAGCACCGCGCTTCGTTGGCTAACCCATGCGGCTAGCGTGACATAGCCTAGGTTAACCGGAATAGCGTTGATGTTAAACAAAACGCCCAACGCCAAGAAAGCCAGCCAAGGTTGTGCAGCGGTGGGGCTGATGAACTGCGGCAAGAAGGCAAAAAAGAACAGCGCTACTTTGGGGTTGAGCACATTGGTATAAAAGCCTTGCGTAAAAATCTTGCGGTAGTTGGCCTGTGCTGCGGCGGTAGACCTTTGTAAACCACTAGGCGCAGCAGCGTTGGCCAATGGGTTGACGGCACTGGCTTTACTGGTCAGCATGTTCCAGCCCACATAGACCAAATATGCAGCGCCGATCCATTTGATGACAGTAAAGGCCGTTGCCGACGCGGTGATGATGGCACTTAGTCCCACAGTAGCTGCCGCTACATGCACAAAACAACCTGCGGTAATGCCCGCTGCCGCTACTGCACCTGCGCGCCAGCCGCTTTTTAGCGCATGCGTGATCATGTAGAACACGTCAGGCCCCGGGGTGAGGTTCAGCGCCCAGCCTGCCAAAATGAAGAGTCCGATGTTTTGAATGCCAAGATCTGCCATCACACGCCCTTTTTAATGAATTTTCCAATCAAATACGCTTGTAGTCCAAGTATTTACTACTTAAGCAGCTATTGTTTTTTTATAGTAAAAAGTTTTTCAGCATAGCGTGGCCATGCTCGGTCAAAATGCTCTCAGGGTGAAACTGCACACCCTCCATGCGCACGCCATGCGCGTAGCCGCTGTGGCGCACACCCATGATTTCGCCGTCGTCTGTGGTGGCAGTCACAACCAGTTCTTTAGGGCAAGTGCTGCGCTCAATGGCCAATGAGTGGTAGCGGTTTACGGTGAACTGCTTGGGCAGATCTTTGAACACACCCTCTTGCGTGGTGGTGATCACGCTGGTCTTGCCGTGCATCAGCACTTGCGCGCGGACGATGTTGCCGCCCAACGCCGCGCCAATGGCTTGGTGACCAAGGCACACACCTAGGATGGGCAACTTGCCAGCAAAGTGCTTAATCGCTGCTACGCTAATACCTGCCTCGTTAGGCGAGCAGGGGCCAGGGGAGATGCAGAGGCGGTCGAATTGTTTGTCTTTGAATTGCTGGTCTAGTTCTTTCACTGTCACTTCGTCGTTACGCAGCGTGGTCACTTGTGCGCCCAGCTCACCGAAGTATTGGACTATGTTGAACGTGAAGCTGTCGTAGTTGTCGATCATTAAGAGTTTCATTAACGACTCCTTGATTTGGCTGAGGACGGGGGCGGACTGCCGGACGCGAAGGGCGCTAAGGTTGCGCGAAGGACGCGAAAGGAAGACAAAGAACAACCAAAGTTTTGTTGTGCAACTTTCATAGCTTGTTGACCATTCTGTGGATGCCTTTGACTACTGGAAAGGCATTAAAGTTAACTAGCAATCCAAGCTTCAAACCTGACAGCCGGAGGTAGGACAGCAACTGTGCGCGATGTACCTCGGCGACTATATCAATTGCTTTGAGTTCGACAATGACAGATTCTTCAACTATAAAATCGGCCTTATAAACAGTGCCCAAGTTATATCCCTTGTAGTTTGCCTCAATCGCTACTTCACGTTCAAAAAACAATTCGCGCTCTTTAAACTCAATCGCTAGCGCAGCAGCGTAGGCACTTTCAAGCAATCCAACCCCCAAAACACGCTGCACCTCCACGAGTGCCCCAATAATTTCATGTGAAAAATCATCATCGAAATTTTGGTTGTTTTTTAGCGTCCTTCGCGAATCCTTAGCGTCCTTAGCGTCCTTCGCGTCCGGAAGTTCGGTATTTGTATTCGTGTTCATTCCAACCCCTCCTCAACAAGTTCCGCAGCTCGCAGCAGTGCGCGAGCCTTAGCTTCGGTTTCTTTCCACTCCAGCTCTGGCACGCTATCAGCCACCACGCCAGCCGCCGCTTGCACGTACAGCATGCCGTCTTTGATGATGCCGGTGCGAATGGCAATCGCTATGTCCATGTCGCCTGCAAAACTGAGGTAGCCGCACGCTCCCCCGTAGATGCCGCGTTTGGTGGGTTCTAGTTGGTCGATGACTTCCATGGCATGCACTTTAGGTGCGCCGGTCAGCGTGCCTGCGGGGAAGGTGGCTTTGAGTACATCCATACTCGTCATACCGTCGTTCAAAATACCTTCCACGTTGCTGACGATGTGCATAACGTGGCTGTAGCGTTCTACGGCAAAAGCTTCGGTTACTTTAACACTGCCGATTTTGGCGATGCGGCCTATGTCGTTGCGTGCCAGGTCGATCAGCATGACATGTTCGGCACGCTCTTTGGGGTCGGCCAGCAGCTCGGCTTCTACGGCTTTGTCTACCTCGGGCGTGGCCGCGCGGGGGCGCGTGCCTGCAAGTGGGCGGATGGTGATTTTGGTTTCACCGGTAGAAATAGTTTCTTGCCTAACGAGAATTTCAGGCGAGGCACCAACGATATGAAAATCGCCCATGTGGTAGTAGTACATGTAGGGCGAAGGGTTCAGCGATCGCAAAGCGCGGTACAAGGACAGCGGTGATTCGGTATAGCGCTTCTTAAGGCGTTGGCCCACTTGCACCTGCATAAAGTCGCCGCCTGCAATCATCTCTTTAGCGCTGTCTACTGCTTTTAAATAATCTGCCTTGGCAAATTCACGCTCTACCGGGTAATCTTGCGACTGTTTAACGACTGGCGCTGTGACGCTGTAGCGCAACTGGTCTTTCAATTCACGCAGACGCTTTTTAGCTTGGCTGTAGGCCTCGGCCTCAGCGGGGTTGGCATACACAATAAGGTAGAGCTTGCCAGACAAGTTATCAATCACGGCCAGCTCTTCACACAGCAGCAGCATGATGTCGGGGCAGCCTAGTGTGTCGGGTGGGCACGAAGCTTCAAGCTTTTTTTCAATATAGCGCACCGTGTCGTAGCCAAAATAGCCTGCCAAGCCACCGCAAAAACGCGGCAAACCGGGGCGCAGAGCTACTTTAAAACGCGACTGAAAAGCGGCAATCGCATCCAGTGGATTACCGGCCAACGTTTCAACCAACGCGCCGTCGGTATGCACCTGGGTTTTAGCCTCTACCCCAAAGCCGCTGGCGCGTAGCACCGTGCGGGCAGGCAAACCAATAAAGCTGTAGCGGCCAAAACGCTCGCCACCCACCACAGATTCGAGCAAGAAGCTGTACTGGCCTTGGTTTTTGCTGTGCGCTAATTTCAGGTACAACGACAGCGGCGTTTCCAAATCAGCAAACGCCTCGGCAACAAGTGGGATGCGGTTGAAACCTTGGGTTTGCAGACTTTTAAATTCGAGTTCGGTAATCATGGCATGGCCTCTGAATGGGCGGCCCGTAAGGCTGGGGGTGAAACTTATGCTTACAGCCTTGGGCGGGTTCTAACGAGATGCTGGGCTGCTGGATCGCAACACGGCGCGGGGCAGCATGTCGCTGCAAAACATCATGCTAAATGGTTGGCGTACGCCAAAGCCAAGCTCCCCGCACGGGTGCGCAGCTCTTTGTAATGATGAAACTCGTTGGCATAATTGAATGAGTGTAGCAGAGCAGAAAGCTGGTGGCAGTAAACAAAAATGCTTTGTAAATTAAAGGCGAAAATCGTAATAACCCTGTAGTGCAGTCTGCTTAAAGCACGTGATACTTACTCTCAAATAAGAACACTCGTTCTATTTTATGGAGAATCACAATGCCGATACATCGAAAATCTTTTTTTGCCCTTGTGCTGACTGCCGCTCTAGCAACGGTGCCCGCACTGGCGCAAATTACCGTAACAGGCGTGAAATACGAAGCCGATTACACCTTGGGCGGCGAAAAACTGCAGCTTAATGGCGCAGGAACTCGTTACAAGGCAATTTTCAAAGTTTATACGGCAGGTCTGTATCTTGGCAAAAAAGCTAATACCACCGAAGAGGTGCTAGCTGCGCCGGGCAATAAGCGCCTTGACATCACCATACTGCGTGATATTGACTCGGCCGAACTCGTCAAACTTTTCTCGCGCGGCTTGGAGGACAACATGGACAAAAAAGATTTCTCCAAAGTTGTCCCCTCGCTCCTGCGCATGAGCCAGATGTTCAGCGACTATAAAAATATGAAGCCGGGTGACACATTCAGCATAGACTGGTTACCAGGTACGGGCACTATCTTCACGATCAAAGGCAAGCGATTTGGTGAACCATTTAAAGAGCCTGAATTTTTCAACGCAATGATGCGTATTTGGTTGGGCCCCAACCCTGCCGACTGGAGACTCAAAGACGCTTTGCTGGGTAAAGCGTCTTAATAGAGCGTCCTAAGCCAGATCAGGTACCCAACAGCGCCGCGAGCTGGGTGAAACTGTCTATATGCCAGTTTGCTGGCACCATGCGAATGGGCTCACCGTGGTTATAGCCGTAGCTGACCAGTGCTATAGGGCAACCTGCTGCATGCGCGGCCTGTGCATCGTTGCTGCTGTCGCCCACCATCAAGGTGCGCGCGGGCTGCGTGCCTAGTGCCTCGCAGGTTTTTAGCAGCGGCAGAGGATCGGGCTTTTTACGCTCAAACGCGTCGCCGCCAAACACGTGGCTAAAGTAACCATCCAAGCCTTTGAGCTTGAGTAGTGGCAGCGCAAAGGCGCTAGGTTTGTTGGTAAGACAAGCCAACTTCAGGCCTGCTGCATGCCAAGCCTTTAGACCTTCGACCACGCCGGGATACACCTGACTGGCTTGACCGTTGACGGCTAGATAGTGGTGCTGGTAACGCTGTAGTGCCGCCTCAAATACTATTGATTTAATAGCTGCTTGAGCAGGATTTACTTGGATTAGAGCACGATTTTGTATAAATTGAAGAGTGCGGCGCACAAGATTTTCACTGCCTTGTCCAATGGCTTTTTCAATAAAGCTGCGCTCTACAGGCGCGCTATCGAAATCAGCCAGCATCAAATTTAAAGCCAACTCAAAATCGCTAAGGGTGTCGATCATGGTGCCGTCAAGATCGACGATGACGGCTTGCAGACCAGCGATGCTCTTGGCCATGGGTGTGACGCAGGGGTATAAATTTAAGTTAAATTTAAGCCAACGCTGCACGCATCTGGTCAATCACCATTTTGTAGTCTGGCTTGCCAAAAATTGCGCTGCCTGCCACAAAAGCATCGGCCCCAGCATCGGCCACGCGGCGAATATTGTCTACCTTGATACCGCCATCCACTTCTAGGCGAATGTCTTTGCCGCAAGCGTCAATGCGTTTGCGCACGTCCTCTATCTTGCGCAGTGCGCTATCGATAAATGACTGGCCGCCAAAACCGGAGTTGACGCTCATGATAAGAATGAGGTCAATATCGTCAATCACCCAGTCCAGCACGTCCAGCGGCTGGGCGGGGTTAAACACTAAGCCGGGCTTGCAGCCTTTGGAGCGAATGGCTTGAATGCTGCGGTGCACGTGGCCCGAGGCATCGGGGTGAAAGCTGATGTAGTCAGCCCCGGCGTCGGCAAATGCAGCGGCCACAGCGTCTACGGGTTGCACCATTAAATGCACGTCCATGGGTACTGGTGTGCCGTCGGGCTTTTTGGCATGCGGTTTGATGGCTTGGCAAATCATCGGGCCGAAAGTGAGGTTGGGCACGTAATGGTTGTCCATCACGTCAAAGTGCACCCAGTCGGCGCCAGCGGCAATGACGTTTTTGACCTCATCACCCAAGCGGGCAAAGTCAGCGGACAGGATGGAGGGGGCAATGTGGAAGGTAGTGCTCATAGCCTGTATTTTCGCATTGCTGCCGGCTCATATATCTGGCGACTCCTTTCACAATGCTATTTGCTATTTATTGCATAGCTGTTTGAGCAGGTTTTACTTGGGTTACTGGCCTATTTTGCTATTAAAAAGGCCGTTTGAAGTGCTTTGAACCGTGTTTCTAAAGCTGTGTGGTCTCAAACCGAGTTCGTTGTTCTACCCGCAGCGCGTGCCTTAAAACTACTACATCTAACAGGGTGAGCGGTGGGAGCGCGTCGATAAAAAATCGTAGCGAGGCGCGGCAAACCACCACCAGACTTCTACAGATCTCAATCGCGTGTTCGCGGAGATTTTTTGCAGCGATATGTCACGCCGCCCGTCCAAGGTAAATAACGAAGAAACATATTGCTTAGGGGAAGTTCAATCCCCAACCGCTAGCCCAAACCGAACAACGAAGAACGCACTGCCACATAAGAGTTTAAAGTAAGCCAACCATATCAAGAAAGCTGTACCATACCGCCATGGCCCCATACCAATTTAGCGTTCAAGTACAGCCCGAGTATTTGGCAGACCAGTCTGCGCCTGAACAAGGCGTGTACACCTTTTCCTACACGGTCACTATCACTAACACAGGCCGGGTGCCAGCACAGTTGATATCGCGCACCTGGAGCATTAACGACGCCGATGGCCGTAACGACAAAGTCAAAGGCTTGGGCGTAGTGGGCGAGCAGCCGCTGCTCAAGCCCGGTGAGAGCTTTCAGTACACCAGCGGCTGCCGTCTGCGCACACCCACGGGCACGATGCACGGCAGTTACTTTTGTGTGGCCGAGGACGGCGAGAAATTTGATGCGGACATTCCGATGTTTGTACTAGATGCCCTGAGCGCGCTGGGCGGCAAGCCCACCATGCATTAAAGCAGCTAAGCGTGGCTAGTAAAGTGATGGGCGAGTTTGACCTGATTGCGCAGTATTTCCAGCGCCCCGCTGCGTTACCAAGCCGCGCCCACCAGCAAGTGGCCCAAGGTATTGGCGACGACTGCGCGCTGCTGACCCCGCACCCCGGCATGCAACTGGCTATCAGCAGCGACATGCTGGTGGAGGGGCGGCATTTTTTGTCCACGGTGTCGCCGCACGCGCTGGGGCACAAAGCGCTGGCCGTCAATTTAAGCGACTTGGCCGCATGCGGCGCGCAGCCCGTGGCATGTATGCTGGCCTTGGCGCTGCCACGTGGTGATGCCGCGTGGTTGCAGGGTTTTTCTGAAGGTTTGCTGACACTGGCCGATGCGCACGGCTGCGCGCTGGTAGGGGGCGACACCACGGCAGGGCCTTTGAATATTTGCATCACCGTTATAGGCGAAGTACCCCGTGGCCAAGCCCTACTGCGCAGCGGTGCGCAACCGGGTGACGATATTTACGTCAGCGGCACGCTAGGCGATGCGCGGCTGGCGCTAGAGGTGTTTCGCGGGAATGTCAGCGTAGATGCTGCCATGTTTGACGCAGCCCGCCAGCGCATGGAGCGGCCCACACCGCGCGTGGCACTGGGCGTGGCGCTGCGCGGTATTGCCACGGCGGCTATCGACATCAGCGATGGGCTGCTAGGCGATTTGGGGCATATCTTGCAGGCTAGCCAGTGTGGGGCTGATATTGCTATTGATAGCGTAGCTGCTTGCGCGGCGTTTAAAAGGGTTGAGCACAATTTTTCTCTGGATTTTTGCCGGCAAATGACAGCCGCTGGTGGCGACGACTACGAGCTGGCCTTTACCGCGCCTGCTGCGCAACGTGATGCCGTAGCTGCTGCTGCAGTGCATGCCGCAACGCCGGTGCAACGCATTGGCAGCATCACGGCAGGGCGCGGCTTGGTACTGCGCGACGCGGCAGGCGCTGTGGTGGACGACACGTTTGCCTCGTTTGACCATTTCAAGTAGCTGCCGCACTCGTACGGCGAATCTACACGTCAAATCTACAGGTCAAACCCGCCTCTCAAAGCCTGCTCAGGGCACAATACACCATGCGTATTTTTTCATCTAAGCCTGCTGTAGACGCTACACCTAGCACCAATGCAACGGACACCGCGCCCGCGCAGTTGCCTTTGGGTTTTGACTCTGCCTACCAAAGCATGCCCCGTGCTGCACCCACAGCAGCACCTCCTGCCACATCGCCGTCTGTGCGCCCGTCAGTGCTGCGGCCTACAGCGCGGTTTATGCTGTCGCACCCTGCGCACACCATTGCGCTGGGGTTTGGGTCAGGTCTGTCGCGTGTGGCACCGGGCACGGCGGGTACGCTGTGGGCGTGGGCGGCGTTTGTGGTGATGCAGTTGTATTTATCGCCCGTGCAAATAGCGTGGGTGATCGTGGCCGCGCTACCCGTGGGCTGGTGGGCTTGCACCGTCACAGCGCGCAACATGCGCATCATGGACCCCGGCAGCATTGTGTGGGACGAGGTACTGGCGTTTTGGATTATCTTGTGGATGATTGCACCAGCGGGTTTGCGGCTGCAACTGGCGGCTTTTATATTGTTCAGATTCTTTGACGCGGTAAAGCCCGGCCCGGTGGCTTGGGCCGACAGTTTATTCAAAGGCTTTGGTGCCCAAGGCGGCTGGGGCATTATCTTTGACGACTTGGTCGCGGCAGCGTGCACGCTGCTGGTGATAGCGCTATGGAAGTTTTAACCTATGACCTCTGCAACATCTCAAACGCTATTAAATTCAGAGCTGCTTGAGCAGTATTCACTTGAGTTATTGGCCCAAAAGCTTATTAAAGACGGCTACACACTGGCCACAGCAGAAAGCTGCACGGGCGGCCTGATAGCGGCTGCTTGCACATCGCTGCCCGGCTCGTCCAACTGGTTTGACCGCGGCTTTATCACCTATTCGAATGCCGCCAAAACTGAGCAATTAAGCGTCGACGCCGCCCTCGTCGCCGAGCACGGAGCAGTGAGCGAGCCCGTCGCCCGCGCCATGGCGTTTGGCGCAGCGCGCCACTCAAAAGCGCAAATCACTATCGCGGTGACCGGCGTGGCTGGGCCCACAGGCGGCAGTGCGAGCAAACCAGTGGGCACAGTGTGGTTTGGCTTTAGCCTGCATGGCATGCTGTACAGCGAGGTGCAACACTTTGCAGGCGACCGCGCTGCCGTACGCGATGCCACGGTACGCCACGCGCTGCAGCGCGTGCTGGTGTTGCTAGAAGACGACCCGCATGTTTAGATTGTCAGAACGAATTACAGCGCTTTAGGTAGTGCCACTGCCAGAAAGTCGTACGCTGCACGTATGCGCCGATCTGTACGGATTTCTCTGTGCACGGTCAACCAAACTGGCAGCGATGGAATTTTCAACATCGGCAACACGGGCCGCACTAACTTGTCACTGCGTGCCAAAAAATCAGCTACAAAACCTATCCCTAAGCCCGCCTGCACAGCACCCCAATAGGTCATGATGTCATCGGTACGCAAAGCAAAATTTTCTTTCTTCACCGCATAGCCAAACGCTGCAAAGCCACGGATGATGCTGTCGTCCTTGTCGCGGCCCACCACGTCATGTGTCAGCAGGTCCTGCGGTAGCTTTGGTACACCGCGTCTGCGCAGGTAGTCGCTATGGGCATAGGTGCCTAGCGTCATTTCTCCAATTCGTTTGGCCACTAGGCTGCTCTGATTAGGTCGCACCATGCGCACCGCAATATCGGCTTCACGCCTCAACAAGTTGCTGACCTCATCGCTGGCCAAAATCTCTACTTGTATGTCTGGCAACACTAGACGCATTTGCACCAGTACGGACGGCAACAACGCGCAAGCCACGGAACGGCTTGCAGTGATGCGCACGCTGCCGCTGGTGCTGGTTTTTTGTGCCGAAACACTGCGCGCTAACTGATGAGCGCCGCTTTCCATGGCTCTTGCTGCATCTGCCAATCGCAATGCTGTGTCGGTAGGCAACAGCCCGCGTCCTGTGCGCTCAAACAGCACCACACCCAGCTGTGACTCTAGTTCAGAGATGTGTCTGCCAATCGTCGGCTGACTTACTTGGACAGCGCGTGCAGCAGCCAACAAACTGCCTTGGTCAAGTGCCGCCAAAAATGAACGAATCAAAGTCCAATCAAATTGGTTATTCATTTATGTAACTCTGTTATTGATAAATAGCTAATTGTGTATTGCATATTTCATTTTGATAATACAGCACATCAACCTACATAGACACAGACATGGTGACTTTAGAGAACTCCAACATTGACTTACCCAACAGCAGGGCACTGAACACAACAACTGGACTGTTCACCCGCGTGCAAAAGGCTTCAGCACTGCTTTCTTGGGTTGGGCTGGCGCTGCTAGCCCTGTCAATCCCCACACTGGCGCTGACTCTTTTAGACAGCCGCCAACTTCAAGGCGTAAGCGTATGGCTAAAGCCTTTTAAATTCCAGCTGTCTACCGGGGTATACCTGTTGACACTGGCGCTCTTCATGGCCTGGTTACCCGCTGCTGCTGTACGTACTAAGACTGCGCGCTACGTTGTGTGGGCAGCTGTCATTTCTGGATTGTTTGAGGTGGCATACATCACTTGGCAAGGCAGCCAAGGACTGGCCTCTCACTTCAACACCCGAACCCCATTTTCTTCCGCTATGTATACCTTGATGGGTGTAGGCGCAGTCGTGCTGGCGAGTGCATCACTGGTGCTGGGTATCTTGATTGCCCGCAGTCGGAATTATGAGCTGCCTGCCGCACTCAAGCTAGCGGTGGTACTAGGCCTGATTTTGACTTTTGTGATTGGTACAGGGTTTGGTGGCTACTTGAGCTCGCAGCCTAGTGGTCATTGGGTAGGTGGCGCACGCACTGACAGTGGCGGCTTACCGCTGGTGACATGGTCGCGCAGTGGTGGCGACTTGAGGGTGGCACACTTTTTTGGTATCCATGCCATGCACTTTATTCCTGCATTTGCGTTTGCAATTCACCTTGCGGGCCTCAAACAGATGGTGCAGATGGCGCAGGCGCGCGCAGTCAACGCTGTTTGGGTTTTCGCTATCGTATTCACTGGTTTTTGCACTTGGACTTTTGTCCAAGCGCTACGCGGTTTGCCATTATTCGCTTAACCATTCATTTATTTTTTACTCAACGCAACCTTGAAGGAAAACACCATGCAACGCCGTAACTTTATTCGCTTAGTCGGTGGCGGAACCATCACTGCTACCACATTAACCACCACCGCTACGCTCACAGGCTGCGCATCAGGTGCCTTTCCTGATGCCGCCGTCGAGGCTTGGCAAGGCCCTTGCGCAGAGGTGGACCCGCGCCGCCGTGCGCTAGCCTACGCCATTACCGCCCCCAACCCGCACAACTTGCAACCCTGGTTGGCAGACTTGCGCCAGCCAAACACGATTACTATAAAAACCGACCCGCAACGTGTACTAGCAGAAACTGACCCTTACGGAAGGCAAATTTTGATTGGCCACGGCGCTTTTATTGAGCTCTTGGTGATGGCTTTGGCTAAAGAAGGCCTGGAGTCTAAGGTTACGTTATGGCCGCAGGGCGAGTTGCCCACTGACCTCAAGGCATGGGACGCCCGCCCAGTGGCACAAATTGCTATCAGCAAGACTAGTGCGGCAGCTGTACCAGATGAACTATTCGACCATATCTTAAAACGCCACACTCCCAAAAGTGACTATGACACTGCGCGCGTGGTAAGCCCAGCCACATTGAAAGCCTTGACGAGTAGTAATCAAGCTACGAGTGTTGTAGTGGACGGCACAGTGGATACGGCGCAGTTAGCTGCTATGCGAGATCTGTGCTGGCAGTCTGCTCAGGTGGAGCTATTGACACCACGCACCTACCTAGAAAGCTCAAAACTTCTACGTATTGGACCCGACGAAATTCTCAAAAACCGTGACGGAATTTCTATTAACAGTGCATTTGTGCGCCTAGCTGCCGCAGTGGGCATGGTGGACCGCAACGCGCCATTAGTCGAAGGCAGCGCCGCCTACAAATCGGCCATGGGACGCTTTAAAGGCCACAGCCGCAGTGCCATGGGTTTTGTCTGGATTAGCACCGCAGGCAACACCTGTAGCCAACAAATTGAAGCGGGCCGCGCCTATGTGCGTTTGCAGCTCAAAGCAACTGAACTGGGCTTAGGCGTACACCCCATGAGCCAAGCTCTGCAAGAATTTGCTGAGATGAAGCCCTATTACGAAAAGGCGCACCAGCTCATTTTGAGCAAAGCTGCGCCACGCGCTGCGGGCGATGCAACCGTGCAAATGTTTTGCCGACTGGGTTACGCCGCCAGCCCGGTGCCCCCGGCACCGCGCAGGCAGTTAGAAAAGTTTGTTCAAGCCTGAACCTCAAACAATTTCAATTTATTGTTTTACTTATATTTAAAGGTACTTATGTTCAATTTTTCTCGTTACAAATCGATTTTGGCTTTCTTAATGTTTACCGTATCGACATTAACCTACGCCCAGAGTTCTGCCAAATCTACCGAACCTGAAGACTGGAAATTTAGCTTAGGCGCGGCAGTTACCTCCAGTCCGCAGTATCCTGGCTCTAAAAAAAATGATGCGATGGTGCTACCCAACTTTGAAATTCGCTGCCGTGACTACCTCTTCATTGATCCCATCAATGGATTTGGAATTGAGCAAAAAATAACTGATGGCCTTACCGGGCGCTTGTCTATTGGCTACGACTTTACGAACCGCAGGGCCAAAGACGACGTTCGATTTACAGGCCTTGTCGACATCAAACCCGCTGGCGCACTGCGCGCTGGGCTGCAATATCGTGCAGGCAGCTATTTTGCCAAAGGTACTGTCACTAACCGTCTGGGTAAAGAACAGGGTCGCGGCACCATGCTAGACCTAGAGGCTGGATACTCCCTATTCGCCTCGCCCATCGCCGGCCTAGACTTAGGAGCTATTGTGCAGACAATGGATAACACGTATGCGAAAAACTTTTTTGGCATCACACAAACTCAATCATCTGTGACAGGACTCAAGGTATTTGAAGCTAAAAGTAGCGTACTCAGTAGCGGTGTATTCGTACAGAGTTATTACAAGCTCACTCCCAACTGGACTGCATTTGCTAGGCTTGAAGCCTTGCAACTAGGTGGTGATGCAAAGGACAGTCCCATAACTCAGAAAAAAGCGCAGACATCTCTCTTAGCGACTGTAAACTACACTTTCTAAAAATAAGATTTTTCTAAACTCAATTAGGCTGCAAGTGCCCACGATAATTTAATAAGCGGCATACCCAGCAAAATAATGCCCCCTGTTGTATTTACTTTTTTAAGGCGTATGTTGCAATGGCTTGGTTTGACGAATTTACGGCGCAGCGTTTTAAGGTAGGCAACGCAAGCGATGGCGTAGAAATTTTTGCACGCTACGGTGGCGACCGGGTTAAGCCTGCTTTGCTGCTACTGCACGGTTTTCCGCAAAGCCATGTGATGTGGCACCGCGTGGCGCAGCAACTGCAAAAAGATTTCTTTCTGGTGATGCCTGATTTGCGCGGCTATGGCGATTCGACCAAACTACTGGCCACCGATGACCATGCACAGGCCAGCAAGCGGGCGTTAGCGCAAGACATGGTAGATGTGATGGCGGCGCTGGGTATCGATAAGTTTGATGTGTGTGGCCACGACCGGGGTGGCCGCGTAGCGCACCGCTTGGCACTAGACCACGCCAGCAAAGTACGCAAGCTGTGCGTGATTGACATTGCCCCCACGCTAGACATGTACGACGCCACCAACATGGCGTTTGCGCAGGCCTACTACCACTGGTTTCATTTGATCCAACCCAGTCCGCTGCCCGAGCGCATGATCCACGGTGATTGGAAAAATTATCTGCATACCAAGCTAGGCGGCTGGGGCAGCACGGGCCTCGGCTACATCGAGCCACAAGCACTGGCCGAATACGAGCGTTGCTTTTCTCAAGTTAAAACACTGCACGCCATGTGCGAGGACTACCGCGCCAGTGCGGGTATAGATTTAGTACACGACCGCGCTAGCCGCGCCGCAGGTGACAAGCTGGCGTGCGACATGCTGGTGCTGTGGGGCGAGCGCGGTGTGGTCAACCGCATGTTCAAACCTTTAGAGCTATGGCAGGCGCAATGCAGCGCGGTAGTGACAGGCCAAGTGATGGCTGCGGGGCACTTTATTCCAGAAGAATTGCCGCACGATACTGCACAAGCACTGGTGAATTTTTTTGCGTTGTAAAGATGAATGTTCCTGCACTGTGAGCTGCGGCTGGTTGCGTAGCTTGCTGGGGCTTGAAGATTGCTGTTCTTGTACGGGAGCTGGCAGGCGGCGTACTCAGCTTCGCGGCTGTCCTCCGTGGCGGCCTAGGGCCGCCTACTCCCCCTTTATGCCGCTGCGCTGAGTACACCGCCTGCCAGCTCTTGCACATATGGAGGGCTATCAACCGTTGTTGCACACCCACCTCTGTACGCAGCTCTGGCGCTTGGTGTGAACAGCGCAGCGGCATAAAGGGGGAGCCCGCAGGGCGGAGGACAGCCGCGGAGCTGTTCACGCCAAGCGCCAGGGCGGGCACAGCTATGGCAGTAAAAGCACACCGGGAGTATTCTGAAGCCTATTTTGAGAGTGTTTAGGGCCACTAACCCAAGTAAATCCTGCTCAAGCAGCTATGTAATTAATAGTACTTACGAATACAACGACCTCACCAAACAGCGGGCTGTTTAAACAACGCAAAGAACAATGTGATGAGTCGGGTTCGTCTCGATGAAAAATTCGCGCGTGTTTGCCAAGTATTTTTACAGCGAGATGTCCGGCTCGAGTCCAGCTCCCCGGCGCGCACGCTTTAGCAAGTAACCAGCTCTCCTGCAAGGCAAAAGAGAAGTTCTAAAGGGCCATCAACCAGCCATCCACCACCCGCCGCATTTGCTGCGTATCTCCCTGCGCAGCGCGCCACACCAGCTCGGGTGCGGCCACCCAGGTGCCGGGCGGCAACTGCTGCAACACCATGTCCACCAGCTCTGCCACCTTGGTAGCGCGCACGGGCTGCTCACTGCTGGGCACCATAAAGTTAAGGATGCTTAGCATCCACGCGGCCAGCTTCTCTGGCGCGTTGCCCTGCACGGTGGCAGTAGGTTTTTGCGCAGTGCGCACGATCAATAAACGCTCAAACCCTAGCGCCGCCAGCGCATGCTCGTCCACACTGGCTAGGCCGCGCTTGAGTGCCTCGGGTAATGTACCTTGTGCATGCGGCAGCACCACAGCCAGCGTGCGCACGCCGCGCTGGTGCAGCCACCCGGCCAAGGCAGGCAATTGGTTGGGCGCAGGCGTCCACAGCGCACGCTCGCGGTCGTAGAACATGCGCGGCGGGTCGAACATCACAATCGCGGTGTCGGCCAAACCATGCTCTACAGGCCACTGCGCTACATCACCTGCCACCACCAGCGCACTGACATGGCGCATACCCGCGCTGATAGGCTCAGTGGCCAGCACGCGCGTATGGCTAGCGCGGTGCATGCCCACCATGCGGCGCAACACCGCATTGCCCAGCACACCCGTGGCCCCGGCGATCAACAGGCTGGGCAGTGCTGTTTTGACGGGAATGTTGCGTCGGCCAGCAGCCAGGGCTTGATTTACATAAATCTGCATCTATCTATGCTACCGTGTAGTTTTTATAATTTAGGCAAGCAACAATGCGCTGTCTGCCCGTTCGTTTAATTTTAAGGAGTCGCCATGAACCGAATCAATATGCAACGCATTGTGGGGGGTTTGATCTTAGCGGCTAGCGCCCTGCTAACGGGCTGCGGCTACAACGATTTTCAAAAATTAGACGAACAAACCAAGGCCGCCTGGAGCGATGTGCTCAACCAGTACCAGCGTCGCGCCGATTTGATCCCCAACATCGTGGCCACAGTCAAAGGCGAAGCCAGTTTTGAGCAAGACACGCTAACTAAAGTGATTGAGGCGCGTGCCAAAGCCACGGCGATGACAGTGTCACCCGAGACGCTGAATAACCCCGAAGCGTTTAAGAAATTTCAAGCCGTGCAGGGCGAACTGGGCAGCGCGCTGAGCCGCCTGATGGCCGTGAGCGAGGCCTACCCTAACCTGAAAGCCAACCAAGGCTTTCGCGACCTGCGCGTGCAGCTAGAGGGTACAGAAAACCGCATTACCGTAGCGCGCGACCGTTACATTAAAACCATTGCCGAGTACAACGTGCTGACGCGCAGCTTTCCGACCAATTTAACAGCGATGGTTTTTAAATACAACGAGAAGCCGCAATTTACCGTGACTAACGAGGCGCAGATCAGCGCGCCGCCCGTGGTGACGTTTGAGAAAAAGTAACCTGCTCAGTCACTTGTTTTTGATGCCTTTTAGGGCTTCTAGGCCGTAGAACCTGCTCAACCAGCTATGAAATTTATAGTATCTCTGTTTTGGGTGCTGGTGTGTACTGTGGCAGCCTACACGGGCCTGGCCACGGGTGCACATGCGCAAGGCGTGCAAGCAGTGCCAGCGCTTACGGCCCGCGTGGTAGACACTACGGGCACGCTAGACGCTGCGGCACGGCAGTCGCTAGAGGCCAAGCTAGAGGCGTTAGAGCAACGCAAAGGCAGCCAAGTGGTGGTGCTGATCGTGCCCACCACACAGCCCGAGGACATAGCCAGCTACGCCAACCGCGTGGCTAATGAGTGGAAGATTGGCCGCAAAAACGTAGGCGATGGCGTGCTGGTGATCATAGCTAAAACTGACCGCAAGCTGCGCATTGAAGTGGCCAAAACACTGGAAGGCGCGTTGCCCGATTTAGCCACCAAGCAAATCATTGACGAAGCACTGGCACCGGGTTTGAAAGCGGGCGACTATGCAGGCGGGCTATCTGCTGCTATCGACCAGATCACCCTGCGCATTGACGGCGAGGCCCTGCCTGCGCCCAAGCAAGGCAACGCGAACAAAGGCGGGCTGAACATGCTGGGCGAGGGCTTTCAGTGGATGGACATTGCTATTTTTATGTTGTTTGCTATTCCGATAGGCGGCGCGGTGGCCAAAGCATTTTTTGGCAATAAGCTGGGTGCTGTGGTGACTGGTGGCGCTGTGGGCGGGCTGGCGTTTTTTATCACCACCAGCCTAGTATTGGCAGGCTTTGCCTTTGTAGCGGCACTGCTGTTTACCTTGCTGTCTAGCTTTGGCGGCCTGGCCACCGGGCGGCACGGGCGCGGCGGTGGCTGGACCGGGGGTGGTGGCATGGGTGGCGGTGGTTTTGGCGGCGGCGGCTTTGGAGGGGGTGGCGGCGGTGGTTTTAGCTCGGGCGGCGGCGGCGACTTTGGCGGCGGCGGTAGCAGTGGTGATTTTTAAACGCAGTATCGATTTATGAACTCAAACCCACACAAAGCCGCACACCCGCCAGCGCAGCCCGCACGCACCTACACGCTGTGGGGCCGCCTGCAACGCGTGTGGCGCCACCGCTGGATGGACGATGCCGACACGCGCCGCGCCGTACCTCCCGATTTGCTCAAGCGGCTAGAAAATCACGTGGCCGCCAGCGAGGCGCGCCACAGCGGCGAAGTGCGTATTTGCGTTGAAGCGGGCCTGCCCAACAGCTACCTGTGGCGCGATGCCTCGCCGCGTGAGCGTGCAGTAGCCATGTTTGGCAAGCTGCGCGTGTGGGACACTGAGCACAACAACGGCGTGCTGATTTACCTGCTGCTGGCTGAAAACGCGATTGAAATTTTGGCCGACCGCGGCCTGAACAGCAAGGTCAGCACCGCCCAATGGCAAGCCATCACGCAGCGCATGTCAGCCGCTTTCAAAGCGTCTCAATTTGAAGAGGGCTTGACGCAGGCGCTGCAAGAAGTCTCTGGCTTGCTGGTGCAGCACTTTGCGTTGCGCGACGGAGAAACCTCAGTCAACAGCTTGCCCAACGCGCCCGATGTGCGCTAGTGCCACAGCGGGTAGTGTGACGCGCTAGGCTGCGCTGCTAAGCGTTAAACGACGCTTCTGCACTGCTTTTTTCATGCCTTTTAGGCCGCTAACCCAAGTAAATCATGCTCAAGCAGCTATTAAATTTATAGTACTGCGTTGTGTGGATTTACTGCGCAACGATCTTCACGGGTGTACCAGCCTTGATGTCACCCCCCGCATACACGCCGTTGATTAATTTCAATTGCTGCTCTGGGTTAGCCAGTGGTGAGCTGCGGGCCAGCTCGGCAAAGCCGCCGCGTGGCAGGCTGGTGGTGCGCAGCGTCCAGGGCTTTGCAGCGGCTTTGTCGGCTGCTGACATAGCGCGAAAAGACCGCTCGGCCTCTTGCAACCCGGCACGGTTATTTTGCAGCGTAGCAGGGTCTTTGGCGGCGTAGACCATGATGAAATTATTACCATTAGCACCGGTTACCACGGTGGCTTCGGTATTGCGGCTCTCACCATTTTGCGCCGCACGTTTGCCTACAAAATGCGTGGCCGACAGGCCGTTGAACTTGAGCGGCTCTGCACGGCCCGAGTCAGGTTTCAGCACATTGCGAATAATCTCTTCGTGCGAATTGCCAGCTTTCGGTGGCACCAGCTGTACGATCAAGCCTGCATCGCGCGCGGGGTTTATGATGGTCAATTGCTCAGCGTCGTTTTGCACCTTCCAGCCCTGCGCGGCGGTCATGGCAAAGTTTAAATCGCTGTGGTAGAAATTGCGCCCGCGTGTCAGGCCCTGCTCTGCGCTCTCGCCAAAGGCTACGCCCTCCATCATTTGCAGGTAGCGTGTGCGGCCCTCGTCTATGTACGGCGTGGTGCTTTTGTACTGTGCCGACAGCTGGGTAATGCGTTCAAGCCGCTGGTCGTTGCTGGGGTGCGATGCCAGCCAACTGTTTTGTGCAGGCGCTGCGCGCCCCTCGCTTTTAGCTAAGTCTGCGGCAAAACGTTCTTGGTTTTTCAGCACGTTGATCACGTCCACCATGTTGCGCGGGTCAAACTGCACGCGCGACAAATATTCAGCGCCCAGCCCGTCAGCCTGCAGCTCTTGCTCGCGCCCATACTTGGCCACATAGCCTTGCGCTGCGTTTTGCGCTACGCCGCCAATCAAATCGCCTGCACCACCCACGCCCTGCGATTCCAGCACCAGGCCGAAAATACTGGCTGCCAGCACGCCTAGCCCCGCCGTCTGCTGGCGCGTAGCGCGCTGCGCACCGTGGCGCGCTGTTACGTGGCCTATCTCATGGCCTATCACGCCGGCCAAATCAGCCTCGCTTTCCATATACGCCATGATGCCGCGCGTCACATACACATAGCCGCCCGGCAGCGCAAACGCGTTGATCTCTGGGCTGTCTAGCACGGTAAACGTCCACTGCAAATTCGCCCGCTGCGACTGCTTGGCCAGACCCTGCCCAATGCCATTGACATACGCCTGAAGCTTAGGGTTCTTGAGCGCCGAGTACTCCTTCAACACCTCCTCATGCGCCTTCTTACCCTCCTCAATCTCCTGCGCCTCACTCATCACCGACCGCTCGGCTTGGCCGGTGACAGGGTTAATGACTTGGCTGCCGCAGGCTGTGAGCAATGTGGCGGCTAGGGCTAGGGTAGTGAGGGTATGGCGCATGGTGTCAATTGAAATAAGTTGTATTGCACAATTTTAGAGCTTATGCGGCTCGCGCAGTAGATACAACAATTGCGTGAAATCGGCGATTCGTTTAAAATACTGACTAGATTAACTGACTAGTTAAAACCATGCAAACACATTCTAGCCCTCCTGCTTGGCGGCTTCAAGACGCTAAAGCGCAATTTAGCTCTGTCGTCGAATTTGCCCTGCGCGGCGTGCCCCAGCATGTAACACGCCGGGGCAAACAAGCTGTAGTGATCGTGTCCGAGCAAGACTACACTGCTTTGCAACGCAGCGCCCAAGCAGCCGCGCCAGGCTTTATCGCGCATCTGCTCGCCATGCCCAGATCACCCAGCGCGACTAAAAAGACAACCGCGTCAGTCAATACCAAAGAGCTAACGCACCAACGCACTAAATTGGCATTACGCGAAGTTGATTTTTCATGATTTTGCTGGACACCGTTGTCTTATCTGAGCTACGCAAAAGCCGCCCCTCATCTAGAGTCATCCAGTGGGTACAGCGGCACCAAGATAACGACTTTTTTATCAGCGTCGTAAGCTTAGGTGAAGTAGAGCGCGGCATTGAAAAAAAGCGTAAATCAGAACCCGAGTTTGCACAAGAGTTGACCCAATGGCTTGAAAACTTGCAGCGTTTGTATGCCGACCGCATACTGCCCATCACCCCCACATCGCACGCAAGTGGGGCCAGCTGTCCGCCCAGTTGGGTCACGACGGCGCAGACTTATTGATTGCGGCAACAGCGTTAGTGCATGGCCTCACCGTTGCTACACGCAATGTGCGTCATTTTGAAAAAACTAAAGTTGTGCTTGTCAATCCGTTTCTTTAAACGCGACCGTCAGACAGAGTATCTCCATACACATTGCAATTAATATGAAAGAAAAAATCAAACTACTGTTTGTCTGTAGTCGCAACCAATGGCGCAGCCCTACGGCGGAGCAGGTATGGCGCAAAGACTCGCGTGTGTTGGCACGATCGGCTGGCACAAGCCCTCATGCCAGACATACTATTTCGGTATCCGATGTCCAATGGGCTGATGTGATTTTGGTAATGGAAGAAAAACATAAATCACGCATCAAAACCGAATTCACCGGTTTGCTAAAGCACAAACTTGTTCATGTACTAGATATCCCCGATGAGTACAAGTTTATGGATGCGGAGTTGGTAGAGATATTAGAGATTGCAGTGGTGTCAATCATCGAAAACTATCAACCATAAAAACGCCTTGAAAATCAAGGCGTTTTAACTTACGTAGTTTGCATTAAGCCGCTTTGACCTTCAAGCGCCAAGCATGCAACAACGGCTCGGTGTAGCCACTGGGCTGCTGCAGCCCTTTAAACACCAAATCAGTAGCCGCTTTGTAGGCAGAAGAAGTAGCAAAGTTACCCGCCATGTTTTTGTACAGCTTGTCGCCCGCGTTCTGCTGGTCCACCACGCCGGCCATGCGTTGGAAAGTTTCTTCTACTTGCTTGCGGCTGACCACGCCGTGGTGTAGCCAGTTGGCGATGTGTTGGCTGCTGATGCGCAGGGTGGCGCGGTCTTCCATGAGGGCTACGTTGTGGATGTCGGGCACCTTGCTGCAGCCTACGCCTTGATCGATCCAGCGGACTACGTAGCCTAGGATGCCTTGGGCGTTGTTGTCTAGTTCTTGCTGCTTTTCTGCCGCACTCCAGTTGGGGGTGTTGGTGACGGGGATTTGCAGCAGTGCGTTGAGCGTGATGTCGCGTTGACCTTTGACTTTGCTCGCAGCTTTTTCAATCTGCTTTTGCACATCGCTCACTTTGACTTGGTGGTAGTGCATGGCGTGCAACGTGGCGGCGGTGGGGCTGGGCACCCAAGCGGTGTTGGCACCGGCCAGAGGGTGGGCGATTTTTTGTTTCAGCATGTCGGCCATCAGGTCGGGCATGGCCCACATGCCTTTGCCGATTTGGGCTTTGCCGCGCAGACCGCAAGCCAAGCCTACAAGGACGTTGTTCTTTTCGTAAGCGCCAATCCAGGCACTGGTTTTCATGTCGCCCTTGCGAATCATCGGGCCGGCTTGCATGGCGGTGTGCATTTCGTCACCAGTGCGATCTAAAAAGCCCGTGTTGATAAAGGCTACACGGGCGCTGGCGGCGGCAATGCAGGCTTTTAAGTTGGCGCTGGTGCGGCGCTCTTCGTCCATGATGCCTAGCTTAACGGTGTTGGCCTTCAGGCCCAGCAGTTTTTCGACTTGGCCAAACAACTCGGACGCGAAAGCCACTTCCAATGGGCCGTGCATTTTGGGCTTAACAATGTAGACGCTGCCTTTGCGCGAGTTGCGAATGCCATTAGCGCCGTTACCTTTGAGGTCGTGGATGGCAATCGTGGTGGTAATGACCGCGTCCAAAATACCTTCGGGAATTTCTTTAGTTGATCCGTCTTTGGCGGTGTAGGTGATGGCCGGGTTGGTCATCAGGTGGCCTACATTGCGCAAGAACATGAGCGAGCGGCCGTGTAACTTGATTTTTTTATTACCTGCGCCGGCAGCGGTGTATACACGGTCAGCATTTAAACCGCGCGTGAAGGTTTTGTCGCCTTTGGTCACGGTCTCGGTCAAGGTGCCTTTGAGAATACCTAGCCAGTTGCTGTACGCCACCACTTTGTCGTCGGCGTCTACCACGGCGACCGAATCTTCTAAATCAAGAATAGTAGACAACGCCGACTCGACCACCAGATCGCTTACGCCTGCGGCATCGCTAGCGCCGATGGTGGTGGCGCGGTTGATTTGAATGTCCAGGTGCAGGCCGTTGTGCTGCAGTAGCACCGACGATGGGAATTTAGCGTCGCCTTGATAGCCGATAAATTGCTGGGTGTCTTGCAACGCAGTAGTCAACCCGCCTTTGAGCGTGACAACCAGTTTGCCGTCTTGTATGCCGTAGTGCGTGCTGTCAATGTGCGAGCCTTTTTTAAGTGGCGCCGTGCGGTCGAGCACATAGCGTGCGTATTCAATCACTTTAGCGCCGCGCTTGGGGTTGTAAGCGGTGCCGCCTGCGCCTAGTTTGTCGCAACCGCCGTCTTCGCTAATGGCGTCTGTGCCGTACAGCGCGTCGTACAGGCTACCCCAGCGGGCGTTGGCAGCGTTTAGCGCGTAGCGGGCGTTCAAGATGGGCACTACCAGCTGCGGACCTGCTTGGGTGGCCAGCTCGGCGTCTACATTGCTGGTAGTGGCTTTAACGCTTTTAGGCTCAGGCACCAGGTAGCCAATTTTTTCTAAAAACTTGCGGTAGGCGGGCATGTTGCTGATAGGGCCTGGATTACTTTTGTGCCAAGTGTCCAGCTCTGTTTGCAAACGGTCACGCTCTGTCAATAGTTTGATGTTTTTGGGTGCCAGGTTTTGTACGATGGCATCAAAGCCTTTCCAAAATTTGTCGGCTTTCACGCCGGTACCGGGCAGCACTTTGTCGTTAACGAAATCGTAGAGATTGGTGGCTACTTGCAGGCTGTGGGCTTTAGTGCGTTGGGCGGTCATGGGTTGGTTCCTTGGTGAGATGGTGTATTTTGAAGAGCTAAAAAAGGTATTCATAGTCGCTAGTTAATCAAAAAACTCAAGTACATCGCGCAGGCTGCTGCCCGTGCGCGTAGGTTGCGTGCCCAGCTCTTCAAACGGCAGGCCCGCGCGGTTAACCCACAGTGTTTGGTAGCCAAACCAGGTTGCGCCCAGCGCGTCCCAGCCGTTGCTTGAGACAAAAAGAATTTGTTTGGCCTGCAAGCCCGTGGCTTGTGTGCCTAGTGCGTACGCGTCGGGGTGGGTTTTATATTTGCGAATGCCGTCGACGCTGATGACGTGGTCTAGCAGGTCGGCTAGGCCTGCCGACTTGACGGCAACGTCCAGCATGGCGGGGTCGCCGTTGCTCAAAATACCGGTGGGAATGCCTTTGTCTTTCAGGGCTTGCAAAATAGCTTTGTTTTCAGGAAAAGCGCTCAGGTGGCGGTACTGGTTCATCAATTGTGCAATCGCTTGGGCACTATTTTCAATACTGAAAAGGCCAGTAGAGTCCGTAATACCTGCTCGAACAGCTATTATTTTTATAGTGTAGGTCAGTGCAGCTTGCGTTACCTGCCAAAACGGCTGGTAGTGCGCGCCGTGGTTGCTGGTGGTAAGCAGGCGGGTGTATTCGATCTGTTTGTCGCGCCACAGCACGCTGATGACGGCGCCATGGCCAGGGAACAGTTGCTCGGCCAGCAAGCCCACGCTGTACACGTCAAACAGCGTGCCGTAGGCGTCAAACAAGACGGCTTTGGGTTTTATAGCGTGTGCGGTGACTGATTTATCCATCACCACACTGTATTCGATACTGCAATGCTGATTAATTTAAGATTAGTTTATTAATCCGTCACTAATTTGTAGGTAATTGCCATGCTTACAAATTGCGGTTTGTGTGTATGCTGGCGAAAGGAAAATAAAACAGCCTTTAAAAAGCACGCCGTTATGACCACCACCGCACCCATCCAAGAGCCTTCCAGCTTGCCTTATGCTGGGCTGAGAATGGTCGAATTCACCCACATGGTGATGGGCCCCACCTGCGGCATGCTGTTTGCTGATCTGGGGGCTGAGGTGATTAAGGTAGAGCCGCCCAAGGGCGACAACACCCGCCACTTGCTAGGCTCAGGCGCCGGTTTTTACCCGCTGTTTAACCGCAACAAAAAATCGCTCGTACTTGACCTGACAACTCCAGAGGGGCGCGAAGCCGCGATGAAGCTGATTGCCACCGCCGACATCGTGAGCCACAACTTTAGACCCGAGACCATGGCCGCGCAAGGGCTGGACTACGGCAGCTTAAAAAAGCTCAACCCACGCTTGATCTACATTGCACTCAAAGGATTTTTACCCGGGCCGTACGAGCACCGCACCGCGCTAGATGAGGTAGTGCAAATGATGGGCGGCCTAGCCTACATGACTGGCCCGGTGGGCCAGCCCCTGCGCGCAGGCAGCAGCGTGAACGACATTATGGGCGGCATGTTTGGTGCCATAGCGGCAATGGCGGCGCTAGCGCAAAGAGACAAAACGGGCCTGGGTCAAGAGGTGCAATCTGCGCTTTACGAGAACAATATTTTCTTAGTAGCCCAGCACATGTTGCAATACGCTGTCACAGGTGAGCCTGCCGACCCCATGCCCAACCGCATATCAGCCTGGGGCGTGTACGACGTGTTTACGGTGAAAGACGGTGAGCAAATTTTCTTAAGCGCTGTGACCGACAAGCAGTGGCTGGTGATGTGCGATGCCTTCGGATGGGACGACTTAAAAACTAACCCTGTGTACAACAGCAACAATGATCGCGTACGCGAGCGCCCCCGCCTGCTGGCGCAACTGCGCGAACGGTTTGCCACCTACAGCGCGCAAGAACTTAGCACGCTGTTTGAAGATAATGGCTTGCCCTACGCCCCCATCAAAAAACCGCATGAGCTGGTGGACGACCCGCATTTGCTGGCCACCGGAGGCTTGGCGCCTATGACACTGCCTGATGGCAAAGTCACCCGCACGGTGCTGTTCCCCTTCACCATGGACGGCCAGCGCTTGGGTGTGCGCCACAACCCGCCCAAGCTGGGCGAACACAGCGCCGCAATACTGCAGTCGCTAGGCTACAGCGCGCAAGAAGCGGCGCAGCTAAGTGCTACGCAGTCATAATCAGCACAGTGGATAAATTTAAACAAATCGAAACCTTCACCTCGGTAGCTGCTAAGGGTAGCCTTACCGCAGCAGCGCAGGCCGAGGGCGTGGCCGCTGCCATCATTGGCCGGCGCATCGACGCGCTAGAAGAGCGCCTAGGCGTCAAGCTGATGGTGCGCACTACGCGGCGCATTAGCCTGACGCACGAAGGCAGCGCGTTTTTAGAAGACTGCCAGCGCGTGCTGGCCGACCTGACCAATGCCGAGGCCAGTGTGAGTGCGGGCGGTGTCAAAGCCAGCGGCCACCTGCGCATCACCGCGCCTGCAGGCTTTGGCCGCAGGCACGTGGCGCCGCTGGTGCCACACTTTCGCGAGCTGCATGCGGATGTGTCGATTACGCTTAACTTGTCTGATCGCGTGGTTGATCTGGCAGGTGAGGGTTTTGACTGCGCTGTGCGCGTAGGTGATTTGCCCGACTCATCGCTGGTTAGCGTGCGACTGGCCGACAACCGCCGCCTGTGTGTGGCCACACCTAAATATTTGCAGCAGCGCGGCAAGCCCGCGCACCCAGGCGATTTACACAAACTGGACTGCCTCACTTTGTCGAGCGATGCATCGCAAACACGGGGCTGGGCTTTTAGCATCGACGGCGAATTGCAGCACCTGCGCCCCGGCGGCCCGCTAGACTGCAGCGACGGCCAGGTGCTGCACGAGTGGTGCTTAGCAGGCTACGGCATTGCGTGGCGCAGCACGTGGGAGGTAGATGGTGACATTGCCGCAGGCCGCTTAGTCACCGTGCTGGACGAATTTGCCGCGCCACCGAACGGTATCTACGCTGTGTTTCCGCAGCGCAAACATATGCCGTTGCGGGTGCGGTTGTGGGTAGATTTTTTGAAGCACAGCTATGGTCAGGCTGCGTACTGGTCGGCATGAAGTTTTTAGTGCTTTTTAAGCGTTCTAGGCCGTAGAATTTGCTCAAGCAGCTATTGAATTTATAGCTGCTTAGAAAAAATTTACATAGACAGCGCGGTTGCACAGCACCGTTTCGTTCATTAGTCCTGTTCTGTCTTAGCACTTCGCGCTCACACAGCACCGCACGGTATGCCCATGCCAAACGGGCCTGCGGCCCTTTATTGTTTGTCATAGGCACACCGAACGTTGCTGCGCTCCACTGGCGTGGTCGCGTTCTAGAACAACGAACCTGGTACGAAGGCACAAAGCAGAATAGACACCGCCAAACCACTTCAAACGGCAAATTTAATAACAAAATAACCCAGTAACCCAAGCAAATCCTGCTTAAGCAGCTATTATTTCTATAGTGCTGAATTAACTCTTCAGCAAGCCCATAGCCAACCACAACGCTGTGCCCCACATGGTCAGTGCCACCGTCGCATCAATACCGCGCCACACCGCAGGCCTTGCCAGTTTGTGGGCCAGTAGCTGTGCGCCCAAGCCCAGTGCTACAAACCACAGCAGCGACCCGGCTGCCGCGCCTGCGCCAAACTTCCAGTTGTCAGGGCGGCTATATGCCAGCGACGCGGTGCCGATCAGCACCGCCGTGTCTAGCCAAGCGTGGGGGTTAAGCCATGAGAAAGCTAAGGCCGTGCCCAAGGCTTGCGACTTGGTGGTGGGCGCGCCTTGCTGGGTAGCGCTTAAGCCCTTGTATTGGTTAACCCACGCGCGCCGCGCTGCGCCCCAGCCGTAGTGCAGTAAAAACAGTATCGCTGCGCCTATCATTGCACCCTGCACTGCCGCCGACAAGCTGCCCAGTTGCGCTAAGCCCGCCACACCAATACCAATCAAAATCACGTCAGTCACCGCGCAGGCCAGCACGGTCAGCCCCACATGCGAGCGCAGCAACCCCATACGCAGTACGTGCGCGTTTTGTGGGCCAATGGCGATAATCAGCGACAAGCTAAGCAGCATGCCTGAGAAAGCGGCGGTCATGGTAAGAGTTCCTTTAAATCAGGTTACATCATGCACTCTTAGGGCAAAATATTAAACAAAATTAACTATTTCTATATTTGCTTAAATTTGGTTTAATAGTTACATGCAATTTGACCCGCGCCAGCTCGCCGCTTTTGACGCCACGGTGCAAACCGGCAGCCTGTCTGCCGCTGCCGTCACGCTGCGCATCACACTGGCCGCCACCAGCCTGCGCATCAAAGCGTTAGAAGAATCGCTAGGCCAGCGCCTATTGGTACGCGGCAAAGTCGCCCGCGCCACGCCTGCGGGCCAAGCGCTGCTCACCCACATCAAGCAAGTGCGATTGCTAGAGGCCGATTTGCAACACACCTTGCAGCCCGCAGGCCGCGCGGGGCGCAGCGCTTATCAAAACATCAGCGTCGCAGTCAACGCAGACTCATTGGCCTCGTGGTTCTTCCCCGGCATTCAGGCCGCGCTGCAAAAGCACAAGCTCACGCTAGACGTCACAGTAGACGACCAAGACCACACGCTGGAATGGCTGAAAAACGGCGACGTGATTGGCTGCGTGACCACCCTGCCCACGCCCCTGCGCGGCTGCGTGGCCGAGCCACTGGGCACCATGCGCTACCGGTGTGTGGCAGCGCCCAATTTGCGTGACAAGCTGCTGGGTAAAAAGCGTAGCATCGGCCTGCACCAGCTAGTTACCCACCCCGCCATTGGCTTTAACCGCAAAGACGGCCTGCAAGACCAGTTTTTGCAGCAATGCTTTGGCGTAACTGACCTGGGCTATCCGCGCCATTACATCCCCGCTGTAGATGCCTACCGCCTAGGCCTGCTCAGCGGCCTAGGCTGGGGCATGCAGGCTGACATTCAAGCTCCCCTTGATTTACCCAGCGGCATATTGGTAGACCTGTTTCCTGGTCAGTTTGTGGATGTACCGCTGTTTTGGCACCACTGGCAGCGCGAGGCTCCACAGGCGGGGCGGTTGACATTGGCGATTAAGGCGGCTGCTGGAAAGTTGTTGGTGTAGTCACTTGGGCGCTTTGTTTTTGCACGCTGTCAGGCGAGATGGTGTGTGCCAAACGCCCTCATACTGGAGTACCAGAAATCGGTCGTTCGGCACACACCATCTCGCCTGCAAACAAGGCAGTGCACTACCGGTATTGAACACGACAGCTTTCCGGAGACTGCGGGTTACGCTCTACCATTTTCGCTGCACGGCTGGGGCTATATTGCCCGACCGATTTCTGATACCCCTGTATGAAGGCGGTCGATGCACACCCAACCAAGCGTACCCACGTTAGCCCAAATACCCCCCGAGCAATAAACCTCTCTGTTAATCGCCAAAGTAATGGCCCACAACTCGCGGGATAATCACCTCATGTCAACCCAGCCCTTACGCGTGCTGTCCCTCATCCCCCCGATGACGCAGCTCAACACGCCTTACCCGTCCACCGCCTACATCACCGGCTTTCTGCGTTCGCGTGGGGTGGATGCGGTGCAGGCGGATGTAGCGTTGGCTTTGGTGTTGCAGTTGTTCTCTGCTGACGGGCTCAAAGCCATTCACGCTGAGATAGACAAGCAAGAGCAGACCACCGAGCGCGTGGCCCTCTTTATGGAGCAGTTTGACCGCTACGCTGCCACCATCACGCCTGCGATTAACTTTTTGCAAGGCAAAGACTCCACGCTGGCGCACCGCATCAACTCGCGCAGCTTTTTGCCCGAGGGCCCGCGCTTTGAGGCGCTGGAGGTGTATGTAGATGACGAAGGTGGTGACCCGTTGGCCTGGGCCTTTGGCGCACTCGGTGCGCAAGACAAGGCACGGCATCTGGCCACGTTGTATCTCAACGACTTGGCCGACGTGCTGAAAGACGCGATCGACCCGCGCTTTGAATTTGTGCGCTACGCCGAGTCACTGGCGGGCAGCCAGCCTACGTTTGATCCGCTGGCTGAGGCGTTGGCGCAGCCTTTGACTTTGGTAGATAGCGCGCTTGTAGACATTGCCCTGCAAACTTTCGCGCAACACCAGCCCACAGTTGTGCTGCTGTCCGTGCCTTTCCCCGGCTCGGTGTACGCCGCGTTTCGCATCGCACAAGCCATCAAGGCGCACAGCCCGCTTACCACGCTGGTACTTGGCGGCGGCTATGTCAACACCGAGCTGCGTGAGCTGGCCGAGCCGCGTGTGTTTGACTATTTTGATTTCGTCACGCTAGATGCAGGCGAGCGCCCGCTGCTCGCGCTCTTGGAGCATTTGCAAGGCAAGCGCGGCCTGCAGCGCTTGGTGCGCACCTTCACCCGTGCATCAGCAGAAGAGGGGGGCAAGGTCAAATACATCAACCTCGCTGAGCCCGATGTGCCGTTTAGCGACGTAGGCACCCCCACTTGGGACGGTTTGCCGCTGGACAAATATTTGTCGCTGTTAGACATGCTCAACCCCATGCACCGCCTGTGGAGCGACGGCCGCTGGAACAAGCTGACGGTAGCGCACGGCTGCTACTGGAAGAAGTGCAGCTTTTGCGACGTGAGCCTGGACTACATCTCGCGTTACGAAGGCACCACTGCGCAAGAGCTGGTTAACCGCATCGACACGATCGTCAAAGAAACCGGCCAAACCGGCTTTCACTTCGTAGACGAAGCCGCCCCACCCAAAGCCCTCAAAGCCTTGGCCGCCGAGCTGCAAGCACGCAACACGGCCATCAGCTGGTGGGGCAACATCCGCTTTGAAAAATCCTTCACGCCAGACCTGTGCCAAGAGCTGGCCGACAGCGGCTGCATCGCTATCAGCGGCGGCTTGGAAGTAGCGTCGGACCGCTTGCTTAAACTCATGAAAAAAGGCGTGTCGGTAGAGCAGGTAGCGCGCGTCACCAAAGGCTTTTCTGACGCAGGCATCTTGGTGCACGCCTACCTGATGTACGGCTTTCCCACCCAGACGGTACAAGACACAGTGGACGCGCTAGAGTATGTGCGCCAGCTATTCGCAGCAGGCTGCATCCAAAGCGGCTTCTTCCACCGCTTCGCCTGCACCGTCCACTCCCCCGTAGGCATGGCCCCGCAAGACTATGGCGTAAAACTCGTCGCCCTACCCGACGGAAAATTCGCCAAAAACGACATTGCCTTCATCGACCCCGGCGGCGTAGACCACGATGCGCTGGGCGTGGCGCTGAACAAAGCCCTGTACAACTACATGCACGGCATCGGGCTAGACACCAACGTGCGCAGTTGGTTTGACATGAAGGTGCCCAAGACTAAGGTGGCACCGGATTTTATCGAGCGGGCTTTACAGCCCAAGTCACTACTAATTTAGTGACACTCAATTCTTTTATTCTCTTTTAATAGATTTTCAAATAGTCTCGACCACAATTCATGTGTGACCTAGTTCAATATTTGGGCAGAGTATTAATGTCTTATGTCGTCTCTCATGTTTGTAGAAGACACGGTTAAGGCAATGATTCATCGTCCATGCCATCGAATGAAACTGGCGATCCGAATTGACCATTATCACGGGCAGTTCCTCCCATTCCATATGTCGGATCCATTCGTCTCTCTCGTAATTCTTCGGCACGTGGATCGGATGGAGTGACGCTCGTGAGGTGATGCTTATTTTTTTCTTTGTTTTTTTGAATTCTACGTGTAGCTGATGAATTTTCAGGGTACTGACGAGCAGACTTGTTACTTAGCGAAGCCTCGTCGAAACCGTGTTTCATATAAAGGTGAGCCTTTAACTCCGACGTTCCTGGAACAGTAATGCCGCAAAAGCCACAGATCTTGCCAGTCAGATGTGAACTTCTATATTTTGATATTGCATGAGCGCCTTGTGGCGAAAGCTCTTTATCTTCTAATGTGCGCGGTACCTTTAGCTCGCGGAGTATTTTCGTTTCCGGGCCGTGTTGTTTTTTTAAATGTTTCGCCAAATCACAAACTTGTACTTGGCATTCTGGACATGGATAAAGTAAGCGGTTAGATTTTGAGGGGATCTTTTTTTTCGGTACAACTGGTTTCAAATTGTCTTTAGCAATTGGATGATATTGTTGTCTATGTGTTGGAAAGTACCTGAAGTGAAATTCCTGTTTGCATGCTGGACAAACAATCGTATCAGTACGTATGTGTGCTACTGGTTTTGGCGTGAAGCCAGGAGCTACTTGGTGCCCAATCGACTTGATCGATGCCTCCTGAGGCCGCTTCGACTCTTTGGTTGTCGACATCTTGCGCAATTTCGGCAATTGTGTACTTGGCCAAGCGATGGGTTTCTCCGAGGCTGAGATCAATCCAGTCCCATAACATTTGAAACAATTAGGATTGTTTCCCCCGCAGGTACATGGAAAGATATCCATCGATATACATCCTCATTAACTTTAATTTTTTCGTAGGGTGCTATTTCTTTAGACTTATCCGATTCACGGCCGATCCGTTTTAAATAGACATCAAATCCGGATCAACCTTAAGACAGATGCCCCGAATTTGAAATTGCCTAGCTGGTAGTCTGCACGGCTAGCAACTACTTTTATGCGTTGCAAGAATGGGATTATTTGAAATCCCGTTTTATGGCTTAACCTCGCCTTTTACGCCCAATAGGAGAACTAAGACTGCTGAGCACCACCCCATTTGCTTCTAACTTTAAAAAGAGGGGCTAACTCAATACTCGTCAAAGTCACTAGGAACAATAGGGTCGCGCGCGATATCTAAAAATGCAAACACCAACAAAGCGCAATCGCGAAAGTTTGTATTTAGATTTTGCATGTCTGGGGAATCATCCCCTGCAGCAATAATAAAGCTCTTTATTTTTTGTTTAAAGCTCTCCGCATTCGGCTCTAGTTGGTGTGCTATATCGTTGCGTAGGCTATTGAGTTTGTCAATAGCATCCCAATGAATGTCTTTAACCGTCAATGGAATCTGATCTAAGTGTGCAAGAGACCTAGCCAGTAGTGTCAAAGCTTTGCCACTTTTTACTGGACTATTTCTGTCAAGGATCATTTTCAACAAATTTGGATCATTGAGGCGAGCACTAACAAATTTGGTTAAGTGCATTTCCACCAGTAAATGCACCTTGAGAATCGTAAGTGCTAACTCACCATGCGGGACATGCCTATCAAATAGGTCGTTAGTTTCTGAAAATTTATTCATATCTAATTTGGTAAGTTTTCTAAATCGAATTTTCCACTACTTTTGATATTTACGATGTGGCGCAGGATCATATGTCTAATTTTCTGAATAATTAAGCCCGCTGCTAAAGCATTACACAGCGTGATGCTACCCTTACGGCTAGTGACTTTAATATTCGAGCAGTTTGCCTTGCTGCTATGCGTGTCGTTGCGCACCTTGCAGGGCTTGGAGCAAGCAGACGCATAAAGAGCTACATCGAGCGGCCACTAATCTGGTATGCAGCTGCTGCAGGGCAAAAGGGAAAAATTGAGCATACGATTGACTTTATGACTTTTTACGACTATGTTTATAGTCGTAAAGTAACTATTTCAAGGAAATCTAAATGCAATACGGCCTAGCCCAAGCCAAAGCGCGTCTCAGTGAGCTCACCAGTTTGGTGGATTCGGGCGAAGAGGTGGTCATCGCCAAACACGGCAGGCCTAGCTACAAGCTGATTTTGGTGTCGGGTGTGCAAGCTGCTGACTTTCAGACGGTAGCTACCAACCCAACACCAACGGGGCTGAGTGACATGGGGGGCTTTGTTGCGCAAACACGTGCTAAATCGCGTGCCCCTGCCACAGCAGAGAATTTTGTAGCCGAGTGGCGGCAAAGCGCACGCTACTGAAACGCGCTGACTGATGTTTTACTTGGACACAAGTGTGGCCGTAGCGCTGCTCACAACTGAAGCGGGCAGCGATGCGGCGCAAAGCTTGGTTAATCGCTTGATGGGGCAAGGTCTGCGCGGGGTTTGCAGCGACTGGGCTTGTGCTGAATACCGCTGCGCCATTACTGCCAAACACAGAGCGGGTTTGATCGACGCGACTGATGTACCTGCTGTGGCATCGGCATTGGATGTGCTGCGCTCAGCTAAATTTGCTGCCGCAGTCACGCTCTCAACAGACGTTGTACGCGCAGGCGAGCTGGCCGTGCAAATTGCCAGCCAGCCACTGCGAGCAGCGGACGCTCTGCACGTTGCGATAGCGGCGCGCTTGGGGGCCACCCACTTTGTTACCTTTGATCAAGGCCAAGCTGCAGCTGCGCGGATGGCGCTTGTAGGAGTGCAGGTGATTACTGCTTAGATGACTCAGCTGCGGTCAACAATGGCGTAAAAAATCTCGGCCGCATCGCGTCTAGTTCCAGTTGGCCTAGCACTTCGTGCAAGCGCTCAGCGCGTGCACGTGCTGTTACTTTTTCGCGAGTGTCAGCATGCCGCGTGGCGATGATGAGTTCATTTTTCATCGAATGCTCCCAGCCTACCAGCTCGGTCACAGTCACTGCGTAGCCGTGCGCTTCTAGCTGCAGGCAGCGCAGCACGTTGGTTAGTTGGCTGCCAAACTCACGGGTGTGGATGGGGTGTCGCCACAGCTCGGCCATGGGATTGTTGGGGGCGACTTTGCTTTTGCCTTCTTTTAGCGTAGCCGCCACTTCAGCTTGGCAGCAGGGCACCAGCACCATGTGCTGCACTTGGTGTTTCAGGCCAAAGGCGATTGCGTCGTCAGTGGCGGTGTTGCAGGCGTGTAGCGCGGTGACGATGTCGATGCGCTTGGGTAGTTGCTGCGCGCTTTCAGACTCTGCGACAGACAAGTTTAAAAAATCCATACCAGCAAAACCAAAGTCTTTAGCCAACTGCGCGCTGCGCTGCACCAACTCGTCGCGCACCTCTACACCCACCACACGGCCCTTAGGTGCATGCAGTTTAAAAAATAAGTCATACAAAATAAACCCGAGGTAGGATTTGCCTGCGCCATGGTCTACCAGCGTCACATCGGCATGCTGCTTTTGTATCCCTAGCAGCAAAGGCTCGATAAAGTTAAACAAGTGGTACACCTGCTTTAGCTTGCGGCGCGAGTCTTGGTTGAGCTTGCCTTCGCGTGTGAGGATGTACAGGGCTTTAAGCAATTCAACCGATTGCTCTGGGCGCACATTGTATTTGTCGCCACCTTGTGCAGTGGGTTTCGCTGTAGTTTGTGCGGTAGTTTTAGGCTTAGCTTGGGGTTCTCGGCGTGGGGCTTTCATGCCTGCATTGTCTTCCATCCGGCCAGCCCCAGCTTGCGCAGGGTGGCGATGTTGCGTTCATAAATCAGCTCTACCTCTGGGAATGCTTGTACCGCCCGCTCTACGCTGTCCTCACGTAGCAGGTGCAGCATGGGGTAGGGAGAGCGGTTGGTGTAGTTATCCATATCGTCCGCCGCGCTGCCTGCAAACTGGTAGTCCGGGTGAAAGCTGGCAATTTGCAGTTGCACATCAGGGTCAGCATGTTCCAGCATGCTGTCGGCCTCATCTAAAAAGTCGTTGTAGTCTAAAAAATCAGCCAGCATGTGCGGCACGATCAGCAGCGTGGTCTCGGTTTTAGTTGGGTCTTGCGCTAGCAGAAAAGTAATTTCTTGCTCTAGCGCCAGCAGCAAATCTGTGGGCTGCGTAGCATTGCTCACGCTGTAGCGAATGCGCCCATGCACATGCTCGGCCTTGGCAAACGGGCACAGGTTCAGGCCGATCACGGCACGCTCTAGCCAGCACTGGGTGCGCGCGACGATATCATCAGTCTGCATGATGTGTAGCGGCTAGGCCTTGACAGGCTTAGTTACAACGGCAGGCTCAGCTTGCGCATGCAGTGGTGCTATCTTCTGCGCTATAGCCCCAAACACGCTCAGCCCATCCTTACCCTTCATTTCAATACGAATGGTGTCGCCAAACTTCATGTAATCGGTGCTAGGTTGGCCGTCTTGAATGGTTTCTATAGCGCGTTTTTCGGCAATGCAGCTGTAGCCGCGTGGCCAGTCTTTTTTGCCGTTTTTTTCTACGCCTTTATTGCTGATAGTGCCACTACCGATGATGCTGCCTGCGCGCACATTGCGGGTTTTGCACAGGTGCGCTATCAGCTGGCCAAAGTGAAAAGTCATCTCTTCGCCCGCATCGCACATGCCTACGGTGCGGCCGTTCCACTGGCTTTGCACCGTCAGGTGCACGCGGCCTGCGTCCCAGGCGCTGCCTAGCTCGTCCAGCGTAACGGCTACTGGGCTAAATGCGGTGGCGGGTTTGCTTTGCACAAAGCCAAAGCCTTTGGCCAGCTCGTCGGGGATCAAATGTCGCAGGCTCACGTCGTTAGCCAGCATCACTAGGCGAATGCCGTCTAGCGCTTGTTCCGGGGTGCTGGTCATGCGCACGTCGCCGGTGATCACGGCGACTTCAGCTTCAAAGTCGATGCCATGCGCCTCGCTGGCGCAGCGCACGTCGTCACGCGGGCCAATAAAGTCGTCGCTGCCGCCTTGGTACATCAACGGCTCGGTGTAGTAGTTGGCGGGCACTTCAGAGTTGCGGGCTAGGCGCACTAACTCTACATGGTTGATATACGCCGAGCCGTCAGCCCACTGGTAGGCGCGTGGCAGTGGGGCCATGCATTGCTTGGGGTCAAACGGGAAAGCGTGGCGGGTTTTGCCTTGGTTTAGGCTGTCGTACAGGTCTTGCAGTTGTGGTGACAGAAAATTCCAGTCGTCCAGCACCTGCTGCAGGCGGGCGGCAATGCCGGTTACATAATGTGCAGTGGCTAAGTCGCGCGAGACAACTACCAGTTGTCCGTCGCGCGAGCCGTCTTTCAGGGTGGCAAGTTTCATACAAATTCTGTTTAAGTGTGAGAGTTTTTTAATTACGTTTAGGTAAATTCGTTTACTATTGCGTAATTTTACGAGTCTTTTGACCACGCTACTTTATGGCTACCAAACCCCAAGCGGGCATCCAATCGGTTGAAGTGGGTTTTGCCCTGCTGAACACTTTGGCCCAAGCCCGCGCACCCATGATGCTACGCGATTTAGCTGCCGCCGCCAGCATGAGCGCAGCCAAAGCGCACCGTTATTTGGTAAGTTATCAAAGGCTGGAACTAGTGGTGCAAGACACTGCCAGCAGCCGCTACGACCTGGGCCCGGCGGCGCTTAAGTTAGGGCTTGCTTCTTTGGAAAGGCTGGATGCGGTTCAAATGGCGCGCAAGCGCATGGGTGATTTGATGGCCCAAGTGGGCCACACGCTGGCACTGGCCGTATGGGGCAACCACGGCCCCACCATTGTGCATTGGCAAGAGCCCCCGCAAGCGGTGACGGTCAATTTGCGCTTGGGCGATGTGATGCCGCTGCTGACCAGCGCCACGGGCCGCTGCTTTGCGGCCTATGCGCAGCCGCAGGCTATTGCTGGTTTGTTGAAAATGGAACTGGCCACTGCCGCCAAAGCACCACGCGGCGACACACCCACCACAGCAGCAGCGGCACAAACGCTGTTCAAAGATATTCGCACGCGCGGCCTCGCGCGGGTGTGCGACACCTTGTTGCCGGGTATTGCAGGGTTTTGCGTGCCAGTGTTTGATGCCAGGGGGCACATGGCGCTGGGCGTCGTATCGTTGGGGTCGGTGGCCAGCTTTAGCACGGCGTGGGACGGTGCTGTAGCCGCTGCGCTAAAGCGTTGCGCTCGGCAACTATCCAGCGATTTAGGCGCGCCTTAACGCGTCTTATCAAGACTTCGTGCCATACGTTGCTGCAGCACAGGTGCAGGCCACTTGCAGTGGTAGCAAAGGTGCGACAAGCTAAAGCTGTATATTCACTGCATGACACTCCCTGCCCCTTGGACCCGCCTGCCCATGCGTTGGCGTACGCTGTGGATACTGCTGGCGGGAGTGTTGCTGATGCATTGGGGTTTACTGTCGGGCCAGGCTAACCACTGGAGTTTTAACAAGCCAGCGCAGTCCAGCCTTAGCACGCGTACCATCGCACCAGAACCGACGCCTCAGCCGATACCAGCGCCTGCACCCCAACCTGCCGCAGTGGCCACACCAGCCCCACGAAAAGTAGCTGCGCCCATACCTAAAAAGACTTCACCTGAAGCCAAAGAATCCAAGCCTATTAGTGCTGCAACCCAAGAAAAACCTGCTCAAGCAGCTACTGAATCTGTAGCAATTAAACCGCCAGAAAATCCTGCCTCCGATAATGCCATGCCGCCCGACGACAGAATTTCTAGCATGCCAACAGCAAGCACGCCAACCCTTGAAAAGTCGCTAGACCCGCCATTGGCAGCCGGGCAAGAAATAGGCGAACCAACAGCTACCAGCCCAGTAGAGTTGAAATTTCCGGTTTCGGGGAATTTTGCCTACGACGTCATGTATGTAACAGGCTCCCAAACACAGTCTGGGGCGGGCACACTGGGATGGTCTAGTGATGGCCGCACTTACCAGCTAGTGATGGAGTCCAAGGTTTTGTTTTTAAGTTTGCTACGCCAAACCAGCGTGGGCAGTGTAAGCGCTGCGGGCCTACAACCCGAGCGGTACACCGACAAGCGCTTCAGAGGCAGCGAAAAGGCAACGCATTTCCAGCCCGACAAAGGCATCATCAGCTTTGCCAATAACAAGCCCGATGCCCCTTGGACTAACAGAGCGCAAGACCGTTTGAGCGTAATGATGCAAGTGGCAGGAATGGTCAAAGGCGATCCTGCGAGAATATTAGCCCAGCCCACTATCAGCATACCTGTGGCAGGTACCGACGATGCTGAGATGTGGACGTTTGCACTAGAAGGCACAGACAAAATAGAGCTACCTGCAGGCACCACCACCGCATTGCACTTGGTACGCTACCCACGCAAAGAGTTTGACCGCAGAGTTGAGCTTTGGTTAGCCCCACAGCTGGACTATATGCCTGTGCGCATCAAGCAAACAGAACAAAATGGCACTACGCTTGAGCTGTCATTGCGCAGCCCGGCACTAAAGCCCGAGCTGGCTAAAAACACCGACCCCACGCTGCGCTAAAGATGTAATAACCACGGTAAGTGTGGCTTTTTACGTGAATTGCGAAGTAAAAACCCTGTCAGCCTTGAAATAAGCCCATGCGTTACTACATCATAGGGAGTGCGCTATGAATTTATTAGTACTTTATCCGCGCATACCCTAAAGGAACCAAGGAAACTCGCCCCATGAACATGCTGTACGACTCTGACTCTTTTGTAGTGGTGCATCTGCAGGCAGACGCACAAGATGCCTCTACCGTGCAAGACGCTGTAGAAGTCGCCTTGCACGGCAGAGCGGTTAGCAGCGTGGGGGGTGCGTTTGGCAAAGCCACCTTGAGCCACGGCGACAACACGGGGCTGCGCCTGGCGCGCCACGGGTTTGAGATTGTCGACAAACGGTCTGGTAAAGAAGTGTATTTAGATGGCTCGTGGGCCGAGCTGTTCCAGCAGCAGATTAACGCGTGGCAAGAAAAAACTCCCACCCAAGACGAAGTAGAAGACGCACTGGAGTGCTACACCCAGCTAGCGCAAAACCCAGTGATCTTGCACTGACCCATTGCACGGTAGCGCAGTGCAGACACGATGCGCTGCGCTGCCGCACAACCCTGCGGCTTACGCGGCAATGCGGGTACGCTACGATGCGCCAATGATTTTTTATAAACGGTATTTAACTAAATCGCCACGCTGGTGTGCAGTGCTGGCGTGCGCCATGTTGACCGCCTGCAACGCCCTGTCTGTACAGCAGCCTAGCGTGCTGCTGCTGGGCGAGCAGCACGACGCGCCCAGCCACCCCGGCCTGCACGCACAGGCCGTGCGCGATTTAATTGCCCAGCGCCGCTTAGCCGCGCTAGTGCTGGAAATGTCCGATGCGCCCGCACGTACAAGTAGCCTAGGCCCACAAGCTACAGAGCAAGAGGTGCAAACCGCACTAGGCTGGAAGCAAGCCGCGTGGCCTTGGGCCAACTACCAAGGTGCCATCATGGCAGCAGTGCGCGCAGGCGTACCTGTGGTGGGCGGCAATCTACCTCAGGCTAAAACAACCCAGACTATGCAATCTGCTAATTACGATGGTCTGTTCACCCCCGCGCTTTGGCAACGCCACTTGGACAATATTCGGTCTGGCCATTGCGACATGCTGCCTGCATCGCAGCTGGCACCTATGGCACGCGTGCAGGTAGCGCGCGATGTGCAAATGACCTCGGTCGTGTTAGCTGAGATGACGCTAAGCCAATCACAAAACAAAACCATAGTGCTGATCGCTGGCAGTGGCCACGCAGATGCACAGTTGGCTGTTCCGTTTCATATCCAGCAGCTAAACCCTGGCACTGCAGTGCAAACTACCCAGTGGCCTAGCGAGAACACTGGCACCGATTATTGCGCGCAGTTTAAACAGCAGATGCAGAACATGGGCAAACCCGTGCCAGCTAAGTGACACGGGATTAGGCTTGACCGCAGTTGAGCTTAATTAAACCTTAGCCTCAAGCGTGCTTTTTAATGCTAGCCGCCAGCGTGCTAATGATCTGGTCGATCTGCGATGCGTCCACAATATACGGTGGGCACAGCACTATCACATCGCCCGCAGGCCGCACCAGTACGCCGTGGTGGTAGCAATCTAAAAAGATGTCGTACGCGCGCTTGCCTGGCGTGCCTGCGATACTGGTCAGTTCTACTGCACCGGCTAGACCCAGCGAACGAATGCCCACCACATTGGGCAAGCCTTTCAGCACACTGTGCATCGCATCGCCCAGCACCTTGCCCATTAGGCCTGCGCGTTCAAACAGGTTGTCTTCTTTGTACAAGTTCAGCGTAGCAATGGCAGCGGCGCAGGCCACAGGGTGGCCGCTGTAGGTGTAGCCGTGGAAAAACTCGGTCACATGGTCGCCCGCTTTGGTGTTGGCGTCCAGCATGGTTTGGTACAGGTGCTCACGGCAAATCACGCCGCCCAGCGGAATTACGCCGTTGGTGACGCATTTGGCAAAGGTCAGCATGTCAGGCACCACGCCGTAAAAATCCGCAGCAAAGTTGGTGCCTAAGCGGCCAAAGCCTGTGATCACCTCGTCAAACACCAGCAAGATGCCGTGCTTGTCGCAAATCTCGCGCAACCGTTTCAAATACCCGGCAGGCGGTATGTACCAGCCTGCGCTCCCCGCTACGGGTTCAACAAAAATCGCCGCCACGTTAGACGCATCGTGCAACGGCAAAATACGGTTTTCCAGCTCTAGCAAAATGTCCTCAGTCCACACGGGTTCGGCGTGGTGAATGTAGGCGTGGTTCACTGGGTCGTGGATAAAGCGCATGTGGTCCACGCGCGGCAGCATGGCCGAGCCGAACACTTTGCGGTTAGACGGAATTCCGCCCAGCGAAATACCGCCAAAACCCACGCCGTGGTAGCCACGCTCGCGGCCAATCATTACCGTGCGGTGGCCTTCACTGCGCGCACGGTGGTAGGCTAGCGCCACTTTGATAGCCGTGTCTGCCGCTTCTGAACCAGAATTGCAAAACAGCACTTTGTTCAAATCACCCGGTGCCATGTGGGCAATCATCTCGGCGGCTTTGAAAGCCTTGTCGTTGCTGGCATTAAAAGCGGTGGCGTAGTCCAAGGTATCCAGTTGCTTTTTAATCGCTTCGTTGATCGGCTTGCGGTTATGCCCTGCGCCTACGCACCACAGGCTGCTGATGCCATCCAGCACCTTGCGCCCGTCGTGGGTGGTGAGCACCATGCCGTCTGCCGCTACCAGTACGCGCGGGTCTTGGCGGAAATGGCGGTTAGGGGTGAAGGGCAACCACTGGTTGTCCATGTTGAAGTCGTTATAGGCCATGGTAGTCTCCTGTTATAAATTAAATGCTATTTATTTAATAGCTAGTTGAGCAGTATCTACGGCCTAAAACACTTAAAACACCTGTAAATTAGCCTCTAACCGCTCAAAATCTGTAAGAATGCGCTTATGCAATCCCATAATATCGTAACGCTAATCCGCGCTGCGTGCACGGCCCGCAGCTTAGGTGCGTACTTTCTGCGGGATGTTGCGCGTGGTTGTCTCGCCGCCCTACTACTATTGACCGCCTTGGGCCCTGCGCACGCCGACCAGCTAGGCGACGACCTGCAAACCGTGTGGGAAGCCCTGTGGGACCAGCGCGGCATGCCCAGACCCATCAGCCGCTGGCAGGCAAACATCTCACCCATTCGCTACCGAATAGCAGGTGTAGATGCCGCCAGCCACAAACCGAATATTGTGCAAGCACTAGAGGCTACCGCAGCGTCGACTGGCCTCAAATTTACCGACGTGTCTAACGCGCCCGAGGCAGACACGCTGTCGCAACTAGACTTTGATATTGTCGAAGAAATTACCAGCGACCCGGCCTTTGGCTGCTTTGTTAAACCGGTGCGTTTTGACGGCTGGCACTTCGCCAAAGTGTCTGTGGTGCTGAAATCAAGCGAGCTGTGGCGCTGCGTGCACCACGAGATGATGCACGCGATGGGCATACCAGGGCATCCCTCGGGCAACACCGTGCTGAGCTATTTTAAATACCGCCAAGACCAACTAGCCCCGCTAGACCGCGTGATGCTGCAGGCCTGGTACGGGCCAGAGATGGTGACGGGCGCGTCGCCATTCAAGGCATTACCCGTCCTTGCCCAATATGTGGCTCAACATACCGCCGCAGGCCGCGACCCAGCTGAGACCGGTGCGCAGGTAAAACAATTTTTAGCCGCTACGGCACTGAGCATGGAGAATTTTGCCAATGGCGTAGGTGGCGTACCCACGATTGTGCGCCGCTCTGGTTTTGCTAGCGAAACCCATATAGCTGAAGCGCGCAAACAGATCATGACGATGCTGGGCGTGGCCTACACCCTGGGCGACACCGTGCCGCAAAACGGAGTGCAGGCTATGCAGTGGTTTACGCGCGCTGCAGAAGCTGGCCACGATACAGCGCAGTATGCTCTAGGCATCAGCTACTTTAAAGGCAACGGCTTTGTCCAAGACAAGGTCAAGGGTTATCGTTGGCTTACCAAAGCCGCTGCGGGCCAAAATTCGTATTTCAAAGACCAATTGGCCGACATCGAAAAATCCTTGCCTGCGGCTGAGCTAGAACAGTTGCGCCAAGGTATTAAAGAATAAAAAATAAAAGGTCACCAACGTGTCGCGCATTCCACCCATTCAATGCCTGTTAACTTTTGAAGCACTGGCACGCTTGCGCAGCGTAACGCAAGCGGCTGAGGAGCTGTGCGTCACGCCCAGCGCGGTAAGCCACCGGGTGCGGCAGCTAGAAGAAGCCATTGGCGTGCGGCTGTTTGGCCGGGCTGATTTTTCGCTCACCACGCACGGCAGTGAATATTTAGCGCAAGTGCGCGAAGGCTTGGCCGCACTGGAGCGGTTTCCCGGCAACGAAGTGGCGCAAGGCAAACGCAAGCTGCGCGTGGCCGTCACACCCACCTTTGCTCGCTCGATTTTGATGCCGCGCTTAAAAGCTTTTGCCGACGCTTACCCTGAGATTGATTTAACGCTGCAGGTGAGCATTCCGTTGCTAGACGTGGTGGCTGAAGATGCTGACCTGACGATACGTTTTGGCACGGGGCGCTATGCCGATGTGGAGCATGTGTGTTTGTTCAAAGACGTAGTCACCCCCATGGCCTCGCCTGCGTATCTGCGCGACTATGGACCGTTTGACACACCCGAAGATTTATCCAAAGCCAAGCTTTTAAAAAGCCCGCTAGAGCCATGGCGCACCTGGTTTGCAGCGCACCAGCTAGACTGGCCAGAGCCACAGGAAGGTTCCAGCTTTAACGACATTGGCCTGATGTGCGACGCTGCCGCTCTGGGCCTGGGTGTGGCGCTGGTGCGCACCAAGCTGGGCGAGCCGTGGCTAAGCAGTGGTGCGCTGGTACGCTTATCTACGGTCAACGTGCCCAGCCCGCATGCGCATTACCTGTGCTGGCGTACGGGCACGCTAGAGCGATGGGAGTGTGCGGCGTTTGCGCAGTGGTTGCAGAAGGCGGTGGCTTAGGGTGCGCATTGGCTAGGCTGGTCGTTTGGCTTAGTGTGCGCGTCGCAGAGCTGGACTCGAGCCGGGCATCTCTTTCGCGAAAAATACTCCGAAACACGCGCGGACTTCAGTTGCACGAGGCTGGCTTTTGCACCGCGCGCCTTGCTGCATATTTTTCATCGAGACGGACCCGACTCGTCACATTGTTCTTTGCTTGGGTTGAACAGCCCACGCGTCGGTAGTTTGCTGGTTGCGATTAGCGGTTTTTGGCAGCCCGTGCTTCGGTGAGATGCAATTGGGGTCAGAGCAAAATTTCGTTCTTGATTGGTGTCGCGCCGGGTGCAGTGGCTTCCTGAATTTTGATCTGACCCCAAATGCTCGCGGGCACTAGCAGTAGCGCGCTACCTACGTCACGACCCAGAAACCAAGCCAGAAAATAAACATTAACCCACTACAAGCGTGCTGTTGTGGCGTGCGTCCTATGACAAACAATAAAGGGCCGCAGGTCCGTTTGGCATGGGACACACGCCGCAGCGGTACGCGTGCTGAAACAACGAACTCGGTATGAGCCAACAAGGCACAGAAGAACACGGCCAAAGCACTTCAAACAGCTTTTTCAATAAAGAAACAGGCCAATAACTCAATTAAATCCTGCTCAAACAGCTACGAAATTAATAGCTACAAATTAAGCCGCCTTTTGCAGAACCGCTGGCGTACGCAGTTGTTGCATCAGCTCAGCCCACTTGATCTGCGCTGCCTGTGAATTGCGCTCTTTCACGTGGCCGAAGCCTTTGATTTGTTCCGGAATGCGGGCAATTTCCACAGCCACTGCTGCGTTGCTGTCGTTGAGTAATCGCAGCACTTCTTCGATGCTGCTTTTATACTGGCCAATCAGTGCGCGCTCCATTTTGCGTTCTTCAGTTTTACCAAAAATATCCAGTACCGTGCCGCGCAAGCCCTTGAGCTTGGCTAGTACTTTGAAGCCGGTCAACATCGCTGGCCCAAACTTTTGTTTGATAAGTTGGCCTTTGTCATTTTTCTTGGAGATCAAGGGTGGGGCCAGGTGGTAGTTCAGCGTAAAGTCGCCTTCAAACTGCGCCTTGATTTTGTCTAAAAACGCAGTGTCAGTGTGCAAACGCGCAACTTCATATTCGTCTTTGTAGGCCATCACTTTGTACAAATATTTGGCTACGGCCTCAGTCAAATTTTTGTTACCTTTGGTCGCTACGTTGTCGACAAACGCTTTGTAGTCCGCAGCGTAAGCGACGTTTTGGTACGCGGTAAGCAGCTCTACGCGGCGGGCAATCAGCGTGTCTACGCTGTCGCGTTTAGTCGGCATGGCAATCACTTGGGCGGGTGTGAGGTGCTTTTCTACACTGGCCAGATCGTGCGCGGCACGACGTCCCCAGGTGAAGGCGATTTTGTTTTGCTCTATGGCTACGTTGTTCAGCTCCATCGCCCGCATCAGCGAATCTAGCTGCAGTGGCACCCAACCACGTTGCCATGCATAGCCCAAAATCATCGGGTTGATGAAGATACTGTCACCCATCAGTTTGGTAGCGATGGTATCGGCGTTGAAAGCGCCAAAATTGCCCGAGCTTTCGCTGCCTGCGCCTACCGCTTGTGCAATTTGTGCGGCGCATTGCTCGGCGGGGTTGTGCCAATTGCCATTGGTAACAAACGCTGCGGTGGGTGTGCTGTGCACGTTCAGCGCTACGTGGGTTTTGCCGGGGCGCATGCGCAGCAAGGTTTCTTTATTGGCGGTGACCAATGGGTCGCAGCCAAAAATCAAATCTGCGTCGGCCATGCTGACGCGCGTGGTGCGAATGTCGCTCTGTGCGTCGGCCATGATGACATGGCTCCACGTCGCGCCACCTTTTTGCGCCAGGCCTGCAGCGTCTTGCGTGACGATGCCTTTGCCTTCCATGTGCGCGGCCATGCCCAGCAGCTGGCCAATGGTAATGATGCCGGTGCCGCCCACGCCAGCCACAATCATGCCGTAGGGCTGTGCGGTGCTGGGAATCTGCGGGTCGGGCAACGTACCCAAGGTGAACGGGTTGATCTTGGCATCCGTTTTCGATTTGGTTTTTAACTGGCCACCTTCCACAGTGATGAAGCTGGGGCAAAAACCTTTGACGCAGCTGATGTCTTTGTTGCAGGTGCTTTGGTTGATGGTGCGCTTGCGGCCCAGCTCGGTCTCCAGCGGCTCCACGCTCATGCAGTTGCTTTGCACACCGCAGTCGCCGCAGCCTTCGCACACGGCTTCGTTAATCACTACGCGAATGGCAGGGTCGACCAACTTGCCGCGTTTGCGGCGGCGGCGCTTTTCAGTGGCGCAGGTTTGGTCGTAGATGATGACGGTGGTGCCTCTGATCTCGCGGAACTCGCGTTGAATACGGTCGAGCTCATCGCGATGAAACACTTGCACGCCGTCGACCAGTTTGACGCCATCGTATTTCTCAGGCTCGTCCGTGACGACGACGATTTTTTGCGCACCCTCGGCCCGCATGCTCTGCGCTATTTGCACCACCGAATGGCCTTCGGGCCGCTCGCCAATTTGCTGGCCTCCCGTCATGGCCACGGCGTCGTTGTACAAGATTTTGTAGGTGATGTTGACGCCCGAGGCAATGGACTGGCGCACGGCCAACAAGCCACTGTGAAAATACGTGCCGTCGCCCAGGTTGGCAAACATATGTGTGTCGTGGCTAAACGGCTGCTGGCCCACCCAGGGTACGCCCTCGCCGCCCATTTGCGTAAATCCCACCGTGGCGCGGTCCATCCAAATGGTCATGAAGTGGCAGCCAATGCCTGCCATGGCGCGCGAACCTTCGGGCACCACCGTAGAGGTGTTGTGCGGGCAGCCAGAGCAAAACCACGGCTGGCGGTCAGCGCCTTGCACGGCCTGCACTTCCACTACGTGCATGGCTTGTTCTTTGGCAGCAATGACGGCTAAGCGTGCGTCAATGCGGGCTGTGGTGTCGGCGTCTATACCGAGCTTTTTCAAGCGCTTGGCAATGGCTTTGGCAATGATGGCGGGCGACAAATCCGCGTTGGCGCGCAGCAGAGTGTGTGATGTCGGGTTAGCCAGGCTCCATTCGCCGCCTGAGTAACCGTCTGAATGGGCGTCGGCATCTTGCGCACCTTCGTCAAACTTGCCCACAATATTGGGCCGTGCATCGCTACGCCAGTTGTACAGCTCTTCTTTGAGCTGATATTCAATGACCTGGCGCTTTTCTTCCACCACTAGAATTTCCTGCAAGCCCGTGGCAAATTCGCGCGTGAGTTGTGCTTCAAGTGGCCACACCACGCCCACTTTGTGCAGGCGAATACCCACGCGCTGGCAGGTGGCGTCGTCTAGGGCCAAGTCGGCCAGCGCTTGGCGTGTGTCGTTGTAGGCTTTGCCGCTAGCGATCAAACCGAAGCGGTCGTTCTTACCTTCAATCGCGTTGTAGTTCAACCTGTTGGCGCGAATGTAGGCCAGCGCGGCGTACCATTTGGTATCAAACAAACGCGCCTCTTGGTCTAGCGCATGGTCGGGCCAGCGAATGTGCACGCCGCCTGCAGGAATGACAAAGTCGGTGGGGATGTTGATCTGCACCCGGTCGGGGTCGATCATGGCGGTGGCTGACGATTCCACAATCTCCTGAATCGTCTTCATACCTGCCCACACACCTGCATAGCGGCTCATGGCAAAAGCGTGGATGCCCAAGTCTAAAATTTCTTGCACACTGGCCGGGAAGAATACGGGCAGGCCGCAGGCTTTGAAGATATGGTCGCTTTGGTGCGCAGCGGTAGAGCTTTTGGAAATATGGTCATCGCCCGCCACGGCTATCACGCCGCCCCATGCTGTGGTGCCTGCCATGTTGGCGTGCTTAAACACATCACTGGTGCGGTCAACGCCGGGGCCTTTGCCGTACCAAATGCCAAACACGCCGTCAAACTTGTTGCTGCCCTGCGGTGCAAAACCTAGCTGCTGGGTGCCCCACACAGCGGTAGCGGCCAGTTCTTCATTGACGCCGGGTTGAAAGACGATGTTTTGTGCTTTAAGGTGTTTGGCCGCACTCCACAGCGCTTGGTCGTAGCCGCCCAGCGGCGAGCCACGGTAGCCGCTGACAAAACCCGCCGTGTTTTTACCCAGCTGCTGGTCGCGCAGGCGCTGCAACATGGGCAGCTTGACCAGTGCTTGCACGCCGCTCATAAAAGCACGGCCATAGTCCAGGCTGTATTTGTCGTCTAACGTGACGGTTTCCAGGGCTTTGCGGATGTGCTCGGGCAGCGGGGCATTCATGGGCGTGTCTCCAAAAACAAGCGCAAAGCACTTGCTAAATTATGCGCAAAGTGTATGCCTGATTGCTTGGTATGTCTTTGCTTTTGTCGCCTTTGCAGACCGCATTACTGAAAGAATATTGCTGACAAGTTAACTATTTAGAAATAGTAAGACAATTTAATTGTCACGCACGCAACGAGATACCAATGGCAACAGAGGGTAACGCACAATCGCCTCGCGCTGGGTAACGCCCAGGTTGAACTCTACTTGCATGCGCGCGTTGCTGTATTCGTTAGAGTTGGGTTTGGCGTTGGCGGGCGTGCTGGCATATTTGCCGCCGCGGTACAGCAGGTCGTATCCGCGCGTGCTTTCTAGTGCCACAGAATCGTCGATAAATTTAGCGGTGAATTCAAGGCCGTATTCGCAGCGGTAAAACGGCAGCAGCTTGCCTACCGGGCCGCTAGAGCAGCCTGCCAGCGCAGCGCCTAGCAAGGTGGCCAGTGCCAAGCGCGCAGCTACCCGTGCGCTAATACGCGCGTGCTTTTGTGCGGTCACCTGCGGGTGCGCGGGCTGGTTTGCTTGATTACTAAATACTATTAATTTCATAGCTGCTTGAGCAGGATCTACTTGGGTTACAGCCTGAATTATCATAAAAAATCTGCTCCAAAACAGCCTCAGTCACAAATGGCAAGTGTACAAATATTATGGCTTGGGCCACAGCACCCACAGCTGCAATGGTTGCTTAAGCGTACCGGCCAGCTCGCCCGCCTCTAGCCCCGTGCCGGCGTAGTAGTCGGCCCGCGCCGCGCCCACTATGGCACTGCCGGTGTCTTGCGCTAGCACCAAGCGCTGCAGATTAGTCACCGGCCCTTGGCTGGCCAGCCAAACAGGCGCGCCGTACGGCATGCTGCCGGGGTCTACCGCAATAGATCGGCCAGCGGTGAGCGCTACGCCTTGTGCACCCTTGGGGCCGGCATTGGCATCGGCGCCGTCCAGCGATTCTTCGCGAAAGAACACCACGCGCGGGTTGCTCCACAGCAGCTCGTTGGTGCGCTGCGGGTTGGCCACTATCCATGCTTTGATGCCGGGCCACGAGGCGTCTTTGATCAAGCCTTGGTCTAGCAAATAGCGGCCTACCGATTTGTAGGGCTGGTCGTTGGTGGCGGCAAAGGCGATACGCACCATTTTTTGGCTACCGTCAGGCTCGGTCACGCGCAGGCGGCCTGAGCCTTGAATTTGCAGCACCAGCACGTCTACCGGGTCGGCCAGATAGGCGATAGCGCGGCCTTGCAGGGCAGCCTTGGCCTCGGGCAGCGTGTCGATGTCTTTGCGCGAATACCACGGCTTGCGGCTGGCTAAATTAACCGGCGGTTTGTACAGTGCGGCCGTGGTGGCAGCCGTGGGGTTGCGGGTGGCTTGCAGCACAGGCTCGTAATAGCCTGTGAGCAGTCCTTCATTGCTATTGCCCGATGAGTTTGTACTCAAAGGCTCTACCCGGTAAGGCTGCAGGCGCTGGATCAGCCAAGCGCGCTGCTCTGCACCGCTGGCAATTGACATCCGCCGCACCTCGGGGCACAGGCTGGCCAGCGCGGTGGTAGGGCGCTCGCAGCTTTTTAGCCACGCGTTCCACGCCTCGTGCAGGGCGTCGTTGTCCCAGCCGGGCAGGTCGCTCCAGCGGGCGGGCACCCAGCGGCTTTTGGCCTGCGTGATGACGGGGCCCGTGGGGGCTGTAGTGGGCGCGCTGCTAGGGCCGGTGGGCGCTTGCGGCATAGTGGCCGTCGGGCGCGTAGGCACACTGTCGCCGGGTAATACGGGGGGGCTTTGCGGTTGCCGTACAGCGCAACTGGCCAGCGTTCCTACAATCAGCAGCAATACGAGGAGTCTTGTCATGTTGTTAATTGTGCTCGAAGCGCTGGGGGCGTTGTTACTTTTAGTGCTGATTGTGTGGTGGACGATGTTTTCTGGACGCAAGAAAGGGGAATTGCATTCGCAGGAGTCTGCTGCGGATGCTGCGGATGCTGCTAAGGAGCGGTCTGCTAAGGATTAGTTCTCTACTCAGCTTTTTTGGTTGGGCTTAGGTTTGCTTTCTGGCTTAGTCTCTGGGTGGTGAGATAGCGTATGCCAACCGCCTTCATACTGGAGGTACCAGAAATCAGGCGGTCGGCACACGCTATCTCACTTGCGACCAAAGTAGCGCGCTACCGGTAGTCGCCGATACGGGCATTTGGGGTCAGATCAAAATTCAGGAAGCTTCTGCACCCGGTGCGACACCAAACACCAACGAAATTTTGCTCTGACCCCAATTGCACCCAACCGAATCGCGGGCTGTTCAAAAAACCTAGCCTCATCAAACCCATAACCGAAACACGGGCTGTTCAAACCAAGCAAAGCACAATGTGACGAGTCGGGTCCGTCTCGATGAAAAATATGCAGCAAGGCGCGCGTTGTTCAAGCTAGCGCACCTAAAACCTCGGTTCGCGCGTGTTTGCGGAATATTTTTACAGCGAGATACCCGGCTCGAGTCCAGCTCTCCGGAGATACGCTTAGCCAAGCGACCACCTTATCGACGCGCAAGCTAACCAAACGACCAAGCACACCGAAGCGCACGCGAAGCCAAGCGACTAACTCTCCATCTCGCACGATGGCGCAACTACCCAGCACACGCACTCAAGTCGTTTCTCTAAGACGAATAAGCGTTTCAACCCACAGATACTACTCAACTAGCTACAAAATCAGTAGCATTTAGAGGCTGCGGTTAAGCCGGCCTGGTATCCACAAAGCTAGAGCGCACCGCCAGCTTGTCGTTCAGCTTAGCCAAATTGGGGTAGTCTGCACGCCAGTTAATTTGCGGAAAGCGAAAGTCTAAATAACCCAGCACGCAGCCCACTGCAATGTCGGCCAAGCTGAAGTACACGCCCGCGCAATACGCTTTCTCACCCAAACCTTGGCTCACCGCCTTCAGGCTCAAGTCAATCTTGCCCATTTGCCGCTCAATCCATGCACTGCTACGCTGCTCTGCCGTGCGGCCAGGCCAGGTAGCTTCCAGGCGCGCCAAAATAGCGGCGTCCAAAATACCGTCGGCGAGCGCCTCCCAGGTTTTTACCTCGGCACGCTCGCGGCCCACGGTGGGAATCAGCTTGCCCACAGGCGATAAAGTGTCGATATATTCCACAATCACCCGCGAGTCAAACAGCGCCTCGCCGCCCTCCATCACCAAGCAAGGCACTTTGCCCAGCGGGTTGGACTGCGAGATGGTGCTGTCGGCAGCCCACACATCTTCGGTGATGAACTGAAAATCAAGTTTTTTTTCTGCCATCACAATGCGCACCTTGCGTACGTAAGGGCTGGTGACTGCGCCGATCAATTTCATGTTGAAAATCTTATTAAATTTATGTGAGGTTCAACACGATTTTAGAGCAAAGCTATCCCACCAGATGGTACTTTAGTCGGTGATAATATAAGTACAACTGATTACACATTGCACTGCAGGGGGCAAAGCACAATGGCATATACATTTGGCGGAACAGCCAATAATCACCCAGCAAGCTCCATGCGGCAAGGCAACAGCGCACTCAGCGCCCCATCACCTTTGGCCTCTGCGCAAACTTACCCCATCGAATTTAGTGGCTCGGGCAGCGAGTATTTTCGGATTTGGATTGTCAATTTGTTGCTGATCTTGCTCACGGTAGGCATCTACATACCCTGGGCCAAGGTGCGCAAGCTCAAGTATTTTTATGGCAACACGCGCATTGATGGCGATGCGATGGATTTTCATGGCCAGCCGTCCAAAATGTTACGCGGCACGCTGATAGCTGCTGCGTTTTTTGGCGTTTACACGCTGGCTTCGCAGTTTTCGCTGTGGGCTGGCCTGGCAGCGGCTTTAGCGTTTGTCATCGTTTGGCCAGTGCTGTACCGCGCATCGCTCAAATTTCGCTTGGCTAACACCAGCTGGCGCGGCATTCGCATGCATTTAAAGCCCAGCAGTTTAGGCCAAGTGTATTGGGCCGTGATGCCGCCTAATTTATTGCTGATCGTGCCGCTGGTATTGGCAGGCTACAAAGGCAGCGAGTCGCCACTCAAAGGCACAGACCGAGATCTGTGGGGCAGCGCGGTAGGTTTGGGCATGATTTTATTTGTAGTGACTTTGCCGTATTTTCTATGGCTCATTAAACGCTTTCAGGTCAGCCATTCGGCTTGGGGCCCGCTGCGCATGGAGTTTCGCAGTGGCTTTATCGACATGTACAAAGTGGCGTTGAAAACACTGTTTATGGCATTGCTGATAGTGGCTATTTTTGCTGGAGCAGTCCTTATGTTAATCCCTGGGTTTTTCAGCAGGGGCTGGGGCGGAGCGGGATTCTTAACAGGTTTTTTACTTGCAATGGCTTTGCTTTTTGCCTTCGTCGTGTGTATAAATATTTTGCCGCGCGCCTACTTTAGTACCCACATGCAAAACTTAGTCTGGTCACGCACAGGCAACAGCCATGTGCGTTTTAAAAGCGAGCTCAGCGCGGGCAGCTACATGGGGCTGCAGCTTAAAAACTATGGTTTGATTTTGATCACCGCAGGCCTGTACTGGCCGTTTGCCATGGTGGCTACGCGGCGCATGCAAATTGAGGCTGTCAACCTGAAAACACGCATTGCGCTAGACACCTTGACCGACGCCGCCCGCAAGAATGAGACGGATGCACTGGGCGACATGGCAGCGGATATGTTTGACTTTGACATGGGCATGTAGGCCCCATGACCGCCGCTGGCCACGCCCCTTTTAATGCGTCCCCAGCGGTGCCCGGGGCATTGCCAGTGCAATACTTTGACGGGCGCAGTGCCAAATCCCAGCCTGTAACGTTGTCCGTCGCTGGGGCATCGCTGCAGCTGCACGGGCAGCACGATGGCTTTCTAGTGCACACCGTGCCGCTCGCCGACGTGCGCTGGCCCGAGCGCACACGCAGCGGCGCGCGCTTGGTAGAGTTTTTAAACGGCGGTCAATTGCATGCCCACGATGCCCGCGCCTACGACGCATGGGCAGCGCAGCACCTGCCACGTGCCGAAAGTTGGGTAGTGCGCTCGCAGCAAAGCTGGCGCGGCACGCTAGTGGCGCTGGCACTGCTGGCCAGTGCGCTGGCTGTCCTGTATGTGTGGGGCTTGCCCGTGGCCGCACGCGGCATTGCCAGCCTGGTGCCCCTGTCGGTAGACGAGGCTTTGGGTCGCAACGCGCTGACGCAAATAGACGGCAAGTGGATGCGGCCCAGCAAGCTGCCCGCAGCCACGCAAGATCGTTTACGCGCACGCTTTGACGCGGCCATGCGCAAAGCCTACCCGCAAAACTTGCCGGCCTACCAGCTAGAGTTTCGCCAATCTACTATTGGCCCCAACGCGTTTGCCTTGCCCGGCGGCACTATGGTGCTGACCGACGAGCTGGTTACCTTGGTCAACGACGACGACGTAGTAATGGGGGTAATGGGCCACGAAATAGGCCACGTGACCTTGCGCCACGGTATGCGCCAGTTGGTGCAATTGGCGGCGGTGCAAGGCGTACTGTCGATCGCATTTGGCGACTACGGCACACTGATTACTACCGCGCCGCTGATTTTGGGCAGCATGGCCTACAGCCGCAACGCCGAGCGCGAGGCCGACGACCACGCTATTGGGTTTATGCAGGCTAACGCTATTTCGCCGCTGGTGATGGTGAAGTTTTTTGACACCATGCGGGCCGAGCAAAAGACCAAAGACAAGTCTACGCCCTTGGGCATTTCTATCATCTCGTCGCACCCGGCAGACGCCGAACGCGTGGCCAAATTCAAAGCTGCAAGCCCCGCTGCCGCAGCAGCCCCATAGCTGATCAGAACGCAATAGCAACCCCTGCCCCTGCCTGCAGGCCCTAAAATGTAGGGATGACATTCAACGCCGCCCAAGCTATTACCCTAGCGCTAGAGACCTTTGACATCGAGGCTGCTGCTGTGCAGGGCCTGCGCGCACGGCTAGCGCAGCCCGGCCCGCAGCAAGCCGCATTTACCAAAGCCATCGAGCTGGTGCTGGCCACTCGGGGCCGCGTAGTGGTCATGGGCATGGGCAAAAGCGGGCATATTGGCCGCAAAATTACCGCTACCTTAGCGTCTACCGGCACAGCTGCCATGTTTGTGCACCCCGCCGAGGCCAGCCATGGCGACCTGGGCATGATCAAAGCGATTGACTGCGTGCTGGCTATTTCTAACTCGGGCGAGTCCGACGAACTGACCGCCATCTTGCCTGTGATCAAACGCATGGGCACGCCGCTGATCGCCATTACCGCTGGCCTAGGATCCACCCTAGCCCACCATGCGGCGGCTACGCTAGACAGCAGTGTCGCCAAAGAAGCCTGCCCATTGAACCTGGCGCCTACCGCCAGTACCACGGCGCAGCTCGCCTGGGGCGATGCGCTGGCCGTGGCGCTGCTGGACGCACGCGGCTTTAAAGCCGAAGATTTTGCCCGCTCCCACCCGGGCGGTAGCTTAGGGCGCAAGCTGTTTACCCATGTGCGCGACGTCATGCGCGAGGGCACTGCTGTGCCCCGCGTACCACCCAGCGCATTGTTTATCGACCTGATGCGCGAGATGAGCGCTAAAGGCTTGGGCGCTACCGCCGTGGTAGATGCGGCAGGTAAGCCCATGGGTATCTTCACCGACGGTGACCTGCGCCGCCTGGTCGAGCAAGGCCATGACCTGCGCACCCTGCAAGCCACCGACGTGATGCACGCCAACCCACGCACCTTAAGCTCTGACGCGTTGGCAGTAGATGCTGTGGCTATGATGGAAGCGCACCAAATTACCAGCGTGCTGGTGACCGATGCGCAAGGCTTGCTAGTGGGTGCACTGAATACCAACGACTTGATGCGCGCTAAAGTAATCTAGCCGCGCCATGCCCATGCCATCACACCGTTCATAAAAATCACCATGCCCGCCACCCGCACCGCCACACAAACCTTTGACCCCGCCCTGCTGCTGCGCGCGCAAGGTGTGCGCATCGTGTTTTTTGATGTGGATGGCGTGCTAACCGACGGCGGCCTGCACTTTAGCGAGGCGGGCGAAACTCTCAAACGTTTTAACGTGCTGGACGGCCAAGGTTTCAAAATGCTGCAGCGCGCAGACATCCATATTGCCGTGATCACCGGGCGCGACAGTGCACCTCTGCGCACCCGCTTAAAAGCGCTGGGCGTAGAACATGCTGTGTACGGCACTGAAGACAAACTACCCGCTGCGGACAAGCTATTAGCCCAGCTAGGCCTAAATTGGTCGCAAGCCGCCGCCATGGGCGACGACTGGCCCGACTTGCCTTTGCTGTGCCGTGCCGCATTGGCCTGTGCGCCTGCCAGCGCGCATGCAGAGAACCACGCTGTCGCCCACTTTATTACGCGCCAGCGGGGTGGCGAAGGCGCAGCGCGCGAACTGTGCGACCTGGTGCTGGCAGCACAAGGCCACTACGCACGCCAATTGGCTCTGCAGTTACCAGCATGACTACTAGCCTACGCACCGAATCTGGCATAGCTGCTGCATGGGCTGCCGCTGTGCGATGGGGGCAGAACCTGTGGTTTGCCTCCACCACCTATTTGCCCATGCTGCTGATCGCCGTGCTAGCACTGGGCACATGGTGGCTAGCGCGCAATACACCAGGCGCCATCGTGCCCACAGATGACGTACCCATGACCCATGAACCCGACTATTACATGCGCAACTTTGCAGTCAAAAATTTTGACGCCGCAGGCCAACTGCGCAGCGAGATTGCGGGCAAGCAAGGCCAACACTACCCCGATACGAATATTTTAGAAATTGACCAAGCCCGCATCCGCTCTTTTAAAGCCGCCCAGCTCACCACGGCAACGGCTAAAAAGGCCTACAGCAACGCCGACGGCTCTGAAGTGCAACTGGTGGGTGACGCGCTGGTGGTGCGCGAAGCAGGCAAAGACGCAGCAGGCAACGTGCAACCGCGCTTGGAATTTCGTGGTGAATTTTTGCATGCGTTTTTACGCACCGAGCAAGTTAAATCGCACCTGCCTGTCACGCTCAAGCGCGGCAACGATGTTTTTACGGCGGACAGTTTGGAGTACGACAACTTAGGTCGCGTTGCCACCCTGCAAGGCCGCGTGCGGGGCACACTGTCGCCCCGCGCAGCGCCGTGAATCTGCAGCGCCTAGACTTTAGCTTTGCAAGCCTTGTTGCTACCCTACACCCCAAGCCACCATGTCTACTACCAACCCCGCCTCACCCTTGGTCTTTATCACTGGCGCCTCTAGCGGCATCGGCCAAGCGCTAGCCTGGCGATTTCACCAAGCCGGTTACCGCTTAGCTCTGGTAGCGCGCCGTACTGATGAGATCACCAAGTGGGCTGCTGCACACCATATCCAAGCCAACCGTTTTGAAATTTATAGCGCCGACGTAGCCCACACCGACAGCATTGCTGCCGCAGGTGCCGCCTGCATTGCCCAACAAGGCTTGCCCGATGTGGTGATCGCCAACGCTGGTATCAGCGTTGGCGTAGACACCGCTGTGCGCGCCGACATCGACGTGCTAGCGCAAACTTTTGCCACCAACAACATTGGCCTGGCCGCCACCTTTCACCCCTTTGTTGCCGCGATGGAAGCACGCAAAACCGGCAGCCTGGTCGGCATTGCCAGCGTAGCCGCTATCCGCGGCCTGCCCGGCCACGGCGCTTACTGCGCCAGCAAAGCCGCTGTAGTGGCCTACTGCGAAAGCCTGCGCGGCGAAATGCGCGCCGCCACTGGCAAGCACGGCGTGCAAGTAGTCACCATTTTGCCGGGCTACATCAACACGCCGCTAACGCAAAGCAACAGCTACTCTATGCCGTTTTTGCTGCAACCTGACGTATTTGCCGACCGCGCTTTTGCCGCCATTACCGCAGGCAGCAGCTACCGCGTGATCCCTTGGCAAATGGGCATAGTGGCCAAGTTGCTGCGGCTACTACCCAACTGGCTGTACGACATCGCACTGTCGGGCCGGCCGCGCAAGAAGCGGCGCGAGCTGTGATTGATTGCTTAGATCGCTAGGTTTGAAGATTAATTTTCTAGCAGCGTGAGCTGCAGCTTTGGCAGTGATTTTTTCGCATCAGCTTGGTCGCGGTTGGCTCTGGTGCGGTAGAGCGGAAAACAGCTTAATTCATACGGGTTTTCACAGCATTTTACCCGTTCTAGGCCGCAGAACCTGCTCAAGCAGCTATGCAATAAATAGCAGGCGCCAAACCAACGACTGACTCGAAGCACGGGCTACTTAAACCAAGCAACGAACAATGTGACGCGTTGGGTCCGTCTCGAGTTCAGCTCTGCGTCGCGCACGCTAAGCGAGAAACCGTCTCTCCAACGATGCAAGAGATTTGCACGAATCCCATAACAGGCACGAATGAAGGGAAGTTACTTTAACCACTAGCTATACCTGCAACGCTATGTAATAAATAGCTGCTTGAGCAGGATTTACTTGGGTTAGAGCCCTAAAACATCTTAAAAACGGGCCCGCTAGGCTCCAAACTCGTCGCCCAGCTCCTTGGCACGGCGGCGGGCGGCGTGCATGGCGCGCATGAACATGTTGGCCACGTTGTCTTGCTCCATTGACGTGATGGCCGCATACGTGGTGCCGCCTTTCGATGTGACGCGTTCGCGCAGTACCTTGGGAGACTCGGCGGCGCCGTGGGCCAAGGCTGAGGCGCCAGTAAAGGTAGCCTGCGCAAGCTGCGCAGCTTGCGCAGGTGACAAGCCCATGTCAACGCCCGCTTGCGTCATGGCCTCTAAAAAATAAAACACATAGGCCGGGCCTGAGCCTGAGATGGCAGTTACAGCGTCAAGCTGGGCCTCGTCGCTTAGCCACAGATATTCGCCGGTGGAGGCCACGATGCGCTCGGCCGTGCTGCGATCAGCGTCGGTTACCTGTGCGGTGGGGAACAACGCGGTGATGCCTTGGCCGATCATCGCAGGCGTGTTGGGCATGCTGCGCACGATGCGCTGCGTGCCCAGCAGCTGGGCCATGCTGTCGGTGCGCAGGCCCGCCATCACGCTCAAATGCAGCGCCTGGGCCGTGTGCGCACGCGCTTGTTGCGCGGCTACCCGAAAAGTTTGCGGCTTAACTGCCCACACCACGGTAGCCGCTTGCGCCAGCATGCTATTGGGTGCGCTAAAAGCTTCAATGCCAAAGTCAGTTTTCAGTTTTTCTTGCTGCGGTGCATGGGGCTCTACTACCATGATTTGTAGCGGACGCATACCCTGTTTGATCAACCCGCCGATGATGGCGCTGGCCATGTTGCCGCCGCCAATAAATGCAATGTTCTCGTTCATACCGTCCCTTCGATTTTTTAATTAGCCAACCATTCAAACACCACAAACTGCGTGATCTGGTTGCTATTGAAATTATCGTCGCTGACGAACACCAGTGTGGGGTTGCCGTTGGGCAGCGTGGGCCCGCGTGTCATGCCCTCGGTGTTGTCCAAGCGCGGCAGGCCCGCGGTGGCAAAGTCCAGCAGCAGTTTTTTGTCGGCAGGTTTAAATTTGGCACCCACCAGCGTGGGCATGTCCAGCACGTCAGTGGCATTTTCGGTGTCTATCCAGTACAGGCGCAGCGAGTTGCCTACGCCGCGGGCATACGCGCGCTCTAGCACCAGCATGCCGGTTTCGCTGGCCATCCAAATCTCGCTGATGCCGTTGTCCGCCAGCGCTTCGGGCGTGATGGCAGCGGGCAGCGTGATGCCTGCCACTTTGGGTGCCGCCGGTATCGCGTCGGGCACGTAGGCGATTTGGCGAAACGACTGCCCACTGTGTGCGGCAAACTGTGTAAGACGAATCGGGCCACCAGCCACGCCCACCGCAGGCATGGGGCCGTCTTGCACCAGCGCGGCCTCGGTAGCAAACCAAGCTGTGTCGCCGCTGGGTGTAAAGCTCAAACCTTCAAAGGCTTTGTTTTGGCGCGGGCCGGTTTTGCCGGTGGGGTCAGCGGCAAACATTTTGGGCACGGGCACTTGGCTAAGGTAGCTGCCGTCTAGGCGCATCTCGCGCACAAACGGGTGCATGCCGCGTTGAATGTCGCCCTCGCTGGTGTAGTACAGCGTGTTGGTGGCGCTGCGCAGGCGAATACTCTCGCAGTCGGGTACGTCGGGGTTATCTAACGTCACGGTGCGTTTGCTGGGGTAAGGCCTGCCATCGGGCGTTTGCAGCGTAGTCACCGCCAGCAGCTCGGGCGCGCCCACGCTGTCTGCGGTGATGGGTAACTTTAGTGTGTAAAACCGCGCAGGGTTGATGTCAGACCGGTCATCGCTGATGGCGTAGTACACGCCGCGCTCGCGGTCGTAGTCGATGCCGCTCAGCCCGCCGACAGTGGTGCTTTTAAATTGCAGCTTGTGCGCTAATGTGGTGTGGCCGATTAAGCGCAGGCGTGGGCCACCACTAGATGGACTTGGATTTGAGTTTGAATTTGGGGTCGGAGTTGAGGTTTGGGCTTGGCCCAGCAGGCTGGCGGGCAGCGTAGCGGCGACGGCAGCGGCGCGCAACATAGCGCGACGGGATAGAGTTGTAGCTTGCATGGGGAGTAGTTTAGCCGCTTTGTGTTGTGAAAATTTCTAAGGTTTTTAAGGCTTGCAAGCCGTATTAACTGCTCAGGCAGCTATGCAATTGATAGTATTTGCTAATCTAACTACCCTACCTAAGTGCGGGCTGCTAAAACCCAAGCGAAGAACAATGTGACGAGTCGGGTCCGTCTCGAGTCCAGCTTTCCGGCGCGCACGCTAGAGGTCGTAACCAGCGTCTCCGCTCACGCTGCGCCCAAAAATTAAAAATCACACCACGCATGCCATCGGCCACCCACCTGCGCTAACATGCTGCACAACATCACCTTAGCTCACTTTCAAAGTCTCGCCATGCTAGCCCGCCATAACGACCCCATCGCCGCCATTGCCACTGCCCCAGGACGCGGCGCGGTAGGCATTGTGCGGGTGTCAGGCTCGTCTGTGCAAGTGGTGATTGATGCGCTGTGCGGCAAAGCCTTGCAGCCGCGCATGGCTACTTATTTGCCATTTACCGACGCCGACGGCAGCCCCATCGACCACGGCTTGGCCATCTACTTCCCCGCACCGCACAGCTACACTGGCGAAGACGTGCTAGAGCTACAAGCCCACGGCGGCCCGGTAGTGCTGCAACTGCTGCTAGCGCGCTGCCTGCAAGCGGGCCAAGGCACAGGCCTGCGCGTGGCTAACCCCGGTGAATTTACCGAACGCGCTTTTTTAAACGACAAAATAGATTTGGCGCAAGCCGAAGCCATTGCCGATTTGATCGACGCCAGCACCGAGGCCGCCGCACGCAGCGCCAGCCGGTCGCTGGCCGGCGTGTTCTCACGCCAAGTGCATGCACTGCGCGACGCGCTGGTACACCTGCGCATGCTGGTGGAAGCGACGCTAGATTTTCCTGAAGAAGAAATTGACCATCTGCAACGCGGCAACGCCCACGGGCAGCTAAAAAAATTGCAGCAGGCCTGCACCGATCTGCTGCACAAAACCACCCAAGGCGCGCTGTTGCGCGAAGGTATCAAAGTAGTCATTGCCGGGCAGCCCAACGCCGGCAAAAGCTCGCTGCTCAACGCACTGGCCGGGGCCGAGCTGGCCATAGTCACCCCTATTGCAGGCACTACGCGCGACAAGGTGCAGCAAACCATTCAAATCGACGGCGTGCCACTGCACATCATCGACACCGCAGGCCTGCGCGACAGCACCGATGTGGTGGAGCAAATAGGCATCGCCCGCGCGTGGGACGAGATCAGCGGCGCCGACGCGGTGCTGCACTTGCATGACTTGGCGGCTACGATTGATGCATCTACTGCTGCGCAAACCATAGCAGCTGATGCAGCGTTGGCAGATACCATAGCCCAAAAGGTATCGCGTAGTATTCCTGTAGTGCAAATTTGGAACAAGCTGGATGCGGTGCCAAGCGATTCGGTCACCAGCCTAGCAGCGCGTGCGGACAGCATCGCCATGAGCGCAAAAACAGGACAAGGCATTGACACTTTGCGCCAAAAACTACTGGCTATTGCGGGCTGGCAATCGGCCCCCGAAGGTGTGTTTATCGCCCGTGAGCGGCATGTGCAAGCCTTGAAAAAAGTGCAGGCTCATTTAGTATGGGCTGCAGACCATTTAGCCGCACAAGCGCAGCACTTGGACTTGCTGGCCGAAGAGCTGCGGTTAGCGCAAAACGCGCTGAGCAGCATTACAGGTGAGTTCAGTGCGGACGATTTGCTGGGTGAAATATTTTCTCGGTTTTGTATTGGGAAGTAGGGTGGGTCGCTTGGCTCGCGTACGCGCCGGGGACTTAGTTGCTGGGTTATCGTTGCGCATCGGAACGCTGGTTTCTGGGCTAACGGTATCCCCGGAGAGCTGGACTCGAGACGGACCCGACTCGTCACATTGTTCTTTGCTTGGTTTTTAACAGCCCGTGCTTCGGTGGGGCGCAATTGGGGTCAGAGCAAAATTTCGTTTGTGTTGGGTATCGCGCCGGATGCAAAGTTTTCCTGAATTTTGATCTTTCCCCAAATGCTCACATCGGCGACTACCGGTGGCGTGCGACCATGGTTGCAAGTGAGATAGCGTATGCCGACTGCCCGATTTCTGGTACCCCAGTATGAGGGCGGTTGGCATACGCCATCTCACCACCAAGAGACTACGCTGATGCGGCACAATAACCTACTACATCAGCCAAGCGGTGATGGAGCGTGGCAGCGATGAAAATCTTGCGATTACCTGCCCGCTGCAGCTAGTGTATTTACTTCACCGTAGGGTCGCTACGGCGCTTCAACCCCAACACCCGTTCGTTAAAACGTTCTAGCGTCTTCCAAAAATCCAGCTCCTCGAGCAGCGGGTTTAAAAAGTTAGTCACCGAGCAGTAGTGCGAGTCTTTTTTTCCGCTGTGGTGGCGTGCGTGGTGGCGCTGGGTTTGCAGTAGTTTTAACTTTTGCAACCACGTCACCAAACGGCCATTTTCGTGCGGTGCGCTGTGCGCCCATTTGTGAATTTGGTTGGCATTGGCGCTGACCACGGCAAACAACCACACCTGCCACGTCAACAGCTTAAGCCACCAAGCGCCCGATACGACCAACAAACCAGTTAATGCCAAATCCCACGAGCTGGCCCACCAGCTGCGGCTGACAAAAGCGCGCGGCGTGACGTGGTGTTCAATATTGGCCTCGCCAATCCATTTGCCCACAATGGGGGTGTCTTTGCGTGCGTAGGCGTCTTCTGCCCAATGCACTACACCTGATACAAAGTCTGCCAACAATACCGCGCCTGCGGCTTGCAAGATCACACTGCTTGTCATACGGTCGGTAGCAAAGCCACCTTAGCCTTTCATGAGTTAAACAAAACGCCACCGAACTTGCGTAGGGTGGCGTGTGTATTCTCAGGCTGGGCCGCTAGGGCTTCAAGCGGTATGTAACAAGTAGCTTGCAGTGCTACTGGGTAGCCTGCTGCAAGCTACTTTAGGGCTGCAAATTAGCCTGCGTTGCGTGCTAACGCGGCTTGAATGTCGGCCATGATGCGCGGGTCGTACTTGGCGATTTCCCACATTTTGGCTTCTTCTTCGGCTTCCTTGTTCTCAATGCGCCACTGTGCAAAGCTGGCGCGCAGGCTGCGTGCGGCGCGGTGTGCGGGTGTCGCCAGCAAGCCCATGGCTAGGAAGCCAATCGCCCACAAAGCTACCCAAGCCATCAGTAAATGGTTTTCGCTCCATGCGTCAAGCGCTTGGTTAACTACGACCAGTAAGGCTGATACTACTGCGGCTAGCATGACCGTGCCTAGCGTACGCGCGGAGTTGGTCTTTACTAACTTTGGTGTGTTCTCAGCAGCTTGTGCACTGGCGATGTTCAAATGGGTGTTGATGCTGTTGGCAAAAGGTAGAGTGGTCATGGTGTATTTCCTGTAAAACGGAACTAAGTTGGTTACTGATATAGCAATCATAGGGTTTACCTTAGTGCGCTGCAACTTTAGAATAGTGATGCTTATTATTCACAAATCGTATAATTAAGTCGCTAAGCAACCTGGCGTCTACCGCGCCCTAAGCACCTGCATAACTGACCATGCCACCACTATCGCCTACTGCGCCTGCACATAAAGCTTCTGGTAGTTCTGCTGACTTGCAAGTGCGGGCGCTGAACTTTCGCACGCTAGATTTAAATTTGTTGCGCGTGCTAGACGAGGTATTGACCGAGCGCAGCCTTACCCGCGCTGCACACAACCTGGCCATGACCCAGCCAGCGGTCAGCAATGCCATCAAACGCCTGCGCGATGTGCTGGGCGACTCTCTGGTGCAGCGCGCAGGCTTTGGTGTAGAACCCACGCCCCGCGCGCTAGTGCTGTGGCCCGCTATTCGCAGCGCGCTGGCAAACTTGCAGCAGTCGCTGTCGCCCGGCACCTTTGACGCCAGCACATCAGACGCTACTTTTATGCTGGCGATGGCCGACGCTACAGCCTCAGAGCTGATGCCGGGCTTGGTCGCCATCATCGCGCGTGACGCACCCGGTGTGTCGATCCGCGTGCTACCGCTGACTACACGCGACCCGCGCCGTCTGCTAGACGAAGAGCGTATCGACATGGCAGTGGGTCACTTTCCTGCGGTGCTGGCTGACCTGACGGCGCAGGCGCAGTCGGGCTTTATCGCAGCTGCCGGGCAGGTGCGTGGCACGCTGGGCGCCCTGAGCGCGGGCGCCAGCTTTGAACACGAGCGCTTGTATGTGGGCGAATATGTATGCGTGATGCGCCGCAGCCACCCACTGGCACGGCGTAAAACGCTCACGCTTGACCAGTACTGCGCCGCCCACCATTTGCTGGTTAGCTTCTCGGGCAAGCCCTTTGGCTTTGTCGACCAGGCGCTCACGTCGCTGGGCCGCACACGGCGCATAGTGCTCACGGTCAATCAGTTTTTTACCGCAGGCCGCGTGGTGGCTAATTCTGACTTGCTCACCGTGCTGCCGCGCCACTTTGTACGCGTAGCCGACGCCGCAGGCGACCTGGCCGTGCGCGAGCTGCCCTTTGCCATGTCCGTGGTGCATGTCGACGCCCTGTGGCACCACCGCAAAACCCCCAGCGCCGCCCACCAGTGGCTGCGCACCAGTGTGCTGCAGGCGGCGAAAGCAGCTTTGACGTGATTTTTTAAGGCTTCTTAGGCTTCTAACTCCAGTAACTCCTGCTCAAGCAGCTATTTAATTTATAGCGATTCACCTGCTCACTTGATACTGCACAAGCACTCTATAGGCAGTGCGAAAGACGCTTCAAAGGGATAGAAACTGGCATCCAAAGCTTTTAGCTATGTAAGACAAGTAACTGAATTGGATTGATTCTGCAAACTGCAGTCCAGCTAGATTTGCCAACATACGCTCTCATTTTGATTATAAAGATGTGCATATTGCACATTTAAAATTTCTCCCTGTAGTTAAAGTAGTTCATAAGTTAATTTCCTGTAAGGCACATTCTTTTTCAAAACACACCGGTAGCCCTCGCAGCGTTGAGGCATATTCAACCGGGGAGTTTTCAAAGCGATGTTGGGCGAGCATAAATTACTACATACAACGCAAGCATTAAGAACTACAGAGAACTACATATGGAATTTGAATTTACGCGCATGGCAGTGTTGTATGCACACCTTATCGCTTGCTGTGTCGCCATTGGTCTGGTTTTAACCAGCGACATCGCTATGGTTAAACAATTGCTCAAAGCCGACCCCAACGACCGGCTTGACCCTGAACATTTATCTCAGCTGCAAAAAACGGTATCACGCGCCCTGTGGATGCTGTGGCTTACGGGCGTGGCGTTGGTGTCTTTGGACGCCTACTCGAAGGGATGGGGCTATTTTTCTAACCCAAAATTGCAGTCCAAGGTAGCGATAGTCATGTTACTCACGCTCAACGGTTTTGCGTTGCATAAATATGTGCTGCCGGTGCTGCAAAAAGCAGGCTCCCTGCTTAAGCTGTCGTTTAGCCAGCGCATCTTGGCTTTGTTTACCGGCGCGGTATCAGGCGTGTCATGGTTTTACGCTGCCATGCTGGGCATTGGACGCCCACTCAACTTCAAATATTCGCTGTTTGAAATTTTAGCGGCGTACCCCGTGTTAATTGCAGGCGGCTTTGTGGCCATGGTGCTGCTAACCGCTTGGGCTCAGTACCAAGCCAGTGGGGAGGCCCGAGCGTTTGAAGGTACCAGGCTGATGGGCGCTTGATGGGCGCTACGCTACTCCTCAGCCATCGACATTTTGAAATGGTCAAACAGCGGTTTAAGCAGATAGTTCAGCATAGTGCGTTCACCTGTCTTGATAAACATATCGACTGGCATACCTGGGCGAATTTGCTGGTTCGCCAGCAGCTTCATGCCCTCAGGTGCCACCATAGTTTTCATACTGTAATAAGGCTGCCCAGTTTTTTCATCAACCAATCTATCAGCAGATACTTGGGTGACGATGCCAGGAATTTTAGGAGTAGTGTTTTGATTGAGCGCAGTAAACATCAGCTCAACCGGTAAATTGGGCTGAACCTTGTCTATCAAATGCACCGGCAGCTGCCCATCTACGGTCAAAGCATCGCTGCTGGGCACAATGTCCATCATGCGAAAACCCGGTGCCACTACGCCTCCATGGGTAAAAATATTCATGGCCACTACCGTACCATCGACGGGAGATTTGACCAGCACGCTGCCCAGGTCGTAGTCTAGGCCTGCCAAGCGATTGGCCAAATTATCGGCTTCTTTTTGTGTTTCAGACAGTTGGGTGCGCACTTCTTTTTGGTACTCTTGCTGGCGCTGCAAGCGGCGCAACTTAAATTCTGAGATTTGCTTTTGACTGCGGCCAATATTGCTAATATCTTCCGAGGCTGATGTGCTGAGCTGCGAATAGGTACGCTCTAGTTCCAGTTGTTGGTTGCGCGATATGTAGCCTTCTTTGGCTAAATTGCGTGTGCTGTCCAATTGCTCTTTAAGAAAAGCTAACTGGGTATTTTTTCCAACGTGTGCCTCCTCAAGCCCCGCACTTTGCTGTTTCAGCCCTGCAATATTCTCATCTAGCGCTGACAATTCTGTAGCGATAGCTGACTGGCGTGAGCTGAACAATTGTTGTTGCAGCATGATGTTGTTGGCTACGCGCGGATCAGCTTTGGCGCTTTGCAGCTCTGGCGGAAACACCATCGTTTTGTGGCCATCGCGCTCTGCGGTTAGCCTGGCTTCTGCCGCACGCGCGCTAAAATACTGCACGCGTACTATCTCAGCATTGGCTTTGGCCTGCACAGCATTCAGGCGCACCAACACATCACCTGCTTTTACGGTATCGCCCTCTTTTACCAAAATAGCGTCTACTACCCCGCCTGTTAAATGCTGCACGGCTTTTTTGTTGCTAGCCACCGTAACAGTGCCACTGAGTGGAACCCCTTTGTCTAGCGGCGCAAGTGATGCCCACGACATAAACCCACCCAAACCCGCGAGTATGACCCACCAACCCAGTCGCATATACGGCTGGGTGTCGGTCTTGACTTGGGTGGTATCAAAGTCGCGCTGCGTAGGATTGTTAATCACCAGCCCATGGCCTGTTACTGTGCTGATTGTCATGGCTTGCCTCGTGTGTGTAATGTTGCGGGGTTAGGTGCCAGCGTGTGCAGGCTCAATAGCTTGTACACCTGCCGCTGCCAAGCTGGCCGCAGATTTAGCTAGCTGCGCGGGCCGTTGCGCCGCAGTGGTCAGCTCAGTCAATACCTCGGCTGTGGGGCCAAACATGTGTGCCACACCACCTTGCAACAACAGTAGTTTGTTCGTCACGCCAATGGCACTGGTGCGGTGGGTAATCAATACCACCGTTTTGCCACGCGTGCGAAAGTCAACCATGGCCGCTACCAGTGCCTGCTCGCCCGCATCATCTAGATTGGAATTAGGCTCGTCCAAGACAAGCAGTGACGGATCGTCATACATAGCGCGCGCTAAACCAATGCGCTGTTTTTGCCCGCCTGACAACCCGGCACCACCATCGCCCAAAACAGTGTCATAGCCTTGTGGCAGTTGCAAAATAATGTCGTGTACGGCAGCACGCTTGGCCGCCTCAATAACTTTGTCAGCGTCCATTTCGCCATAACGTGCAATGTTTTCACTGACTGTGCCGCCGAACAGCTCAATGTCTTGTGGCAAGTAGCCAATGTGCGGGCCTAGTTCGTCTTTATTCCACTGGTACAAGTCGGCCCCATCTAAGCGCACGGTGCCCATGGCGGAGGGCCACACGCCCACCAACAGGCGGGCCAACGTGGACTTGCCTGACCCGCTGGGGCCAATAATTCCCAACACATCGCCTGGCACAATGGCAAAGCTCAGGTTTTTAATCACGGCTAAGTTAGAGCCTGGTGGCCCAGCAGTTACCGCCTCTACAGAAATGCGACCTTGCGGTTTAGGCAACGCCATACCAGTGCGGCGCGGTGGGTTAGCGGCCAATAATTCGCTCAGGCGTTGGTAAGCGGCACGCGTGCTGCCCCAGGTTTTCCATACCCCTATTAGCTGCTCCACTGGGCTGAGCGTACGGCCCATCAAAATGGACGATACGATCATCATGCCGCCCGTGATCTTGCCGTCTAGCACCAAAAGTGCACCAAACCCCAAAATCAGTGATTGCAGCGATACGCGGAAAAATTTAGTCACTGCGGTGATAACGGCCGTCTTCTCGCTCGCCTGCGCTTGCAGATGCAGAAAACGACCATGCAGCTTGTACCACCGCGCCATCAGATTGGGCAGCATGCCCATGGCTTCTATCACCTCGGCGTTGCGCAAATTGTTAGTTGCCAAGTTTCCCGCAGCTATCGCCATGTTGCCAGCCTCTAGCATCTGTTTTTTAGAGGCTACTTCGTTCACGTAGGCCAAAGCAATCAAAGCGATGGTGCCGCACAATGCAAAAACGCCCAGTGAGGAATTAAATAAAAATATCACCACTAGATAAAAGGGAAACCATGGCGCATCAAAAAAAGCAAACAGGGCGTTGCCCGTCACAAATTGGCGCACCGTGGTTAAGTCTTGCAGTGCTTGTCCCGCATTGCCCCCTGCTTTCTTAAGATTTTGCTCAAAGGCTGCGGTGTAAATGCGTTGGTTTAAGGCCATGTCGAGCTTTGCGCCTACCCTTATCAGTACAAAGCTGCGCACAAACTCCAGCATGCTCATGAAGGCAAAAGCCCCCAGCACCATGATGGTCAACATTAACAAAGTGGTCTGGTTATGGCTGGCCAGCACCCTGTCGTATACCTGCAGCATATACAGTGAGGGTACCAGCAGCATCAAGTTAATGATGGCGCTGAAGAACCCTACTGTTTTAAACGCCCCTTGGCAGCTACTCAGCGCCTGCGCAAGTTCGTTTTTAGGTTGATGACCTGCGTGCTTCATGGCATTTACAAGACAATGTCTTGCGGCGCAAAGGTGTGGTGCCCTAAGAGCGCCACTTGGAAATCAGTGGCTAAGTTGCCATTGATATTACCCTCCACCACGGTGAACTCTTGGCCGCCGAGTATTTCGTAATGAAAGACCAGTTGACCAGCCGCAGTGAAGGCGGCACCCGCTGTGGTGTTTAAGCTGAAGGCTTGGTTGCCTGCAACGCCGGTGTTGGCATCTAGTGTTGAAAAATCCAGCTTGTCAATGCCACTTAAAAAGTCAGTCACGATGTCGCGCACTGCCGCACCTACGCCTGACTCATTGACTACGTTGAAGTCAAATACGTCTGCGCCTGCACCGCCTGTCAGTGTGTCTTGGCCCGTGCCACCGACTAGCGTATCGTTACCGTCACCACCGTTTAAGGTGTCCGCTCCGCCCAAGCCGCTCAGTGTATCGTTGCCTAGGCCGCCTGATAACTGGTTGACCGCACCATTACCCAACACCGTATCGTCCCCCGACCCGCCAATAAAGTTTTCTATATTAGTGATCAGGTCGCTAGTGGCCGCCGTAGTGCCGCTGCCGCCTACCACCGCGTTATTGGCAATAGTGACAGCCAGGTTGCTAGTCAACGCTGAGTAGTCTGCGGAATCGCCAGTGCCAGCACCGCCGTTTAGCGTGTCGCGGGCATCGTCTGCAGTCATTACAAACGTGTCGTTACCTGCATTGCCCAGCAAACTGTTGCTACCCACACCATCGGTCAGCGTGTCGTCGCCGCTGCTAGCGCTAATATTCTCTATACCGCGTAGGGTGTCCAAACCAGTATCGGCACTAGAGGCTACCCCGGTGGTCAGGTTGATATTGGCTGCTGCCGTAGTGACCGACATATCGTAGGTGTCTACCCCCGCATCGCCAATGTACACATCATTGCCGTCACCTACTGTGGCGCGCAAGGTGTCGTTGCCTGCGCCACCATCGACTGTGTCGTTGCCTGCGCCACCGGTAAGGTTGTCATTGCCACCTAGGCCCAGAACAAAATCATTACCAGCAGTCCCCGTCAAGGTATTGTTGGCACCTGATCCGACCACTGCTGTTTCACCAGAAACAACGGTGGTTGTTCCAAAGGCATCGGTATACGTCGTCGTGGCACGCACCGTAGTGTTTGTTTGATTAACCAAAGTGGCTGCCGTACCTGCTGGAGCCACAATGTTGACCCAAGTACCCGCGACAAGCCGCTGCCACTGTGTGATAGGCACGAGGGTAGGCAGATCGGCATCAGCAATCGTGTTGGTCGCTGTCAGATTAGCATTGGTCAGCGTGTTGGTATAGCTGGCAATGCGCAGCTCGCCGGTAGTAGGGTCGTTAAACGCTACTTGTTCGTAGGTCTGAACAGCCGCTGTGCTGCCGCCGTTGCCATCCACCACGTTGTAGGTCAGGTTGACGATGCCCGCAAAATTGACTGTAGGTGTGATGGTGTAGCCTAAACCGTCGGCATTGAGCGCTATGGTCCCGTTGCTAGTGGCTAAGGCTGCAACGCTTAAAGTGTCGCCCTCCACATCAGAAAACCCGGCTAGTAAATCTGCAATGCTCACTACATAGGCAGCAGGGTTGAGCCCTGCTGCTAGAAAGGCAGTCGGTGCACCAATGGGAGCATCATTCACAGCAGCCACATTCACAGTCACCACAGCGGCATTGCTCACGGCATTGAGAAATTGGCCGTCACTAGCCTGGTAGCTAAAGCTGGCGGCACCGTTAAAGTCTGGGTCAGGTGTAAAGGCCACCGAGCCGTCCAGATTGAGCACCGCTGTGCCGCCCGTAATATTAGTCAAGGACAAAATAGTCAATGGATTGCCGTCTGCATCCGTATCGTTGCCCAGCAATTGCGCTGCAGTAAAGGTAATCACAACGTCCTCAACAGCCGCTAAGGTATCAGCCACCGCAACAGGAGCGTGGTTGGTTAAGCTGACCGTGCGGTCGGCAAACTGCAAGCGCTCAATATTGCGAATCTGATCCACGCCATCGTTGCCCAAAACACCCGCTGCGCGGTTGTCGGTAATGGTGTAGGTACCATTGGCATTTTGAATAATCGAATAGTCAGATAGGTTGCCGTTGTACACGGCTGTGTCGATATCAGTCGCGGCTGTGGCTGACTGCAAGATCTCGCGAACGATATGCAACTGGCCAGGGTTGATTTCGCCGGTCAGCATACGTGCCTTAAGTTGGTTCATGCTGTCTACTGTGAACCATTCGTTGGCTTGGGTGTTGTCTGCTGTCTTGCTGTGCGTCACGCGAATACGCACATTCAACCATGCATCACCGTCAATGTAGTCGTTACCTAAGTTGCCTTTAATGGTGTCGTTACCGCCACCGCCAATAATGACTTCAGCGCCTTGACGAATGTCGATGACTGAGGTGTTAAATGGCATAGCAGCTACTTGCGCAGGTGTGAGCCCCAGTAGTTCCGCAAAGCCGTCAATCAAGCTCACGTTTTGCGATTTGAGGTCGCTCTCGTCGGGCGGGTTGCCTGGGCCCGCGCCCGCGCCGCCCGCGGCACCCTTAAGTATGGCTGCACCGGTCAATTTGTCGTTGTGTACCCAACCCGACAAACCCTCCACCGAATCAAACCGGTCACGCAAGGTGAACTGTGGCTGTGCAAAAAAGAGCGCAATGCCAAGATCAGAATCCGCCCCTGTAGGGTCATCTTTGTGAATGGCCCAGTCAAATCCGAACATACCGTTATTACGCTGAATTCCAGCACCTTCAACCATAATGTCATCACCAGATTCACCGTCGTAATCAGTGTCATTGCCTTGGCCGTTCAGCACATCATGCCCTATGATTGGACTGTTGAAAAATAGCTCGGAGTTTTCGCCTGACAAACCGTCAAAGCCTTCACCACCTTCAATCCAGTCATTGCCTTCATTACCCATTAGGCCATCAGCACCACGACCGCCTAATATAAAGTCGTCATCACGACCTGCAAAAACCTCTGTTGCATCATCGCCAGTGATGATGAAGTCCTTGCCACCACCCCCAAAGTCAATATCATTTCCGTTTCCAGATGAGATCACATCGTTGCCCTCGTCACCGCGCAAAAAGTCTGCGCCGCCGACAGGCGTGCCGTGGTCGGTAATGATGTCATCACCATCGCCACCGTGCACTTGATCTGCCTCGTCACCGGCATCAATGCGGTCATCGCCAGCGTCTCCCCAAATCGTGTCTATACCGCCGCCACCCAGCAAGGTGTCGTTACCTGCCGTACCGCCCAGCACCACATGGTCAAACCCTGTGTACTGCAGATAGCCGCCGTCCGCAGCGCCATCCCCGTTTACATCAGCGCCAGCTGCATGCCTAACTACTAATGGATGCAGCGCATTAAGAACTGGATCACTACCCACCGGATCTAGATCAATTTGTTTAGCGGTGTTAATTTCAAGAATATGGTTGGCCGTGCCAAATAACAGCCCGGGTATGTGCGACGAGCCCGGTGCGCCCAAGTCTGAATTGCGCATTACTAATGCCGCAAATGAGTTGGCCTCAAGTTCGTTAAGCATATTGGTGCCTTGTGTGCGGCTAAGGTAATAAAATCGATCACCATTTTGCAAAGTTTCCATTTGCTTTTCAAAAACGTAGTTGAAGGTTGCGCCCAGCATGCCACCAAACTGATTGATTTCTTCTGCCAAGCCACCAATCCAGAAGTCGACTTTATTGAGCCCCGTTTCTGTATTAGCCCAAGTGCCCGTGTGGTTAAGAAAATCCACACGGTCTGCTGGCGCACCAGCTCCGCCGAAGACCATTAGGCTAGCAGCTGCGCGCTTGCCAGCTAGGGTTGTCTCGCTGGTAATTGACAAGTGCTCACCATAGGTAGCAACAAAATTAATAATGGACAGCGGGTGTTTGAGGTGTCCAGCCATATCGGCCCAGCTGGTGTACGGGGCAAGATTGGCTTGCCCACTGGCTGCAAAAAACTGGGCGCGTGCCTCGTTAAAAGTAGGCATACCAGTCTCGCGTGCTCGTGTCATGTTCAGTGTGGCGAGGTCTAGCGGGAGTCCGACTAAGTTATTACGTACTGCTTCTGTAACAAACTCATCTATGGCATTGCCTGTTTGCCGCGACATCCCTCGCACTACAGATCCAATGGCTTGCGCCTCGGTTACTCCACCCTGATCAAACGCAATAGGATTAAGAAACGCCTGGATCAAACCTACATCCGTAGTTTGCATATTTGCGTCTATGCGGGTGACATTCTCAGTTAGCATTGAATGGCCAAACCGGTATACAACGTGCGCAAACTCTGCGACGATGGCAGGGTTTAAATCAGCAGAATTAGAAAAAATGAATGGATCAACTGCAGGCTGCACAGTCCGTGCAAATTCTTCAAACACCAAGTGCTGGTATTGCATTTCAGTCACGAAACGAGCCGCCTGAAATAAGCGCTCACCATCCCAGTTAAGCGTTGCAATCACGGCAGGGTCTGTGGGTATGGCTGTAACGGCGGTGACTAGCCATTCGTTAAGCGTTGCTAAGTCACTTCTACCCAGCACAGTTTCTTTGTAATCTTCTACCAGGCGGTTGTGCTCCGAGTGAAAAACGGAGTGCACAGTAGTCAGCCCGATGTTCTCATTACCGCGGCCGTCCCCCGTAATGAAATGTCGGTCTAGCATTTCGTTATCGTACGTGCCCACAGGCTGTGGAATCAAAAGCGGATTAGACGCGCTGACGGGCTGCGTGGGGTCATAGTTCGGATTGGGTTGACCGTTGATCACATTGTCTGAGTCTGCGACCAGCGCGGTCGGCGGAGTTGCTGGGTTATGGTCTAAATCAGCAAAACCTGGCGCAGCCCCGTGGGCAATGTCGTTAAGGAAGGCGTGACCCGTGTGGATGGTATTTGCAGGAATAGCAATACCCAAACCGCCATTTGCAGTTGGATCGCCTTCGACCAATCCACTGGCTGTCACTATTTGGACAAAGCCGTGAGGTCCGCGTAAGAATTCACCATAACGGTCGGTGGCTAACAGTGGAACATCAAAAATATCGGTATCGGTTAACTGAATACCCAGCAGGTGTGATGCCTGTGCCTTGACTTCACCCCAATTACCCTCGCCATGCAAACCATTCAACAAATGGCCTGTTGAGAGAGGCTTTCCGTCCACCATGATGTACTCGCGTAAAAAGACTTGGTGAGAGGGGTGAGACGTATAAGTTTGATTTTGGTCAATAAAAGGCGTGGTGGTGTTGATACTTTCATGGGTCGTATCGTCAGCTGTCCCCAGGATGCCGTCGGCACCTGGGCCGTTGACCTGCGTGGCCCGCGTTAGCACCATAAAATTGGTGCTGCTACCTTCTACGTAAAGTGGGTCGTCTGGTAGCAGCGGTACAAATACGGTCCCGTTATTTCCTTTAGTCACCAAGTCAAGACCATGGTCAAAAAATTGACCAAAAAAAGTCATCCAGCCATTAAAGGATGGCGATAAGCCAATATCAGGCGATAAGTTAAGAATGCTGATGGTGCCTGCTGAAGATACAGTTAATCCAGCACTTGTAAGCTCTGCATTGAGTGCGTCAAATGCACTGGTATGCGCTACTGTGGCGTTACTCAGTTCTAGCTGGGCAGCGGCTAGCAAAACCGGGTCAGTACCTGCAGAAATGATGTGCCCACGTGCGGTTTGTATCTGCGCATTAGCGGTTTGTACGGGTGTATTAAGCCCGGCAATTAGAGTGGCTTCAGCTATAAGACCGGTACTTTTATATCCAGCCAATTGCAGTGCTGCGGCCACCGCTGCGGGATTGTTGGCAGTCTGATCGACGATTAAATTGCTGGCTACGCGTGGTTGGGAATCAAATACTGCGCCACTCGTCTGTGTGTATGACGTTGGAGTAGTACCGCCGGGACTGCCTGGCCCAAAAAAACCAGCGGGTATGACGTCGGCGCTTTGTAGATGGGCGGCCACCAGCCGCGGCATGATGTTGTCTGCTGCACCTAGACGTTCTTGCCCCGGTAGCAAATTGTTCCATGTTCCGTCAACGGTGCGCAAGCCATAGGGCAACAACGGGCTGCCTACTAGCGCCGCCAAGTTTTCTGCCGCGCCAGTCAGTGGGTTGGTGCTGGCCTCAGCAATTTTGATTTGCTTGAGAATGAAGTCTAGATCTAATTGAGTGACCGTGAAGTTGTACTGGGGGGTAGTCATGATTTACTCCTTTGGATTGTCTGAATAGTTAGAAAGAATGAAGCTACAGTTGTAAAATTGCGCGGGCCATCTGCTGGGGTCGACTCAAAGCGGGCATCATGAACCAGCGGTCTAACCGCTCATTGCCCACACGCACCATGCCTGTATGGTTGGCAAGGTCGCCATCAATCTTGGGGTCGTCGTTGAAAAAGCCTAGCTTGCGACGGATGACATCCATCTCTTTGGGCTGGCCGGTAATAAACATCCAGCCAGGCTGAATGTCGTAGCGCCTTACGTAATCTTGCAACGCTTGAGGCGTATCAAACTGAGGTTGTAAGGTCATTGACACCATGAAGATATCTTTGCCCAAACGGCTTCCCAAAGCCTGTTGAACCTGCCGCAGGTTAGCGGTGTTGCTGGGGCAGATACCCGTACACACGGCATACATCATGTTGAAGACGACAATTTTTCCTTGCACCACATCATCGTAGAAGTGCAGCTTTTTACCGTCATGTGTTTGCACGATGGTGTTGGGGAAATAACCAGCGCGAGGCCCCTGTTTGGCTAGCGCAAGCGTGCTTGTCGCCAATACTGGCGCCAGTGCTGCGCTGCCTGCCCACTTCAACCAGTTACGCTTGTTTGCTTGCGTAACGAGGTCAGTGTTAGTTTGAATTTTGTTCATGATTGGCTCCTGGCTTATTCAACAATGTCGTAACGCAACATCATGGCGTGGTCTTCGTGCACCAAGTTATGGCAATGCATCATGTACTTGCCTAAGAAATCTCTGAATCGAATGAACACACGCACCTCTTCATCGGGCTGCAGCACATACACATCTTTGCGACCACTCTCGTGTGGTGGCGGTGGCACACCGTTACGCGACAAAATACGGCCTTCTTCAAAGTGGATATGTACAGGGTGGTGCCAACTGCCTTTGCCTTTTAAAGTCCATATTTCAGCTGTGCCACGCTTGGGTTTAGCCACAGGGTTTTCCACGTCGAATATCTTGTTATTGATAGTCCACACTTCGTTTTGTTTATCGAACTCAAAGCGTCTGTTGGCTGCTACCTCGGCCATGTTGATAGGTGGCAGCGCACGCAAGGTGGCCGGCACTTGACTCATATCGGGCGTCAGTGGGTCACCTCCAATATCAAAGCGCAGTAGCTGCGTGCCAGCAGCAATGAGTAAGCCGTCCGTGCCACGTGTATTAACCAAAGGGCCCTCCGGTCCGCGCCCATCGGTTTGCACCAAACGATTCACCAAATACAGCTTGCTGTAAGCGGGATACTTTGAAAAGTCAATCACTATGTCAGCCCGCTCTGCAGGCCCTAAGCCCACTTTGCTCATGGTCAACGGCGCCGGTAGTAAATTGCCATCGTTTGCTATGTAAGTAAAGCTCTGGTTCACGCCAGTCCCGGTGCTTAAGTAAAACTCATAGAACCTTGATGGCCCGCCATCCAGCAGGCGAAACCGATACTTGCGACGCTCCACTTGAAAGAAGGGCTGCACTTTGCCGTTGACACAAAACTTGTTGCCCAGAATACCTTTGGAGGCAAACTGGTCAAACGCTAAGTAGCCACCTGAATCAAACTGTTTATCTTGAAACACCAAAGGGATGTCATATTTGCCCACACCACTGGGTAAGCGAAGCGCATTGGGATTAACGTCAAGTTCGTTGCCAGAATCAATGTCGTCAAATAATAGGTAAAACCCGGTTAGGCCACGGTATACATTGGCCGCAGTAAAGTCGATGCGGTGGTCGTGGTACCACAGCGTGCCCAAGGCTTCGCGCGAGTCGCCCCTGGTAGCAGCATATTGCGGGTCGTCATAGCCTGCGTACGCGTTAGGGTAGAGATGGTCTTTATAGGCACCAGGGCCAGTTATAGTGGGGCCATATTTGGTGGCGCTGTAGTAGTCGCCGGCGAAACCATCACTCTCAGAGGCAGCATGTAAATTGTGCAGGTGCGTGGTGATTTCTGGTGAGCCGTAGCCTTGGGCACCGGCTGGCAGGTTGTTAACGATGCGCACAATGACAGCTTTGCCATACTGCTCTACAAACGTGGGACCAGGCACCATGCCGTCGTAACCCCAGATGGTTTGCGTGGGCAATTCTGGATGAAAAGAATGCAGTGCTTCTCGCACGTTGAGGGTATAAAATTTTTGTGGTCTCCAGTCGCCCCAGCGCTGGTGTTGATTGCGGCCACATTCACCCAGTCCCAAATCTTTAGTGGCTGGTGGCGACAGGGAGCTGACCGGTAACTTGGCCTTATAAACGGGCAGGGCTACCACGAAGGGCGTCGTGTAAGGAGCCGCAGCCTGACCGCTGCTGTCGCCGTTTTTAGCGTGCGCAGAAGACATGAAATCTTTGCTTGTTAACAACCCTGCGGCTGTCGTGCCCACGCCCACTTGTATGGACTGTCTGCGACTCAGTTTTGTCTCTACTATCTGGCTTACTTTTGACATCACATTGCTCCTTAACTTCATAAGGGTGTTGGTCAAGAGCGAATTAATTCTTTACACAATGCTTCTGAAACCACACCACTTAAAGCCAGTTTCTTGCGAATGCAGTGATGCCGCAATACCAAGTTATCGTTACTACATATGTGCAGTCTTTTGCGCCATACTCTGTGAAAGTGTGGCCTTTCTGTATCGAATAGTAGATACAAAAGCCACAGTTTGTAACACGCACAAGGCCCACGGCACTCACGTCCACGAGTGGCAAAAATAAGTTAATTTATGTAACTAATGTTTCATAAATTAATTGTTTTATCACAAGCATGATGGGGTCTTTATTTAATTGCGTAGTAGTTGGCGGTTCAAGACATAGTTTGCCGCGCTAGCTCGTAGTAATAGAGGCTTTAGGCCTGTAACCCTTGTTAATCCTGCTCAAGCAGCTATTATTTTCATATTTAACAGGCTTGTATTTTCAATCATTTTGCTCTGCGCTGACTCTTCATTTCAAAACCCAACCCACTACCAACCCCGCTACCGCGCAGCAACCTATCACGCGAATCACGCCGACCTGGTAGCGAAACAGCGCGACGGCAGCAGTAGAAATAATAACCACAGCCACCCAGTCAACACGGCCCAGCAGCGGTCCGTTAGCGTTTTTAATGATGGCAATATTAGCTATGAAAAATACGGCTAACGCCGCGATCACGCCCACTACGGCGGCGGTGATGGCTTTGAGCGGCGCGGTAAAACCCAGCTTGCCGTGAGTGGACTCAATCAACGGCCCACCAGCCAAGATAAACACAAAGCTGGGCAAAAACGTAAACCACGCTGCCACGCACGCACCTGCTGCGCCCATCAAAATCAGCGCAGGCCCAACCACCGCACCGGCACCATTGCGCAAAGTTTCTTGCGCTTGGCCCACGTAGCCAATAAACGCCACGATCATGATCAGCGGGCCCGGCGTGGTCTCGCCCAACGCCAAACCGTCCATCATTTGCCGCGCCGTCAACCAGCCATAGTGCTCCACTGCGGCTTGGTTGACATAGGGCAGCACCGCATACGCACCGCCAAAAGTGACCATCGCTGCTTTGCTAAAAAACCAGCCCATTTGGGTAAGCGAGTTGTTCCAGCCTAAGCTGACCACCAAGGCCACCATCGGCAGCGCCCACAGCACCAGCCCGATAGCGAGCACCGCAAACAAGCGCGTGCGTGTAAAGCGGGCGTGTGCAGGTGTGGGCGTGGTGTCGTCAATCACAGCTGGCAAAGCATGGGCCTTTGCACTGCCACCGTGGCCACCGCCTGCAAATTGCGCCGGGGCCAGCCGAGAGCCTGTCCAGCCGACGATGGCAGCTGCCGCCACAATCCACGGAAAACCGATGTGCAAAAACTCAATGGCGATAAAGCTAGCTACCGCCACGGCCCACAAAATAGGCGATTGCGCAGGGCTTTTTAGCGTTTTACTACCCACACGCCACAGCGCATGCAGCACCAGCGCGGCCACTGCACACTGAATGCCGTAGAACAGCGCCGCTACCCACGGTATGGTGCCGTAGCTGATGTACAGCGCAGACAGCGCGATCAATAAAAACAGCGACGGCAGCACAAACAACGCACCCGCTGCAATGCCGCCACGTGTGCCGTGCATCAACCACCCAATGTAGGTGGCCAGTTGCTGCGCCTCAGGACCGGGCAGCAGCATGCAGTAATTCAGCGCGTGGTTAAAACGTCCTTGGCTGATCCAGCGCCGCTCGTCTACCAGCTCGCGCTGCATGATGGCGATCTGCCCTGCGGGCCCGCCAAAGCTGATGCAACCTAGCTTGAACCAGAACTTGAGAGCTCGGCCAAAGCTGATGGTGGGTGGCGTGGTGGTCGATACAGCGTTTTGCTTAGGCGTGCTTTGCATCAAAGTGCCGCCTTGTCTTCTTGTAGTTTGCCAGCCGCAGCCTCGCCAACCTTGCCAGCAAGACCCCAATCGGCGCGCTTGGTAATGGTGGGCACGGCTTGGCTACGCCAGCGTGCTATGTTGTCAGCCGTGTCTACACCATCTTCACCGCCTTCAATGCCGCCCGCCAGAGCGCGGGCGTTCCAGCCTGCTGCACGCAGCTGCGTTGCAGCGTCTGCGCTGACGTTATGCCCGTACACGCAGTACACCACTACATCGCGCGCAGCGTGCTGGCGTGCAAAAGCCTCTACATCTTCGGGTGCGCAGCGTACAGCGCCCGCCACGATGCGCGGGCTGGTATCAAATTTGTCTGCGCGTCTGACATCTAAAATTAGGGGCGCATCGGCGCGGCCCAGCATAGCTTGCAAAACTATAGGTTCTATGACAAACGGCTGGGTAGTAGGGGTGGCGTGAGAAGGCATAGCGGTGTCCATGGAAAACTCCAATCAAGGTTTCAGCGCTTGGACGGGACACCGTCTATCTGCAAGAGATTCGGGAGGCTGTTATCCCGACTTGGTCATCTTAGCGTGATTTTTCGCGCAGTCAAACTTTTAAGCGCAAGGCGGCTAGGCTTTTAACTGCGCTCAAACGCAAACACCGCTGTACTAGCACGCGCGTTAGGCCACCAGCGCACCGCGCTGCCACCTTGCATACCAAACGCATCTTTAATACGCAATTGGTTAATGGCTGCCAGTTGCGCAAAGTCTGCAAAGGTGCCCACGCGGATATTGGGCGTGTCGTACCATTGGTACGGCAGCGTTTTGGTTACCGGCATTTGACCCAACATCACTTGCCATCGGTTAGGCCAATGGGCAAAGTTGGGAAAAGCCACAATACCCTGCTTGCCCACGCGCGCTGTCTCGCGCAGCATCACTTGGGCGTTGCGCAGGTGCTGCAGCGTGTCGATCTGCAGCACCACGTCAAAGCTTTGGTCTTGGAACATGGCCAAGCCTTCATCCAAATTTAGCTGCACCACATTGACGCCGCGCGCAATGCAGGCATGTACATTGGCGTCATCAATCTCTACGCCGTAGCCGCTGCAGCCGCGCGTGGTTTGCAAATGCGCCAGCAGCGCGCCATCGCCACAGCCCAGGTCGAGCACTCGTGCGCCGTGCGGCACCATCTGGGCTATCACTTGGTGCAAGGCTATATCGCTCATCCGGCAATCTCCTGAGCCACGTTAGCAAAATAGGTGCGTACCGCATTCATGTAGCGTTTATCGTCAAGCAAAAAGGCATCGTGTCCATGGGGCGCGTCAATCTCGGCGTAGCTGACAGGGTGCTTGTTATCCAGCAGCGCCTTCACTATCTCGCGGCTGCGCGCAGGGGAGAAGCGCCAGTCGGTAGTAAAACTGATGATGAGAAACTTGGCCGTAGCGTTAGCCAACGCTTGGGTTAAATTACCACCGAAAGCTTTGGCCGGGTCAAAGTAATCTAAGGCGCGGGTAATTAGCAAATAGGTGTTCGCATCAAAGTACTCCGCAAACTTGTCGCCTTGGTAGCGCAAGTAGCTTTCAATTTGAAATTCCACATCTTGGGTGGTGTACTTGTAGTTTTTTACTATCGTGCCGAGCGTCGACGGGCCGTCCCTAGACGCGAGAGCCCCCTCGGGGGGCAGCGCACCATGCGTAGCAGGGAGCGTGGGGGCTTTTAATTGCCGTCCGAATTTTTCGTTCATCACGTCGTCGCTCAAGTACGTGATGTGTCCCACCATGCGCGCGATGCGCAAGCCGCGTTTGGGGATGGTGTTATGTTGGTAGAAGTTGCCGCCATAAAAGTCAGGGTCAGTGGCGATGGCGCGGCGGGCTACTTCGTTAAAGGCAATGTTTTCTGCCGTCAGGTTGGGGGCAGTGGCCACGCCAATGCAATGGCGCACACGGCTGGGGTAGCGCAGCGTCCAGCTTAGCGCCTGCATGCCGCCTAAGCTACCGCCCATCACGGCGGCTAGCGTTTGGATGCCCAGCGCATCCAACAGACGCGCTTGGGCATCTACCCAATCTTCTACAGTGACAACCGGAAAATCTGCACCATAAATCACGCCGGTATCAGGGTGGGTATGCATGGGTCCTGTGGAACCGAAGCACGAGCCGAGGTTGTTGACACCAATAACAAAAAATTGGTCGGTGTCTAGCGGTTTGCCAGGGCCAATCATGTTGTCCCACCAACCTTCGGACTTATCTTGCCCCTCGTACACTCCGGCCACATGGTGCGACGCGTTCAGCGCGTGGCACACCAGCACTGCATTGGACTTGGCGGCGTTCAGCGTGCCATAGGTCTCATACGCCAGCGTGTACGCACGAATCGACGCACCGCTTTGCAAAGGCAAAGGCGCATCAAACTGCATAAACTGTGGCGTAGCGATCAAGGTCATGGCACAAACAAAAAAACCCAGCACGCTAAAAACGGACACTGGGTTTGCGTCTTTAGCGGAACTTATAACGCGCCCGCAAGCTGGTGCAAATCGGCGCAGATGACAGTATAGGGGATAAATTTGTCGGTGGCACGATTGGTTTTGTACGGTGGTAGGGCGGTGGTGTACTCCAGCTTTGTACGGGTGCGAGTCTGCGGTGCACTCAGTTTTGTACGTAAGCAGGCCGGCGGCGTACTCAGCTTCGCGGCTGTCCTCCGTGGCGGCTTATGGCCGCCTACTCCCCCTTTATGCCGCTACGCTGAGTACACCACCGGCCTGCTTTTGCATGCGTGGCGAATGCACATACCGCAACTTAACACCGCTGACCAATTCTTGTGAAGTGGCTGGCGATCCACCGCCGCAGACCTACCATTTTCGCTGTCCTTGTGCTTGGCTTGGACGGCGAAGCGGCATAAAGGGGGAGTAGGCGGCCCTAGGCCGCCACGGAGGACAGCCGCGTAGCCGTCCAAGCCAAGCACACGGGCATACGTGACTAGGCCCGAAACCCACCAACCAAAGACCCACCACCGGCAAACAAGAGCTACCTCACTTAGACCGAAAAATAATCTCTTTCATCCGCACCAACTTAGGCGACACCACCGGCACTGTCAGCATAGTGCTGGCAATCGCCATCAACAACAAAGCCGTAAAAGTCTCGCTGGTAATAATGGCTTTGTCCAGCAAGATATTGACAAAAATAATCATGATCAAGGCCTTGGTTTGCAGCAGCCACCCAATGATCGACGCCTCACCCGGTGCCCATTTCAGCAGCTTGCCGGCCATATGCACACCAATCAATTTACCCGACACCGAGGCCACCAGCAAAACCGCTGCAGCAATAAACACGGCCTGCCCGCCCAGCGTCCAGTTGGTACGCAAGCCAGTGCTTAAAAAGAACACCGGCATCAGCACCAACAGCACGTTGTGGCGCAGCATGTCCATATGCTCTTGGTTAAACCAGTCGCTGTCCAGAACCGCGCCTGCAATGAATGCGCCCACCATAAAATGCAGGCCCGACCAGTCAGCGCCCAAGCTGCACACAATCAGCCAAACTAGGCCCACATACCAACGGTCTTTCTCGGGCAACCAGCGCATTAACTTGCGCAGCAAATAGCTGCACACCGCAAACGCGGCCAAGAACGCTACCTGCTTACCTACACGCTCCCAGTCCATCAAAATCAGGGCCAGCACGCCCCAAATAGCGATGTCGTCGATGCTGGCGTAGCGCAAAATACGCTGGCCAATAGGCTGGCGCAAGATGGCCAGTTTTTCCATCAGCAAAATCAAAATCGGCAGCGCTGTGACAGCGCAGGCCATGCCTACGCCCAGTACAAACTGCCATTGCGTAGCCCTCGGGCCGATCCAGCCTGCAAAATTTAGCATGCCGATAGCCACTACGCTGCCAAAAACTAGCGGCACGCCCAGCGCCAAACCAGCTGTGATGCCGCTTTCGCGTTTATGCTCCCACGCTTTTTTCAGGTCTAGCTCAATCCCTGCAATCCACACAAAAATCATCACGCCCCACCACGCCACGCCGTTCAATGCGGTGATGACCGAAGGGTTAAATACAAAGGTGTAATAGTCTGGGTATATCTTGCCCAAAATGCCAGGGCCTAGCAGCACGCCCGCAATGATCTGCACGACCACCAAGGGTGCGTAATATTCAGTCCTACCTACCCGCCAGATTAGATACGGCAGGGTGAAGATGATCGCCATAGCGATCAGGTAAATTTCGGTCGTAGACATAGCGGTTTTGCACGGCAGCCCGTAAGGCCGCTTTAGGAGAACAAGCCGCGTATTATGCCTTCGGGCAACGTCGACGGTTTAGGCCAAGTTAGGTGCCAAAATCCGCGCCATCAGTGCCTCAGTTTCGCCGCGCCGCTGGGCCATGTCTTGCAGCTGGTCTTCGCCAATTTTGCCGACGTTAAAGTACGCCGCATCCGGATGGCTTAGGTAAAAACCGCTGACGCTGGCCGCAGGGGTCATGGCCATCGACTCGGTGATACCCATACCGATGTCTTTGCATTGGAGCAAGTCAAACATGGCGGCCTTGCAGCTGTGGTCTGGGCAGGCGGGGTAGCCCGGTGCGGGGCGAATGCCTTGGTATTTTTCGGCAATCATGTCGTCGTTAGACAAGCCCTCGTTTGCGGCGTAGCCCCACAAATCTTGCCGTGCGCGGGCGTGCAAAGCCTCGGCAAAGGCTTCGGCCAGCCTGTCAGCCAACGCCTTGAGCATGATGGCGCTGTAGTCGTCCAGGTCGTCGGTAAAGTATTTTTCTTTTTTGTCTACGCCAATGCCTGCGGTTACTGCAAACAGGCCGATGTAATCTTGTTTTTGAAGGGCATTATCGGTATTTAAGGCCGTAGAACCTGCTCGAGCAGCTATGGTTTTAATAGTATCTACCTTGGGTGCAATAAAGTCTGCCAGGCAGCGGCTGGGGCGCATCACGCCGTCAATCATCTGCTTTTCGGTTTGCTGGCGCATGCCGTACCACGTCATGGCCACTGTGCTGCGGGTCTCGTCGGTGTAGATTTCAATGTCGTCGTTGTTCACGGTGTTAGCCGGGTAAAAGGCCAGCACGCCATTAGCCGTCAGCCAACGGCCTTCGATCAACCGTTGCAACATGCGCTTGCCGTCGGCAAACACGCGCACGGCCTCGGTGCCCACTACCTCGTCTTTCAAAATCGCGGGGAAGGGTCCAGCCAAATCCCAAGTTTGAAAGAACGGTCCCCAGTCAATGTACTTGGCCAGCTCGGTCAAGTCAAAATTCTTGAACACGCGGCGGCCAATAAATTTGGGCACGGGTGGTGTGTAGCCAGCCCAGTCGATAGGCGTTTTGTTGGCACGCGATTTGGCCAGCGACCACATGGGCACTTGCTTTTTATTGGCATGCTGCTCGCGCACTTTGGCGTAGTCGGCGTTCACGTCGTCGATGTATTTGGCAGCTTGGTCTGACAGCAGGCCTTGCGCTACGCTCACGCTACGTGACGCATCGGGCACGTACACCACAGGGCCTTCGTAGTGCGGCGCAATTTTGACGGCGGTATGCACGCGGCTGGTGGTGGCGCCGCCAATCAGCAGCGGGATTTTGCGGATGCGGAAATGATCGTCTTTTTGCATCTCAGCGGCCACGTACTGCATTTCTTCTAGGCTGGGTGTGATCAAACCCGACAGGCCAATAATGTCAGCGCCCTCTACCTTGGCGCGTGCCAAAATTTCGTGGCAGGGCACCATCACGCCCATGTTGACGACTTCAAAGTTATTGCATTGCAACACCACGGTAACAATGTTTTTGCCAATGTCGTGCACATCGCCTTTAACGGTGGCAATCACAATTTTGCCTTTGGCTTTCACGTCCATCCCCGCAGCGGCTTGCTGCTTTTTTTCTTCTTCAATATAGGGCACCAGGTGGGCTACAGCCTGCTTCATCACACGGGCAGATTTGACCACCTGCGGTAAAAACATTTTGCCTTGGCCAAACAAATCACCCACGATGTTCATGCCGTCCATCAGTGGACCTTCAATCACATGCAGCGGGCGACCGCCTTTGGCTAGAATGATTTGGTACACCTCTTCGGTATCTTCGACAATATAGTCGGTGATGCCGCGCACCAGCGCGTGCGACAATCGTTCATTGACCGGTAGAGCGCGCCATTCGTTCTTTTTGCTGTCATCTTTAGCCGCGCCTTTGGCACCTTCGGCCACTTCAATTAGGCGCTCGCCCGCATCGGGGCGGCGGTTCAGCACCACGTCTTCTACGCGCTCGCGCAGCGTAGGCTCTAGCTCGCTGTACACACCCATCATGCCGGCGTTGACGATGCCCATGTCCATGCCCGCTTGAATAGCGTGGTACAAAAACACGGTGTGAATGGCCTCGCGCACAGGGTCGTTGCCACGAAAGCTAAAGCTCACGTTGCTCACGCCGCCGCTTACTTTGGCACCGGGCAGATTCTTTTTAATCCAACGCGTAGCATTGATAAAGTCTACCGCGTAGTTGTTGTGTTCTTCAATGCCGGTGGCAATGGCGAAGATATTGGGGTCGAAAATAATGTCTTCGGGTGGGAAGCCTATTTCCTCCACCAGCACTTTATAAGCGCGGGCGCAAATTTCGATTTTGCGTTCGTAGGTATCAGCCTGGCCTTTTTCGTCAAACGCCATTACCACCGCTGCTGCGCCGTAACGGCGCAGCAATTTGGCTTGGTGTTTAAACGGCTCTAAGCCTTCTTTCATGCTGATCGAGTTGACAATGCCTTTGCCTTGCACGCAGCGCAGGCCCGCCTCAATCACGTCCCACTTAGAGCTGTCAATCATGATGGGCACGCGGCTGATGTCCGGCTCGGACGCGATCAGGTTTAAAAAGCGCACCATGGCGGCCTTGCTGTCCAGCATGGCCTCGTCCATATTGATGTCGATAATTTGCGCGCCATTTTCTACCTGCTGGCGGGCCACAGCCAAAGCGGCCTCGTATTCGCCGTTCAGCACCATACGGGCAAAAGCTTTAGAGCCTGTGACGTTGGTACGCTCACCAATATTGACAAATAGCGTGCCTTGGCCGATGGCTACAGGCTCTAGGCCTGACAGCTTCATGGGGGGGACTTGGTTTTGGGGGATTGTCATACGCTCACCTGTTTAGAAATTAGTATTCCCTTCGGGTGAGCGTCGTTGCATTTTCACTTCAAGCCTGGCAAAAGCGCACACTAGATGCAGCTTAGTAAGGCTGACCAGTGCTACTAGCTATTGCTGCAACGCTCCTTGAAGTATGCTTATTTTAAGGCACACTACAGAATCCTTAATAAATCCAAGCCATGCTCGACAAAATCTTTGGCAAAAAGCCTGACCAAGCCCTCTCTCCAAGCCGCCGCTTGCGTGCGCTGGAAGGGTCCGACAGCGCCGAGCTGGCTGCCACGCTGCTTACCGCGCCGACTGCTTTGATGCAGCTCAGCGCCGCCGAGGCTAAGGTGGTAGTTAGTTACATGCAGCCTAAACGTATTGCCGAGGGCACGGCGTTTATCAAAGAAGGTGATGTGCGCGACACGGGCTACATGATGCTGGTGTTAGACGGCGAGGTGACAGTAGAAAGCATCACCGTAAGTCGTATATCGCCCGTCACAGTCAACGTGCTGGGCGCAGGCAGCCTGATTGGAGAGATGGGCTTGGTTGACGGCGAGCCGCGCTCTGCCACCTGCACCGCCACCACCGACGTACGCTGCGCCATCCTTACGCGGCAGGCGTTAGAAGACCTGATGACGGCCGAACCCGCGATTGGCGGCAAACTGATGATGGCGGTGAGCCTGCGTATAGCCGAGCGCCTGCGTGATACGGCAGACAAGCTCAAGCTGTACGCGCAGTTAACCCAGGCCATGCAGCAAGAAATCGACAAATTGATGCCAACCTAGGGCTCATTTGAGGGCGATTTGGGTTGGCGGCATCGTCCAGCGTGGCGTGAGCCGATTTCACGTCCAACTGCAAGGACTTTCACGCCAGAATGGGGCAAAAGCGCTACAGTTGCTTTATGAACGCTTTAGTCACCCCCCAAGAATCTGCTGCGCTAGACAAAGTGCAGCGCATGGCCACCCTGCTGCCTGCGCTGCAGGCCCTGCTGCCAAAACATGCTATTTTGTGGCACGCTGAAGACACCGTACCTTATGAGTGCGATGGCCTCACCGCCTACCGCCAGCGCCCCATGTGCGTGGTGCTGCCTGAGACCGAGGCGCAAGTAGCCGGTGTACTCAAGCTATGCCACCGCCTACACGTACCTGTGGTGGCGCGCGGCGCAGGCACGGGCCTGTCGGGTGGGGCTATGCCGCACAAACTGGGTATTACTTTATCGCTGGCCAAGTTCAACAAGATCTTGAAAATCGACAAATTCAGCCGCACCGCTGTAGTGCAGTGCGGCGTGCGCAACTTGGCCATCAGCGAGGCTGCAGCGCCCTATGGCCTGTACTACGCACCCGACCCCAGTAGCCAGATTGCCTGCACGATTGGCGGTAATGTGGCCGAAAATTCGGGCGGCGTGCACTGCCTGAAATACGGCCTGACCCTGCACAATGTGTTCAAAGTCAAAGGCTTCACCATCGAGGGTGAGGTGGTGGAGTTTGGCGGCGACGCGCTGGACGCGCCGGGGCTGGACTTGCTGAGCGTAGTGATTGGCAGTGAAGGCATGCTGGCCATCACCACCGAAGTCACCGTCAAGCTGGTGCCCAAACCGCAGCTGGCGCGCTGCATTATGGCCAGCTTTGACGACATTCGCAAAGCCGGTGACGCGGTAGCCCAGGTGATTGCCGAAGGTATTATCCCGGCGGGGCTGGAGATGATGGACAAGCCGATGACCGCAGCGGTAGAGGATTTTGTGCATGCGGGCTACGACCTGACAGCAGCTGCCATCTTGCTGTGCGAGTCTGACGGCACACCCGAAGAAGTGGAAGAAGAAATTGGCCGCATGAGCGCCGTGCTGACCCGCTGCGGCGCGACCGCCATTGCGGTGAGCCAAAGCGAAGCGGAGCGCTTGAAGTTTTGGAGCGGCCGCAAAAACGCCTTTCCGGCCAGCGGCCGCATCAGCCCCGACTATATGTGCATGGACAGCACCATTCCGCGCAAGCGCCTGGCCGATATTTTGCTGGCGATAGCGGAGATGGAAAAGAAGTACCAGCTGCGCTGTGCTAACGTGTTTCATGCAGGCGATGGTAATTTGCACCCGCTGATTATGTTTGACGCTAATGATGCAGACCAGCTGCACCGCTGCGAATTATTTGGTGCCGATATTTTAGAGACCAGCGTGGCCATGGGCGGCACGGTGACGGGTGAACATGGTGTGGGGATTGAGAAAATCAGCAGCATGTGCGTGCAGTTTTCTGGCCAGGAGAACGAGCAGATGTTTGGTGTCAAGCGCGCTTTTGATACGCACGGCTTGCTTAACCCTGGCAAAGTTATTCCCACGCTGCAGCGCTGCGCTGAGTACGGCAAGATGCTGGTGCGTGGTGGGCAGCTGAAGCACGCTGAACTGCCGCGTTTTTAGGCAGTACAGATTGCGGTGCGTGGGTAGTTTCTTGCGCCCTTGAAGATGTTTGTTCTTAGACTTCGCGGTTTAGCGGTGCAGCGCAGGCCCCGAGGCTGCGCTGCGCTGCGAATACGGGGTTGGTGGGTTTATCTGGCGGTGGAGGCACGGTTGGCTTGTTCCGTGACCTATTTTTAACGTGTTTTAGCTGTTCTAGGCGTAGATACTGCTCAAGCAGCTATGGTATTTATAGTACGTAGGTCGTACACAGTGTTGCAATGCGTAGCTAATGCGCCTCCATACTGGCCTTCCACAAGGCTTGCGCTAACGCGTTGCGGGGCGTGCGGTGCTGAAACAGCTGGATGTCGAATCGCCCTGGCGTGGCCTCTAGGTCAGCCCGTACCAATTTGCCTGTTTGCAAATCTGCGCGTACCAGTGATAGCGGCAACCACGCTAGGCCCAGGCCAGCCAAGGCTTGTTCGTGCAGGGACTCGGCAAAGTCAGACTCCATCACGTCATGCAAGTGCAATTCGCGGCTGTCGCGGGCTAAGGCGTCTTGCAAGATGTGGTGCAATTCCAAGCTGGGTGCGTAGCGCAGCACGGGCACGGGTTGCTGGGCTGTGCCGGGCAGGGTGTGCAAAGGGGTGGTGGGCGCATGGACGCCGCTGGGGGCGGATACGGCTAGCAATTGCTCTTGCGCCACAGTCACGCTGTCAAACGCGTTGCTATCCAAGGCCAGTGGCAAACGTGGGTGGCTGTAGCACAGCATAAAGTCGGCATGGCCATGTTCTAGTGCCACCACGGCGTCACTGATCGAGCCGGTGATCAGCCGCAGCTTGATCGGTGCGCCCATGGTGCGGCGCAGGCTTTGCACCCACAGCGGCACCCAGGTGCGCGACAGCGTGCGGCCGGTGGCCAGCACCACCCAGTCGCCACCGCGCTGGCTGCTGTTAATACGCCCGTGCAGGTCGGCCAGCGCCGTGGTGGTGTTGCGCGCTACGGGTAGCAGCTGTTCGCCAGCGTCGGTCAGTGTCAGCGGTGCGTTGGCGCGGTTCACTACGTCAGAGCCTAGCCACAGCTCTAGCGCGCGGATGCGGCGGCTAAACTGCGGCTGCGTTACGTGGCGCGATACAGCGGCTTTGCTAAAACTGCGCTCACGCGCTAGCGCAATAAAGTCTTCAAGCCACTTGTAGTCGATGCTGGACATAGATGCATGTTAACTTGCGCACCTTGCGGGTGGTCAACATGCGATCACCTATAAAAGTAAATCAAAAGTATCTAGATTTAGGGAGAGTGAATTTATTTGTCACATAACCGGTTTTAAAGTTACGTCAAATTTACCGTTAATCGCAAATTTCGCACGTTTTTAGACATTCGGGTTACTACGGGTGCATAATTCGCTTCCCGACCTTTAGGTTGTGAAACCACCTAGACCATGAATCGTCTTGCTGCTATTTTGCCCGCTGCCCAAGTGCAGGTAGGGATTGATGCCACCAGTAAAAAGCGCGCTTTTGAAGAAGCTGGGCTCTTGTTTGAAAACTTGCATGGCTTGTCGCGCGCTTTGGTCACTGACAGCCTGTTTGCACGCGAGCGACTGGGCTCTACGGGTCTAGGCCATGGCGTGGCGATTCCGCATGGCCGTATCAAGGGCCTTAAAGCGCCCATGGCCGCGGTGTTTCGCTTGGCCAACCCGATTGGCTTTGACGCACCCGACGAGCAAAGTGTGGGCTTGCTGATATTTTTACTGGTACCCGAAGCCGCCACGCAAAAGCATCTGGAAATTTTGTCTGAAATCGCCGAGATGCTGAGCGACGCACCCCTGCGCGAAAAAATCAAAAGCACCGAACAAGCCGACCAGCTGCACGGTTTGATTGCACATTGGCAGTCATCTACAGTGGCATTGGCTGCGGCTGCTTAAAGTCACTTTGGGGTGCACTAGCTGCCGTAGTGGCCAGTGCAAAGGCCGCTTGCTGCGGCACACCGCCGCCGCAGGCTAAGATGCAGACTTCGCCACTTGCAACTGCGTAATCTATGAAACCCTCCGTCATCAGTGCCGACGTGATGTTTGAAGACCACCGTGCCCACCTTAGATGGGACTGGGTTGCCGGCCTAGGTGCGTCTGAGCGGCGCTTTGACGAAGTGGCCGTGCGGGCCGCCCGGTCAGGCGCTGATTTGGTCGGCTACCTTAACTACATTCACCCCTACCGCGTGCAGGTGCTGGGCGAACGCGAGGTCAAGTACCTCACCAACGCCAGCGTAGAAGACTGCGCGCGCCGCGTCTCGCGCATCGTCACGCTGGAGCCGCCAGTGCTGATCATTGCCGACGGCCAGACCGCGCCCGACACCTTGCTGTCGCTGTGCGAACGCGCGCAGATTCCGGCGTTTCAAACCGACGAATCGGCAGCGTTTGTTATCGACGTATTACGCGCCTACCTGTCGCGCCACTTTGCCGACCGGCACACCATGCACGGCGTGTTCATGGATATTTTGGGCCTGGGCGTGTTGATCACCGGCGAGTCGGGCTTGGGCAAAAGCGAGCTGGGGCTAGAGCTGATCTCGCGCGGTAACGGCTTGGTGGCAGACGACGCGGTAGATTTATTTCGCATCAACCAAACTGGCATCGAAGGCCGCTGCCCTGAGCTGCTGCAAAACTTGCTGGAGTTGCGTGGCATTGGCCTGCTGGACATTCGCGCCATCTTTGGCGAGACGGCTGTGCGCCGCAAAATGCGCCTAAAACTCATTGTCCATCTGGTGCGCCGCCAAACCATGGAGCGCGACTACGAACGCATTCCGTACGAGCCGCTCACGCAAGATGTCTTGGGCATCCCGATTCGCAAAGTGGTAGTCCAAGTGGAAGCAGGCCGCAACATCGCGGTACTGGTAGAGGCCGCCGTACGCAACACCATTTTGCAGCTGCGCGGTATCAATACGTTTGATGAGTTTGTCGAGCGGCAACGCAAGGCGATGGATACACCGATTATTTCGCGGTACTGAGACAGATGTTTGTCTCCTGTGTGTCCTGAGCTGGGCCTGTCTTTTTTGTCTTGTACTTTTGTACGGGAGCTGGCAGGTGGCGTACTCCATGTCTTGTACGGGAGCTGGCAGGTGGCGTACTCAGCTACGCGGCTGTCCTCCGTGGCGGCCTAGGGCCGCCGACTCCCCCTTTATGCCGCTGCGCTGAGTACACCGCCTGCCAGCTCTTGTGAACACGGTAGGCGATCTACCGCAGCCCAATGCCCTACCTTGTCCGCAGCCCGGGGGCTTGGTGTGAACCGCGCCGCGGCATAACGGGGGTGGCCGAAGGCCGGAGGACAGCCGCGGAGCTGTGCACGCCAAGTACCAGGGCGGGCACAGAACTGACTTTGAGGAGCATGCCAAGCGTATTCTGAAGCCTGTTTTCGTAGTATTTTTCGCAAAAGAGATGCCCGGCTCGAGTCCAGTTCTCCGGTGCGCACGCTGACACGACACCAAAAAACTAATCGTAATCCTCGTCCACCCCACCCACCGCCTTGCGAATTACCTCAGGTGCAAACCCACGGCTAGCTAAAAAGCGCATTTGCTTGGTTCGGTCAGCGCTATTGTGCGCAACGCTGCCAAACTTTTTTCGCCACACCTCGCGGGCCCGGTCTAGCTCGGTGGCTTTCAGGGCGGCGGCCGTTTGGGCTACCGCGTCGGGGTCTACACCTTTAGCTTTAAGTTCTTGCACCACGCGGGCAGTGCCTAGCTTGGCACCGCGCCGGTAGGCTAACGAATCGGCCACCCGCTGCTCGTTGATAAAGCCTTTGGCCGCTAATTCATCTAAGATTTTGGCTAACTCGCCGGGCTCGGCCTCGGCGCTGGCCAGCTTGCGCTCTAGCTCCACACGCGAATACTCGCGCCCCGCCAGCGCGCGCAGAGCACGGCCCTTAAGGCTAAGAGTGGCGACATTAAACACAACTGGTTTACTATTAATTTAATAGCTGCTTGAGCAGGAACTACGGCCTGAAACGCCTATTTAGCATATAAAATCTAGGCTAAAAAGGCAAATATTAGGCGTAGTTCGTGTGTCTGCCAAGTTAAGCAAACTAAGCCGCCGCGCCATCTACGCCGATTAACGGAATGTTCAGCGATTCGCGCACTTTGTTTTCAATCTCAATGGCCAGCGCCGGGTTCTCACGCAAAAACTCGCGTGAATTGTCGCGACCTTGGCCGATTTTCTCGCCTTTGTAGGCGTACCACGCACCGGCTTTTTCGATCACCTTGGCCACTACGCCCATGTCGATAATCTCGCCGTGGCGGCTGATACCCTCGCCAAACAAAATATCAAACTCGGCAGTTTTAAACGGTGGCGCGACTTTGTTTTTCACAATCTTCACGCGGGTTTCGTTGCCAATGGCTTCTTCACCCTTCTTGATCGTGCCCGTGCGGCGAATGTCCAGACGCACCGAGGCGTAGAACTTCAGCGCGTTGCCGCCCGTGGTGGTCTCGGGGCTGCCAAACATCACGCCAATCTTCATGCGGATTTGGTTAATGAAAATCACCATGCAGTTGGACTTTTTGATGTGCGCTGTCAGCTTGCGCAGGGCTTGGCTCATCAAGCGCGCTTGCAAGCCGGGGAGTGAATCACCCATTTCACCTTCCAGCTCGGCCTTGGGCGTTAGCGCCGCCACCGAGTCCACCACGATCAAATCTACCGCGCCACTGCGCACCAAGCTGTCGACAATTTCTAGCGCCTGTTCACCCGTATCGGGCTGGCTGATCAGCAGGTCTTGCAGGTTGACGCCCAGGTTTTGCGCGTACTGAATATCTAGCGCGTGCTCGGCATCGACAAAGGCGCAGGTGCCGGACAGTTTTTGCATCTCGGCAATGACTTGCAGTGTGAGTGTGGTTTTGCCCGAGCTCTCTGGCCCATAAATCTCAATCACGCGGCCCCGTGGCAAGCCGCCCACGCCCAGCGCAACGTCCAGGCCCAACGAGCCGGTAGACACCACCTGAATCTCCTCAATCGCCTCGCCCTCGCCCAAACGCATGATGGTGCCTTTGCCAAACTGCTTTTCAATTTGCGCCAAGGCTGCTTGCAGCGCCTTGGACTTTTCGGTGTTGGCGGCGCTGGCGATATCCAGCTTGCTGTTGCCTACTGGTGTAGCACCTGCTGGCATAGCAGCGTCTTTTTTAGCTGCTTCGATTTTGGTGCCTTTAACTTGTACGTCCATGGTGTGTTTCTTTCAATGTAATCAATGGGTTAGGGTGACTATCTGCACTTGTAACTAACTACAGGCTGTGTGCATAACCAGTAATGTAAATGCAGTTGATAAACTCTGCAAGAGTAATTTTAGTCAGTTTACCTGATTAAAATAGTGCTATGACAACCCCACACCAACCTGCGGCTAAAGCACCGTCTGGCGGCAAGTTTTTAACCGCCACCAAGCCACGTACGGCGAAAGCGTTGGTGGACTCAACTGCAAATTTACCTGCTAGTCCAGCCCATGTTTCAACACCCAGCACAGGTGCACAAGACGGCTGGCGCGAGTCGCACCTAGGCCGCCTGCTGGGCGAGTCGGTGCGGCGCTTTGATGCGCGCGTGCTAACGCTGATGGCGCACGACATTGACGTGCCGCTGGCGCTGTCTAACCTGGCCGCGCGTGGGCAAGTGAGCGCGGCGCATATCCACATCACGCGCCACGTAGGCCTGCAAGGTTCGCGCCTGACCGACTTGGCCGAAGCCGCAGGCATGAGCAAGCAAGCCATGGGCGATTTGGTGACGCAATGCGAGGCCTGGGGCATAGTGCAGCGCCAGCGCGACCCGGCAGACGCCCGCGCGCGGCTGGTGTGCTTTACCCAAGCAGGTTTGCAATGGTTAGCCGCGTTTGAGGCGGCGGTAGCACAGGCCGAGGCCGAGTTTCGACAAGAAGTGGGGGACGACGTGGCGCGGGTGGTGGCGTTTGGGCTAGAGGGCTATTCGCGCAGCTACGCTTGAGGTGTTGTGGCGATGGTTGAAGGTTAATTTTCTAGCGTTGTAGGTTGCTGAGGGCTTGTGTTGGAAGATTAATGTTCCGCCACCGCGGGCTGCGGCGCTTGTGTGGGTTGCTGCATTGAAAATTGCTATTTTTGTACGGGCGCTGGCCGGCGGCGCTATTTCAGTTTTGTACGGGATCTGGCAGGCGGCGTACTCAGCTTCGCGGCTGTCCTCCGTGGCGGCCTAGGGCCGCCGACTCCCCCTTTATGCCGCTGCGCTGAGTACACCGCCTGCCAGCTCTTGTGAACATGGTGGCCGATCAACCGCTGTATTCACACTTAGCCAGTACGCAACATTGGCGCTTGGTGTGCACAGCGCAGCGGCATAAAGGGGGAGGCCGAAGGCCGGAGGACAGCCGCGGAGCTGTTCACGCCAAGCGCCAATGGGTGCACAGAACTGACTTTGAGGAGCATGCCAAGCGTATTGTGAAGCCTGTTTTCGTAGTATTTTTCGCGAAAGAGATGCCCGGCTCGAGCCCAGCTCTCCGGCGCGCACGCTAAGCCAATAAGCCAACTCTCCGGCGATAACCTTAGCCCAGAGACTAACCCACAGCCGCAGCAAAGCTGCTAGCCTGCGCTCGCGGCCAGTATAGCTTAAAGACATTATGCTGCTCACCCAGCGTGCCATCAATCAACGCACCCGCCGCCATTTGCGGTACCAGGTTAGCCAGCAAACGCACTTGGCTATCGTCCAGCCTGCGCACAATGTGGTGCGCCGTGATAGCGCCCGGATGGGTCAGGCCAGCGGCTTGCACCATCTCTTGCAGCGCATGCAAAGTTTGCTGATGAAAGTTGTACACACGGTCAGCTTTGGTGGGCACATGCAGCGCTTGCTGGCGGTGCGCGTCTTGCGTGGTGACGCCCGTGGGGCAGTTACCCGTGTGGCAGCTTTGCGCCTGAATGCAGCCCAACGCAAACATAAAGCCACGCGCCGAATTGCACCAGTCCGCGCCCAGCGCCATCATGCGCGCAATGTCAAACGCGCTAACCACCTTGCCCGCGCAGCCCAGGCGAATACGCTCGCGCAAATTCACACCCATCAGCGTGTTGTGCACCAGCAGCAGGCCCTCTTGCAGCGGCGCGCCCACGTGGTCGGTAAATTCTAGCGGTGCCGCGCCCGTGCCACCCTCGGCCCCGTCCACCACAATAAAGTCGGGCGTGATGCCGGTGGCCAGCATGGCTTTGACAATGGCAAACCATTCCCACGGGTGGCCAATGCACAGCTTAAACCCGGTGGGTTTACCGCCCGACAGGTCACGCAAGCGCGCGATAAAGTGCAGCATCTCTAGCGGCGTGCTAAAAGCGCTGTGCGCTGCGGGCGACACGCAATCCACCCCAATGGGCACGCCGCGCGCTGCCGCAATTTCGGCTGTCACCTTAGGCCCGGGCAGCAAGCCGCCGTGGCCGGGTTTGGCCCCTTGGCTTAATTTCAACTCAATCATTTTGACTTGTGGATCGCGGGCATTGGTAGCAAATTTATCGGCGTTAAAGCTGCCGTCGTCATTGCGGCAACCAAAATAGCCCGAGCCTACCTCCCACACCAAGTCGCCGCCGTGCACGCGGTGGTGTTGGCTGATCGACCCCTCGCCCGTGTCGTGCGCAAAGCCACCGCGCTTGGCACCTTGGTTCAGCGCCAGAATGGCGTTGGCACTCAGCGCGCCAAAGCTCATGGCCGAGATGTTGAACACGCTCATGGCATACGGCTGCGTGCAGCCATGACCTGGTGCGCCCACGGCGATGCGAAAGTCGTGCGAGGCTATTTTTGTCGGAGCCATTGAGTGGTTGATCCACTCATAACCCCCTGCGCCCACGTCTAGCTGCGTGCCAAACGGGCGTTTGTCGGGCTCGCCCTTGGCACGCTGGTACACCAGCGAGCGCTGCGAACGTGAGAACGGCGCAGCGTCGGTGTCGCTTTCTAAAAAGTACTGCCGCATCTCGGGGCGTATGTACTCCAGCAAAAACCTAAAGTGGCCAATCACTGGGTAGTTGCGCAAAATAGCGTGGCGGTTTTGGCGCAAGTCGCGCGCGCCCAGCAGGCTGAGCGCGCCAAACACCACCAGCAGCAACCAGCCCGTGTTAAACGCAATGACGCTGAACAAGCTAAGTAAGGCGATAAAAATGCACAAGCCCCACGCGCTGTAGCGCACAGGTACGTGGGCGTTAGCCCGGGCAATGGTTTCTGCAATCATGGTGCAATGCTAACTTGTAAACGGCGGTTTTACCAAAGCCAAAACCCAAGCCAATACGAAGGTAAACACCAAGGCAAATCGAGGCCTCAGCGCGCGCCGCCCTACCAGCCCAGCGCCAAATGCAGCGGCAAATACACCGCCATACCGCCCACTATGCAGCCCAGCGTGCTTTTGCGCCAGTAAAACACGGCTATGCCCGCGGCCGCACCGTACAAACGGGCGTCTTTCAGGGTGCTGATCAGCGCGCCTTGGCTCACCACAATCTCGGGGATGATGACAGCAGCCAGCGCCGCAATGGGTGCGTACTGCAGGCCGCGCTCGGCCCAGTGGGGCAGCTTCCATTCGCGGTTACTGATAAAGAAAAACGAGCGTGCCAGCACTGTGACACAGGCCAAGCCCGCGATGGTCACCAGCGTCCACACATCGGTAGTGCCTGCGGTCATGTTTTCCCCCCGGGGTGCGCACCGGGCGCAAGCGGCGGCACTCTAGGCGCGGCCGGGCGCAGCTTTTCTAGCGACAAACACACCACCACGGCCACACAAATAGCCACCAAAATATTAAGTTTGAGCGGCAGCGCAAAAGCCGCCACCGCCGCTGCGCCTGCCACCGCCGCCGACACCATGCGCAGCTTGGAACTTGCCAACGAACTGGCCACGCCCACCAGCGCCAAAATACCCGCAAAGCCCAAGCCCCATTGCTGCGGAATCAAATTAGCCAACCCAATGCCCAGCAAGCTGGCACCGACCCAGCTCACCCAATTAACAAAGCAATTGCCTCCTAAATAAGCCTCTTGCCCACGTAATAAGGCCCCCACGCTTGCCACTGCGTGTGCGGCGCTGCCCCCCGAGGGGGCGCTCGCTTGCTCGGGGCGGCCCAGCACGGCGCGGGTACTTGCTAAATTATCTTTAGGCACCGGATGCGGAAACCGCTTAACAAACATGACGTAGCTTAAGTCTGCGGTAAAGTAACCACTAACTAGCCTGCGCCACAGCGGCTGGTGCATCACATACGGGCGCAGGTGAATGCTAAACACGACAAACCGCAAGTTAACGCACAAACCCGTGGCCAGCACCACCCAGATGGGCGCGCCCGCCACGATCAGCGGCATGGCGGCCAGCTGCGAGCTGCCGGCAAACACCGTCAGCGCCATGGTCAGCGACTCTACTGGGCTCAGGCCCGACTTCATCATGGCCACGCCGGTCATCAGCCCCCAGGCGGCAATGCCGGGGGCTACCGGCAGCATGTCGCGCGCGCCTTGGGCGAATTCGGGGTGCTGCCAAATGCGCTGGCTTACGGGCCCGCTTGTCGCTTGTTTATCCAAACCGCTGCCCCACTTGCAGCGCAAATCCACGTGCAAATTCCGCCGCTGGCAAGCGTTTGCCGCCTGCGCGCTGCAGCGTGGTCAGTTGCAGCACACCGTCACCGGTTTGCACGCCTATTCCGGCCTCATTTATAAGCACAATAGTGCCTTCTAGGCCGTTAATACTGCTCAAGCAGCTATTAATTTGAGAGCTGTTGATTTTCACCACCTCGCCTAGTATCTGCGCCGTGCAGCCCGGAAAAGGGTCTAGCGCGCGTATTTTGCGCTCTAGCGTAGCGGCAGGTTGCGCCCAGTCGATACGCGCCTCAGCTTTGTCGATTTTGTGGGCGTAGGTGATGTCTGCCGCGCTGCACGGGTTGGAGGCAGCGCTGTCTGCGCTGTGGGCGTGGCCATCGCTGCTGGGCACAGCGGCACTGCCCGTAGATGCCGCGCTAGCAGTTACTTGCGGTTGCGCCGTGCGGTTTAAGCTGTTGTAGTTTGTCAACGCCTGCACGATACAGCGCCCGCCCATGGCAGCCAGTTTGTCGTGCAGCGTAGGTGTGGTGTCGTCAGGCGCAATGGCCAGGCTGTCCACCAGCAGCATGTCCCCCGTGTCCAGCCCCGCGTCCATTTGCATAATGGTAATACCCGTGCGCGCGTCGCCCGCCTCGATAGCCCGGTGGATAGGAGCCGCACCGCGCCAGCGCGGCAGCAGGCTGGCGTGGATATTCAAACAACCCAACTTACCAGCCCCCACGCTGGCCACTGCGTGTGCTGCGCTGCCCCCCAAGGGGGTGGGCCTTGCTAGGGGCGGCCCGTCGCTGCGGCCTGCGCCGCCCATGACATCCAGCACCCACTGCGGCAAAATCAGCCCGTAGGCGGCCACCACCATCACATCGGCATCGGCTGCCAGCAGGGCGGCTTGCGCTGCGGCGGCATCGTCTGCGTATTTGCCGCCTAGCCGCAGGCTGCGCGGCTGGGCCACGGGTATGCCGTGCTCTTGCGCCAGCAGCTTGACAGGCGAGGCGTGTAGTTTCAGGCCGCGCCCTGCCGGGCGGTCGGGCTGGGTTAGCACCAAGGGCACGCTAAAGCCCGCTTGCAGCAGCTGGCGCAGCGCAACGGCTGCAAATTCGGGGGTGCCTGCAAAAATGATCTTCATGGCTAGTGCAATGTGCTATTAATTAAATAGCTGCTTGAGCAGGATTTACTTGGGTTAGCAGCCTAAATAGCTGTACAAAAGGCTCTGTGAATGCGTGTGGGGGCTCCGTTACAGCCCATTCAGTCGTTTTTAGCCATTTTCAAGGCTTTTTCTAGTTTAGCCTTAATGCGGTTGCGTTTAAGCGGGCTTAAATACTGTACAAACACTTTGCCCTGTAAATGGTCCAGCTCGTGCTGAATGCACACGGCCAGTGTGCCCTCAGCGTCAATCTCGCGCACGTTGCCAGTGGCGTCTTGCGCGCGTACCTTCACGGCAATGCTGCGTTCTACACCGTCATAAATGTCGGGCACGCTCAGACAGCCTTCGTCGCCTTTTAGCGTCTCGGGATGAGCCCACAGTATCTCGGGGTTAATCAGCACCATCGGCTGGTCGCGCTCGTCGCTGATGTCGATCACCACCAAGCGCTCGTGCACGTTCACCTGCGTGGCGGCCAGGCCGATGCCATTGGCTTCATACATGGTCAGCAGCATATCGTCCACCAGCTGGCGCACGCGCGCGTCTACCGCGGCAACAGGCTTGGCCACGGTATGCAAACGTGGGTCGGGGTAACGCAAAATGGGTAAAAGCTGGGGGGCGGTCATGGTGGCAGGGGCAAAAATCTAAAAGTGCTGGCTATTTTGCCGGACAGGGCAAGGGCCGAAGCGCCGAAAGACGGCTACAGGTCTAAACTGATGTATTTTCGCTAATTTTCAAGCCTCCCGTTCACGTAGGGATACATAATTTGCATTTATCCTTGCCAAATCAACAAGTTAAATCGAGAATTGATTGTGAATTATGATGATAAGGCGAGAGGCTTTCATGACGAAGCGCATTTCTAAATTGACAAAAAACACCGTTCAACTGGCAGTATGGGGGCTAGCAATAGCTGCCTTTAGCACTACAGCGGGCGCACAATTTGTCACTACCCCAGCCCAAAAAGCAACCGCGCAGCAAGTGGCGCAATCTGGCGTGGCCCTCAGCGAGCTTAGCGCCAGCGCGCCCGACAACTACACCGTCAAGCCGCGCGATACCTTGTGGGACATTTCGCGTTTGTTCCTTAAAAGCCCGTGGCGCTGGCCCGAGCTGTGGGGCATGAACCTGCAAGAAATCCGCAATCCGCACCTGATCTACCCCGGCCAGCAGCTTTTCCTGGACAAAAGCAATGGCCGCGCGCGACTGCGTATGGGCTCAGCCGCAGGCGGTGCTGGCGACACCATCAAAGTATCGCCGCGCGTGCGCAGCAGCACGTTGGCCGACGCCACCATTCCTACTTTGCCGCCTAATTTGATCGAGCCGTTCTTGGCCGAGCCCTTGATCGTGGACGAGCTAACCTTGTTTAGCGCACCACGCATTGTGGCCACACAAGACCGTGTGCTGCTGGCCCGTGGCGACCGCGCGTACGCCCGCTCGCAAAAAGAAGGCGACCTGAGTACCGCCAAGGGCGTGTCTGATAAATACCGCGTGTTCCGCAACGTCACTGCACTTAAAGATCCTAATACTGGCTTAGTCATAGGCTACGAAGCGCAGTACGTGGGCGACGCTGAGCTGGTGCGCGGCGAAAGCCTGAAAGTCGGCACAGACAAAGACGGCAAAGAAACGCAAGAAATCGTGCCCGCCACGATCGACATCGTCAACAGCAAAGAAGAAATGCGCGTAGGCGACCGCTTGCTGCCCGAGCCTAAGCGCGAGTTTCGCACCTACATCCCGCGTGCGCCTGAGCAAGTTATCCAGGGCGGGCGAATTGTGTCGGTCTACGGCAACGCCGTGGTCAACGCGGCACAAAACCAAGTGGTGGTAATTAACCGCGGCAAAGCCGATGGCATAGAAAACGGCTACGTCATGGCAATTTTGAAAGACGGCGCCACCATTTTGGACCGCACAACAGACGCTAAAGACACCATCAAATTGCCTGATGAACGCAACGGTTTGTTGATGGTGTTCCGCACGTTTGACAGGCTGTCTTACGCGCTGGTGCTGCAAATCACCGACGGCGTGCGCGTGGGTGACCGCTTGGTCAATCCGCGCTAGTCGCACCGCTATCCCCCATACTCGCCATGCAGCGCGATGAACTCGCGTCTTGGCTGCGCCTGACGTTAGCGCCCGGTATGGGCAACATAGCGGCGCGCAAGCTGCTGGCCGCGTTTGGTCTGCCGCAGGCCGTGTTTGCGCAAAGCCTGACTGCATTAAACCAATGCGTCAGCCCCGCACAAAGCCAAGCCATCCGACTGGTTCCTGAAGGTTTAGACGCCCTCACCCAAGCCACGCTCGACTGGCTAGCTGCCAGCCAGCGCGACGGTATCACCCGCGCTGTCATCACGCTGGCCGACCCTACGTATCCTAAGTCACTCCTAGCCTTAGACGACCCGCCGCTGGTGCTGTACATGACAGGCTCCCGCGCGGTGTACCGCCAGCTTGCAGCTAAAGACCTGGCCAACGATATTGCCATCGTCGGCAGCCGCAACCCCACACCCCAAGGCGCTATCAATGCGCGCAGCTTTGCCAGCAGTTTCGCGCAAGCAGGCCTACATGTGGTCAGCGGCTTGGCCCTAGGTATCGACGGCGCCGTGCACGAAGGCGCGTTAGACGCCCGCGAGGCATCACCCGCCACCGCTGGCAGCACCATTGCCATTGTGGGCACCGGGCTAGACCGGGTATACCCCAAACAGCACTACGAGCTGGCGCACCGCATTGCCACGCACGGTGTGATTTTGAGCGAGTTCCCCATCGGCACACCGCCCATATCGGCCAATTTTCCTAAACGCAACCGCATCATCTCGGCGCTAACCCAAGGCACGCTGGTAGTCGAGGCTGCGTTGCGGTCGGGTTCATTAATTACCGCGCGGCTGGCGGCTGAGCAAGGCAAAGACGTGTTTGCGATTCCGGGGTCGATCCACTCCACTTTGTCCAAAGGCTGCCACAGCCTGATTAAGCAAGGCGCAAAATTGGTAGAGTCTGCGCAAGATGTGTTGGAAGAGCTGACCTACCCGCCTATTGCCGCGCTGTCGTTGCCTAAAGCAAAAGCTAAAACCCGAGCCAAAGCCCAAGCCAGCGACGAGGGCGAATCCACCGCGCTGTTTGACGACGAAGACACACCAGCGCCAGACACCAACCCACAAACCGCCCTGCTCGCCGCCCTAGGCTACGACCCCGTCAGCCTGGACGCGCTGATTGCCCGCACCGGCTACGACGCCGCCACGCTGCAGGCGCACTTGCTAGAGCTTGAGCTGATCGGCGAGGTGATGCGTTTGCCCGGCGGCTTGTTCCAACGCCACGCGGTGGCGTAAAGTTTGGGCCATGGTGATGGGGTAGGTTGCTGGGGCTTGAAGATTAATTTTCCTAGACGGTGAGCTGCGGCGATAAATGCAATGCAATGCAAGTCATGTCAATGCTGTTGACTTATTGGTCTTTGTTCAACTGATTAGGCACTATCTCTCGTGTGTCTTGGGCTTGCTCTTTTGTCTTGTGGGGAGCTGGTCGGCAGTGCTACCACAGCTATGCGGCCGTCCTTCTTAGGAAACTGTGTCGGTCTTGTACGGGAACTGGCAGGCGGCGTACTCAGCTTCGCGGCTGTCCTCCGTGGCGGCCTAGGGCCGCCGACTCCCCCTTTATGCCGCTACGCTGAGTACACCGCCTGCCAGCTCTTGCAAACGTGGCGGGTGATCAACCGCCCACTTACCTACCTTGTACGCAGCCTTGGCGCTTGGTGTGAACAGCGCAGCGGCATAAAGGGGGAGCCCGAAGGCCGGAGGACAGCCGCGGAGCTGTTCACGCCAAGTGCCAAGGCGTGCACAGAACAGGCGTTGAAGGCACGCCAAACGTATTCTGAGGCCTGTTTTCAGAGTGTTTTAGCCGTTGTAGGCCGTAGATACTGCTCAACCAGCTATTAAATTAATAGTAACGACCATCCTAATAACCCAACCGAAACGCAGTCTGTGTAACCCAAGCAAAGAACCATGTGACGAGTCGGGTCCGTCTCGATGAAAAATACGTAGAAAGGCGCGCGTTGTTCAAGCTAGCGAATCAAAAGCCTTAATCCGCGCGTGTTTTCGGAGTATTTTTCGCGAAAGAGATGCCCAGCTCGAGTCCAGCTTTCCGGCGTGCACTCTGAGCCAAGAAATCAGCTACACGGAAGATACGGTTAGCCCAAAGACCAGCTCTACGCAGTAACGTGCACAAGCAATAGCAATTAAGCCAGCAAACGCTCAGGGTTAGCGTCCAGCTTGGTCAGCGCCTCGCGGGTAGCACGCACAGTCAGTGCTTCATCTTCTATCGGCGATATCAAACCCGCTTGCAAGTAGGCGGCCAAGCGGCGCACTTGGAACAAATAGGTGCGTGTAGGCGTGGCAAATAAATGCAACTGCCCACGCTCGCTACGCCACGCGTACTGCACCCGCGTGGCCTTGCCGTTGTGGTCCAGGTTAAACCAATTACCAGGGTCAAGCTCTAGCGCCCAGCCGCGCATAGCTTCGCTCGGGTCGCTGCCGCCGGAGGTAATTATGTCAATGCCACTGGTGTCAATGCCTAGCATCAGCTCAATACTCTCGGCGTCAATCGGCAAGTCACCCACATCGTCTTCAGAGACAAAATCTTCCAAATTTTTCAGGCGTTTAGACATCGCTTCAATCTGTGCAATGTCGATGGTTTCTGTCTTGGACATGAACGCATCAGCCAGCGTGTCGCTGATGTATTTGATCTGCTCGTCTTGCTTGGGCTGGTCAAAGCTGAGCATCGTCATGCCCGAGCGTAAACGCTTAAGTAAGTTTGGCAAGTCTTGAATCACCTTCGCGCGGTCAGCACGATTAGGCTTGGCGCTGGCGGCCCACACCAAGTCGGCAGCCACTTGTTTGAGGCTAATCGTATCGGCATGTTGTGCGCCATTTTTCATGGCCGCCAAGGCCAGCACCTCGGCCCAAATTTTGAATAAAAATTCACGGATTTCGTCGCGCATGGGCACATCGCCCAGCATTTTGCGCAGCTCAATCGTAAATTGAATCGCCGCTGTTTCTTTTTGCTCCATCTGCTGCGCCACCGACACCACGCGCTGCGTAACAGCGCCCTCGGTTAAAAAGCGGGCCAGGAATTTTTGGAACTCGTCGTACACCAGCTGGAATACGCGTCGCCCTGTTTCGGGGTACTGCTCAATAACTTGCACCACGCGTTTGATTTCAGTCTCTAGCGCCACGCTGTTCACATCGCCCTCAAAGCCCAGCACGCACGAACCCATACGGTCAATCAATCTGCGCGCGGGGTGCTGCAAGCTCTCAAAGAAGTCAGGCTCAGACAGCGCCAGCCGCAATACCGGCATTTGCAAACGTGCAAACCACACGCGTACGGTGGGCGGTATACGGTCTTCGGCCAAAATGCTTTGGAACATCAAGGCCACAATTTCGATAGTGGCTTTCTCAGCCGACGTACTGGCGGCTTTTTTCAGTGCATTGGTTTCTTCGCGCAGCGCCCCGGCCGCTTGCTCAGGCCGCATGCCTTCGACATAGCCAGCAAAGGCAACCCCAGCCGCCCCCGCGCCACCCACCGCATTGCCCGCACCCACACCACCACCGCCCATCACTCCTGGACCACCACTTTGTTGGGTGCGCGCATAGCCAGTCCCTGCGCGAGCGCGCGGTGCCATAGCGGCTGCCAACTGCGGCGACGGGCCATGGGAACGGCTGTCATCAAAACCCATCACCTTCTCAGTCAGCATGCGTTTGAGTTGCCCCATCACCCCTTGCGCGCGCATTTTGGCGCGCGCAAGGGGTGTGGACGAGGTCATCATGCGGGTTTCTTCATGCGACTCTTCGGCGTACTGTGCGACAGCAGCACGGCCCGGCCGCGCTGCGTTCCCGCTGTTTTGCGGACTGCCTTGTGAACCACCTTGACCAGCCTGCGCGCCCTGGCTGCCCTGACCACCCGCGCTTGCATAACGCGCACCTAGCGGATTAGCACCTGCTCCACGCGAACCAGTACCACCAGGGCCAAAACCTGCGGAGCCTGAGCCACCTGGACCAGCACCACCTGATCCAAAATTGCCCGACCCAAAACTACCAGTATGTGTTGCGCCGCCAGATGCAGCACCGCCGCTCGAAGGGGTGCCACGCGTATCACCGCCAGCAAAAGTACTACGGCTTGCAGACGGTGGCTGGCCTGTCCCCGCAGGGCTTGCATAGCCACCTCGCATCACAGGCTTCAGCTCAGAGCCCGCGGCCATCTCATTGCGTTGCGTCATCTCGCCTGCTGCGGTAGACGCAGGCAAAGGTACGCCTGCTGTGTTGCCAGTGTTGGCACCAGGCGTACGCTTTACCAAAGGCCGCAGGTCGATTTCCGCCATCACACCCTGCGCCACCAGCAATACATTGGCTTCGTGGTAGGCCTCTACCATGCGCTCACCAAAAGTTTTATGCAGTACGTCTTGCACGCTCAGCCAAGCCTCGCGTGTCAGGCCTGCTGTCATCCAAGCATCCACTACCAGCTGTGCGCAGGCCTCGGGGCGCAACATGTCTTGTTTATCAATGTCGGGGATTTGCTCTAGCTTGCGTATTCGCAGCACCAGGTCGTTCAACTCCCAAGTGGCTTTGTCTAGTATGCGCAGTGCCAAGCGGGAGGACAGTATTTTATTCTCCACCACATCGTCGCCCATTAACTCGAAGGTTAACGAACCGCTAGAGGTGCGCGCTGTCGCCAGTGGGGGGGATAAGGCTTTGCGCCAAGCTTTCGCAGTAGCGTCTATCCAAACAGCCTCGCCTTTTTGGTATTGCATCCAAGTGTCGCGGCGTTCTTGCGACTGGCGGGCGTTAGAGCTTTCGTCCAATAATTCGGTGAGCCGGTGGCGCACTGTTTGCGCCACGTCGCCTAAAACTTCGGTGGCTTTGGCTAAAAATACTTCACGCGCCTTGCGAGCTAAGGCCATGCCAGCGAGCGTAGAGGAAGGCGGTAGTGTGGCCACGGGTGGTATGAGGATAGTGCGTTTTGCCTACAAAGGTAGGTTTAATATACGAAAACTATACCCGCAAAATACGCTAAAGCTTACAAATAAATGCGTTTTAAAGGTTAAACCGTTGCGCCCGAGTTAGGGTCGTTGGGATCTTCATCCTTTTTAGCCACAACTTTGATTAAATCTTCACGCTTGATGCCCAACCACATGGCAATGGCTGCGGCCACAAACACCGAGGAATAGATACCAAACAAAATGCCGATGGTCAACGCCAGCGCAAAGTAAAACAGCGTTGGGCCACCAAAAATCAGCATCGACAAGACCATGATCTGGGTCGAGCCGTGCGTGATGATGGTGCGGCTGATGGTCGACGTGATCGCGTTGTCGATGATCTCGTGGGTGTTCATCTTGCGGTAGCGGCGAAAGTTCTCTCGAATCCGGTCAAAAATCACCACCGATTCGTTCACCGAATAGCCCAGCACCGCCAGTACGGCGGCCAGCACTGACAGCGAGAACTCCCACTGGAAAAAGGCAAAAAATCCCAAAATAATAATCACATCATGCAAGTTAGCAATGATGGCGGCTACGGCGTATTTCCACTCAAAGCGAAACGCCAGGTAGATCATGATGCCCACCACCACCATACCCAAGGCTTTAAGGCCGTCGGTAGCCAGCTCTTCGCCCACTTGCGGGCCGACAAACTCGGTACGGCGCAGCGTGGCACCCGCATCCGCTTGCTTGAGTGCAGCCAGTACTTTGTCGCTTTGCTGGGCCGAGCTAACGCCTTTTTGCGCAGGCAAACGAATCATCACGTCGCGGGCGGTGCCAAAGTTTTGCACCTGCACGTCGGTAAAGCCTTGGGCGGCTACCACGCTGCGCACTTTTTCTAGGTCAGCAGGCTGCGAATAGCCTACCTCCATCACGGTGCCGCCGGTAAATTCGACTGACAAATGCAGGCCGCGCGAGAACAAAAAAAACACCGCCGCTAAAAACGTGATCAGCGAGATAGCGTTGAACACCAACGCATGGCGCATGAAGGGGATGTCTTTGCGGATTTTAAAAAATTCCATGGTCGTTGCCTACTTATTTCTTGGCTTTAGGAGCGGGTTTGGACTGCCCAAGCTGTTTGGCCGCGCCTGCTGCGCCAGCAGGCACAGGGTCGGCCACTACCAACTCGTCTTGGTGCAAAGCGCCGCCATCGGGCTTCCACACAGTGCCAATCGACACGCTTTTAAGCTTCTTTTTATTGCCGTAATACAAGTTGACCAAGCCGCGCGAGAAGAACACAGCAGAGAACATGCTGGTCAAAATACCCACGCAGTGCACCACCGCAAAGCCGCGCACCGGGCCCGAGCCAAAGGCCAGCAACGCTACGCCAGCAATCAAGGTGGTGATATTGGAGTCCAAAATCGTGCCCCATGCGCGGTCGTAGCCCGAGTGGATAGCTGCCTGCGGCGACGCGCCGCCGCGCAGCTCTTCGCGCACCCGTTCGTTGATCAGCACGTTCGAGTCAATCGCCATACCCAGCGCCAGAGCCATAGCGGCCATGCCGGGCAAGGTCAGCGTGGCTTGCAGCATGGACAGCACGGCCACCAGCATCAGCAAGTTCACGCCCAATGCCAGGCTAGAGAACATGCCAAAGATCATGTAGTAAAGGCACATGAAAACGCAAATCACAATAAAGCCATAAGTCACGCTTTGGAAACCCTTGGCAATATTCTCGGCACCCAGTGTGGGGCCGATGGTGCGCTCTTCGACAATTTCCATTGGTGCGGCCAGTGAGCCAGCGCGCAGCAGCAATGCCAAATCGTTAGCCTCGGCGATCGACATGGAGCCTGAGATTTGAAACCGGTTGCCCAGCTCGCCTTGAATGACAGGCGCGGTCAGCACTTCGCCTTTGCCCTTTTCAAACAGCAAAATTGCCATGCGCTTTTTCAAGTTTTCGCGGCTGGTGTCACGCATGATGCGGCCACCTTTGGCGTCCACTGTCAAATCTACTTTGGGCTGCTGGTTTTGCGAGTCGATACCGGGCTGCGCATCGGTCAAGCTGTCGCCAGTAATGATGACTTGCTTTTTAACAATCACTGGGCGGCCGTCGCGCTCCAGGTAACGCTCGGCACCAAACGGTACGGAGCCGCGGCCCGCCTCGGCCTCGCGCGCCTCGGCGCTATCGTCTACCAAGCGCATTTCTAGCGTGGCGGTGCGGCCCAAAATATCTTTGGCTTTGGCGGTGTCTTGCACGCCGGGCAGCTGCACCACAATGCGGTCTTGCCCCTGCTGCTGAATCACCGGCTCGGACACACCCAGCTCGTTGATACGGTTGTGCAGCGTGGTCATGTTTTGCTTTAATGCCTGGTCTTGTATGCGGCGTGCGGCCTCAGGTTTGATGGTGGCGGTCAGCTTGTAGTCGGTGCCGTCAATGGCATCTTTGGTTTGCAAATCAGTAAACTGCTCTTGCACCAAGCGTTTGGCAGCTTCTAGCGCAGCAGCGTCGCTAAAGCGCACCTCAATGGTTTGCCCTTCGCGCGTAGTGCGGCCGCGAATTTGCTTTTCACGCAGCGCGCTGCGCACATCGCCCGACAGCGAGTCTACTTTTTTGGTCAACGCCGCTTGCATGTCTACCTGCAGCATAAAGTGCACGCCACCGCGCAAGTCCAGGCCCAAATACATGGGAAAAGCGTGTAGGGCTGACAACCATTTAGGCGAGCGCGACACCAAGTTCAGTGCCACTACATAAGCCGGGTCGCTGGAGTCGGGGATCAGCGCTTTTTGGATAGCGTCTTTGGCTTTAAGCTGGCTGTCAGTGTCTTGAAACCGTGCTTTGATGGAGGTGCCGTCAAAGGAGACTAAGTCGGGTGACAAGTTGGCGGCTTTTAAGGCCTCATCGACTTTGTCGCGCGCCAGGGCATCTATTTTGACGGTGGCCTTGCCGCTAGACACCTGCACCGCAGGCGCTTCGCCGAAAAAATTGGGCAGCGTGAACAAGGCCGACACCACCAATACGACGGCAATCACAATATATTTCCACAAGGCGTAACGGTTCATACGGCGGGTCTTTCAGTCGGTCTCAAAATCTCGCAAGGCGCATAGCCCGCAGGGGCTTACTTCACGGTGCCTTTGGGCAGCACTTGCACAATGGCACTGCGCTGCATTTGCACTTCAACACCCTGGGTCAGCTCTACGCTGACATAGCTTTCGCCCATTTTGCTGATTTTGCCAATCAAGCCGCCTGCGGTGACGACTTCGTCGCCCTTGGCAATCGCCTCGATCATGGCGCGGTGCTCTTTTTGTTTTCTCATTTGCGGGCGGATCATGACGAAATACAGCACCACAAACATCAAAACCAAGGGCAGCATGCTCATCAGGCTGGACTCGATACCGCCTCCTGTGGCAGCAGCGGCAGGGGCAGTTTGGGCAAAAGCAGAAGATATAAACACAACAAAACTCCAAATGATCAATAAAAATCGGTCCCAAAACGGGGTGGTGGGCATGGTCAAACGCCCTCGCGCATAACCTTCCATTGTATGCGGCCAATGCCACCACCCTTCGCACACGGGCTTAGCCTGGGAACCACCCAGTAGCCATGGCACTGCAGTGCACCATCTGAAACCCTAGCCTTTTACAATCTAGGCCATGAACCTGTCCGCCCTTACCGCTATTTCGCCGCTTGACGGCCGCTATGGCAACAAACTCGCTGCTTTGCGCCCGCTGATGTCTGAATACGGCTATATGCACCGCCGCGTGCAGGTAGAAGTAGCGTGGTTCATCGCCCTAGGTGATGCGGGCTTTGATGAATTCAAGCCTTTGAGCCCGGCAGCGCGTAAGCTGCTGAATGGTTTAGTCACAGGTTTTAACGAAGCCGACGCCCAAGCGATTAAAGATATTGAAAAAATCACCAACCACGACGTGAAAGCGGTGGAATACTGGATTAAATCCAAATTTGACGCCCAGCCCGAGCTTTTAAAGAGCAGCGAATTTGTGCACTTTGCCTGCACCAGTGAAGACATCAACAACACCAGCCACGCCCTGCAATTGAAGGCCGCCCGCGACGATGTGCTGCTGCCTGCGCTAGACGCCATTCTGGCCAAGCTGCGCGCCATGGCGCACCAGTTTGCCGATGTGCCTATGCTCAGCCGCACCCACGGCCAAACCGCCAGCCCCACCACGGTGGGTAAGGAAGTGGCCAACGTGCTGATACGCCTGCAAACCGCCCGCGCCCGCATTGCTGAGGTGAAGATTCTCGCCAAAATGAACGGCGCGGTGGGCAACTACAACGCCCATTTGTCGGCTTGGCCTGCACACGATTGGGAAGCGTTCTCACGCAACGTTGTAGAAAACGGGTTAGGGCTTACTTTCCAGCCATACAGCATCCAGATTGAGCCACACGACTACATGGCCGAGATGTATGACGCCATAGCGCGCACCAACACCATCTTGATCGACTGGTCGCGCGACGTGTGGGGCTATGTGAGCCTAGGTTACTTCAAGCAGCGGTTAAAGGCGGGCGAAATTGGCTCGTCCACCATGCCGCACAAGGTTAACCCGATTGATTTTGAAAATGCTGAGGGCAACCTAGGCCTGGCCAATGCCTTGCTGCGCCACCTGAGTGAGAAGCTGCCGATTAGCCGCTGGCAGCGCGACCTGACCGACAGCACTGTGCTGCGCAATATGGGTGTAGCGCTGGGCTACGCCGTGCTGGCCTACCAGTCGCTGGGCGTGGGCTTGGGCAAGCTGGAACTGAACGAGGAAGCGCTGGCCAAGGACCTGGACAACGCATGGGAAGTACTGGCCGAGCCGATCCAAACTGTCATGCGGCGCTACGGCGTGCAAGGCGCGTACGAGAAGCTCAAAGAAGTGACACGCGGCAAAACTATTCGACCTGAAGACTTGCATGGCCTGATCCGCAGCCTAGACATTCCACAGGCCGATATTGACCGTTTATTGGCCATGACACCGGCCAGCTATGTGGGCACGGCGGCGGCGCTGGCACGGCGTGTATAGCGCATGTAGTGTTGCCCGGGGGCGAGCGCTGCATGCAGCGCTCGCTAGGGGCACGGCTTAGTTTGATTGCCGCGTATTTTGCGCTTTCTGGCATCACTTTTTACAGTGTTTTAGGCCTGTAACCCATGTAAACCCTGCTCAAACAGCTATTAAATTTATAGTATTACAGATTGGTTTTTATGGCATTGAAGTCCACTATTTACAAAGCCAACTTGGCGATCGCCGACATTGACAACAGCTACTATGCAGACCACCAGTTCACGCTGGCGCGCCACCCTAGCGAGACAGATGAGCGCATGATGGTGCGCCTGGTGGCACTGGCTTTGAACGCCTATAAACTACAAAGCGTGTTGGACGGTAACGGCACGCTGGCCTTTGGTGCAGGCCTGTCAGACCCTGATGAGCCGGACGTGTATCTGCGCGACTACACATTGGCCTACAAGCTGTGGATTGAAGTGGGCCAGCCCGAGGACAAGCCAGTGATCAAGGCCTGCGGCAAGTCGGACGATGTGATGGTCTACACCTTTACCCATTCGTCGCCGATTTGGTGGAAGGGTATTGAAACCAAGCTAACGCGCCCCCGCAACCTGGCCGTGTGGCTGCTGCCGCATACCGCCAGCCAAGAACTAGCCGCTATGGCCCAGCGCAGCATGCAACTGCAGGCCACTATTCAAGAGGGCAGCTTGATGCTGAGCGATGGGGCCAATACGGTAAATGTGGAGCCGCAGCGGCTGCGTTGAGTTTGGTCATTTGGCTGGGCGTGCGCGCCGGGCAGCTGGACTCGAGCCGGGCATCTCTTTCGCGAAAAATACTCCGAAAACACGCCCGAATGCTGATGGCTATTTAGCTGGCTTTTGCACCGCGCGCCTGTCGTAGTATTTTTCATCGAAACGGACCCGACTCGTCACATTGTTCTTTGCGTGGGTTGAACAGCCCGCGCTGCCGTGAGGATTATTTAGTGACTGGCCGTAGTGTCGTCTTAGACTTTTCGGTGACTGCCGGTAGCGCGCAACTATCGTAGCAAGTGAGATAGCGTATGCCGACCGCCTGATTTCTGGTGCCCCAGTATGAAGGCGGTTGGCATACGCTATCTCACCACCAAGAGACAAAGCTGATGCGAAAAGATCGCTACACAAATCAGCCAGGCGGTGATGAAGCGTGGTCGTGATGAAAATCTTACGATGCGCGCGCGGAACAAAATTTAGCCTAATGCAAGCTGATTTCGCGCGTGTTTTTAATCAAGATCTTGCAGCATGACTTGCCTTATCGCCGCAGCTCACGCTGCTGGAACATCAATCTTCAATCGCAAATACCAGAGCTTACGATCACAAGTAGAGAAAGATTAGCTGTTAGCCCGCTTCTTCAACCATCGCATCACGCCGCCCACAATGGGTAGTTTTTCGTACAGCTCCTCGGCGGCGTCCCAATAGTCGCGGTGGTAATTAATGCGGCCGTCATCGGCAAAGCGAAGGTGAGAGGTGCCGCGTACAGTTTGCTCGGTGACGGTGTCAAATCGTTTGAAGCGAAACTTAAAATCCCAAATTAGAAAGCATTGTGCGCCTTGCACTACACGGTCGGTGACGACAAAATGCGGGTTGTCTAACGCGACGTACATGTGGCTAAAAATACGCTGCACTTCGTTGATGCCGCGCACTTCGTTGAACGGGTCTTTGAAGTACGCGTCGTCTGTATAGTACAAACCCATTTGCTGCACCGAACTTGGCTGTAGAGACTCAAAAAACTGTATTACACGCTCCACCTGCTGGGCAGTGGTGGTGTCTGGTGACACTAGATGCAGCGCTGAGGAAGGGCTTGAAGCGGTTATAGATGGGGCTGAAGACGGCATAGGCGCAATTACAGTCCTGTGAATCTGCGCGTGGCAAAAAAATACCAGGTGTAGGGCAGCACGCGCAGTAGTTTCATCCAGTAGGTAAAGCGTTTGGGGAAATGGATTTCAAATCGTCCGCGCTCCCAATGCGCTATTATATCAATAGCTGCTTGAGCAGGAGATATGAGGGCTGGCATGTGAAATTTGTTTTGATCGGTAAGGGTTGTTTTGACAAAACCGGGGTTGACTACACTCACACCTATGCCTGCGTCTTTCAGGTCAATGTACATGGTTTCGGCTAAATTTATCAGCGCAGCTTTAGTCGGCCCGTAGGCTAGCGACTGTGGTAGGCCACGGTATCCAGCCACGCTAGACACCAGGCAGATATGCCCGCTGCACGCGGCCAGCATAGAGGGCAGAACCGCTGCAATGCTGTAGACCGCGCCTAGGTAGTTGACTTGCATGTGGTGTGCAATCTCTGTGGGCTTCATGTCTTGCGCGCGCACCGCAACGTAGGTGCCTGCGCAATACATGACCAAGTCTAGCGGGCCGCTGGCCAGCAGTTGGGCGGCGGCGGCTTGCACGGCGGCCTCGTCGGTGGCATCTAATGTCAATGCTTGCAAGCCGGGGTATTGCACGGCTAGTTCGTCCAGCGCGCTGGCGTTGCGCGCAGACACAATCACTTTAGCGCCTTTGCTGTGCAGCAGCTCGGCTGTGGCGCGGCCAATGCCGCTGGAGGCACCGATCAGCCACACACGCTGGTGCGGCCAATCGGTAATCGGGGTATTCAGGCTCATAAAGAATTACTCGGTTGTGATCGTTATGGGTAACAGTCTGGGTAATAGCTAGCGTTTTTTAAAGTTCACTACCAGCTCGCCCAAAGTAAAGCCAAACTTGCGCATCGTTGCTTTGTTGATGACCACTTTGTCGTCCATCTGGTACATCCAATCGTCAAACTGTACTTCGTAGGTTTTGTTGTCTACCGGTAAATTCAGCGTGTAGCCCCAGCGAAAGGCGTTGCCCATTTGCTGGCCGTTGCCTACGCCCACCACATCGTCGGCGCGGCCTTCGTATTTGCCATCGGCTAGGCGGGTCATGCGCCAAATGCGTTTTTGTTTAGTGCCATCGCTGTAGATGAAATCTTCGTCCAGAATACCTTGGTCGCCGTTCCACGAGCAGTTCATGGTGACAACAAAACGCTTGGCTACTTTGCCGCTGCGGTCGGTAAAAATGCCCCAGCCATCTACCGTGCCGGTAAAGTAAGCTTTTAAATCAAATACTGGTTTTTCTTGGGCATAGTCGCTAATTTGCGGGGCGCTGCCGCAGGCGGCCAAGCCTATGGCCAAAGGGGCGGCTATCAGTAGTGAGCGGCGTTGCATGGCATGGTCCTTTGGGATGTGAAGGTGTGAGGTCTGCGGTGGGTAGAAGGGCTTAAAACGTGCTGCGGGTTAAACAAACTGCTTGCGTTGTGCGCTGTACCACAGCGCTGCCCCAGCCATCAATTTCAAAATACACGGCAGCACGCAATACGCCAC
>JANLPQ010000068.1:0-4838 GCA_031367325.1 Polaromonas sp. | reverse complement strand
ATCTTTCGTCAGGGTCATGGCAAACGAAGGGCCGCGATCTGTAAGGTTAAACATTTTCTTAAAAGAACCCACAACATCATTTTTATCAAAATTGTTAACTGCATCGCCCAGCGCCTCATCAAACTCATAAGCTATTTCTTGCGGGTGGTGCGCAACGTCTCTGAAGAAAGGCATTGGTGTTTCGGAGGTAAATCGGCCTATCTTTTGATTTTGACCATGATTCCAAGAACTGGTAATAGGATCTTTAAAACCATTTTCAATCCAGCTTTTTCCGTAGATTCCAACTGCGTGGGTATTGTTAAGGTCGTATAAATTCAAAATACCGCCCTGCTCGTAATTCAAACCGTGTATAGACCTGTAAAAAGCTGCGTTTCTAAACCCGTTAGTTTTTTCATCAGAATAAAGCGCGTCCGAAATAGCCACCTTCGCTGCATCTGCGTCTGACATAGCAATGCCGCCCCTTATTCCAAACAAACCATCACCATCTTTTGCATATTTTTTGGTCGCATCCAAGACTGTACCGTTACCTACGTTGATACCGCCATAAGTTCTTGACATGGATAGCGCACTGGATAACTGCAATAAATCACCTTTCCACGAACCTTCAGAGAAAGGCCCACCTTGTGCAGCTGTTGAAACTCCAACAGTAAACACCTGATCCGCTAAATTAGCCATGTCTAGATTTAAAGCTTTTCTTTTTTCATCAACACCATCGCCATCAGCAAATGTTAGTTGGCTATATCCAACTTCAGTCCCAAGACCCGCTTTGGTATCACCCAATGCCACATTTATAGCTGTTTTAGCATTGACACGATCTGCAGACTGCCATCGTATGCGTCCCTCGCCTGCTTTTCCATTTTCGTCCTCGGACACTAATTCGGTAGCCCCAGCCCAGTCATATGGCACCAATGCTCTTGCCTTGTCAGGCATCCATATTGTTGTTGAACGAGTTAAAGCCTCTGGTAAGATTTGTCTTTGTTTAGTAAACATGTCTCTCGCGCCTTTGGCTACGTGCCCAAATCGCATAATCTCATTGACTCGTTCTGGGCTTTGATCCAGAGTAAAGGCTTTAAAACCGTCTTTAAATCCACTTGTTATTTGTTTAAAACTGTTAGTCGCAGATAGATCTAAACCTTTTAATCCTTCGTAATCCCAATATACATCGGTAAAAAGACTACACTGCGCCAAAAAAGCCGCCATTTGTACACCAAACGCAACTTCGTTATCGCTGCCTTTTGATGGATATGCCGACGGGTCATTTTTAATGATGATATCTTTCGCTACTATGGGTATTTCTACTAGACTAGCGTAGTAAGACACTTGCTGACTGGTTGCAATTGCATAGTTGAGCACACGCAGCATGTCCTCACCAACGTTGAATAAAATACCGTTTGCGGTTTGGAAGCCATTATGTGAACTAGCTATTCCAGCATGATATTTGGTGCTCTTCCAACGTGACAAAGCTTGGTCTCTATTTCTGTCACCGCAAATAACATCAGCTTTTGCATAACACGCTATTGAAGCTGCTACGTGGGCTCCGTACCCAATATAATGGCTGTACGAAGCCATGTTGCTAACGTTGGCCAAGGCATTAATTATCATTCCTGAACTGGTGTGCATCGCTGCTAGGCTGGCAATGCCGGCTTCATTTGCTGCCATAGCACGGTTGGTATATGCAGTAAAGTTTAGAGTCCTTGCGTAGACTAAAGCTGCGCTGTATGTGGATGCATCTGCTGTGTTTTGTAGGCTAATCTTGTTTCTTAAAACTTGGGCTGTATTAAAAACAAAAAACAGGGTAATAGCAATTACGGGCAAAACCGCCAGGGTATAAAATGCAGTTACAGCACCAACTTGCTTTGAGCGCAAACGTTTAAAATTGGAATTGCTAGTTAACATCTGCAAAATTTTAAGTTTCATCATTTTTAAAATGCCTGCAAGTTAAATATACTAATTTAAGTTTGTTTTTATAATTAAGCATAAAACTAGGTCGGTACAGAGAAATCTAAATTAACTGTACCGACTGATGCCAGTTATTTAGCTGCGTTACCGTAAGTAGCCATACCTTTTTTCTTATTACCGTCAGCTTCAGCCGCAAGAGCGTTTGCTTTCGAATTAGCTAGTGACGTTGCGTTATCGTTGCCAGATAGCTCTTGGGCCATGCCAGAGACTGTACTACGAAGAGTTGAGCCATACAAAGTGAATACTGTTATTGCTGCGATAGCTATCAAGCCCAGAATGATTAAATATTCGGTCATGCCCTGACCCTTAGAATAAAATCTTTTACAAAAGCCAGTAAATTTTCTTGAATTGTTAAATGCGTTGTTCATAAAGAATCTCCGTGTGAAAATAGATTTTTTGACAAATTAAGCATCACAAGCTGTAACGGTTGTAATACCCAATTAAGTATCAATGATTGTTTGCAAGTTACCAAATAGATTAACCATCATTTCGCAACTAGCGGTATTTGAAATTTCGAATACTTTTTTGTTGCGGATACCTCCTAACTTGTTAAGCGTTATTTAAAAATTTATATCTAAGATTTAAAACTTAAATTTAATATAGCGGATTTTTGTTTCAGCAAAATGACAAATCCGCCATGCTCAGTAAGCATAAATATTTATTTGTGTTAATTTAATCTTAGATGTAATTATTAAAGGTAATTTCGACTTTGTTTAGTCAAATGCATATTTTTAATTGACATGCGTGCGAGCATAGGGCGTGTCAGAATATCGCTTATGGTGATCTAGGCAGACCCTAGCTAAGCAAATTATCTGCTTACAAATCTGCTACCCTTTGCAGCTACATGCAACCCAATCTCGTCGTCCTCTTCCTCAGCCTCTTCCTGGGCATTCAGCCCATCACCACCGACCTGTATTTACCCGCTTTGCCTGCGATTACCGAAGGGTTTGGGGCCAGTATGGGGCAGGCGCAGTTAACGTTGACGGCGTTGCTGCTGGCGTTTGGCACGTCGCAGTTGGCGTGGGGGCCGCTGAGTGACCGGTTTGGGCGCAGACCTGTTTTGATTGCGGGTTTGGCAGCGTATGCGGCTGCGGCTATCGGCAGTATGTTTGCCATCAGCATGGAGCAGTTGATTGCCTGGCGCGCTGTGCAAGGCGTAGCCATGGGTGCGGTAGTGATGTGCGCACGCGCCATGACGCGCGACTTGTATGCCCCCGTAGATGGCGCGCGGGTAATGAGCAAGGGCTTGTCGGGATTGGGCGTGATTGCCTGCCTAAGCGCGCCACTGGGCGGGCTGCTTACCGACTGGCTTGGCTGGCGCGCGGCCATGGCCATGCTGTCGGTTTTTGGCGTGGCGACGTTGTTGATAACGTGCTGGAAGTTTAAAGAAACTATTACCGTGCGCAATCTGCAGGCACTGCAGCCCACCACCTTGCTGCGCACGTGGAGCATGATTGTGCGGCACCCTACGTTTTGGGCCTATGCGCTATTGTCGATTACGTCGTATGCGGGGCTGTTTACGTTTTTAGCCACATCGTCGTTCGTGTTTATCAAGGTACTGGGCTTGTCTAAAACGCAGTATGGGTTGGTGATGGCGGTAATGTCGCTGTCCTACATTACGGGCACGTTTATGTGTCGCCGTTTGCTGGTGCGCTACGGCGTGCTGCGCACGGTGTGGCTGGGCGGCTGGTTTACGGCTGTGGCGGGGGTGCTGCTGGCGGGGCTGGCGTTTGCGCAGATAGTTAGCGTGGCGGCGGTGTTGCTACCGTTTTGTATTTTCATGCTGGGGCACGGCGTGCACCAGTCGTGTGGACAGTCAGGCGCGGTGGGGCCTTTTCCGCAGGCGGCGGGGGCAGCGTCGGCGCTGTCGGGGTTTTTAATGATGCTATGCGCGTTTGCCATGGGCATCTGGATTGGGTCGCACTTGGACGGCACGGTCAAGCCACTGGCGTACGGCGTGGCTTTTTGGGCAGTGTGGATTGTATTGACAGCTTGGGTGCTGGTGCAGCGGTATGGACAGCAACCTGCACATTAAGCCCACAGGCTTTGGGCCTGCACGCAATCCGCCCTACATTTGCCTGGCTGGCCCCACCGCCAGCGGCAAAAGTGCGGCGTCGCTGCTGATAGCGCAGCACATTCCAGTAGAGATCATCAGCGTGGACTCTGCGCTGGTGTACACGGGCATGGACATTGGCACTGCCAAGCCCACATGCGCTGAGCTAGCGCAGGTACCGCACCATTTGATCGACATCATAGACCCTGCCAGCAGCTACAGCGCAGCGCAGTTTGTAGCTGATGCCACGCGATTGATTGCCACCATTCAAGCACGCGGAAAGCTGCCTTTGCTGGTGGGCGGCACTATGCTCTACTTCAAAGCTTTGCTAGGCGGCCTAGACGACATGCCGCCTGCTAACCCTGCCGTGCGTGCGCAGATAGATGCGCAGGCTACCGCACTGGGCTGGCCTGCAATGCATGCCAAGCTGGCGGTGGTAGATGCGGTGACTGCAGCACGGCTAAGCCCTAATGACTCACAGCGTATTCAGCGCGCGTTAGAAGTTTATATCTCAACAGGAAAAACGCTTGCAGCGCACCATTTACCTGCTCAACCAGCTATTAAAAATATAGTAGCTGCACCGTTGATTAGCCTAGAGCCTACCGACCGTGCGTGGCTGCACCAGCGCATTGCCCAGCGCTTTGATGTGATGCTGCAAGCTGGCTTGGTAAATGAAGTAAAAGCCCTGCGCGCACGCGGCGACCTGCACCTGAACCTGCCGTCCATGCGCTGCGTGGGCTACCGCCAAACTTGGGAGATGCTAGACGGCGTGTTTGCAGAAAAAGAGCTGCGTGACCGCTGCGTAGCCGCCACGCGCCAGCTGGCC
>JANLPQ010000057.1:0-18713 GCA_031367325.1 Polaromonas sp. | reverse complement strand
GTCGATGCGGCTGGTGGTGTGGCTAAACACATAGGTACGCAGAGCTGACAACACACTTTCAAAAACCACTACCACCACCAAACCTATCACCAGCACGTCTAGCGTGGTCAGCCCGCGGTGCACCAGCACTTTGTCCATCACCACTTGAAAGAACAACGGGCTGACCAAGGCGAAGAGCTGGAGAAATAAGCTGATCAGCAATACCTCGCCTAATAGCTTGCGGTATTTGATAAGGCTGGGGATGAACCAAGAAAAATCAAACTTGGCCAGCTCACCCGCCAAGCTGGCACGGCTAGTGACCAAGATAAGCTGGCCTGTCCACTGCTGTGCAAATACGTCTACGGGCTCGATGGTGGGGCGGCCACCGCTGGCTGCGCCGGGGTCTTGCAGTAACAGGCGCTGGCCGTCGCACTGCGCAATTAGCACGTAGCGCAAGCTGCCTTGTTCACCTTGCATTACGGCCAGCGCTGGCAGCGGCTGCAAATGTAGGCGATCAGCAGTGCAAGTAGTTAACTTGGCTTTCAGGCCTATATGTTTGGCTGCTAACAACAGCTCTTGCGTGGTAATGTCTCGGCTAGGTGGAATGTTCAGCTGATGGCCCAAAGTATTAGCATCGGTGCTGACATGGTGCAACCGGGCAAGCAGGCTTAATGCGGTCAGCCCGCTTGCGAAAAAGGCTGTGGTGGCTGTAACGCCTGTAGCGTCAAGCACGTGATGATCAGCGGCTGTAATGACTTCCAAAATGCCCTACCCTTATTCTGCGAAAACGGCACGCTTGGTTAGTTAATTAGATGTAGTGCCACTACATAATTTAACTTAAATTACGTGTTTTACAATGAAAAAAAAAACTTCGCTAACGTAACTTTATGTGTGTTCTTATCTGGCTGTGTAACTTATTTTTAATCTCCGAATGTTGATTTTTGCCGGCTGCTACCGCAGCCAGACACGCAAGTGACAACACTTAGCCCAGCCCCACGTCTCAAGCGCGACAATGGGGGTTACTTTAGTCACCCATAAGACTGCCCATGGACGAACCTATTCTTACTATTGACGAACGCGAAGCGATTAATTCGGGTCGCTGGTTTTCAACCCTTTCCCCTAGCCTGCGACACGACATACTGCGATGCACTTACGTCAAACGTTACAAAGACGGCGAGCTGATCTGCGCGCGCGGCGACACAGCCGACGAGTGGATAGCCTGTGCACGCGGCGCGCTGCGCGTGTCCAGTACGTCGGTGTCGGGCAAGCTGGTAACCCTTACCTATGTAGAGCCGGGCATTTGGATGGGTGACGTGAGCATGTTTGACGGCGACCGCCGCACGCACGATGTGTACGCGCGTGGGGACACATCTATCGTGTGCGTGGCGCGGGCCGATTTTCGCAAAATATTAAGCAATCATGTCGAGCTGTATGAGGCGCTGATGCGGCTGCAGGCACGGCGCATTCGCCTGCTGTTTGGCTTGGTAGAAGACCTTAACACCCTGCCCCTGCGCGCGCGGCTGGCCAAGCAGCTGGTGCATTTGGTGCGCAGCTATGGCGTGCCTAGCTTGAGCAATAACGAAGAAATGCGCATCGGCCTGCACCTGGCCCAAGAAGAGCTGGCACAGCTGCTGGGTGCCTCACGCCAGCGGGTAAACCAAGAGCTTAAAGCCATGGAGCGCGAAGGCATCATCCGCGTAGAGCCCGGTGGCCTGGTGGTGTGCCAGCGTGAAGCGTTGAAAAAGATTGGGGATGCGGATGTCTGATTTCAGCCATTTCTTAGGCACCCGCGCTGTGGGTGAAAAAAACGCTTTTGATACGGCTGCACTTACCGCTTGGCTGGAGAAAAATTTAGATGGTTTTGCCGGGCCGCTTATTGTTGAAATGTTCAACGGCGGGCAGTCTAACCCTACCTACAAGCTGGTTACCCCCAGCAAGAGCTACGTGATGCGTGCTAAGCCCGGCCCTGTGGCCAAGCTGCTACCGTCGGCCCACGCCATTGAACGCGAGTTTGCCGTGATGCGCGGCCTGCATGGCACCGACGTGCCGGTAGCGCAAATGCACTGCCTGTGTGAAGACGAGTCCGTCATTGGCCGCGCCTTCTACATCATGGAATTTGTAGCAGGCCGCGTGCTGTGGGACCAAGCCTTGCCCGGCATGACACCCGCGCAGCGCGGTGAGATCTACAGCGAAATGAACCGCGTGATGGCGGCGCTGCACAGAGTGAAATTTGCCGAACGTGGCCTAGCCAACTACGGCAAGCCCGGCAACTATTTTGAGCGCCAGATTGGCCGCTGGAGCAAGCAATACCAAGCTAGCATTACGACACTCATACCAGAAATGGACCAACTGATTGAATGGCTGCCAGCGCACATCCCCGCCAGCGCGCGCGATGACAGTCAGGTCAGCATCGTGCATGGCGACTACCGCTTGGACAATATGATTTTTCACCCCACCGAGCCGCGTGTACTGGCCGTGCTGGACTGGGAGCTGTCTACCCTGGGCCACCCGCTGGCTGACTTTAGCTACCACTGCATGGCTTGGCACATCCCGCCCGGCGCCTTTCGCGGCATTGGCGGGCTAGACCATGCTGCTCTGGGCATACCCAGCGAGGCTGACTACATACGCATGTACTGCCAGCGCACCGGTACGCACACGCCCGAGGCGCTGAAAGCCGATTGGAATTTTTACCTGGCCTACAACCTGTTTCGCATAGCCGCCATCTTGCAAGGCATAGCCAAACGCGTAGAAGCCGGCACCGCCGCCAGCGCACAAGCCGTGGCGTCTGCTGCAGGGGCTAGGCCACTGGCGCAAATGGCTTGGTCGTTTGCTTTGAAGGCTCATTAAATACTGAATACAAATACCGAACTGCTGAATTACCGAATTACCGAATTACCAAAATACCGGACGCGAAGGGCGCGAAGGTTGCGCGAAGGACGCTAAAAAGAGAAAGAAAATGAATACAAAAAAGTAAAAACGAATTGAGATGATTGAATTAATCTTTCAACTAAATTTTGGGTTTTCTTTTTATCTTCTTTCGCGTCCTTCGCGCAACCTTAGCGCCCTTCGCGTCCAAAATCTTCTGACTTCTAACCTTAACGGAGACCACACCATGGATTTCGACTACTCACACCGCACCAAAGACCTGCAGTCCAAGCTGCTAGCTTTTTTTGACACCCACATTTACCCTAACGAGAAAGCTTTTCACGACGAGATAGAAGCCAACACGGCAGCAGGCAAGCGCTGGACACCGCTGCAGACGATTGAAAAGCTCAAGCCTATTGCGCAAAAGCAGGGCCTGTGGAACCTGTGGCTGCCGCGCGATACGGCAGAGATTGCGGGCTTTGGTGGCGACCCATCATTTGGCGGCGCAGGCCTGACCAACCAAGAATACGCGCCGCTGGCTGAGATCATGGGCCGCGTGCCTTGGGCCAGCGAGGTGTTTAACTGCTCTGCGCCCGATACGGGCAATATGGAAACCATCGCCCGCTACGGCTCGCCTGCCCTGCGCGACCGCTGGCTCAAGCCGTTGCTGCGCGGCGAGATTCGTTCTGCCTTTGCCATGACCGAACCTGATGTGGCATCGTCTGACGCAACCAATATTGCCACCCGTGTGGTACGCGACGGTAACGACTACAAAATTGATGGCCGCAAGTGGTGGATCAGCGGCGCAGGCGACCCGCGCTGCGCGGTGTACATCGTGATGGGCAAGTCAGACCCTGACGCACCGCGCCACAGCCAGCAAAGCATGATCATCGTGCCTGCGGATGCACCGGGTATTAAAGTGGTTCGCCCGCTCACGGTGTTTGGCTACGACGACGCACCCCACGGCCACTGCGAGATGACGTTTACCAACGTGCGCGTACCGGCAGACAACATGCTCTTGGGCGAAGGCCGTGGGTTTGAAATAGCCCAAGGCCGCCTTGGCCCCGGGCGCATTCATCACTGCATGCGCTTGGTTGGCCTGGCCGAGCGTGCGCTAGAGCTGATGTGCAAGCGCGCCTCTAGCCGCATTGCCTTTGGCAAAGCCGTGGCCGCGCAAACTGTGACGCAAGAGCGCATTGCCGAGGCGCGTTGCCGCATCGACATGGCGCGTTTGCTGACGCTGAAAACTGCATGGCTCATGGACATTGGCGGTAACAAGCTAGCCAAAAACGACATCGCCATGATTAAAGTGGTAGCACCCAGTATGGCCTGCCAAGTGATTGACTGGGCTATGCAAGTGCACGGCGGCGGCGGCATGTGCGACGACTACCCTCTCGCCTACGCCTACACCGCAGCACGCACCCTGCGCTATGCCGACGGCCCCGACGAAGTGCACCGTAACGCGATAGCCAAGCTGGAGCTGGGCAAATACGCGCTAGAAAAACGCGAAGTTGAAATGCCCATCACGCGTAGTTAGCGTGTGATGTTTCGGGTGATCACGCGTAGTTAACATGTGATGTCGTAAAGGACACACGCAGCTAGTGTGTGTCCTGTCTACGCCGCAATATCGGTGCGCAGGTTATTCAAGGCCAGTTCGCACGCCGTGGTAAACAACAGCGTGGCATGCTCCAGCGTGGGTATATCGCCTGCTGTGCACTCCATGCGCAAATACGCTTTGCCGCGCAACAGCATCAGTATCTTGGGTGCCGCAGGGTCCATTACAGGCCATGTGGTTAAGCCACTGGCCAGCTCTTGGGTTACCCAAGCCATCGCGTTCTCGCGCTTGTCGGCCAAGATAGCGTAGTGGTTTAAAAACTCGTTACCCAAGCTCTCCCAGCCCACCTCTTCGTAGATCGACAGCCAGCGCATTTCTTCGGGCAAGCTGGCATCCATGACAGTTTGCAGCGTGTCGGTGTACAGGGCAAAAGCCCGTTTGTCCAAATCATTTTTCAGCTGGCGGCTCATCACCATCACGGCCACATCGTCACGCACACCCAGCTCGGCACGGGCACGCAGCTCGGTGCCCTTGATAAAGTCGCGCGAGGGCTGGCCCTGTTCTATGCGCCAGGCTTTGCCGCCTACCTTACCTTCAATCTGGTAGCCGCCCCGCCCATCGCGCCGCTCAGAGAAAGCCAAGCCTTGCGTGTTGGCCCATTCAGACACGGGGTTAGCAGCGCCTTTGCCATTAGCTGCAGCCAGCTTGCCTTGCCTTGCGTTACTGGCTTTGCCAAGCCCCAAAGCATTTTTTAATGATTCGAACATAGTTTGTCATTTTGCTCTAAAGTTAGATTATCAAAGGACTTATCAAAAATGCTGCAACTTTATACATGGCCAACGCCTAATGGCCACAAAATTCACATCATGCTAGAAGAATGTGGTCTGAAATACGACGTTATTCCCGTCAACATCGGTGCGGGTGACCAGTTCAAGCCAGATTTTCTGCGCATCAGCCCTAACAATAAAATGCCCGCCTTGGTCGACAGCGACGGACCAGACGGCCAGCCTATATCTATCTTCGAGTCGGGCGCTATCTTGATCTACCTAGCCGCTAAAACCGGCAAATTTTTACCTAAAACTGACCGCGATAAATACAACGTGCTGCAGTGGCTGATGTTCCAAATGGGCGGCGTGGGCCCCATGCTGGGGCAAAACCACCACTTCCGCACCTATGCACCTGAAAAACTGCCCTACGCGATTGACCGTTACACCAACGAAGCCAAGCGCATTTACGGCGTGATTGATCGCCAACTGGCTGCCAACCCGTATATTGCGGGCAAGGCCTACAGCATTGCCGACATGGCCATCTACCCGTGGCTGCGCAACTGGAAAGCCCAAGGCATGGAGCTGACAGATTACCCGGCGCTTAAAGCATGGTTTGACGCACTAGAACAGCGGCCCGCCGTGCAGCGCGGCTGCCAAGTTTTGGCCGACCAGCGCAAGCCGATTACGGGCGACAAAGAACGTGAAATACTTTTTGGCAAAGCGCAGTACCAAAAACGCTGACTGCAGCACAAAAACGCTGGCCTCATTACGAAAAACGCGGGCATTTAAGGTTAGAATAGAGAACTTCGGAGTGTGGCGCAGCCTGGTAGCGCACCTGGTTTGGGACCAGGGGGTCCAAGGTTCGAATCCTTGTACTCCGACCAAAATTTATCGACCCTATCTATCGCCTCGCACAACACCTGTTGGCGAGGCGATTTTTGTTTACAGTGTTCGATTTTCTTGACTGTCCGTAGCTCAGTTGGATAGAGCAACAGCCTTCTAAGCTGTGGGTCGGGGGTTCGATCCCCTCCGGACAGACCAAATTCATGGTCGAAAAGCATCCCCAAATTTTGCATTAAACTGGCATTTTAGCCCGTAGATACTGCTCAACCAGCTACGTAATCTATAGCTAATAGCCTGCTGCACAGGTCACCACTACTTTTCAGTCTCCAGGCCCGTGGCATGGGGTAGATACACAGATGTAAAATTCAAAATTAATCTATATTTAGTTATCTAAAGTAACTTTAATAGTGGGCTTGAAGCTTCTTTGCCAGCTATTGAAGTTTTAAACTCACCTCTTGTATGACACAGCCGATCACAGCGCCTCCCGTTCTTGATGTTTCCGTCGAGCTGCATGGCGCAGTGGCGCTGGTAACTTTGAGGCGGCCGCACAAACGCAATGCGCTGAACGATGCGTTGGTGCTGGCCCTGGAATATACCTTCACACACCTGCCAGCCGGTACGCGTGCAGCGGTGATTGCGGGCGATGGCGACCACTTTTGTGCCGGGCTGGATTTAAGTGAACTGCAAGCGCGTAGCACGATTGACGGTTTGCACCATTCACGCATGTGGCACCGCGCTTTTAACGCAATTGAGAAAGGCAGTGTGCCGGTAGTGGCTGCGCTGCATGGCGCCGTAGTCGGCGGCGGGATGGAGCTGGCCAGCAGTTGCCATATTCGTGTGGCAGATGAAACGGCGTTTTTTGCCTTTCCCGAAGGTTCGCGTGGTATTTTTGTGGGCGGTGGCGGGTCGGTACGGGCGCCTAAGCTGATTGGTGAGCATCGCATGCTGGACATGATGTTAACGGGCCGTGTTTACAAAGCGGCTGAGGCGGTGCCCTTGGGCTTTGCTCAGTATTTGGTAGCACCGGGCCAAGCGTTGGTCAAGGCGATGGAGCTGGCCCAGCGCATCGCTACCAACGCCGAGCTGACCAACTACGCGCTGATGCACGCCCTGCCCCGCATAGCAGAGCAAACAGCGGACCACGGCTTTTTTACCGAGGCGTTGATGGCGTCTATCGTCGAGACCACGCCTGAGGCGCAGCAGCGTGTGAAAGACTTTTTAGAAGGGCGTGCGGCTAAGGTAAGGGCTGATTGAAGGCCGAGAACGAATACGGATACGGATACGAATACCGGACGCGAAGGGCGCGAAGGTTGCGCGAAGGACGCTAAAGGGATACCGAAATTTATAAGCTTAAATTTTTATGAAATCATGACTAAAGCAGTTACTTACCGCGATTTTACTTTTGGGGTGACGCGCGCGGTAAAAACTGAGCGCGGTGGTCATACTTACTTGGTGGCAGAGCAGACTTTGCAGCCTTACCCGGTGCGCTTAACAGATCGTCTGCCGCATTGGGCCCATACCGCGCCTGACCGCATCTGGATGGCGCGGCGCAGCGCAGATATAGCTGCTCATGGTGCGTGGGTAAAGATCAGCTACGCCCAAGCGTGGGACCAAGCTCAGCGTATTGGCCAAGCACTGCTTAACCGCGGCTTGTCTGCTGACCGGCCGGTGGCCATTCTGAGTGAAAACAGCCTAGAGCACGCCCTGCTGGCCATTGGCTGCATGACGGTGGGTGTGCCGTACTGCAGCGTCTCGCCCGCTTACAGCTTGTTAAGCCAAGACTACGCCAAGCTGCGCCACGTGTTGGACACCCTCACCCCGGGCTTGGTGTACGCCAGCGACTGGGCGCGCTACGGCAAAGCGATAGACGCTGTGGTGGCTAGTGACATCGAGGTTACTACAAATTGCATAGCTGTTCGAGCAGGTAATACGTGCTCTACTAGCCTATTTCAATCATTAACTGGCACTGATATGACGCCCCAAGTAGCGCGTGCCATGCACGCTACCGACGGCGACACGATTGTTAAATTTCTCTTTACCAGCGGATCTACCAAGCTACCCAAAGCAGTGGTCAACACGCAGCGCATGATTTGCGCCAACCAGCAGCAAATGGCCCAGTCTATGCCCTGCTTGACCAAAGAGCCGCCCGTGCTGGTGGACTGGCTGCCGTGGAACCACACCTTTGGTGGTAACCACAACTTTGGTTTGACCATCTACCACGGCGGCACGCTGTACATTGACGATGGCAAACCCACCCCCGCGCTGATGGGCGAGACCCTGCGCAACCTGCGCGAGATAGCGCCCACGCTGTATTTCAATGTACCCACGGGCTACGAGCAGATCGCCGCTGCCATGCAAACTGATGACCCAGCGGGCCGGGATTTGCGCAAAAATCTGCTGTCGTGCTGCAGCATGTTTTTCTATGCAGGCGCGGCCATGGCGCAACCCATTTGGGACAGCTTGTTTGAGAGCCAAGAACGCGAGATGGGCCAGCGCATTGTGATGGGCACGGGCCTGGGCATGACAGAGAGCGCACCGTTTGGATTGTTTGTCACCAGCACCCAAGTACAAGCTGGTGATTTGGGCCTGCCCACGCCGGGCATGGAATTAAAACTGGTGCCCCACGGCAACAAAACCGAAGTGCGCTACCGTGGCCCCAACATCACGCCTGGCTATTGGAGAAACGATGCCGCAACAAAAGAAAGCTTCGACGACGAGGGCTTCTTTTGCACGGGCGATACCGTGCAGTGGATAGACGCTGGCGACCCGCACCAAGGCCTGAAATTTGACGGCCGCATAGCCGAAGACTTTAAGCTGGCCACCGGCACTTTTGTCAGCGTGGGGCCGCTGCGCGCCAAAATGATTGCAGCAGGCGCGCCGCTGATTCAAGACGTGGTGATCACCGGAATTAATGCAAAAGAAGTTGGCGCGTTGATCTTATTAGCCATGGGACCAGCCAAAAAGTTCACCGACTTACCCGACAGCGCCACTATGAAAGAGATAGCTGTTCGAGCAGATATTACGGCCTATATGGCTCAAATGCTAACTAAATTAGCATTGAATTCAACCGGTTCAGCATCTCGCGTAGCCCGCGCTGTGGTGCTAGACCAGCCGCTCAATATCGACCAAGGTGAGGTAACAGACAAAGGCTCTGTCAACCAGCGCGCCGTGCTCAGTACACGCGCTGCATTGGTACAAGCCCTGTATGCCAACACGGCACCGTGCATCGTTAAACCTGATATGGATTGGCGAACTTGAGCGCGAACTTTATTTTTTTACGTTGATTTATCCACACACCCAGGAGACCATGCCATGCAACGTCGCCAATTTAACCAATCTATCTTTGCCTCTCTCCTGGGTACTGCAAGCGCGCAAAGCGTGTGGGCGCAAGCCGCTGGCGCTGTAGACAACGTCAAAGTACTGTACGGCTTTCCCGCCGGCAGCGCGGGCGACAGCGCTGCCGGCCGCCTGGCAGAAAAGTTTGGCGGCACCGCATACAGCAAGGGTGCAGGCATTGTGGACAACAAACCCGGCGCGGGCGGACGGATTGCACTGGACTTGCTCAAGCCCTCCTTGGCCGACGGCTCCGTCATTGCGCACACACCCTTCTCGGCCCTGTCCTTGTACCCGCACATTTACAGCAAGCTCAGCTACGACCCGTTCAAAGACTTTGTCACGCTGGGCACTTCGTCCCCCATCCACCACGGCTTTTGCGTAGGCCCCAAAGTGCCTGCCAATGTGACCAATATCAAGCAGTTCCTCGACTGGGCCAAGGCCAACCCCAAAGACGCCAGCTACGGCTCGCCCGCCGCAGGCTCTACCCCGCACTTTATCGCCGCACTGCTAGGTATTAACAGTGGTGTCGAGCTGCAACACATAGCCTACCGCGGCTCGATACCCGGCGTGACCGATGTGGTGGGCGGCCAAATTGCGGCCATGTGCTGCCCGCATGGCGACATGATTGCCAACCACAAAGCCGGCAAGATAAGGATTCTTGCCACCAGCGGCAAGACACGCTCGCCCTTTGTGCCTGATGTCGCTACCTTTGCCGAGCAAGGCATGCCCGAGCTGAATGTAGAAGAATGGTTTGGCTTTGTCGGCCCCGCCAAGATGCCCGCCAACTTGGTACAAGCCTGTAACGATGCCATCAATGCTGCGCTTAAAGACAAGAGCGTGACCGACTCGTTCAGCGCCGTCGGCCTGATACCCTACGCCACCACACCGCAAGAACAAGCCCGCAGCATGAAGCTGGAATACGACCGCTGGGGCCCACTGATTAAGAAAATTGGCTTCACGGCAGAATCTTAAGCTGCCAAAACCCAACACGTCTTGCTGTACATTGTGCAGCTATGGACAGTAAGAAACTCCCCTTGCACCCGGCAGCACTGCAGGTGCAAGTGGCTAAACCCGCCAAAAACAAAGCTGTACAGCCGCAGCCGCCCCCAAGCTTTAAGGCCAGCAAGCCTTTGGTAAAACTGGTGCAGCCTGCTAGCCGCAAAAAAGCAGCGCCTGCTGTGCCATTGCTGGCACCTTCTGCAACCGCTTTAGACACCCAGTTTTTAGAAAGCTTGCTGGGCTATAACGCCAGGCGCGCTGCCTTGACCATCATCGGGGTATTTTTAAAGCGCATGGCACCCTATGGCTTGCGGCCAGTAGATTTTTCGGTGCTGTCGGTGATTAGGCACAACCCCGGTGTCACATCCCGCCAGCTATGCGCGGCTTTGAACATACTGCCGCCTAATTTTGTCAATTTGCTAGCGGCTTTAGAAAAGCGCAAATGGGTCGAACGCAAGCCACACCCACTGGACAAACGTGCAGCCGCATTACACCTCACCAGCCAAGGCCAAACCTTGGTACACAACGCCGAGGTGACCGTGCGCGACCTTGAGCACGAGGGCGCGGCACGGCTGACTAAGTCCGAGCATGCCACCTTGATTCGACTCTTACAAAAAGTCTACTTGCCTTAAGGCGGCAACCCAACCTTTTAGACGCCAACCAGGCTCTAAGGCACGCTACCAAAGGGGTCGCAGTGCAAAAAGTGCAGCAAAACCACCACAAAATCAGGGTAAGTTCCAATATTTGTTGCATTAGCAGCTATGAATCTTGTAGCGTTTTTTGAAAAATACGTTATATTTCAACTAGTTCGAGCCTAAAGCTCTTATTTCACATTACCCATAACAACCACCTTTTTGGAGAGCCCCCCATGAGCACCAAGGACAATGCTGCCGTAAACCAACTGTTTGACTTGCTAGAGTCGCGCTACTCCATTCGCGTGCTGTGGGCGCTTAAAGACGGTCACCCGCAAACCTTTCGGTTGCTGCAAGACAGCGTAGGCGGTATCACCCCCAACACGCTGAACACCCGTTTAAAAGAGATGCGCACTGCTGGCTTTATCACCCACGGTGACAACGGTTACTGCGTCACCAACAGCGGCTCTGACCTGCTGCGCCGCATGAACGACATGAGCCCATTTGCCACCAAGTGGACAGCCGCTTTGAAAGCCAAGAAGAAGTAATCTCGCATTACAGGCTTCGCGGTACAATCTGCGCACCTTAAAAAGCAGCCCGACGGCTGCTTTTTTATTGTTATTTTTATACTAAATATGGCTTGTAGGCCGTAGAACCTGACGTATAACCTGCTTAGGCAGCGATTAAATTTATAGTACGAACGCTTATTTACAAGGACCCTTTTATGACCACCCCTAGCACCGCAATCACTACCCCTTCTGGCCTGCAATACACCAACACCGAAGTAGGCACAGGCGCTACCGCCGCGGCAGGCCAGCAAGTCAGCGTGCATTACACCGGCTGGCTGTTTAACGACGGCGTGCAAGGCGGCAAGTTTGACAGCAGCAAAGACCGTGGCCAGCCGTTTGAGTTTGGCCTGGGCGCAGGCATGGTCATCAAGGGCTGGGACGAAGGCGTGGCGGGGATGCAGGTGGGCGGCAAGCGCACGCTGATCATCCCGGCAGCCCTGGGCTATGGCGCACGCGGCGCCGGCGGTGCCATACCGCCCAACGCTACGCTAAAGTTTGACGTGGAGCTGCTGGCTGTACGCGGATAAAGTGCGTGGCTAAAGTGCGCGGATGAAACACGCGGCTAAAGTACGCGGTTAAGTCGTCGTTAACCCCTGCGCCAGTGCGCGTAGGGCTGTTTTATGCGTGAAAAGTGCGTCTAACCCATGTAAATCCTGCTCAAGCAGCTACGGTTTTTATGGCGATTGAGCTGGCGATTTCGTTAGCGCTTTAGAGTGCATCACTTACACTTTTTGCTGCCTGCCCACTTGAAATCAGCTTTTTAGCGCTAATTTGACGTTTTAGCAGATCTTTTACCTACCACTATTATTTTGTTGCTTGTTTGACTATGTCTGAAAACCAAAAACCCGAGGAAAACAGTGCCGACAAAGCCGCGCTGAACTCTAATGCTGACAACCACACCGCGCGCGACCTGGCTGCACAAGACCTAGCCGCCCGCGCTAAAGCCGCTGGCGTACCCGCCGACGCGTCACCCGAAGAAATCGAAGCTGCCTTAGCCGCTAACGAATCTGAAGCCGTAGACGAGCTAACGGTGGCCCAGGCCGAGGTGGCTACGCTGAAAGCCAAAGTAGCCGACCTGCAAGACCAGTACATGCGCGGCCAAGCCGAGGTGCAAAACGCCCGCCGCCGCGCTGAAGACGACGTGTCCAAAGCCCGTAAATTCGGCGTCGAAAGCTTTGCTGAAAGCCTGCTACCCGTGGCCGATTCGCTGGTGGCCGGTTTAGCCATCAAAGACGCCACTATCGAACAAATCCGCGAAGGTGCCCAAGCAACGCTGCGCCAGCTGACCAGCGCACTAGAGCGCAACAAAGTCATGGCGATTGACCCGCCCGCAGGCGAAAAATTCGACGCTCACAAACACCAAGCCATCTCGATGGTGCCTTCTGAGCAAGAAGCCAATACGGTGGTCAGCGTGCTTCAAAAAGGCTACACCATCGCGGACCGCGTTTTGCGCCCTGCTTTGGTGACTGTTGCGGCGGCTAAGTAATTTATCTGAGGACATTTAATACCGAACAGCCGGACGCGAAGGTCGCAAAGGTTGCGCGAAGGACGCAAAAGAAGACAAAAAAGAATAAAAAAAGAAAACTAGAAATAACTTTGTAAATTTAGTCAACCTCTTTGTTTTACTAAATTTTCAAATTTTGTATTCTTTTTCTTCCTTTCGCGTCCTTCGCGCAACCTTAGCGCCCTTCGCGTCCAGAAGTCCGAATTAAACCCCTTGCAAACCAGCCACCCATCCATATCTAGACAATATCTAACTTTTAACAATCGACGGAGTAAAAATTATGGGCAAAATCATTGGCATCGACCTAGGCACCACCAACAGTTGCGTATCCATCATGGAAGGCAACACCACCAAGGTCATTGAAAACAGCGAAGGCGCGCGCACCACGCCGTCTATCGTGGCATACCAGGAAGACGGCGAAGTGCTGGTGGGCGCGTCGGCCAAGCGCCAAGCGGTGACCAACCCCAAGAACACGCTGTACGCGATCAAGCGCCTGATCGGCCGCAAGTTCACCGAAAAAGAAGTCCAAAAAGACATCGGCCTCATGCCCTACAGCATCGTGGCAGCCGATAACGGCGACGCATGGGTCGAAGTGCGCGGTAAAAAAATGTCGGCCCAGCAAGTGTCTGCCGACATCTTGCGCAAGATGAAGAAAACCGCCGAAGACTACTTGGGCGAAACCGTGACCGAAGCCGTCATCACTGTGCCTGCGTACTTTAACGACGCACAGCGCCAAGCTACCAAAGACGCGGGCCGCATTGCAGGCCTGGACGTTAAGCGCATCATCAACGAGCCTACCGCAGCTGCCTTGGCGTTCGGCCTAGACAAAAACGAAAAAGGCGATCGCAAAATTGCCGTGTATGACTTGGGCGGTGGTACGTTTGACGTGTCGATCATCGAGATTGCCGATGTTGACGGCGAAAAACAGTTTGAAGTGCTGTCCACCAACGGCGACACCTTCTTGGGCGGCGAAGACTTTGACCAGCGCATCATCGAGTTCATCATTGCCGAGTTTAAGAAAGACCAAGGCGTAGATTTGGGTAAAGACGTGCTGGCCTTGCAGCGCCTAAAAGAAGCCGCAGAAAAAGCCAAGATCGAGCTGTCTTCCAGCGTGTCTACCGACATCAACCTTCCCTACATCACGGCAGATGCCTCTGGCCCTAAGCACTTGAGCATCAAGATGACCCGCGCCAAGCTGGAAAGTTTGGTTGAAGAGCTGATTGAGCGCACCATAGCCCCCTGCCGCACCGCGATTAAAGACGCTGGCGTGGCTGTGGGCGACATTCACGACATCATTTTGGTCGGCGGTATGACCCGCATGCCTAAAGTGCAAGAAAAGGTCAAAGAGTTCTTTGGCAAAGAAGCCCGTAAAGACGTGAACCCCGACGAAGCCGTGGCCGTGGGCGCAGCGATTCAGGGCCAAGTGTTGTCTGGCGACCGCAAAGACGTGTTGCTGCTCGACGTTACTCCACTGTCACTGGGTATCGAAACCCTGGGCGGCGTGATGACCAAAATGATCACCAAGAACACCACCATCCCCACCAAGTTTGCACAAACCTTCTCTACCGCCGACGACAACCAGCCCGCCGTGACCATCAAGGTGTACCAAGGCGAGCGCGAGATGGCCAGTGGCAACAAGTCGCTGGGCGAGTTCAACCTGGAAGGTATTCCACCTGCATCGCGTGGCACGCCGCAAATTGAAGTGTCGTTTGACATCGATGCCAACGGTATCTTGCACGTGGGTGCCAAAGACAAGGGCACTGGCAAAGAAAACAAAATCACCATCAAAGCCAACTCGGGCTTGACCGAAGAAGAAATTCAAAAGATGGTGAAAGATGCCGAGCTGAACGCTGCTGACGACAAGAAAAAGCTGGAACTGATCCAAGCCCGCAACACGGCTGACGCACTGGTGCACAGCACCAAGAAAAGCTTGACTGAGTATGGTGAAAAGCTGGACGCTGGCGACAAGGAAAAAATCGAAACTGGCATCAAAGATTTGGAAGAAGCCTTAAAAGGCGAAGACAAAGACGCCATCACGCAAAAGCAAGCCGCGCTTGAACTGTCAGCCCAAAAGCTAGGCGAAAAAATGTACGCCGACATGCAGGCCACGCAAGCCGCTAACCAAGCTGCAGCCGGTGCTGCTGGTGGCGACGCAGAAGCTGCAGCAGAAGCCGCTGCCAAAGCCAAGGCGCAAGACGATAACGTGGTAGACGCCGAAGTGAAAGAAGTTAAAAAAGGCTAAGCCTTTAAGCACTGCAAAACCCCACACGCCGCGCATGAATGATCGCCTCAGATCTTCATCGCGGCGTTTGCGCTAACTGAATATTGATCATTATGGCTAAACGCGACTATTACGAAACCCTGGGTGTGGCTAAAAACGCCTCGGACGAAGACATTAAAAAAGCCTATCGCAAGATGGCCATGAAGCACCACCCCGACCGCAACCAGGGTGATGCAGCCAAGGCCGCCGAGGCCAAGTTTAAAGAGGCTAAAGAAGCCTACGAAATGCTGTCAGACGGCAACAAACGTGCAGCCTATGACCAATACGGCCACGCCGGTGTAGACCCAAACCGGGGCGGCATGGGCGGCGGTGCAGAAGGCTTTGGCGGGTTTGCCGAAGCGTTTGGCGATATTTTTGGCGAAGCCTTTGGCGGCCGTGGCCGCCAGCAAGGCGGCGGGCGGCAGGTGTACCGTGGCGGTGACCTAAGCTACGCCATGGAAGTCACACTAGAAGAAGCTGCTGTTGGCAAAGAAGCGCAAATTCGCATCCCCAGCTGGGACAACTGCACCACCTGCCAAGGCAACGGTGCCAAGCCCGGCACCAAGCCCATTACCTGCACAACGTGCGCAGGCCACGGCCAAGTGCAAATGCGCCAAGGCTTTTTTAGCGTGCAGCAAACCTGCCCGCAGTGCAAAGGCACCGGCAAGCTTGTTCCCGAGCCTTGCGTGGCCTGCCACGGCGTAGGCAAAACCAAAAACAACAAAACACTAGAAGTCAAAATCCCCGCAGGCATTGACGACGGCATGCGCATTCGCAGCGCTGGCAACGGCGAGCCGGGCACCAACGGCGGGCCCGCAGGCGATTTGTACATCGAAATTCGCCTGAAAAAGCACGATATTTTTGAGCGCGACGGCGACGACCTGCACTGCCAAGTGCCGGTCAGCTTTACCACCGCAGCCCTGGGCGGCGAGATAGAAGTACCCACGCTGGCAGGCAAAGCAGGCATCGACATCCCTGATGGCACCCAGCACGGCAAAACCTTCCGCCTGCGCGGCAAAGGCATCAAAGGCGTGCGCAGCAGCTACCCCGGCGATTTGTACTGCCACATGGCCATAGAAACCCCGGTAAAGTTAACTGAGCACCAGCGCAAACTGCTCAAAGAGTTTGACGAGTCGATTCGCAAAGGCGGTGCCAAACATTCGCCCAACGAAGAGTCGTGGACCGACAAGTTAAAGAGCTTTTTTAACTAATCCTTGGCATAACATCTGGCGGACTAGCATGTAATTTACAAAAAGTAGCCACACCACAGGTCTAAAAATACGCATGAAACAGCCGACAGCAGGCCCAGCCCCGCTGCTTCATGCCATAATATGCCTTGACTGGAAACGTGACCGAGTGGCCGAAGGTGCTCCCCTGCTAAGGGAGTATGGGGTGTAGAGCCTCATCGAGGGTTCGAATCCCTCCGTTTCCGCCAGTTAATATTGCATTTATTTGCTGCAGCTAAGCCACCGTAAGGTGGCTTTTTTGTAGGTGGCAGTTTCTTGGTCAATGCATAGATGGTCATTTTTGCTTTTAAGGCTGTTAAGAGATGATTGGGCTGCTCTCTGTCAAAATTACACTATGTCATCACCATCGCCCGACCCGCTACAGCCCGTCCCCACACCGCAAGCGGCACCTCAACCACGTAACCCGCTGCACGGCCTGACGCTAGAGGATATTGTTACCGCCCTAGCAGACTACTATGGCTGGGACGACTTGGGCCAACGCATTCCGGTGCGCTGCTTTACGCACGACCCTAGCGTGGCGTCTAGCCTAAAGTTTTTACGCAAAACCACCTGGGCACGCGACAAAGTGGAAAGCCTGTACTTATTTATGCTGCGCGAGCAGCGCCGTAGCCAAGGTGCAACTTAGTTTGTAAATGTGATGCAATAGCCTGCATGTGCCCCATCCTCATCAGTGCCTGCCTGCTAGGCCATAAAGTACGCTACAACGGCAGCGACGCTGCTACGGGCCATGCGCTGCTGGCGCAGTGGCAACGCGAGGGCCGTGTCGTGGCGGTGTGCCCTGAGATAGCGGGTGGCTTTGCTACGCCGCGGCCTGCAGCGGAGATTATGGCGGGCAGCGGTGGTGCTAGCGTACTGCAAGGCTTGGCGCGGGTGGTGGTTGCTGATGGTAGCGATGTGACGCAGGCTTTTGTGGCGGGTGCGCAGCAGGCACTGGCGGTGGCCCGCAGCCGGGGCATTCGGGTGGCGGTACTCAAAGAAGGCAGCCCGTCATGCGGATCTGCTTTTACCTATGATGGCAGCTTCTCGGGTGGCCGCACCGCCCTACCCGGCGTAACAGCGGCGCTGCTGTTGCACAACGGGCTAAAGGTGTTTAATGAACATCAACTAGACGAGGCGCAGGCTTTTTTGCTGTCGCTGGACAACGCCTAGCTTTATTTGCAGACATTCATCAATCGATTTTATTTAAGCGGACAAAATTCTATGCAAAACCACATCACGCACAGCTTGACGGATGCGCACAACGCGCTGACCCAGCTTTTGTCTAACACCGAGGCTTTAAAAAGCATCGAGCGCGCTGCCGCCACGTTGATCGAAGTATTTGAGGCCAAAGGCCATGTGTATTCGTGCGGCAACGGCGGGTCGATGTGCGACGCTATGCACTTTGCCGAGGAGCTAACAGGCCGCTACCGCGACGACCGCGCCGCACTGGGCGCAGCCGCCATCAGCGACGCCAGCCACATGAGCTGTGTAGGCAACGACTATGGCTATGAACACGTTTTTTCGCGCTACATCGAAGCGCATGGCCGCGCGGGCAGTTGCCTGGTAGCGCTAACCACCAGCGGCACCAGTAAAAACGTAATTCGTGCAGCGCGCACGGCTAAAGAGCTTGGCATGAAAGTCATCATTCTGTCGGGCCGTCGCAACCCAGAGCTAGAGGCGCTGAGCACCGTGTATGTGTGTACCCCTGCTGGCAAGTATGCTGACCGTGTACAAGAGCTGCACATTAAAGTGTTGCATATTTTGATAGAGCTAGTGGAGCGGCATTTCTTCCCGGCTAACTACATTGCAGCAGAGTAAATTTACGTATTTTAAGTGGTTTAAGCCGTAGAACCTGCTCAGGCAGCTATTGAATTTGTAGTGCTGGTGGTTTGATTTGGGATTGAACTCCCCATCGGCAATGCATTAACTCGTTGTTTACCTTGGACGGGCGGCGTGACATATCGCTGCAAAAATCTCCGCGAACACACGCGGCAGGTAGTGGTCATCTTAAGGTGGTGGGCCGCGCCTCGCTACGATTTTTTCATCGATACGCTCACACCGCTCACCCTGTTCGATGTAGTAGTTTTAAGTCACGCGCTCCACTGGCGTGGTCGCTGGCAGAAGAACAACTACGACTGTCTGATTTACGGTGACCAGCAAGGAGCCAGACCTCAGCCC
>JANLPQ010000026.1:0-4195 GCA_031367325.1 Polaromonas sp. | reverse complement strand
TTTAGCGCGGTCGGCGCGCACGCCCTCGGAGGTGGTGCAAAAGATGTCGGCCAAGTCACGGCGTACCTTGCGTTTGTCGGTCACGCGGGTGAGGCCACCGGTGCCGGGCAGCACGCCCAGCAGGGGTACTTCGGGCAAGCTAACGGTGCTGCTGCGGTCGTCCACCATGATGATGCGGTCGCAGGCCAGTGCTAGCTCGTAGCCGCCGCCTGCGCAGGCACCAGTCACTGATGCAATCGACTTTAATCCGTCGTGGCGCGACGAGTCTTCTAGCCCGTTGCGCGTTTCGTTAGTGAACTTGCAAAAATTCACCTTCCAGCCGTGGGTAGACAAGCCCAGCATGTAAATGTTGGCACCGCTGCACCAAATTTTTTCTTTGCCGCTTTCGAACACGACGACTTTGACGGACGGGTGCTCAAACCGCACGCGGTTGATAGCGTCGTGCAGCTCAATGTCTACGCCCAGGTCGTAGCTATTTAATTTAAGCTTGTAGCCGGGCTTGATACCGCCGTCTTCATTGATGTCTAGTTTGAGGCGTGCCACATCGCCGTCTACCGACAAAGTCCAGTGCTGGTAGCGGCTGGGGTGCGACTGAAAGTTCACCATTTCGCGGTCGCCTTGTTTGAAAAGCTTGGGTTCTGTCATGGCGTTCATGGGGTCTCTTCGGGTTCTTATATTGTGTTGCGCCTAGGCTGTAGCTGTAGCCGATATGGCGCGTTGTAAATCTTTCAGGCTTTGGCGCACCGTACGCGCACTGGTGTCCACCACTGCGTCAGAGCGGGCGTACAGCTGTTGGCGGCTGTCCAAAATGCGGCGAATATCGTCCAAAGCCTGCGCATTCGCACCCGCTAGCTTTCCATCTGCAATTGCATCGGCTGCATTGCCAGACGCGGCATCCGACACGTTATCGGACGTAATAAAGGGCCGCATATCGCCCTGTGCCACCACGCGGCCCATGTGCTCTTCGGGGCTGGCTTTAACCCATACACAAAAAAAGTGGCTTTGCAGCAGGTCAAACGTCTCACGCTCACTAACGATCGAGCCGCCTGTGGTTAGCACTACGCCGCCCGCATGCTGCTGGGCAATACGCAGCAGTGCACGGCGTTCGTAGCGGCGGTAGCCTGCCTGGCCCTGCAGCAAAATAATGTCTTGCATACTGGTGCCTGCCTCGCGCTCTATCTCGCGGTCTAGCTCGACAAAGGGCACGTTTTGCTGGGCTGCCAGCTGGGCACCCAGTGTGCTTTTGCCAGCACCGCGCAGGCCCAGCAACGCTATGCGGTTGTCACGGCCTTGCGGGCTGGGCAAACCTAGCTGCGCACCCAACGCGGCGCTTAAACTAAGGTAGGCCGTATCTAGCTGCGTGTCGTCTAGCCGGTTAACCAGCGCCATCACTCTGGACAATGCAGGCCGCGGCGTGTCTTGTAGCAAATCTAAGGTGGCGATGTTCAGTGCGCGGGCTACCGATTGCAGGGTGGTTAACGACGCGTTGCCTTTGCCAGCCTCCATGTCGGCCAAAAACCGCTCCGACAGGCCCGAGTCTGCGGCCAGTTGCTTGCGCGTCATACCCCGGCGTGCACGCCACGCCCGCACGCGTGCCCCTAGCTCGGCCAAGGTATTGGTGTCGTCTAAGGCAGGGATTGGGGTGGTGGCTGTAAACATATTGACTTTACGGATAAATGCACTATACTTCATAAAATCGATATGTCAAGCAATTTACTGCATATTTTAAAATCCTGAAAATGGCTTCTATGACCAAACTCAAAATTCTCGTTGGCACCATGACCAGCACCGCCGACTACGTGGCCCAAGCCATCCAGATGGACTGCGCCGACTTGATAGGCGAGATTGAAGTGCAGCTGATGGACGGCCTAGACATTATTGCGTTTGACGACCCGGAACCTTTGTATTTGATTTGCACCAGCACCTACGGCAGCGGCGACGTGCCCGACAACGCGCGCATGCTATACAACTCGCTAGACACAGCGCCCAAGTTTTTGGGCCATGTGCGCTACGGCGTGATAGCGTTGGGCGACAGCACCTATATGCAAACCTTTTGCTTTGGCGGCAAAAAATTTGATGAGCGCCTGCAAGGCTTGGGCGCGCAGCGCATTGGCGAGGTGTGGTGCCACAACGCGTCGGAGGGCACGCTGCCCGAGACCGAGGGCGCTGCCTGGTGCCGAGAGTGGCTCGCCAGCGCGCTGGCTACCGCCTAAATAAACCATAAGCAACCCATAAGCAGCCTGCAAGCGGCATTTTTAGAGCTGTTTAGCCTGTTAACCCAAGTAAAACCTGCTCAAGCAGCTATTAAAATAATAGTATTGCACAGACAATACAACGATTCGAGGAGACACAACTTGACCACCCTGCCACAGCCCAGCACGGCCAACCATACCCGCACGCCACCCACCGTCACTGTGCCACGACACTACAACGCCGCCTACGATCTGCTAGAACGCCACACGCAGCGCGCTGGTAAAGCAGCGTTTATCGACAGCGACAGCGGCCACACGCTAACCTACGGCCAACTGTCCACCCAGTCGTACCAGTTTGCTAACGCCCTGCGCGCGCTGGGCTTTGCACCTGAGAGCCGCGTGCTGCTGTGCGCGCTAGACACTACAGAATGGCCCGTGGCCTTCTTGGGCTGTTTGCTGGCAGGCGTGGTACCCGTGGCGGTGAACACACTGCTGACCACCAAAGATTTTGACTTTATGCTGCGCGATTCGCGTGCACGGGGCCTGATTGTCTCGCATGCCTTGCTGCCCGCGTTTGACAGTTTGATAGGCCAAATTGATACATTAAAAACTGTCATCGTGGGCGGCGTGCCTGCAGACGATAATTCTTCCGCTACGGCCCAACAATTACAAGGCAAATACGTCTTTGAGGCCGTAGTATCTGCTCAAGCAGCTACGCAATTAATAGCAAACACTTGTAGCGATGATGCTGCTTTCTGGTTGTATTCCAGCGGCAGCACCGGTGCACCCAAGGGCACCGTGCATTTGCATTCGCACCTGATTCAAACTGCCCAGTTGTACGGCCAAGGTGTGCTGGGCATTCAAGAGCATGATGTGGTGTACTCGGCCGCTAAATTTTTCTTTGCCTACGGTTTGGGTAACTCGCTGACCTTTCCGCTGGCCGTGGGCGCCACTGCGGTACTGCTGCACAGCCGCCCCACGCCTGCCGATGTATTTGGCGTTTTGCAAAAGTACCAGCCCAGCATTTTCTACGGCGTGCCCACGCTGTACGCGGCCCTGCTGGCCGATACCACGCGCCCAGCCAAAGCTGCCTTGCATCTGCGCGTGTGTACCAGCGCAGGCGAGGCACTGCCCGCCGACATAGGCAAACGCTGGAGCGCCGAGTATGGCTGCGAGATACTAGACGGCATAGGGTCTACCGAAATGCTGCATATCTTTTTGTCCAACCGACCCGGCCAGGTGCGCTACGGCACTACGGGGCAGGCTGTGCCGGGCTACACACTCAAAATCGTTAGCGACGATGGGCAAGAATGCAAGGTAGGCGAGATGGGCGAGCTGCAAGTAAGCGGCCCCACCAGCGCCATCATGTACTGGAACAACCGCGCCAAAACCAAGGCCACCTTTGCAGGCGAATGGACGCGCAGCGGCGACAAATACACGCTAGACGCCGACGGCTACTACACCTACAGCGGCCGCACCGACGACATGCTCAAAGTAGGCGGCATCTACGTGTCGCCGTTTGAAGTAGAAGCCAGCTTGATGACCCATACCGCCGTGCTGGAAGCCGCCGTCATTGGCGTGGCCGGCAGCGACGGGCTGATCAAACCCAAGGCCTACGTAGTTTTAAAATCTGGCCACAGCGCGACTGCAGAGGCACTGCAAGCGTACGTTAAGTCGCAACTGGCACCGTATAAATACCCGCGTTGGATTGAGCTGGTCGCTGAGCTGCCCAAAACCGCCACTGGCAAAATTCAGCGGTTTAAGTTGCGGCAGATGTAGGGCTGTGGGTTCAGGTTGCAGCGCGTAGCGGGGTGAGCTGTGTGATTTAACAAGTCTTGTACGGGAGCTGGCAGGCGGTGTACTCAGCTTCGCGGCTGTGCTCGGGGGACTGTGTAGTCTTGTACGGGAGCTGGCAGGCGGCGTACTCAGCTTCGCGGCTGTCCAACGTGGCGGCCTAGGGCCGCCGACACCCCCATTATGCCGCTGCGCTGTGTACACCCCCT
>JANLPQ010000117.1:0-8977 GCA_031367325.1 Polaromonas sp. | reverse complement strand
CGGCGGCGCCAACCTGGCCCCACGCCCTATGGAAACGCTGTTGGCCGGCACGGGCGGCTGCACGGCGTACGACGTGGTGCTGATCCTTAAACGCGGTCGCCACGCGGTGCACGGCTGCACGGTCAAGCTCACGTCAGAGCGGGCCGAGACCGACCCCAAGGTATTCACCAAAATCCACATGCAATTCACCGTCACGGGCCGCGGTATACCGGCCAGCGCGGTAGAGCGCGCCATTGCCATGAGCCACGACAAGTACTGCTCAGCTACCATCATGCTGGGCAAAACGGCGGTGATTACGACGGGGTTTGAGGTGGTGGAGATTTAAGCGCTGGGCTGGTGCGGTCGTTGGTTGTTTTGTTTTGTTTTGATTTGCTTGGTCGCTGGGCCTAGCGTGCGCACCGGGGCGCTGGACTCGAGCCGGGCATCTCGCTGCAAAAATACTCCGAAAACACGCACGAACCTAGGGTTTTGATTCGCTGGCTTTTGTACCGCGCGCCTGTCGTAGTATTTTTCATCGAGACGGACCCGACTCGTCACATTGTTCTTTGCTGGGTTTAAACAGCCCGCGCGCCGGACAGACACTGACTTCGCGGTCACTGGCAGATGTGCAGCGGCTGGCTCTATTGACTGTGACTACCACCGAGCGAAACCTCAGCCCAACTACAAGCGCCCGTCTGTGCCATAGCCGGGGGCGTACTAGTACAACGAGCTAATTAACGCGAAAAACACACACGTTAAAACCACTCCCAACGCCACTTTTAACAATAAAACAGGCCATCAACCCAAGTAAATCCTGCTCAACCAGCTACACAATCAATAGCAGTGCTAAATCCGATACGCCACCGTAGTCATCACACCAGAGGCTGCTTGCATCAGCGCTTTTACCGGTTTGGGTAGCACCGCTGCACCCGCTTGTTGTGCAGCCAGCGCGTGGGCGGCTTCGTCGCGTTGCATTTGCGCTACCACTGCGCGCGATGCATGGTCGGCGGCGGGTAGTTTTTCCAAGTGGCCTTGCAGGTGCGCTTCTACTTGGTGTTCGGTTTCTACCAAAAAAGCCAAGCTTACTTTGTCACCCAGCCGTCCGGCAATCAGCCCCAGGCCAAACGCCCCGGCGTACCACAGCGGGTTCAGCAAGCTGGGGCGCGCGCCCAGTGCCTGCAGGCGCGTGGCCGTCCAGGCCAAGTGGTCGGTTTCTTCGGCGGCAGCATGGGCAAACTGGGCGCGCAGTGCAGGGTTAGCCGTGGCCAAAGATTGGGCGCTGTACAGGGCCTGCGCGCACACCTCGCCTACGTGGTTCACCCGCATCAGCGCGCCAGCGGCCTCGCGGTCGGCGGCGGGCAGCGTGTCGGTGGTGCCCTGCGGGGTAAAGGTCAGCGCGGCTTGCGGCATGGGCCGCGCGGCCGTAGGCGTGGCAAACAAAGTGCGCAAGGCAGTGTCAAAAACTTTAATGTAAGCGTCCATCTGCGCATTATGGTCGGTGCACTGCGGGCCGGTGCGGGCAGCGCGGTTTGACCAGTTAGTTCATGCGGAAAAGGCCATGGCCAGCCCAGATGTTGCTTGTAACCGGCGGCTGAAACTGCTGTCAAACTGCTGTTTTAGGCTAGGCACGTGGTAAAGATAATTCGGCTCCAGCTACTAGCCACAAAGACCCTAAAAATAGCTAAAAAACAACGCTATACCTGCGTTTGTTGCTCTCGGGCAACGAATCACCGTGTTTTGGTGTGGTTTAGACGGATTTCCTTTGCACCACCCCACACCGTCTGGTTCAATACATACAACTTCCCGAAAACGGGAGTTGGCCCGGAATTCCGGCAAAGTGCAAAGCAGGTAACTGCAGTGTGCAATGTTGAACCGGAGCCCTATGTTTAACCTTGGAGTAATTTACATGAAAAAATCCCTAGTTGCATTGGCCGCTCTGGCCGCAACCGGTGCATTTGCACAATCTTCCGTCACTCTGTACGGCCGTATCGACGCTGGTTTGACCAATCAGACCACACAAACTCAAGCTGCTGGTAGTAAAGTTACCAAATTCGACTTGGCTGGCGCACAGAACACCAAGACCGGCGCACGTTTGGGCGTGACTGGTGTTGAAGACTTGGGCGGTGGCTTGAAGGCTGGTTTCGTGATTGAAACCCGCGTTAACATCGACAAGAATGCTAACACCGCTGGTGGCTTTTCTCAAGGCACCTTCGGTGCTACACGTCAAGCTAACATCAACTTGAATGGTGGCTTCGGTACCGTAGTACTCGGCACATACTACAACGCGTTTGATGATCTGCGTTACGCACACAGCCCTAACATCGGTGGCAACGCTGGTGGTGACTTGATGGCTCTAGGCGGTGTTGGTGCTGTTGCTGGTGCAACCGCTGCAGCCATCAGTGAGCGTTCAGAGAACGGCTTGGGTTACAGCACCCCATCTTTCGGTGGTTTCAAAATTCGTGCTTCTGTACTGTCACGTAAGAACAACGGCGATACACAAACTCCAGCTGGCCAGAAAACTCAAGGCTATGGCATCGCTGGTGGTTATGACAATGGTCCATTGTCAGTGTTGGGCGTAGTTGGTGTAGCTAAGCAGACCATTCTTCCAGGCGGCGCTCAAGCTGCTAAGATCACCGACTTTGGTTTCAATGTAAAGTATGACTTCGGTGTTGCTGTGCCTTATCTGAACTTTGAACAAAGTAAAGTTAACGGCGCAGGTGCAGCTTACCTCAAAGGTCGCAGCTTTGAATTCGGTGCTAAGTTCCCATTGGGCGCTTTCACACCTTACGTCACTGCTAACATCAATAAGTACTCGTCTGACACCGCAGCTAAGGGCAAGGCTACTGGCTTCCAAATCGGTACGAACTACGACATCAGCAAGCGCACTTCCGCTTACGCTGCTCTGGGCACCGACAAGTCAACCGACACCACTGCAGGCGCTAACAACTACGTGAAGAAAAATGGCGTAGCTTTAGGCCTAGTCCACAAGTTCTAATCCACTGGCAGCGCAAGCTGCTTGTCAATTAGCTCCAAAAAAGCCACCTTCGGGTGGCTTTTTTATGGGCCATCGCCAAGCATTATTTACCGCCAGCGTAATCTCAGTGTCCAAATGCTGCGGCAGTGACAAAATCAAGGAAACCCCGCTGTTGGCAAGCGTCTTGCTCTGCTAGCATGTACACATTACTACTTAACTTCATGCTCTCTTTTATTGTTCAGCGCTTGCTACAGGCTGTGGTCGTCATGGTCGCGGTGGCTTTGATTGCGTTTATGCTGTTTCAGTATGTGGGCGACCCTGTAGTCTTCTTGCTGGGGCAAGACGCCACGCCGCAGCAGATACGTGATTTGCGCGCAGACTTGGGGCTGGACAGGTCGTTTGTGGTGCAGTTTTGGAATTTTTTGGCCAACGCCGTGCAGGGCGAGTTTGGCCTTAGCCTGCGCCAAGGCGCTAAAGTCTCGCGCCTGATAGCCGAGCGTTTGCCCGCTACGCTAGAGCTGGCCTTGGTGGCCGGTGTGTTGTCGCTGGCGCTAGGCATCCCCATGGGCGTATTTGCGGCGTTGCGGCGGGGCACGGTGCTTAGCCAAGTGTTTATGGCCATTTCTTTGCTGGGCGTGGCGCTGCCTACTTTTTTAATTGGTATTTTGTTGATTCTTGTTTTTGCCGTGGGCCTGGGCTGGTTTCCCAGTTTTGGCCGGGGCGATGTGGTGCAATTTGGTTGGTGGTCCTCAGGCCTGGCTACGGCGCAGGGCTGGCACCATATTGTGCTGCCAGCCGTCACGCTGGCGGTATTTCAGTTGACGCTGATCATGCGTTTGGTGCGCGCCGAGATGCTGGAGGTGCTGCGTACCGACTACATCAAGTTTGCGCGCGCGCGGGGCCTGACCAACCGCGCCATTCACTTTGGCCACGCGCTGCGCAATACGCTCATTCCGGTCATCACCATCATCGGCTTGCAGCTGGGCGCGCTGATCGCGTTTGCCATCATCACCGAGACGGTGTTTCAGTGGCCCGGCATGGGCCTGCTGTTTATTCAGGCGGTCACGTTTGCCGACATTCCGGTGATGGCGGCTTACCTGTGTTTGATTGCTTTGATTTTTGTGGTGATCAACCTGGTGGTGGATCTGTTGTATTTTGCCGTTGACCCACGCCTGCGCATAGGCCAAGCCGGAGGACACTGATGCTTGCACCCCTTAAGAAAACAGGCCTGCACGCCGGTGGCCGCGCGTTTGCGCAAATCAGCGCGTACCACCCCGAGCTCACCGCCTTTCGCCGTGACCTGCATGCCCACCCCGAGCTGGGCTTTGAAGAGGTGTATACCTCGGGCCGCGTGAAGCAGGCGCTAGAGCTGTGCGGCGTGGACGAGGTGCACACCGGCATTGGCAAAACGGGGGTGGTGGGGGTGATTCGCGGCAAGCCAAGCAACCTCAGCGCAGCCGGCTTTTCCACCTTCGCTCCCAAAATGATCGGCTTGCGGGCCGACATGGACGCCCTGCCCATGGCGGAGGACAATGCTTTTGGCTGGAAGTCTGCCACGCCGGGCCGCATGCACGGCTGCGGGCACGACGGCCACACCACCATGCTGGTAGGCGCAGCACGCTACTTGGCCGAAACGCGTAATTTTGATGGCACCGCGGTGCTGATTTTTCAGCCCGCCGAAGAAGGTCGCGGCGGTGCCGAGGCCATGATGGCCGACGGTTTGTTTGACCGCTTTCCGGTATCTGCAGCGTATGCCATGCACAACTGGCCCGCCATGCCGCCCGGCATGGTAGGCATCAACCCCGGCCCCATGATGGCCGCTGCCGACCGCATCACCATCACCGTCACCGGCAAGGGTGGCCACGGCGCGCATGCCTACATGACGGTAGACCCCGTGCTGGTAGCGGGCCACCTGATTACCGCCGTGCAAAGCATCGTCTCACGCAACGTAAAGGCCGTAGATTCGGCAGTCATCAGCCTGTGCGCCATGCACGCAGGCGACCTGGGCGCGATGAGCGTGATACCCAGCCAAGCCGTGCTGGTGGGCACGGTGCGCAGTTTTAACCCCGCCGTGCAAACCCTGGTCGAGCGCCGCCTGCACGAGCTGTGTGCCAGCATCGCCCAAGCCTTTGGTGCCACCGCAACAGTGCAGTACGAGCGCATGTACCCTGCCACTATCAACACCGCTAAAGAAGCCATGTTTGCCGCCGATGTGGCCGCCAGCATCGTAGGCGAGAGCCAGGTCAAGCGCGACATGGAGCCCAGCATGGGGGCTGAGGATTTTTCGTTCATGCTGCAGGCCAAGCCCGGTGCCTACCTGCGCCTGGGCCAAGGCGACGGCACGCATCTGGACGGCACAGGCAGTGGCACCGGCCAGCCGGGCTGCTTTTTGCACAACAGCCGCTACGACTTTAACGACGAGGTGCTGCCGCTGGGTGCAGCGCTGTTTGCTGGCTTGGTAGAGCAGGCCATGCCGTTGGCAACGGTATAGTGATGCTGCAAGAGTGTGATGTTTGCAATTTTTTTATTAAGATTTAACTAGGAGCTAACAAGATGGTAATGGCAGTGAAATCAATCAAAAAATCGGCAGTAACCCATGCAATGCTTGCTGGAGCAGCTATGCTATTAGTAGCGAGTATGGCCAACGTAGCATCAGCCGCAACCATCCGTATTGGCAACCAAGGCGATGCCCTGTCGATGGACCCGCATTCGCTGAACGAAGCATTGCAACTGAGCGTGACGGGTAATTTGTACGAGCCTTTGGTGGGCCGCAACAAAGACTTAAGCGTGGCCCCTTTGCTAGCCACAAAATGGACGCAAACCTCGCCCACGGTATGGCGCTTTGAGCTGCGCAAAGGTGTGAAATTCCACGACGGCACACCGTTTACCGCAGACGACGTGCTGTTTAGCTTTGCGCGCGCAGCTGCCGATGGATCAGACAAAAAATCCGATGTGACCGAGTTTAAAGAGGTGCGCAAAATCGATACGCACACCGTGGACATTGAAACCAAAAGCCCTTTCCCCATCTTGCCTAACGTCATTACCACTCTCTACATGATGAGCAAGCTATGGTGCGAAACCAACCAAGCTACGCGGCCCGTAGACCGCCGCAAGGGCATTGAAAATGCAGCTTCGTTTAAAGCCAACGGCACAGGCCCATTTCGCCTGCGCGAACGCCAGCCCGGTGTAAAAACCACCTTCTCTAACAATGCTGCCTACTGGGGCAAAGTAGACGGCAACGTGACAGAAGTGATCTACACCCCGATTGGTAACGACGCCACCCGTGTAGCAGCGCTGATATCGGGCGAAATTGATGTGATGGAGCCTGTGCCGCTGCAAGACGTAGCGCGTATTAATGCAAGCGCCAATGCCAAGGTAATGTCGGGGCCAGAGCTGCGGACCATCTTCTTGGGCATGGACCAAAAACGCGATGAATTGCAATACTCCAATATCAAAGGTAAAAACCCGTTTAAAGACAAGCGCGTGCGCCAAGCTTTCTACCAAGCGATAGACATTGAAGGCATTAAGCGCACCGTCATGCGCGGCGCGGCCAACCCTACCGCTTTGATGATAGGGCCAGGGGTTAACGGCTTTGCGGCCGACTTGAACAAGCGTTTGCCCTATGACGTTGAGGCCGCTAAAAAACTGATGGCTGATGCGGGCTACCCTAGCGGTTTTGAAGTCAGCATGAACTGCCCTAACGACCGCTATGTCAACGACGGGGAGATTTGCCAAGCCGTGGCGGCGAATTTGTCACGCATTGGTGTGAAGATTAATTTGCAGGCAGAAACTAAAGGCACTTACTTTCCAAAAGTTTTGCGCCGCGACACCAGTTTTTATATGCTGGGCTGGACCCCTAGCACCTACGACATGCACAACACATTGAGCTCAGTGATGCGTTGTGTCGACGACAAAGGCGCGGGGCAGTTTAACTTGGGTGCCTATTGCAACCCTAAGCTGGATGAGTTGACAGCAAAAATTCAGTCAGAAACCGACGCCACCAAGCGCACCGCCCTGATTATGGAAGCGCACAAAATGCATGCAGATGACATCGGCCACATTCCACTGCACCAGCAGGCCTTGGCTTGGGGTGTGAGCAAAAAAGTTGACTTGACGCAGTTGGCAGATAACTACATGTTCTTTAAGTGGATGACGGTGAAGTAAGTGCAGTCCATTGCTATGGTTTATCGGCGTACATACACTCTGCGCCAATAAAGCATCGCACACTCACCGCATGACTTCGATCATTACGCGCTGGTTTGACAGCGACATTGGCTACAGTTTTAAAACCTCGCCCTTAGCCATAGGCGCGGCGGTGGTGGCGTTTGTGTGCATTTTTTGCGCACTATTTGCTGAAGTAGTCGCACCACACGCCCCGTTTGATTTAACTACCTTGATACTGGACCACGCGCGCCTAGCGCCGTCGTGGACTGCGCATGCTGTGCCGCAAGACATGGGCGGCGGTACACGCATGTACCTGCTGGGCACAGATGACCAAGGGCGCGATATTTTGTCTACCCTGATGTACGGTGCCCGCATATCGCTGGCCGTCGGCTTTGCCTCGGTGATCATTTCAGTGCTAGTGGGTGTGCTGCTGGGTTTGCTGGCCGGGTTTTTGGGCGGTTGGGTCGACAGTATTTTGATGCGCTTGTGTGATGTGATGCTGAGCTTCCCGTCCATTTTGGTGGCGCTATTGATTGCAGGCGTGGGCCGTGCGCTGTTTCCCAATGCGCATACATCGCTGGCGTTTGGCGTGCTCATCATCTCTATCTCGCTCACAGGTTGGGTGCAATATGCCCGCACCGTGCGCGGCAGCACCATGGTCGAGCGCAATAAAGAATACGTGCAAGCTGCTCGTGTCACAGGCGTCACACCACTGCGCATCATGCGCCGCCATGTGCTGCCCAATGTGCTGGGCCCAGTGATGGTGCTGGCCACTATTCAAGTGGCTACTGCCATCATTACCGAGGCGACGTTATCGTTCCTTGGCGTAGGCGCGCCGCCCACATCGCCGTCGCTGGGCACTTTAATCCGTGTAGGCAATGACTATTTATTTTCCGGTGAATGGTGGATCACCGTGTTCCCGGGCCTGATGCTGGTGTTGATCGCGCTTAGCGTCAATCTGTTGGGCGACTGGTTGCGTGATGCTATGAACCCGAGGTTGCGGTGAGTGCTGGCATGTCACTCTTAGAAGTTAAAAACCTCGTTGTCGAATTTCCCAACCGACGCGGCACATTGCGTGCACTCGACGGTATTTCGTTTGACATCGCGCCCGGTGAAATTTTGGGGGTGGTGGGCGAGTCGGGTGCTGGCAAATCGCTCACAGGCGCATCCATTATTGGTTTGCTCGAACCGCCGGGGCGCATTGCCAGCGGGCAGATTAGCCTGCAAGGTCAGCGTATTGACAACCTGCCTTATGAGCAGATGCGACATATCCGTGGCCGCAAAATTGGTGCGATTTTTCAAGACCCATTAACTTCGCTGAACCCGCTGTACAGCATTGGCAGGCAGCTGGTAGAAACCATCCAAACCCATCTGCCAGTTAACGCGGCTAAGGCGCGGCAGCGTGCGATCGATTTACTCAAAGACACGGGCATTCCTGCAGCTGAGCAGCGCATTGACCATTACCCGCACCAGTTTTCTGGCGGCATGCGTCAGCGCGTGGTGATTGCATTGGCGTTGGCCGCCGAGCCGCAGCTGATCGTGGCCGACGAACCTACCACCGCGCTGGACGTGTCGATCCAAGCGCAGATCATCAGTTTGCTGAAGAATATTTGCAAGTCACGCGGCGCTGCTGTCATGTTGATTACCCACGATATGGGCGTGATAGCCGAGACCTGCGACCGTGTGGCCGTGATGTACGCCGGCCGTATAGTGGAGATTGGCCCCGTGCATGCGGTGATCAACCATCCTGCGCACCCGTACACAGCGGGCCTGATGGCGGCAATACCTGACATGACGGTAGACCGCGACAAGCTGCACCAAATCGAAGGCACTATGCCGCGCCTGAACGCGATTCCGGCG
>JANLPQ010000102.1:0-37967 GCA_031367325.1 Polaromonas sp. | reverse complement strand
CCGACCTCGCCAAACACTGGGCTGGAGCTCTCCGCTGGAGGTTTATGGCCAGTGGCTGGAACGCCTTGAGGTTCAACCCGAAGTCATCCATTAAACTCTTGGTGTTGCATTTAGTCTTGAGACCGCCCAAGTAAATCCTGCTCAAGCAGCTATTAAATTTGTAGTGCTCTTGGCTGCCTTTTTTCGCAGAGATGGTCTTGTATGCACGGTTGGGCATGCATCAATCGCCCTCATGCTGGGGTACCAGAAATCGGTCGATCGCTGCATGCCCAACCGTGTCGCCGAGTTAGTGGGTGCGCTACCGGTAGCTTCGATGTAGAGCTTTATGGCGACTACCCGTAGCTTCGTCAAAACATTTCACGCAAATACCGGTAGCGTGCAACCATAATTGCAAGAGATGTGGCGTATGCCGATCGACCGATTTCTGGTACCCCAGTATGAGGGCGATTGGCATACGCCACATCTCCGCCAAGGTACTCAGCTAGCAACAAGCCGCTAAACAAACGAAGCGGCTAATTCGCAAGCCAATTACTTGCCAAGACGGGTAAGCCAAACTCAAACCGCCCGCATCCACACCAAACACCGCTCTGCCGCCAGCCCCGGCACGACCAACGGTTCCACGTGAAACACATCGATATCGGCTGGCAAGGCGGCCAACTCATCGGTGGGGTGCTTGCCCTTCATGGCCAGCCATACGCCCTGCTCTGCCAAGGCGCTACGTGACCAAGTAGTAAAGTCTGCCAACGAAGCAAATGCACGCGAACAAATCACATCAAAGGGCGTATGGATACTTTCAACCCGTGCGTGCAACCCGGTAAGGTTAGGTAGTTTCAATTCCAGCGCGACTTGCCGAATGAACCCTGCCTTTTTTCCAACGGTGTCGACACAGATGACTACCATGCCCGGGCAGCAAATAGCAATGACAATGCCGGGTAATCCTGCCCCCGAACCCACGTCCAGCAGGCGCGCACCGTTTGACAGGCCTGATTTGTCTAAGTGGCGAACCAGTGGCGCTACCACGGCCAAGCTGTCCAGCAGATGGTGTGTGACCATGTTTGCAGGGTCGCGTACAGCAGTCAGGTTGTAGGTTCTGGTCCATTTTTGAATCAGCTTTAAATACGACAGCAGGCAGTCGGCTTGGGTGCTGGTCAACGCGAAGCCCAGCTGGTGAGCGGCGGTTACCAGCTCCTCGCGGCTAGTGGATGCAATTTGTACGGGGATCATTTGAGCGTTGCGGGGCAGTTTTTAGCCAGGTAGGTTTCTATGGCGGCAATATCTCCGGCGTAGCTGCTAGTGGGAGTCAGCATTTTTTGCTTCTTCGACGCTAAACTTTTGCGGGTTTCGTTACAGGTGATGATTTGACCTTGTTTATCCTCTTGCGCTGCTGTCAGCCGACCGGCGGGATCGCATAATTTGTCTGATCGTGCCTTGGCCAGCTGAAAATCAGATTCTGGCCCGTTGTCTAAGGCTTTATCGGGTCGGCTGTCCAAGCGTTCGCGTGATTCCGCGCAAAACATATCGAATGCTTGTAGCCGAGAGTTACTGGGTGCCGCACCTTCTTTGGGTAAATCAGCATCGGTAACGGATTTGTTTACGGCTCCACTATCTGGTTTTAATGGTGTTTTGACCTCGGTGGCGGCTTGGTTCGCGCCGCAAGGCTGGTCACTGAAAACGATACTGCCATCGGCCCCAATGCATTTGTTGACAGCCGCCTGGGCTGCGAGCGGCACGGTTGTTGCCAGTAGAGCCAAGGCTGACGCTGCGATGTATGGTGCCAAGCTTGCTAGGCAAGTCTGGGCAAGTTTAATAAAGTGCATAAAACCTCCGTTTCACGTGAAACGTCATTTCGCCTCTGCGTCCCAGCAGTTGGCTTTTTGATCGTTAACATATACCCAGTGACGGGTTTGCTGACTGTTCAGGCCCGGGCCGCGTTTGCCTACCAGTCCCCAGCCGCCACCCCCATCATGAAACTCGGCCATGCGCCAGCCAGTACCCAGCTCGGCAGTGCAGCGGGCGTTGGCATTGGCCAGCGACCCCATTACAAAGCCCGCCACAGGCGCAGTAGCCCCCAACGACCCGCCCGCCCAGCCGGCATAAAAGTCAAAACCCACTGCACCACTATCCGTGTTGGGATCTTTTATCAGGCCTGCTGACTCGGGCGTGCTGCTGTCTTTCAGTATGCACAGCACGGGTAGCGCGGTGCGGCAGGAGCTGTCGCCTTGGTAGGGGTTGCATTGGGCTTTGTCGGGGTTGCCCATATCTTGCGGCTGCCCGGCGCAGGCGCTGTACATGATGCTGGTGAGTGCAGCGGTGGTGGAGGTAGTATTGAAAGTACCGTGGCCGAAGCTTAAGCCGAAGCGGTCGGGGTTGCTGGCCGCTAGATTGTTATTGACAGGGGCCGCGACAGTGTTGCTGGGTATGTCGGCGGTAGACTTGGCGGCCATCACGGCGCGTTCACGTTGAGTCTTATCGTTGACGCGCTTGCTCCACCAAAATGGGATCAGCAGCAACGCAATAAGTACAGCCAATACCGCCCAAGTACGTTGCGACAAAAACCCCTGTTGGCACCGCTTTGTACTGACAGCAAACACTCCGCGCGCTTGCATTGACAACGCTTGTAAGGGCAGGCGCACAGGGGGCATGGGCTTTTGTTGAATGCGAGTAACGCTACTAAGCCGCCTGACGGGCAGCATCGTTGACGGCGTTAGCGTCACCTGCAGGCTTTGTGAAGCCTTTAAATTTGCCCTTTTTCAGGTGGATAAGTAGCAAAGAAATGCTGGCTGGCGTGATACCTGAGATGCGGGAAGCCATGCCCAGTGTCTCAGGCCGGTGCTTGCTCAGCTTTTGGCGCGCCTCAATACTCAGCGCATCAACGCTTAGATAGTCCAGCTCAGTGGGTAGGCGCAAATGTTCGTAGAAGGCGGCACGGGCTACCTCGTCTTTTTGGGCGTCGATGTAGCCAGCGTATTTGATGGCGATTTCTATTTGCTCCACTACGTCAGGCGCGGTTTCACGTGAAACCAGTGTGCTGGCGAAGGGCGCGCTCGTACTGCCATCTTTGGCGATAATGTGCAAACCCATCAAGTCATCGTAGTTCACGCCGGGTCGGCGCAATAGGTCGGCTAGGTTGTATTCGCGCTCAATCGCTTTGCCCAGTACGCGTTCGGCCTCAAGGCTGGGTAAGTTCTGGGGGTTGACCCACATAGACCGTAGACGCTCTGTTTCACGTGAAACAGCGTCGCGTTTTTGGTTAAATGCAGCCCAGCGCGCGTCGTCTATCAAACCCAACGCCCTGCCTTGATCGGTCAGGCGTGCATCGGCATTGTCTTCGCGCAGCTGCAGGCGAAACTCGGCCCGGCTGGTAAACATGCGGTATGGCTCGGTGACGCCTTTGGTAATCAGGTCATCCACCAGTACGCCTAGGTAGGCTTGGTCACGGCCTGGCAACCACGTGTCGCCAGCGTAATCTATCTGGCCGGTGGCGCTAAGCGTGGCATTCCCGTACCCCATGGCGCGGCTTTGCAGGGCGGCATTGACGCCAGCAAACAAGCCTTGTGCGGCGGCTTCCTCATAGCCCGTAGTGCCATTAATTTGCCCGGCGAAAAATAGCCCACCGATAGCTCGGGTTTCAAAGTCGTTTTTTAGCTCGCGTGGGTCAAAGTAGTCGTACTCTATGGCGTAGCCAGGCCGAATAATGTGCGCGTTTTCAAGCCCTGCTATAGAGCGAATCATGTCGTACTGCACATCAAAAGGCAGGCTGGTGCTGATACCGTTGGGGTACACCTCGTGCGTGTCTAGCCCCTCGGGCTCGAGAAAGATTTGGTGGCTGGTTTTGTCGGCAAAACGGTTAACTTTGTCTTCTACGCTGGGGCAATAGCGTGGGCCCACGCCCTCAATTTTTCCAGTGAACATAGGGCTGCGGTCAAATCCTGCACGAATGATCTCGTGGGTGCGCTCATTGGTGTGCGTCATCCAGCACGGCACTTGGCGCGGGTGCATATCGGCCCGGCCCATAAAGCTGAACACCGGCATGGGCGTGGTGCACCCGTCGGCCTGCACCATGCCGTCGCCGGGCTGCTCGGCGCATTTGCTGTAGTCGATAGTGCGGCCATCGATGCGCGCGGGGGTGCCAGTTTTCAAGCGGCCTTGCGGTAGTTTGAGCTCTTTAAGACGGGCTGACAGCGACTGCGCAGGCGGGTCGCCCGCCCTGCCCGCAGCATAGTTGTTAAGTCCCACATGAATTTTGCCGTCCAAGAAGGTGCCTGCAGTCAGCACCACGGTGCGGCTGCGAAACTTGATGCCTACTTGCGTTACCGCGCCCACTACCCGCTCTGCGCCGTCTACCGTCTCGACCATTAGGTCGTCCACGGCTTGTTGGAAAAGCCATAGATTGGGCTGATTTTCTAATTTATGGCGGATAGCTGCCTTGTACAAAACCCGGTCTGCTTGGGCGCGGGTAGCGCGCACCGCAGGGCCTTTGGAACTGTTCAAAATTCTAAATTGAATGCCGCCAACGTCAGTAGCCAATGCCATTGCGCCGCCTAAAGCGTCTACTTCTTTGACCAAATGCCCTTTACCGATACCGCCAATGCTGGGGTTGCAGCTCATCTGGCCCAAAGTTTCGATGTTGTGCGTTAGCAGCAATGTAGAGCAGCCCATGCGGGCGCTGGCCAGCGCGGCCTCTGTGCCTGCGTGGCCACCGCCCACAACGATGACATCAAAAATCTGTTGGTAATCCATGAGGTTAGTTTATATATATAAACAATTATTGTCTCAGATTGGATGGCGCTACTGAATTAGTAGCACTTAACGCAAATTCTATAACTGGTGGCCTCAAGTCCAATTGCAACAAAGGTATTGCTGCTTGGGTTTGGATTATTAGTGCTGTTTCCTGTGGGAAACAGAACAAAGAATAAATTTATAAGACCTTCGAAAAGTCAAACTGCTTATCGACATCAAATTAGTGGCTAATGTGCAACATAGCAAGCAAGAAAATCACAAATTTTTGGTATCATAATAACTTAAGCATTAAAAATCTTTGAAAGTGTAACCAAAAAGATATTTTCGGCAGAATAGGTATGGAAACAATGAAAATCATAAAGCAACGAATCAACATGTTGACGCGAAAATTTTATAAGTTTTGGCAATTGATTCTGCTTTTTGCCCTCTTAACTTTGGGATTACCATCTTTTGCGCAGTCGAATATTTTAACTAATGGTGACTTCAGTACCTTGCCAACACTGCAACCAGGAGACCAGATAAGCCTGGGCAACAACCTTTTTTCGTACGCCTACACGCTACCGGGTTGGACATTTTCTATCGGTGAAAAGCCCAATCTTGTCAAAGTCAATCTAGGTCCACCTGATAATCTTTCCTACTACCCATCTGGACCTAACAGCGACGTAACCAATCCCGGTGGAGTGGGTTATTACTTAGATATTGCGGGCGGCGCAAATGCAGCCTACCAAACGTTTAATGTTCCATCTTGCGGCCAAGCTGGTACTGCCAGCTATAGATTTAGTGGTTATTTCTCAGGCCGCGACGGTCAAACCGGCAACGGAAGTATCAGCATATTGCAAGGCACTGGCATTTCGGGTGCGGAGCTCGCCAAAGTTAGCGTAGTAGCTGCAAGCAATATTGGGGGCGCCACCACCGGAGGTTGGTTCTTTGCGTCTTCCACAGTTAATTTAACAGCGGGTCAAACTTACAGCTACGTTGTTCTAATGGATAACCCAGTCAACTTCGACGAGGCTGTGTTGGTGCCACTAACAACTTTAGGCTGCGCCGACATGAGCGTAGCTGTTGATATTCCCCAGGCGACGGCGACATTGGGCTCAACTGTCAACGGCACCGTCAGCTTTGCCAACACCAGCGGTAATCCAGCTGTTAGCCCAACGTTTACCCTCCAACTAACCCCCGGCTTGGCCGGTGTCAACGTAGTCAGCCCAGTGCTAGGCACAGGCGTATACAACCCTGGCGATGGCATCGTCACCTTCCCCAACGTGCCAGCCAGCGTAGCGCCCAACACTATCGTTACGGCGGCCATCAGCTTTACCCAGCCCAATGGCACCGTCAACGTCACGGCCACCACAGGCGCAGTCAACGACACCATCACGACCAACAACACAGGCGCAGACAGCGTGGTATTCGCCCCCAATATCGTGCCCACCACCGAGCAAGGCACAGCGCCAGCCGGCGTGACCACCACAGCGATTGCCAACGTCGCCGCTAACGACAGCGTCAACGGCGCGCCCGCCACACTGGGCGCAGGTGGCAACGCCACCATCACGCCAGGCGTGTTGCCCACGGGCGTGACGTTGAACACCACCACCGGTGCCATCACAGTGACCCCCAGCACACCGCCGGGCACCTACACTTTTAGCTACACGTTGTGTGACAAGAACATACCACCCAACTGCGCCCCGATGACCGACACCCTGGTCGTCAGCCCAGCGCTGGTGACTGACGCGGTCAACGACAGCTACCCCGGCGTACCGGCCAGCGGCACCACCACCGCACCCGTCACAGCCAACGACACCGTCAACCTCAACGGCACCACCGTGTCTGCCGTCATCACCCCCGGCCCCACACAAAACGCCAGCATCCCACAGGCCACCCTGACCAGCCCCGCGCCCAGCGCAGGCAGCGTCAGCTTTAACACCACCACCGGCCAAATCACCGTAGCCCCCAGCACCAGCCCGGGCACCTACACCTTTAACTACCAGCTGTGCCTGCTGGCACCCAACCAAACGGTGTGCGACACGGCCACCGCCACCGTCGTGGTCAGCCCAGCAAAAGGAACTATCTCTGGCACGGCTTGGATAGATGCGAACGGTAATGGCCTGTTGGACGCTAACGAGCCGCGCGTACCCGGTTTGCGTGTGGGTGTATTTACAACCAACGCTTCTGGCGTAAGAACAGAGGTGACTAACCCGGCAACGAGACCGACAACCGATGCCAATGGGCTCTACAGTATTCCAAACTTGCCATCCAGTGACGCAGGCGGGCCAACCTACGAAATAATCTTTTTTAATGAAGCAGGCGTAGCCATACTCGGCACACCTAAGTCTATGTCGGGCACTAGCAACGACGGCACAGTGCCAAGCACTTTAGACCGGATCATCGGCGTCAAGGTGCCAGGCGGTGGTGAAACCACGCTGCAAAACCTGCCGCTAGATCCTTCTGGTGTGGTGTATGACTCAGCCACCCGCTTGCCAGTTGCAGGGGCAGTGGTAACATTTAATGGACCTGCGGGCTTTAACCCTGCCGTCCATTTGGTGGGCGGGGCAGCCAACGTGAGTCAAACTACTGGGCCTTCGGGTATTTATCAATTCCTGTTGTTACCAGGGGCACCAGCGGGCACCTACGGAATAAGCGTCACACCGCCCCCCTCTTACACGCTGTCAACCAGTATCCAAGCGCAAGCCGGAGCATTCCCATCGGCAGGCCCTGCAGGTGGCACAAACCCAGTGGTGCCGAATGCACAGGCTCCGCGATTAGGAAGCAACGACCCGACAACCTATTACGTGTCTTTTGTGTTGATACCAGGTACGAGTGCAAATGTGGTTAACAACCACATCCCACTCGACCTTGGAGTGCAGCCAAAGCTAGGTATCAGCAAAGTGGTCAATAAGGCCTCCGGTGAGATCGGGGATACCGTGCTGTACACCGTGAAGCTCCGTAACATCGGTCAAACGGTGGTGCCTAGCGGTGTAAATATTACTGACAATTTGCCAGCAGGCTTTAAGTATATTTTGGGCACATCCATGACGACCAACCCCGGAGCGGCATCGTTTGTACCGGTCGCTGATCCAGCCGGTGGCGTAGGCGCAACTTTGGTTTACACCACGCTCGTGTCCATACCGGTCAATGCAGAGCTTGTCTACACCTACCGTGTGCGATTGGGTGTGGGTTCCATGCAAGGCGACGGTATTAACCGCGTGCAAGCTAAATTTGGTACGGTGACTTCTAACGAAGCACGCGCCAAAGTAGTTGTAGAACCTGGCGTGTTTACCAGCGAAGGCTGCGTTGCAGGCAAAGTATTTGTAGATTGCAATAACAACCACATTCAAGATGCCGAAGAATTAGGTGTGCCGGGCGTGCGCCTGTATATGGAAGACGGCACCTATTTTGTGACCGACAGCGAAGGCAAGTACAGCTACTGCGGTATTTCGCCCAAGTCTCACGTTATCAGTGTCGATATGCTGACCATGCCACGCGGATCACGCATGACCACCACCAGCAACCGCAACTTGGGCGATGGCAACAGCATCTTCCTGGATGTGAAGAGCGGACAGATTATTCGGGCCGACTTTGCTGAAGGATCATGCTCCAACACCACCCTTGAACAAGTCAAGGCCCGACGCACACAGGGTGAGGTGCGTTCAACTGAGACCGAGAAGACAGGCCAGCCGGCGCTGAAGTTTGAGGGTAAATCACCGCAGTATCCACAGCAGGGCACTGATGGAGCCAACCAGCCGCTGGTAGTGCCGCGCCCCAAGAACGGGGGTAGCGAGTCAGCACCCGAGCAAAACACGTCGGTGCCCAAAATACCCGGCGCTTCCAGTAACACGCAAGGCGCAAATGTGCGCGACGCCAAATAAGGAGGACTGACATGACACAAGCATTCAACTCCTTTGCACCATCGGCATCACCTATGACCGCTCAGCCCAAGTATTCAAAGCACATTCGTCTGCACCAGTGTATGGCCTCGCCCATAGCAACAGCTTGCGCTGTGATCTGCGCTGCGCTGTCGACCCATGTTTGGGCGCAACCTGCTTTCCAGCCACTGTTTCCTGCACCGTTGCCGTCTCAGCAAACCTCGCCACCGTCCGTGTTGCGAGGCAGCGTATCGGGTATTGACTACAGTGCCAATGCGCAGGTGGCACGCGTTGCCGTAGAGGTCGAAAAAAACGATCTGCCTGCTGATGGGCAAAGTACCAACGAAGTTACTGTGCGCCTGTTTGATAAGGATGGCTCGCCGCTCAAAGGAGAGGCGCTGGTGACCATTGAGCACAGCGCAGGCCGTGTATTGATACCCGGCGCTAAAACCGACGAGCTTGGCCCCGGCCGTTTGGACGTGGACAAAGTAACCCCTGGCGTACAGCTAAAGGTGGTTAACGGTGTTGGCAACTTCAAGCTGCTGGCACCTGTAGAGCCCACCGATGTGAAGATGCGTATTACGGCAGGCAGCGCAGTAGCCAACGGCACTATTTCTTATTTGCCAGAATTGCGCGACATGGTGGCCGCGGGCTTGATCGAAGGCATTATCGGCTGGAAGAAAAACGCTAGCGCCAACATCGTACCTGTGCGTATTGATGACGGCTTTGAGCGTGAGCTGCGGCGCTGGACACAAGAGTTCAATAACGGCAAAGGCAGCTCTGGTGTACGCACTGCCTTTTTCCTCAAAGGAAAAGTCAGTGGCAGTATGTTGTTGACTGCAGCGTTTGATTCAGACAAAGAAACCAATGCCCGCTTGTTGCGCGATGTCGATCCTAATCGCTTCTACCCAGTGTATGGCGACTCATCCATCAATGGGTTTGATGCGCGCAGCCGTGACCGTCTGTATGTGCGGTTAGATTCTGGCAAAAGCTATGCTTTGTACGGCGATTTTTCTACAGGGGATGGTTTCAGCCAAATTACAGGCGGTGGTGCCGTAGCCGGTGTCAAGAGCCGAAACCTAGGTGCGTACAACCGGTCAGCTACAGGATTCCGTGGGCATCTTGAGCAGCCTAACTATTTTGTCAACGGCTTCTTGTTTGACGAAAATCAAAAGCAGCTGGTAGAAGAATACCAAGGCAACGGCACCTCAGGTCCGTTCAGCGTGTCGAGCAAACAAGCCGTAGAAAACTCAGAAAAAGTAGAGATTATTACGCGCGACAAAAATACGCTGGGCGTGGTCAAAGCGGTACAACTCATGCAGCGTTTTGTTGACTATACGTTTGAACCATTCTCGGGCCGTATTCTTTTCAAAAGCCCTGTCTCCAGTATTGACAGCAATGGCGACCCTTTAAGTATTCGTATTACTTACGAAGTAGAGCAAGGCGGCGATAAATTCCTGGCTTACGGTGTGGATGGGCAAGTCAAATTGGGGGAGCGCTTTGAAATAGGCGGCAGTTTTGTGCAGGACAAGAACCCATTGTCACCCTACCGGTTGGGCAGCGTCAACGCATCTGTACGGGTAGGCACTGCAGGCTCCATCGTGCTGGAAGTGGCCAACTCTGCATCGACAGCGTACACCACAGGCGGTTTGACCACGCTGACACCTTCGGGTGCAGCTGGCGAAGTGCGCAACAACCAGAGCGGAAATGCAGTGCGCCTAGAAGGCAACTACAACGAAGGCAACTGGGACGCGCGTGGTTGGTTCATGCGTGCAGAGCGCAGTTTTTATAACCCAGCGGCTAGCGTCAGTGAAGGCAAAGAAGAATTAGGCTTGGCTGCACGGTATAAGTTGAGCGAAGCATTGTCCATTTATGGATCTGGTCAACGTAACGAAGATGCTGCTGCAGTCAATAGCCCCAAGCGTGATGCATTGGCCTTGGGGCTAACGTGGAACCTCACAGACCGCTTGACATTGGACGGCTCAGTGCGTCAGACCAAAGAAGATGCAGGCTATGCAGGCACATCATCTATTGCCAGTAATAGCGGAATTGGCGGCGGCTTCTACGGCCTGGGTGTAGATGCACTTAACCCCACTACGGGTACATCCATACTGGGCGGAGGGTTTGGTAACAGCGTTGCAAAAGCAGGGTTGAACCCTAACAGCGTTAGCGCTACCAGTTTGCGGCTAGGTGCAAATTACCGCGCTACCGACCGCTGGTCTGTTAATGGAGAAGTAGAAGCCGGGACCGAAAATCAACGCCGATTGGCTTTGGGCACCGCCTACCAGATCAACGAGCGCAGTAGGTTGTATGCGCGTTTAGAAACCCGTACAGGTCTGACTTCGGCGGCATCACTTAACGCCAATGACCGCAGTAACAGTTTTGTAGCAGGCGTTGACAATACGTTTGCCTCGGGCCCTACTGTGTACAGCGAGTTCAGAATGCGTGATGCTGCCAGTAGCGATACAGCGCTGGCACGCGACATGCAGTTGGCCAGTGGTGTGCGCAATAGCTGGAACTACGCAGAAGGTATCGTCTACACCGGCGGCGCAGAGTTTTTAAAGATATTCAACGGCACATCGCGCCAAGCTTTTGCTATCAACGGTGGTGTGGACTACAGTGTCAATCCGCTGTGGAAGTTCAGTGGTCGCCTGGAGTTTCGCCGTGTGTTTGACGACAAGACAACCACCACAAACGACACGCAAGACCAGTACCTGAGCACCGTAAGCGTAGCGCGCAAAATAGACCGTGATTGGACCATGCTGGCACGCAACTATTTGCTCCGGCAAAACAACCACGACGGTGGCACCAAACTAGAAGACCGCTTCCAGATCGGCGCGGCATGGCGGCCAGTGGACCACAACCGCTGGAACGCATTGGCACGCTACGAGTACAAGACAGTCAAGGATAAAACCGCTGAGAATGCGGACAACTATCGCACGCACATCATCAGCTTGCATGGCGACTACCACCCCAGTCGCCCTTGGTGGCTGAGTGGTCGGTTTGCATTCAAAAACACCTCTGATAAAACCCTACCCGCTGGCCAGCAGGGCTACACCGCCTGGCTAGTGGGCGGGCGCGCGACCTACGACATTACCGAAAACTGGGACATCGGCCTGATGACCAGCTATATGTACAGCCCACAAGGCTCGTCAAAGCAGTGGGCGCAAGGTGTCGAGGTGGGCTATTTGCTGCGTCAAAACCTGTGGTTGTCTGCCGGTGTGAACTGGGTTGGCTTTAGCGACGCAGAATTGACTGGCTCAGACTACACCAATAAAGGCGTGTACTTGAGGCTGCGCTTTAAGTTTGACGGCTCTTTGTTCCAAGGCAAAGACACCGACGTTAATCGCGCACTCAATCGTTAACTGCCCGCAGATTTAACTCTCCCGTACCGACCCCCATTTACTGCCAACACATTATTTCTCCAGAGGCTCTTATGAAACTACATACCTCAGCCGCCCGCACCATCAACTACACGGGTGCATTTCCAGCGGTAGCCCTTGCCTTGTCCGCATTGGTGTTGGCAGGCTGCGCTACTAATGCAGGCCAGCAATCCAATAGCAGCACCATAGCAGCAGGTAAGCAGTCCATCACCGACCAGGCTATCCAAAGCGATTACGCTAACTACGAAACTCAACAAGGCCGCATTAAGTCATTGAACGACACGGGCAAGCACCGCGTAGCCAGCCACAGCCTGGCAAAAGCGCAGTGCTGGTTAGATGTGAGTTTGCACGAGTACACACGTAACGACCGCAGCAACTTTCCGCGCTTGGCGTATGAAGAGTCTTTCAAGATTACCGACTACCTTGGTAAAGGTGGTGAAGTTGCAGGCGCCAGCAACCCTGCGCTGCAAACCCCGCTGGTGAACGACGCAACCAAGCTGCGTCAAGACCTGTGGGACGCAGCAGCCAAGCTTAAAGGCAGCCCGGGCTGGCGTTGTGCAGAACAAAAAACAGCCTGCGCCGAGGTAGAGCTAGTGCACGCTGGCAATGAATTTAACCAGCAGCAATGGCGCCATGCCAAACCCTACATACAAATTGCAGAAGACCTGATCGGCGATGCACAAAAAGCCGCAGAGGCGTGCATACCTGCGCCCGCACCTGTGGCTGCAGCGCCCACTGCCGTACGGGCAGCCCCAGCTGCAGCGGCACCAGTCAACACGGCGACTAATGTATTGTTTAACTTTGATAAACGCGACATGGCCAATGTGCGTCCGTATACCAAAGATCAGCTAGACAGCTTGATAGCGCAAGTCAAGGGCGGCGCAGTCACCGCGAACAGCATTCAATTGATTGGCCACGCTGACCGCTTAAACAGCACGGGCGACAGTAACTACAACGTCAAGCTATCGCAAGACCGCGTTAACACTGTCAAAAGCTATATGGTTAGCACGGGCGTACCAGCCAATCTGATCAGCACTGAGTTCAAGGCGGACACCACACAAATAGAAGCCTGTACCAAAACCAAATTCCGCTCAAACGCCGAACTGCAAGAATGCTTGCTGCCTAACCGCAGGGTGGAGGTGGTTCTGAGCGGGGTGCGCAAGTAAAGTCACTTTAAATGCTGGCTCGTTGCGCCAAGTATACGCGCACACCTATACTATGAATTTAATAGCTGCTTGAGCAGCATTTACGTGCTAAAGCGATAGTTTTCTTATAAAAATAGGGGAGCTCAACAACGCACCGTGCAACTACAGACATTCAAGTTCCATACGGAGTACGACGATGCGCTAGGCTGCTTGCACGTAAAATCCGGTCATCCTCTTCACTCTGCCCACACCAAGCTTAGACAGCGATGACGTCTCTTGTTTTGCACCACGGCGCAGCCAAACTGGCGCTGCGCCCCGACATCGGCGGCAGCATTGAAGGCTTGTGGCTGGGTGACTTAGAAATCATGCGCTCGGTCGCGCCCGGCACGTTGGCTGGCGTGAAGCAAAGCGCCAGCTACCCTTTTGTGCCGTATTCCAACCGTATTGCCAACGCACGTTTGCAATGGCAAGGCGTTACCTACCCGCTTAACCCTAACTTTGCGCCCGAGCCGCATGCTATCCACGGCGTGGGCTGGCTCGGTGCGTGGGCAGTGCATAAGGTAAAGGCAGATTTTGCGCACCTCACTTTTACCCACACGGCAGATGCTGCCACGCAGGGCGACTGGCCTTTCGCTTTCGACGCATGGCAAACTTTTAAACTAACCGACCATACGCTAGAGATGACCATCGGCATGACCAACCGCAGCACCCACGTGGTGCCCGCAGGCTTGGGGTGGCACCCGTACTTTGTTAAACGCAGCCAAAGCCAGCTTAGCTTTGACGCCGCAGGCCGCTGGGAGATGGACGCAGCCAAGCTGCCCACCACGTTTTCGGCCAGTGGTGGGCAGCGCTGCAGTGGCACCACGCTAGACGTAGATCACTGCTACGACGACTGGGCTGGCACCGTGCATCTGCGTGACGAATGCATGGACGTACGCATTACCTCTGCACTTAAACGCCTAGTGGTGTACACCACACTAGCGCGTGACTCGATCGCTATCGAACCCGTCAGCCATGTCAATAACGCCATGAACCAATCCCACGCCAGCGCACTGGGCGTGCAACTGCTGCAACCCGGCCAGTCGTACGCAGCCAGCATGACCGTGGAGATGCACGCACTATGACTACCCCAACCACTACGCCACCATCGCCATGGACTACCGTGATTACCGAGCCGAGCATTCTGGGTGAATGCCCGTTTTGGCACCCTGAAGAGCAAACCCTGTACTGGGTAGACATCGCAGGCTGCCAAATCAAACGCGCTAATGTCTTCATGGGCACGGTCGAGGTGTGGCCCATAGTCGTTGACGGCCAAGCGATGGAGCCCGGCTGCATGGCCCCCGCGCACAGCGGCGGTTTAGTCATCGCCCTGCGCGACCGTATCGTGCGCGCACGCACGTGGGGCGGCCCGCTAGAGACATTGCACAGGTTTACGCACGACCCTAAAACCACCCGCGCCAACGACGGCAAGTGCGATGCTGCAGGCCGCTTTTGGGTAGGCACCATGTACGAGCCGCGCGATGCGCGCAATGCCGAACTGTTCAGCCTAGACATGCGCAGTGGCACGGCGCTGGTAGAGCGCAAAGCGGGCGACGCCACGGTCGCCAACGGGTTGGCTTGGTCGCCCGACGCGGCCACTGTCTATTGGGCAGACACCCTGCAACACGCTATATTTACTTGGGACTATGACTTGGCCAGCAACGCGATGACGCACCACCGCGTGTTCAAACAATTTGCGCCTAAGCCTGCAGGCTGGCAGCCGTTTCAGCCCAATAACGGCGGCTACCTGGGCCGCCCCGACGGCGCAAGCGTAGACGTGCGAGGCAACTACTGGGTAGCCATGTACGAAGGCCAGCGCGTATTGCAAATATCTGCTGCAGGTGAGATTTTGCGCAACATTGCAGCGCCTGTGCTGTGCACCACCATGGTCTGCTTTGGTGGTGACGATATGCAAACCCTGTACCTTACCAGCGCGCGCCATGGCCGCAGTGCTGGCGACTTGGCAGTGCAACCGCAGCTGGGTTGCGTGTTCAGCATGCGTGTAGACGTACCCGGGTTGCCAGTGAATTACTTTGTAGACTAAGATGAAGTATGTTCACCTTCAGCGTCGAAATTTTAAGCATTTAGGTCTATAACCCAAGTAAAACCTGCTCAAGCAGCTATGTAATTAATAGTACATAAGAGATACTTGGCGTATATAAAATACGATTCCTTGGCGAGTCATAGGTGTGCTGCCACACCACACGGCATACGTCACGTCATAACTGGCAACAGCTTGTTTGCTTTGGTTTCATAAACAAAACGCCCTGTGTTGCGCATAGGTTTTAAGTTGCGTACCGATGACTGCTGGACAAGTCCCTACAAGTTAAAAAGTTTTATTTTGTAGACTTTCGCGATGAAGCGCAATGGGCTACGGTGTCGCTTATGACTTATATTTTTAATAACTTAGCATGCTTTTAATTCGCTATATCGCGCGCACTGCGCAGTTGCTATTGATAGTGGTTTTGCTGCTAGGCTTGCCATTGTCGCCCCTCGTCGTCTGGCTGATCTCTGGCAAGTTGAAGTATCTGACAGACTATCGCCGCACCGTTGCGCGTTGCGCGCGCATGGTACCAGCGCTGTGGCGCGCGCATGTGATTGAGCGTAATCTACAGCGCTTGCTTACCCCCCAAGCTGCGCGCCCTGCACTGGCCATAACAGGCGATTGCACACACTGCGGTCGTTGCTGTGTTGACCGCACCTGTGTTTTTCTGAGCTGGACGGACGACGGGCAATCACGCTGCAGCATTCACAATAAGCGGTTCTGGAAGATGACAAGCTGCGGTATCTACCCAGTTGACGCGCACAGCATTGACACCTATGCCTGCCCGTCTTTCAAAGCCGTTCCTATTGCGGTGGTGTTGTGGCGCTAGGTCCTGCGCACTAGTGCACGCGTGTCCGCACCGTGCGTGTAAAGCTGTCAAAATACACAAGTACACGTCAGCACTACGCTACCCATCCGCATGCAAACCCATTTTTTAGGCCGCGTTAACTACCTGCCCACTTACGAGGCGATGAAGGAGTTTACCGATGCCCGTAGCCATGAAAATTTAGGTGAAAATGGCCAACAACCCAAGCAAAACCTGCTCAACCAGCTATGGATTTGCGAGCACAACCCAGTTTTTACACAAGGCTTAGCAGGCAAGCCAGACCATCTTCTGCTGCCTGGCAACATGCCTGTGGTGCAAACTAACCGTGGCGGCCAAGTCACCTACCACGGCCCTGGTCAAGTGGTAGCCTACCCGTTGATAGATCTCAAAGCCGCAGGCTATTATGTTAAGGAATACGTTTTTAAAATTGAAGAATCGGTGATTAAAACCCTAGCCGCATTCAACATCACGGGCCACCGCGTGCGCGGCGCGCCGGGCATCTATGTACGTACCGACGACCCCTTTGCCCATGCCGCGTTGAACTTAACCGAGGCTGATTTGCTGGCAGCCAGTAGTGGTGTAGACGGCAGTTCAGATGGCGATAAATTGGATCTGACCCCATTTAAAAAGCGTACTGATCACATCGGCAAAATAGCGGCGCTGGGCATCAAAGTCAGCCGCCACTTTACTTACCATGGCGTAGCGCTGAATGTAGCGATGGACTTGGAGCCGTTTAGCCGTATCAACCCCTGCGGCTACGCTGGGTTGCGCACGGTGGACATGGCGTCGCTGGGGGTGACTGCAACGTTCGACGAAGTGGCGCAGGTGTTGGGCGACAAATTGTGCGCGTATCTCGCGCCGTAGCATTACGTGTGCAGCGTTCGCAAAAAATGTTTAACCTTGAAAATAATTACCTTTGTAAAGCGACAGTTGCAGTAGTTAATTTTTTGTGCAGCCAAGTAAGTGTGTGCCGTCTTGTACACACGGCTGATTGCGCGTGCAGCGGCAAAACTTCTTAGCTAGCCCCTGCACAACAGGCAGTCGTTTATGTTCCAGCGCGACGGTGCTTCGTCATGTTTTGACCCATTCCCATACGTGATCCGACATTTTGAAGCACAACACAAGGCGTATCAAAAATATACTGGAAGCTCTACTTTCAATGGAACGCACGCATGAAATTTTCACTTACATTGTTGCCGATGGCTTTGCTTAGCGCAGCAGTTGGCAGCGCATCGGCACAAACCCAAGCCGATGGTAAATGGCGTGGCCTAGCGGGCGCCTCATTCTCGGCCGCGTCGGGCAATTCATCTACCCAAAACTTGCTGCTCAACTTAGACATGGCACGCCAGACCGAGCAAGACAAAATCAGTTTTAACGCCATGGCCAACCGTGGCAGCGGCAAGGTGGATGGCGTTAAAACCACCACCGCCGACAAATGGGGTTTGGGTGGGCAATACGACTACAACCTCTCACCCCAGCTGTATGTGTTTGGCAAGCTAGGTTTGGAAGGCGACAAGATTATCGACTTGTCTCAGCGCCGCACATTGGGCACGGGTCTGGGCTACAAAGTGATTAACGAGCCCAACACGACGTTCGATGTGTTTGCCGGTGTGGCTAACACCCGCAGTAAATACAAAACTACGCAGACTATTGGCGACACCACTGGCGCCATGTTCACGACCAACAGTGCTTTGCTGGGTGAAGAATCCACCCACAAACTGTCGGATACTGTATTTTTTAAACAACGCGTCGAGCTGTACCCGCGCATCAGCGGCGCTGGCGGTACTTTGGCCAAATCTACCGCTAACTTGGGTGTCAGCTTGAATTCGACCATCTCTTTGAACGTCGGCCTAACCCACAATTACAACAGCACACCGGCCACCGGTTTGAAGAAAAACGACCTGTCGCTGTTTACTGGCCTGAGCGTGAAGCTGGGAGGCTAATGTTGCCGTAAGCCTTACCACAGGCGTTGGTCTGCAGCTTAGGCGACAATAGTGTCATGAGCACCCAAGACGTCGTGCGCGAAGCACAAACCCAAGCTAATTACAACCCGCTGGCCAAGCAAAAAGCCGAAGCTAAGTTATCGCGCATTCCGATTAAGGTCGAACGCGGCGAGGTTTTAAAAAAACCAGAATGGATTCGCGTCAAAGCGGGTAGCCCCTCCACACGCTTCTACGAGATCAAGCAAATCTTGCGCGAGAGCAATTTGCACACCGTGTGCGAAGAAGCCTCATGCCCCAACATCGGCGAATGCTTTGGCAAAGGCACGGCCACCTTTATGATCATGGGTGACAAGTGCACCCGCCGCTGCCCGTTTTGCGACGTAGGCCACGGCCGGCCTGACCCGCTAGACGCGCAAGAGCCCGAGAACATGGCCAAGACGATCGCCAAGCTGCAACTGAAATACGTCGTCATTACCAGCGTAGACCGCGACGACCTGCGTGACGGCGGCGCAGGCCACTTTGTTGAATGCATCCGCAAAACCCGCGAGCTGTCGCCCGGCACCACGATCGAAGTACTGGTGCCCGACTTTCGCGGCCGCGATGACCGTGCGCTAGAAATACTGAAAGCCGCGCCGCCCGATGTGATGAACCACAACCTAGAAACCATCCCGCGCTTGTACAAAGAAGCCCGCCCCGGCAGCGACTATGCTTTCTCGTTGAACTTGCTTAAAAAGTTCAAAGCCTTATTCCCTAACGTGCCTACCAAAAGCGGCATCATGGTGGGGTTGGGCGAGACGGACGAGGAAATTTTGCAAACCATGCGCGACATGCGCGCGCACCATATCGACATGCTGACCATCGGCCAATACCTTGCCCCGTCGATGTCGCATTTGCCTGTACGCCGCTATGTGCACCCCGACACCTTCAAAATGTTTGAAGCCGAGGCCTACAAAATGGGTTTCACACACGCCGCCGTGGGTGCCATGGTGCGCAGTAGCTACCATGCAGACGAGCAGGCGCACAGCACACTACAAGGCATGAAAGTCGTTGTGTAAGCCATCAGATAAGCGCAAATTAACTAGACTATTTCAAATAGCTGCTCTAGCCTAGCTGTGCATTTGGAGAACACCAATTCAAGTGGCTAGCTTATTGTTTGCGCGACTTGTGAGTACCACTTCATGATGATGCGCAAAGTTTGGCTCTTGGCCGCATCTACCACCTTGGTAGTGAGTTCGTTCGCTATGTTCGGCCCCATTCTTGCAGTATTGCTGCAGCGGCGCGGCTACAGTACGACCGTGATTGGGGCGTTTGCAATGATTCCGTTTGCCTGCGTGGCGGCGTTGATTCCGCTCATGCCGCGGGTGTTTACACGCTTTGGTATGGGCCGTTGTTATTTGCTGGGGCTGGTGCTAGAGACTCTAGGTACGCTGGGTTACACCGTGTCGAGTAGTTTTTCAGTCTGGTGTGCCAGTGCGGTAGCAGGGGGTATTGGTGCTGCGGCCGTGTGGAATGCTACTGAGGCCTTGCTTGCGCAGCACGCACCGCCAGACCAGCGTGGGCATGTGATGGGCTTGTACCAAACCGCGCTGGGCGCTGCGCTGGCCGCTGGGCCGTTTATTCCCGCTGTGCTACGTTGGCAGCCGCAAACCACGCTAGTCGTTGCGGCAGTGGTGCAGTTTGCTGCCTTGGGGCTGACGTGGGTGAGCGGTATTGCTAAACCACAGCAAGAGGCGATGCCGAGCAATACCCAAAGCGATGCAGGGGCCAGCGTCGATTCAGGTGCCGCGCCACTGCCCAGTGGTGCGGCTTTGCAGGCAACTACATTGCGCACTGTGGGCACGTGGCAGGCGCTGTGCGCCGTGCCGTATTTGGTGGGTATTGCTTTTGTAGGCGGGGTCTTTGAGGCGGGCCTGTCCAGCATCAGCGCGGCCAACGGCGCGAGCCTAGGCCTGTCTATGGCGGCAGCGGCCAGTATTGTGGGGGTGCTGGGTTTGGGCAGTTTTTTGTTCCAGTATCCGGCGGGTATGGCGGCTGACAAATTTGCGCCGCGCCAAGTATTTAGCTTGGCGGGCGGGGTGCTGCTGTTGTCGGTCATGCTGCTGGCGTGGGGTACGCAACCGGGCAAACCACTAGGGAAGGACCAGTTGTGGGTGCTGTGGGTGAGCGCGCTGGTGTGGGGCGGCGTAGGCGGTGCTTTGTATACCCTCACGATGATCCGCGTTGCGCACCATTTCAGCGGCACCTCGGTGGCGGCAGGCACAGCAGCCATGATTACGGGCTACACGCTGGGCGGCGCAATTGGTCCGGTCGTCAGCGGTGCTAGCTTGCAATATGCAGGTAACTTTGGTTTGTCGATGTGGCTAGGTGCCTTAGCGTTAGCCGTAGTGGTGCTGGCACGGCGCAGCCATTAAACTGGTGGTTATGCCTGCCTATAAATCTCTGTGTACCAGTTGCCAGCAGCCTATGCAGCTGCTGTCGGTGGAGGGCCATTACACCGCGAAGGTAGAACTAGACGTATGCACGCATTGCCACTTGGTGTGGTTTGACGCACTGGAGTCGGTACATTTGTCGGGTATGGGCTGGGTGCAGCTGATCCGCCAAATGATTGCCAGCCCTGCGTTGAACGCACCACTAGCCTTGCAACTGAGCTGCGTGCGCTGCAAGACGTCACTGAAACCCGTACGCAACCTCACACGATTTGGGCGCACCGCTGCACAAGAATGTCACCACGGGCACGGGCATTACCAAGGCTACAGTTTGCTACTGGCCGAGCGCGGCTTGGTGCGGCCTATTTACCCGCATGATCGCCAAGCCTTGCGTGCCCAAGGGCGCAGCTTGGGCTGTCTTAACTGTGGCGCGCAATTGGACGGCGCAGCAACAGTCTGCTGCTATTGCGACAGCCCAGTCGTGATGGTGGATGTACCGCGTTTAACACAAGCATTGCTCATGCGCTATGGCGACCGGCTGCAGGTGGATCAACCAGCCCAGCAGCTAGGTGTGCAATGTATTGGTTGCGGCCATGCGCTTGATCCTACACAAGATATTCGCTGCGGGCACTGTGACCAAAGTGTAGCGTTGCCGCAGTTGCATGGGCTTACGGCGTTGCTAGACCATATTGAACCGATCTTGCAAGGCCGTGCACGACGCCAAGCCAAGCCCTGGGGCGACAAGCTGCGTCGCTTGCAAGGTGACTTCCGTGCTACCAATCTGTACCGGGTTTTGCTGGGCGCGCGGGGCGGCAGTCACTTGCCAAGTGAATATGATTTTGTGAACACGCTGGCTTGGGTGCTTATTGGGGGCTTGCTGTTATGGCTGTGCTGGTAAACGGGACTAGCGCACTGCGGACTAATCGCAGGTCAGCTTACAAACCCGTTCCAGCCCAGCAAACCAGCCACCCAGTTCATAAACATTCCTGCTGCGGCGCACGCCAGTGATGAGGCCAGCATGGCACGCAAACCCAGTCGGTGCGCGCCCATGCCAGAGTGGGACTGTTGGGTGCCCGGCCACGCGTACAGTACGGCGGCTGTCACGCACACCCCACCGAGTAGCCAAGCCGAGAAAGCTGCACGCAGCCACACTAGCGGCGGCACGCGCGCAAACACCATGTCCATCGTGGTGCGCAAATCGCCTACCGCTAGTACAAAAGCTGCTAACAATCCAAAGCCTAAAGTAAACATCACAAGCAAGCATGCACTGGCCAAGGCTACTGTGGCGTGTGCCATGATCAGTGGCACGGCGGCATGTGCGGCTTGCGCAGAATGGCGCACGATGTCCTTTACATCAAAATCACCCTGTACTTCAGCCTCGGTCAGGCGCATGGCAATGTTGGGCGCGTTTTGCATCGCCATGGCTTGCGCACAAATCATCGGCACTACTTGCACTACCCACAAGGGCCACAGCGTCGCCAGTAAGCTGGCCGATTGTTCACGCAGCGACGATGGCAGCACTACAAATAGCATGACGCCAGCCACTAGCCCCAGCACTACCAAAATTGGCAGCATCTCGCGCATTTCAAAGTTGCGTTCACGGCGCATAATGGCGCGTGCACCGGGCAGCCGCCAGCAGGCGCGGTACCACCACAGCTCGCTCAAGGCAAACCAGCGCACTTTAGCCGGTGTCAGCAATAAATCGTTAACACTCAGGCGCTGCACGGCGCGGGCTTGGCGTTGTTTGTCTGAAGTGGCCATGGCCTAGCAGATCACTTGTTCGCGTGCTGGCGTCTTAGGGCGCGCTGCGCTCGCCACGTAGGGTGGCAGCAGCCAGCTTGGCACGCTCAGCCAGGGCGGTATAGCGCGCCGCGCTAGTGGTGTCGCCTAAGGCAAGACTGGCGCGCTGCAGCAGCTGCAAATCCAAGGCCACACGCTGTGCTGAGCCTAGGCTTTGATCTAATTGCAGCGCCTGTTGTGCGTCGGCTAATACTGCGCTGTTTTGTCCTAGCATAGCTTGCGCTTGCGCGCGCGCGCGTAGCGCGTTGGCACGGTCATTGTCATTTTTAGCGGTGGTCAGCGCCGCGCTGGCACTGGCCACAGCCGCCTCGGTTTGCTTGGCGGCAAGTTGTGTGCGTGCACGCAGTACAGTTAACGCAGACAACTGGCTGCAACTGCCAGCGCAGGCTGTCAGTGCGTCTTGCACATGAGTTTGGGCGCGGGCAAGATCATCGTCCATCCACAATGCCGCTGCACGGCCATGCGCTGTGGCGCGCAAATCGGCGCTCAAGGCACCTGAGCCTGAGGCGTTGGACAGCACACTCTCTACCAACGGCAACGCTAGTTGCGGCTGACCTGCATCTGCCAATGCACGTGCTTGGTTTAGGCGTGCACGCGCTTGAGGTTCTAACAATGCCAAGGTTTCATACACCAGCGCTGCTGACTCGTAGCCGCCAGCTGCCGCATCAAACTCGCCCTTGGCAAAAGATTGGCCCGCGCGACGCTCTATGGTTTGTGCCGTCTGTACCATGGCATTGGTTTCTTTGGCCGGGGGTGCGCTAGAGCACCCCGCCAAAACGCTAGCAGTGCACAACGCGATGGCAGTCCAAGTACGCATTATTTAGGCCCCACCGTATTGGGCGCAGCAGGTGCGACCTTGCCCTCAAACCCGTCAAGCTCTAAATTGCCGTCGGGCGGCGGTTTGACGATGCTGCGAATGGGCCAAGTGCGCTTTAAGCCGTCGGTAATCTCTGCGGCATCTTGCGTGGCCGCACGGGCCGCGCGCACAGTGGGTGGTAAATCTTGGCGTGCTTCGCGGACTATTTGTTGCACATCTGCTGTACTTTGCTTGACGTTGCTGGTGGCATCGCGGGCGTTGTCTAGCGCGGCTTTGGTTTTTTCAGTCACTTGCGGCATGTCTTGCTCTAGTGTTTTCAGTGCTGCGCGTGCACTGTCCGCGGCTGCGTTGGCTTGCAGCAGCATCTTCTGAATATCGCCGACGATCACTTTGCGGTCGCCGTCTAATTTACCCGCCACGCTCGCTGCGCTGTTGCCCATGCGTTTGAACTGCGCAGACATTTCCTCGGCATTGGCCAACACCGTACTGACAGAGGTGCGCACATCTTTGCGCATAGCGCTGGCCTCGCCCGTGAGCGTTTTGGTGTCGTCTAATATCGGCTCGATCTTGCCGATGGCGATGGCCAGTTTTTCAATCGCTACTTTAACGGTGCCCATCACGTCTTCCAGCTCATTGCCGCTTTCCATCGGCAGTGTCGCCTCAGCCACAATGCGTTTACCCTCAAGCGGCCCGGGCACGATGTCGATAAATTTTCCACCAATGGGGCCATCGCGACCAAATTTGGCGTTGGCACCTGCACTGATCAATGCCAGGCGTTCTTGCACTACGCGCATGCGCACTTTGACGTTGAGGTTGGGTTCTAAGTCGATCTCGTCGATCTCGCCAATCTTGAAGCCTTTGAGCTTGACGGGTGTGCCGATCTGCACGCCCACAGCACCTGGCAGCACCACAAACAAATGGGCGGTGGGTGTAAACCAGCCTTGCCGCCAAGCCGATAAACCCACCAGCACCAAGCCTGAGACAATAGCCAAGATCAACCAAAAGCGTCCTGGATTACCTCGGGCCATTTCGCCCATATCGTGGTCTAGTAGCGACTCGGCCAGAGAGGGCGGCGGTTTGGGCGACGTGTCTTGCTCAGTCATGTTGCAAGGATAGCGTATTTGACAAACTATACGTGTCTAAATGAAAAAAGGCGTGCACAGCACGCCTTTTAAAAGATCACACGGTGTACTGTCCACGCAGATTATTTGTTTTTGCGCACATCCGCGATGAGGTAATCAGTTACCTCTAGTGCGCGCGCCATGGTCTCGGTGAGCGAGCCGGAAGTTAAATAACGCCCTGCGATACCCAGCGACGGCACGCCGTCGATTTTGTATTCATTTTGTAGCTGGGTAGCTTTGCGCGCTTTGGTGGCCACACTGAACGAGTTGAACATAGCGTCGAATTTGGCTTTGTCCACGCCTTGCTTTTCAACCCATGCAGAGATGGCTGCAAATGTGTTGATAGGCTGCTTTTCAACATGGATGGTGTAGAACACTTTGGCATGCAAACTCTCGAGCTTGCCCATCGCCTCCAGCGCATAGTACAGGCGCTGTTGCGCCTCGAAATTAGGCTGAAAAGCCACCGGCACGCGGCGAACCGCCACATCTTTAGGGACTTTTTTGATCCACGCTTCCAAGGCAGGTTCAAACGCGTTGCAGTGAGAGCAGCTGTACCAAAAAAACTCTACAACTTCGATTTTGCCAGCAGGTGCTTCGGTCGGGGCGCGTTTTTCTAACGTGATGAAATCCTTGGCATCTTGAAAGCCTTTTGCAGCTTGCGCTTGTACCAACGGGCTTGCCGCGTTAGCCACCGCACCGGCTACCGTGCCGGCGGCTAAACGCAAAGAAAAATCACGACGCAACATATCACAACTCCATATCGCCGCGATGCGGCATTGCTAAACTTACTAATACTTTAAAGACCCTATCAAATCCCGAAGGTTCCAACGCGGACGAGGCAAGCCCAGTTTTATTAACGTTGTACGCGTACCAAAGCGGTATCGAAACCACCGTTATCCAGCTTTTCTTTGGCCTTGTCTGCATCGTCCTTGTTATTAAACGGTCCTACGCGCACGCGGTACACCGTACGACCCGATTGCTCGCGCTCGGTGATCTTGGCGTCCATGCCCAGCATGCCCAGCTTAGCGCGCTGACCCTCAGCGTCTTCAGGCGTGCGAAACGCACCAGCCTGCACCAGGTAAGTAAACGGGTCAGCCGTAGCGGTGGTTGACCCGGCCGCTGTGGTCTTGGCTTTGGCCAGGTCGCCCAAGGGGTCGGTGCTGGCGGGCTTGGCAGCGGGTTTACCAGCGGCTGAGCTGGCTGCACCAGGCTTGCCCGCAGCGCTTGCCGTCGTACCGGGCTTTGGCGCTACAGCTGCGGTGTTGGTAGCTGCATCAGGCACGCTATCTACAGCACCCGAGGCGGCAGGATTAGGCTTAGCGGGATTTTTGCCATACAGCGGAGCATTAGGATCCCAATTTTTATTTTTTTGCGCTTCGGCTGCGTCTTGCTCGGTACCTGTGCCGCGCGAAGCGCTTTTATTAACGAAAGGCACCGGCACTTTGGTCACATACACCGCTACCGCCAAGGCTGCGCCGAGGCCAACTAACACACCAATCACAATGCCCAGGACTGTACCGCCCTTTTGACGCACCTTTTGTTGCTTTAGTGTCGCCATTTTTTGTCTATTTATTTGCATATTCATTCCTACATCTTAGTGGGTGCAGAGACACCTAATACTGCCAGCCCATTGCGCAGCACCTGGGCTGTAGCCGATACTAATGCCAAACGGGCATTTTTCACTGCTACATCATCCACCAAAATGCGCTCGGCATCGTAGTAACTATGGTACTGGCTGGCCAGATCGCGTAAGTAAAAGGTAACGTCATGCGGCGCAAAGTCGCGCGCAGCAGAGGTTAGCATCTCGGGGTACTTGGCCAATACCAACATCAGCGACTGGGCTGCCGGTGTGTTCAGTGGACTCAAATCCACGGCCTGTAGTTCCTCTGCCTTACCACCGTCTTTATCTGCCCACGCGGCCAGCACCGAGCATATGCGGGCATGTGCATATTGCACGTAGTACACGGGGTTATCGTTGTTTTTGGCGACCGCTAGGTTCACGTCAAAGGTGTACTCGGTATCAGGCTTGCGTGACAGCAAGAAAAAGCGCACGGCATCTTTGCTGGTCCAGTCAATGAGATCGCGCAAGGTCACGTAGCCGCCGCTACGCTTGCTGATTTTTACTTCAACACCGTCTTTTATCACACGTACCATCGTGTGCAGAACGTAGTCGGGGTAGCCTGCTGCCACACCCATGCCAGCGGCCTGCAGGCCTGCGCGTACGCGGGCAATGGTGCCGTGGTGGTCAGTGCCCTGGATGTTGATGGCGCGTGTGTAACCGCGCTCCCATTTGGTCAGATGGTAGGCTACGTCTGGCACGAAGTAGGTGTATTGTGCTTCTGCTTTGCGCCCATCTGGGCCATCGGGCGCGGACTTTCGCATCACGCGGTCTTTGTCGTCACCGTAGTCGGTGGTTTTAAGCCACAGCGCGCCATCTTGCTCGTAGGTTTTGCCTGCACCAATCAACTGCTCGACTGCCATGTCCACGCGTCCACTGCTGTACAAACTGCTTTCTAAGAAATAGTTGTCAAACTTTACGTCAAAGGCTTTCAGGTCAAGGTCTTGCTCGTGGCGTAAGTAGGCTACGGCAAATTGGCGAATGCTGTCCAGGTCGTCTGCATTGCCACTGGCAGTAAAACTACGGTCATCTGCCATGACGGTTTTGCAGGCCAAAAAATCTGCTGCAATGTCGGCAATGTAGTCGCCGTTATAAAAACCTTTGCTGTCGGGGTTATTGGGGTCGGTGGGCCAGCAAGCATCGCCGGGCTTGAAGCCTTTGGCGCGCAACTGTGTTGACTTGGCCAATGTGGCGATTTGTACACCCGCGTCGTTGTAGTAAAACTCGCGGTGCACTTGCCAGCCTTGGGTAGCCCACAAATTGCAAATCGAATCGCCCAGCGCCGCTTGGCGGCCATGGCCCACGTGCAACGGGCCCGTGGGGTTGGCCGAGACAAACTCGACCATCATTTTCTGACCAGACTCCATTTGGCTGCCGTAACCATTGGCTTGCGCCAATATTTCACGCACCACTTGTTGCTTGGCTTCAGGTTTTAAACGGATGTTGATGAAACCGGGGCCCGCAATCTCGACCGCAGCCACCCACTGGGTAAACAATGCATTCGCCATCAGTCTGTCTTGTAGTGTTTGCGCCAGCGCACGGGGATTTTGTCCCAATGTTTTAGCCAGTTGCATAGCGGCTGTGCAAGCAAAATCACCGTGTTCCGCGACTTTGGGTGACTCTAGCGCCGCGCGTAAGCCCGCTCCGGGGCTCAGAAGCTCTAATTCGCCGGCCAAGCAGGCCAGCAGTTGTTGTTTAACCAATTGCATGCTGTGATTTTACGGGCTTAGGCCCATTCAAATCTAAAAGCCGCTCCCGATGTGGGCGTGGGTATACAACCGGGTATTTTTAGCGTGCGGCCATGCCGTCAAAACATGTGGTGGTGACCATGTCTAGCATTTGCTCAGGCGTGTATTGGCCGCTGACTTTCAAAAACTCCAGCACGGGGTCGCAAGCGCGCGCGTACAGCGTGTACAGCACCACCAAGGCAGGCAGCTTTTGGGTAATGTGGCCTGATTTTTGTGCCGCTTCGATCCAGCCACCCAGCGTGTCGCTAATCTGCATAAGGCTATCAACATACCCACGGTGGCCGGTGAGCGTGGCGCGTAGACTAGAATTTTGACTAGGCAGGTTAGGCATTTGCCCAGCCAGTTTGAGCTGCATCATCCAGCGCGCGGCTGTTTTCAACTTGTCGATATCCGACAGCTTGGGCGAAATGGTGCCCATAAATTCGCGTGCACGCTCCATCATGCGCACCATGGCAGCGGCGGCCAAATCCTCTTTGCTGGGAAAATGCTTGTACAACGACGCCTTGGCCACGCCCACCTCTGCGGCCACCTCGTCCACCGTCATGGCATCAAAGCCTTTGTTAGCCAACATGCTGTTGACCACATCAATAATGGCCTCCTCGCGGGCCAATAGCATTTGCTGTTTAAAGCTGGGTTTAGCGTTGGCAGGCGCGGCCACTTTCTCCGCGCTGGCAGCAGTATTTTTGCGGCCGGCGCTTTTGCTGTGCAGCCCTGGGCTTGCCGCCGCGTCAGCCTGCGCGCGAGGCGGGACTGCATAACGGCTGAATGCGCGTTCGCGCGAGCTGAGTGGTGCGATAGCCATATTGGACAGTACCTGTAAGTAATCAACCATTTTACGAAAAAGTCACAAACTAATCAAATGAATCATTGTGTAACTTATTCGTTTTGTTAATTACTAATTAGTATTTATTTGGTATTGATGGTATATTTCTAAGGCGGGACATTATTTTCCCCTCCTTCACCGCCCGTAATCCGGTGTTGGTTAAATTTTTAAATAGAAAGAGACCACTATGAAACGTCAATTTTTAAAGTTAGCTTTAGCCGTCAGCGCGGCAGTCGTATTAGCCGCCTGCGGTGGAAGTGATGGCGATGGCACGCCAGCACCAACAAAAAATGTTGTGCAACTTGCGCAAGCTACCCCTAGCTTGAGCATTTTGGTAGAGGCTGTAGTTGCTGCAGACTTGGCTACCACCCTCAGCGGCGCGGGCCCGTTTACCGTATTTGCGCCTACCGATGCTGCTTTTGCAGCACTGCTGACTGAGCTAAAAATTACCAAAGAAGCCTTGTTGGCCGACAAACCATTATTGACCAAAGTGCTGACCTATCACGTAGTGTCTGGCAAGGTACTTAAGGCCGACATTCCTTTTGGCAAGCCGATTAAGTCGCTGCAAGGTCAAGAGTTCACCATCGACACGTCTGCTGTCATTACAGACGCCAGCGCGCGCAAATCACAAATCACAGCTACTGACATTTTAGCCACTAACGGTGTTGTGCACTTAATAGACAAAGTGATCTTGCCAAAATAAACCGAATTCCCACTAGTTCTTAAACCCCTTAATCAAAGGAAATCACCATGAAAAAATCTCTTATTACCCTCGCATTAGGTCTAGCCATGTCGGCTGGCGCTATGGCGCAAGACATTGTGGATGTTGCCATCAAAGCTGGTAGCTTCAAAACCTTGGTCACTGCAGTGCAAGCTGCTGGCTTGGTCGACACGCTCAAAGGCCCAGGCCCGTTTACTGTGTTCGCACCGACGGATGAAGCATTTGCTAAAGTACCCAAGGCTACGCTAGACGCGCTGCTCAAAGACAAAGCTGCTTTGACCAAAGTGCTGACTTACCATGTGGTGTCTGGCAAAGTGATGGCTGCTGACGTGAAGGCAGGCAAAGTGAAAACTGTGCAGGGCCAAGAGTTGACCGTTAAAACCGACGGCGGCGTGATGGTCGACAGCGCCAAAGTCACCGCTACCGACATAGCCGCCAGCAACGGCGTGATCCACGTGATCGATACCGTGATGCTACCTAAGTAAAGTTAAAACTTAGTCTGCACTAGTTAATAAAAAGCCCCCAAGATGCATTGCGCATCTTGGGGGCTTTTTTACTGTGATTTATGCAGCTATATAGACTGTTAACCCAAGTAAGACCTGCTCAAGCAGCTATGAAATTAATAGTACTTCAGTTTTCTTTTCAAACGTGTTTTTAAGCAGCACTCAACCAGTAGCCAGCGTTGAACGGGCTGGACATACGTAGCGCTAATGGCGACACATCGACCAGCTTGTCTGTAGGCATTTTTTCGGGTGCTTCGGCACCTTCAATCAGCTCTACAGGCGCTGCTACCTTGCCATCGGAGGCACGTGCTACAGCAAACGAGTAGAAGCAGCGGAATGGGATTTTGCGGTCGCCCCAGTATTCGGACACGTCACGAAAGATGTCAATCAGCTGCTCGCGCGCTTCTTTGTCAAACTTCGCGTTGGCGGGAATGTACTCTAGCACCACAATAAAACCGGGCTGCTCGCCTGATTTGTGCAACGGGTCCGTCATGGAGTCGTATAAAGCGTCGTAGTTTTTACCAAAATGCGCGGGCAATTTAAACTGCGCGGCAATGGTGTCCAACACGTCTTGCTTAGACTGGGCATCGCCTAAACTGGCGTACAGAAAATGGTGGCCCATCTCTGTGGCGGCGGCTTGCAGATCGGCCACGCGGTGTGCACGGATCGACTGAACAATATTAGTTTTTACGGTACGAAGTGGCATGGTGCGCTCCGCTTTCTATTTACAAAAATTACACAACAAAAAAATCAAACACTGGCCGCTTGCGGCGCAATCTAACATTAGCAGCTTCAAGCGCATCACAGCGCGATGCGCTTGAAGCTTGCGTAATGGTCATCAGAGTAATAACAGGCTTCCGGCTGCGCCGGTTGACCGCCACCACACACAATTCTTTTCGCGCCACGGTTGCGCGCATACGGCGTTTTTACCGTGTACTCACGGTAATAGCCACGCTTTTGCGCGGGCAAGGTGCGCTCGCGGTTACCAAATACGGTGCCGTCTTTATCGTAGGCAAAAGGCCCACCTTTTAAAATCTGTTCATAAGTCTCACGGCCTTGCTTGGGCAAGTCCGCCAACGCAATCGTCTGGCTTGCCGATTCTGCAGGTAATGGCCCTTTAGCCCAACTTGCGGCAGGTGCTGCCAATGTTACCAAGCATGCTACAGCCCACAGGGCCACCGTAGCTTTTGCACCCATAGCGCCTAATGCGCGCGAGCTTTTCACAATGCTGTTCCAGAACATAACGGGCTCAATACAGTTTTATAAGATAACCAATGTGGGCGCAGCAAACTTACGTCACCGACCTAGGGAATCGGGCACAAGCAGAGTGCAAAGCCCAAAAAAGTTACGGGTTAACCCGCGATTCCAAGAAGAGTATTGTCGTAGAAATCACAACAAAAGGCAAGCGTTTGCACGCTTAAGGTTCATGAGAAATAGGGCTTTAAGATGTGAATAATATTAATAAGTTAGCGCTTGCTGTCGTCTCGCGCCTTACCGAATTGCATTCGCATCAGCTACCGTTAGCGCTGTCATATTTACGATGCGCCTTACAGTGGTACTGGCTGTGAGAATGTGCACAGGTGCGGGACATCCTAACAACACTGGGCCAATGGCAATGTTGCCGCCGGCGGCAGTTTTGAGCAGGTTGTAACTGATATTGGCTGCGTCGATATTAGGAAGCACCAGTAAATTGGCCTCACCCACTAAGGTGCTGCGCGGCATGATGCTTTGGCGGCTGGCGGCATCTAGGGCCAGGTCGCCGTGCATTTCACCGTCAACGTCTAGCCACGGCGCCTGCTCGCGAAGCAGTGCCAGCACGGTGCGCATTTTGACGGCGCTAGGTTGGTTGCTGGAGCCAAAATTACTGTGCGACAGCAACGCGGCTTTGGGATGAATGCCAAAGCGCTGCATCTCTTGGGCCGCCATGGTGGTGATGGTGGCCAGCTCTTGCGCGGTGGGGTCGTAGTTGACATGGGTGTCAACCAAAAACACTTGGCGGTCGGGCAGCAGCAGCCCGTTCATGCAGGCGTAGACACGGGCGTCTTGGTGTGCCTGCGCAGAGATGTTTTGAGATGTGTTGGCCGCATCGGCAGGGCGTTGGCCCAGCACTTGGTCGATGTAGTGCAGGTGCAATGTGGTGGTGCCCCACGTGCCGCAAATCATGCCGTCAGCGTAGCCCTTGAGCACCATCATTGCGCCGATTAACGTCAAGCGGCGGCGCATTTCGATTTTGGCGATTTGCTGGGTCACGCCTTTGCGCTCGGTCATGTGGTGGTAGGTTTGCCAAAAGTCGCGGTAGCGGTCGTCTTTTTCGACGTTGACGACGTCGTAGTCTGTGCCTGCTGTTAACCGCAGGCCAAATTTTTCGATGCGCTCACTGATCACTGCCGGGCGGCCAATTAGCGTAGGCCGCGCCACACCTTCGTCCACCACGATCTGGCAGGCGCGCAGCACGCGTTCTTCTTCGCCTTCGGCGTAGACCACGCGTTTTTTGGTGGCTTTTTTAGCGGCCGTAAAAATCGGCTTCATCGTTGTGCCCGACGCGTAGACAAAGCTTTGCAAACGGTCGCGGTACGCGTCCATATCGGCAATAGGACGCAGTGCTACGCCGCTGTCTGCAGCAGCTTGGGCCACAGCAGGCGCAATCTTCATCATCAGGCGCGGGTCAAACGGCTTGGGGATCAAATACTCGGGGCCAAACGCCAGCGCCTCGCCCGCATAGGCGGCGGCTACTACCTCACTTTGTTCGGCTTGCGCTAGCTGCGCAATAGCATGCACCGCCGCAATTTCCATCTCTAGCGTGATGGTGGTGGCACCACTGTCTAATGCACCTCGAAAGATGTACGGAAAGCACAAGACATTGTTGACTTGGTTGCAATAGTCGGTGCGGCCTGTGGCAATGATGGCATCGTCACGTACGGCTTTGACTTCTTCGGGCAAAATTTCGGGGTTAGGGTTGGCCAGTGCCAAAATCAGCGGGCGGGCGGCCATTTTTTTAACCATCTCGGGCTTGAGTACGCCGCCTGCGGACAAGCCTAGGAAAACGTCAGCACCTTCAATGGCTTCGCTCAAGGTGCGGGCCGATGTTTTTTGCGCAAACTGAATTTTGTCTTCGTCCATCAGCTCGGTACGGCCTTCGTAGACCACACCGGCTAAGTCGGTGACAAAAATATTCTCGCGCGGGATACCCAGCTTGAGCAGTAGCCCCAAACAAGCCAGCGCGGCGGCACCTGCACCGCTGGTGACCAGCTTGATTTTTTTGGGGTCTTTGCCTACGACTTTCAGGCCATTCAAAATCGCTGCACCCACCACAATAGCCGTGCCATGCTGGTCGTCGTGGAACACGGGAATGTTCATGCGCTCACGCAGCTTGCGCTCTACATAAAAACAGTCGGGTGCTTTGATGTCTTCTAGGTTGATGCCGCCAAAGGTAGGCTCGAGCGAGGCGATGATGTCGACCAGTTTGTCCAGGTCGTTTTTCTCGTCGATCTCGATGTCAAACACATCAATACCAGCAAACTTTTTAAACAGGACTGCCTTGCCTTCCATCACTGGCTTGGACGCCAATGGGCCAATGTCACCCAGGCCCAGCACGGCGGTGCCGTTGGTGATAACGGCTACCAGGTTACCGCGCGCGGTGTATTTGAAAGCGTTATTGGGGTCTTTGACAATCTCTTCGCACGGCGCGGCCACGCCGGGGCTGTAGGCCAGTGCTAAGTCGTGCTGGTTGATCAGTTGTTTGGTGGCTGCAATAGCGATTTTGCCGGGTGTGGGGAATTCGTGGTATTCCAGTGCAGCGCGGCGCAGTTCGGCGCGTTTTTCTTCGGTGTTGCTGGAAGTGGCGTCATTCATGGGTGGCATGGAGTCTCCGACTGCCAGCATGCGGGCCACTGAAGTGTGGCGTTCGATGTGTCAGTTTTTATCAAGGTTAGCGATTGTAGTCCTGCCTATGGGCTAACTCTAGTACGCAAATATGCGTAAAAAGCATCGGGAGATATGACTTTTTGGATGGTGTGTCCTGTGCTTGGCTTGCCTTTTCTGTCTTGGGTCTTGTACGGGAGCTGGCAGGCGGCGCATTCAGCTACGCGGCTGTCCCCCGTGTCGGCCTAAGGCCGACGACTCCTCCTTTATGCCGCTGCGCTGAATACACCGCCTGCCAGCTCTTGCAAACATGGCGGGTGGATTAACCGCTGTTGCTCCGACCAACTTTGTACGCAGCCCTGGCGCTTGGTGTGAACAGCGCAGCGGCATAAAGGGGGAGGCCGAAGGCCGGAGGACAGCCGCGGAGCTGTTCACACCAAGTGCCAGGGCGGGCACAGCAGTGGCAGTGAAGGCACGCCAGGGGTATTCTGAGGCTTATTTATATAGTGTTTTATGCCTTTCAGGCCGTAGATGCTGCTCAAGCAGCTATGGTATTTATAGTAAACTCCAAATCAATATCTTTATCAGTTCATACCCTTTTCACTATGCCGCCAACCTCTCAACACCGCTGGGCTGTGGCTTTGCTGTTCATCACGCCAGCCTTGTGGTCAGTTAACTATTTGGTTAGCCGCATGGCGCCGGGTCAGGTAGCGCCGCACATGCTGGCGCTGCTGCGGTGGTCGCTGGCGGGGCTGGTGCTGGCGGTGTTTGCTTGGCCAGAGCTGTGGGCCAAACGCGCAGTGCTGGGGCGGCATGCTTGGCGGTACTTTGTACTGGGCGGCTTGGGCATGTGGATGTGCGGTGCATGGGTGTATATCGGCGCGCGTTCGACTACCGCTACCAATATTGCGTTGATTTATGCGCTGTCGCCCGTGTTTATTGCCTTGGCCTCTGCCCTGTGGCTGCGCGAGCAGCTGGGTAGGCTGCAGTGGCTGGGCATTGCGCTGGCGCTGGTGGGGCTGGTGCATGTGGTCATCAAAGGGCAGTGGGGCCAGCTGTCGCAGGTGCAGTTTGTGGCGGGTGATGTGTGGATCTTAGGCTGCACCGTTGCGTGGACGCTGTATTGCTTGCTGCTCAAGCGTTGGCCCAGCGATTTGTCGTCGCTGGCGCGGCTGGTGCTGATTGTTGCGGGCGGCGTAACGCTGCTGCTGCCGCTGGCTTGGGTAGAGGCGGTGTCGGGTTTGCCGATGACGCACACGGTGTGGGACGCTAAAACTGCGTGGCTCGCGGTGGCTGCGGCGCTGATGCCCGGTGCGGGGGCGTATTTGGCTTATGCCACCGTGCAAAAACAGCTGGGTGCGGCGCGGGCGTCGCTTACGCTGTACTTGGGCCCGCTGTACGCTGCGTTAGCGGCGTGGGCTGTGTTGGGCGAGCCGATTCGCGCCTACCATCTGGTGGGCGCAGCGGTGATATTACCTGCTATTTACTTGGCTTCGCGCAGCAGCACCGCGCCGTAGATCGTCATGTGGTAACAACGCGCTGCTGGTTGCGGTGAAGGCTGCAGTGTTGGTCCCGGTACAGGCAGCTAAATTCAAAACGTTGTGGTCTTTTAACCCGCCGTAGCCCGCAGTTGCAAAATCTCAAACGCTGGCAGGGTTTTGCCTTCTAGCACTTCTAAAAAAGCACCGCCACCGGTGGAGATGTAGCCAATGTTTTTTTCAATACCGTATTTGGCAATGGCCGCCAGCGTGTCGCCACCGCCGGCGATAGAAAAGGCGGGTGACGCGGCAATCGCGTGGGCGATGGTTTCGGTGCCGTGGGCAAAAGCGTCAAACTCAAACACACCCACCGGGCCGTTCCACACAATCGTGCCGGCTTTCATCAGCTGCTCTGCCAGCTTGGCCGCCGTTTGCGGGCCAATGTCGAGAATCAAGTCGTCCTCAGCTACATCGGTGGCGGCCTTGACAGTAGCTTGTGCGTCGGCAGCAAAGTTTTTGGCCGTTACGACATCGGTGGGGATGGGCACTTCAGCGCCACGGGTTTTCATGGCGATCATCACGGCCTTGGCTTCGCCAATCAAATCAGGCTCGGCCAGCGACTTGCCAATGTGCATGCCCGCCGCAAACATAAAGGTGTTGGCAATGCCGCCGCCCACAATCAAGCCGTCTACTTTGCCAGCCAGTGCCCGCAAAATAGTCAGTTTGGTGCTGACCTTGCTGCCTGCCACGATGGCGATGAGTGGGCGCTTGGGGTTGGCCAGCGCTTTGCTGATGGCGTCCATCTCAGCAGCCAGCAGCGGCCCTGCGCAGGCTATGGGCGCGTACTGCGCAATGCCATAGGTGGTAGCTTCGGCGCGGTGGGCCGTGCCGAAGGCGTCGTGCACGAAGATGTCGCACAGCTTGGCCATTTTTCGCGCTAACGCGTCGTCGTTATTTTTTTCGCCTTTGTTTAAACGGCAGTTCTCCAGCAACACCACTTGGCCGGGCTGCAGATCTTGCCCGTTGATTTTGAAGCCGTCCACCCAGTTCGCCACCAGCGGCACGGGGCGGCCTAGCAGCTTAGCCATACGCTCAGCTACGGGCGCTAGCGAGTCAGCAGGTTTAAATTCACCCTCTTTGGGGCGGCCTAAGTGGGACGTTACCATCACCGCCGCGCCTGCGTCCAGGGCCATTTGAATGCACGCTATGCTGGCGCGGATGCGGGTGTCTTCGGTGATGTGGCCCAACTCATCTTGCGGCACATTCAGGTCGGCGCGGATAAAGACGCGCTTTTGCCCTACAGCGCCTTGGCTGCAAAGGTTAGAAAATCGAATGAATTGCATACAAAAGTTTCCGCACAAAAAATAAGCTGGCTTGATTTTAGGGGTATCTTGCATGACAAAACCAACTCGTTTAAATAACACACCTGTTACCTTGCAGATACGCTGATCGTCCTCATATCTCTACAATTGCATCTCATAACCTACAACACAGCATGGTCCCTCACCTCATCACATCGCTTACCGGCCCCATCAACGAGCTAGAGCAACGCATCTTAGACAGCATGCCCGCCATCGAGCGCTGGTTTCGCCTGGAGTGGATGGAGCACACGCCACCGTTTTATACCTCGGTCGACGTGCGCAACGCGGGTTTTAAGCTGGCCCCGGTGGACACTAATTTATTTCCTGGTGGCTGGAACAATTTGACACAAGAAATGTTGCCCTTGGCTGTGCAGGCGGCGATGGCGGCGATAGAGAAAATATGCCCCGAAGCACGCAATTTGATGATCGTGCCCGAGAACCACACACGCAACCCGTTTTATTTGGCCAACGTAGCCCAGCTGTCGCGCATCTTCAACATGGCCGGGCTGAACGTGCGCATTGGCTCGATCAACCCTGAGATCAAAGAGCCCACCACCATTACCCTGCCCAGCGGCGAGACGCTGCTGCTAGAACCGGTGATCCGCACGGGCGGTGCAGGCAATGGTGGTGGCAAGGGCCGCCTGGGTTTAAAAAACTTCGACCCCTGCACTATTTTGCTGAACAACGACTTGTCTGCAGGCGTGCCCGGCATACTGGAAGAAATCTACGAGCAGCACCTGTTGCCGCCGCTGCACGCAGGCTGGTACACGCGCCGCAAGTCGCAGCACTTTGCCGCGTATGAAGAGGTCAGCAAACGCTTTGGCAAGCTGCTGGGTGTTGACCCGTGGCTGATTAACCCCATGTTTGAACAATGCGGCGAGGTTAACTTTGCCGAAGGCACTGGCATGGAATGCCTGACTACCAATGTGGATGCGCTGTTGACCAAGATCAAACGCAAATACAAAGAATACGGTATCAACGAAAAACCGTTTGTCGTGGTGAAAGCCGACAACGGCACCTACGGCATGGGCATCATGACCGTGCGCGATGTGAAAGACCTGAACGAAGTTAACCGTAAAACCAAAAACAAAATGTCCGTCATCAAAGACGGCCAACAGGTCAGCGACGTGATCATCCAAGAAGGCGTGCTGACCAACGAACGCGTGAACGACGCCGTGGCCGAGCCCGTGGTGTACATGATGGACCGCTATGTAGTGGGCGGCTTTTACCGCGTGCATTCAGAGCGTGGCGTGGACGAAAACTTAAACGCCCCCGGTGCCAGTTTTGTGCCGTTGGCGTTTAACAAATCCGCCCACATGCCCCAGCCCGGCATTCCGCCTGGTGCCAGCGAGCCGAACCGCTTTTACATGTACGGCGTGATTGGCCGCTTGGCTATGCTGGCGGCCAGCTATGAGCTGGAGGCTACCGACCCTGAGCGTGAGACGTACGATTAATGTGTGGCGTTGGCTTTGAAGATTGATATTCCAGTAACGTAAGCTGCTCCGATTGTGTGGGTTGCTACATTGAAGATTGCTATTCTTGTACGGGAGCTGGCAGGCGGCGTACTCAGCTTCGCGGCTGTCCTCCGTGGCGGCCTAGGGCCGCCTACTCCCCCTTTATGCCGCTACGCTGAGTACACCGCCTGCCAGCTCTTGTACACATGGTGAGCAATCAACCGCAGCCCAATTACCTACCTTGTACGCAGCCCTG
>JANLPQ010000098.1:0-41620 GCA_031367325.1 Polaromonas sp. | reverse complement strand
AAAAATTGGCCACTGCCAAAACCACCGACCAGATCGACGCGCTGCTGGAAGAAATAGTGGACCGCTTTGGCAAGCTGCCCGCGCAGGCGCAAACCCTGATCGACGTACACCGCCTTCGAGTGATCGCCAAACCCTACGGCGTCGTCAAAGTAGACGCCGCCCCCGGCGTGATCACCATCAACTTCCAAAAAGACCCTCCCATTGACAGCCTGGCCATCATCCATCTGATTCAAAAGAACAAACACATCAAGCTGGCAGGCAACGACAAGCTGCGTATTGAGCGGGAGCTGCCAGACACGAAGGCCAGGGCGCAGATGGTGCGGGATGTGCTTAAGAGTTTGGGACAACCCACTACAGCCGCCAAACCTGAAGCACTTGCAGTATAATTGCCAGACACTTATAATTATAAGTATAATTATTTTAGGAGTCTTATCATGAGCCAAGTCACTATTTACATGGACGATGAAGCCATCGCCCGCGCCAAAGCAGCAGCTGCCGCTGCCAAGCTGTCTCTCAGCAGCTGGCTAGCCAAGCTGGTAAAAGAGCAAACACTACCCATAGACAGCAACGGATACCCAGAAGGCTTTTTTGAGCACATCAAAGCTAACGCGCATTTATTTGACGACTTTCCCACGCTAGAGGAAATTCGCGCCTCTGAAATACCCGGCTCATTGCGCGAGCCGATGTAATGTATTTACTCGATACCAACACCCTGATTTATTTGTTTAACCAACGCGGCGATGTTGCCCAGCGCTTGCAAGCTACGCCAGCGCACACCATCAAGCTAGCAACGCCTGCTTTGTTTGAGCTAGAGTTTGGTACCGCCAAGTCAACACGGCCCGGCCAACAGCGCCTGCAGATTGACCACGTCATGCGCGTATACGAAGTTTTGCCATTGGACTACGCCAGCGCCAAAGCAGCGGGCTTGCTACGCCATGCACTAGAGTCTGCTGGTACGCCGATCGGACTAGTTGATCAACTGATTGCAGGCATCGCCTTGGCCAACAACCTCACGGTCATTACCCGCAACACCCGCGAGTTTGCACGCGTACCCGGCCTGCGTGTAGAAAACTGGTACGATTAGATTGGCATATGCTTGGGCATAGGCTGTAATAATTTATCTGTCTTTCACTAGGGGCACGCTGTGAATACCGTCTCTGACAACCGCAAACCATATGGTGTGAACCCGCAGGCAGCCATGGAGCCTGAGCCGGGCCGCCATGTGCGCCTGTTTCGCAACGGCGCAAACCAAGCGGTGCGCATTCCCAAAGAGTTTGAATTCAACGCTAACGAAGCACTTATGCGCAAAGTAGGTAGCACCTTAGTGATAGAACCTCTACCGCCCACCCAGCCAGAGCGTGGCTCACCAGCCGCCATGCTGCTAGCCCTGGAAGCCATTCGCAAGCTAGGCCCTTGCGAAGACGAATTTCCTGATGTGGACGATGGCCTCTTGCCTTTAGACGATATCGTTTTATGAGCACAAGCTATTTGCTAGACACCAACATCATCAGCCACATGATGCACAACGCCGACGGCACCGTAGCGCACCGTTTGCAAAACCTCATCCAAAGCGGTGCAGTAGACAAGATTTTTACCAGCGTGATAGTGCAAAGTGAGCTACTTTTTGGACTGGCTAAACGCCCCTCCCTGCGGCTACAAACTGCCTACACACAGCAAATGTCTGGGCTGACGGTAGCCCCACTGGACGAGGCTGTCTCGCAACACTATGCCGCTATACGCCTGGCGCTAGAACGCGCTGGCACCCCCATGGGCCCCAACGACACCTTGATAGCGGCCCACGCACTGGCCCTAGGCTGCACACTGGTAACCGACAACGAAACCGAGTTTCGCCGCGTGCCAGGCTTGCAGGTGGACAACTGGCTTAAACAGATGTCCAGCCAATAATTTATATTACGATCAGGCCTCTAGCGCAGGTAAATACTGCTCAAGCAGCTATTAAAAATATAGTATGACAACATCCCAAAATTTGCCAAAAACCCTAGATGGTTTAAATGCTGCGCAGCTTAAAAGTCTACTGGCAGACCAAATTACCAGACAAAAACTCGGCTTGTACCAGCGTAGTAGGGAGATGCTGCGCGCAAGGCCATTCACCAATCTAAGTATTACGGCAAAGTACTGTTTTTAACCAAAGACGCTACGCGCTTTAAGATTGTGAATGACGACGGCAGTGTGGGTGATGTGGTAGATTTTGACGATTTAAGCCGACTGAAAACGTGGATGCGCAGCACCCAGCCAGCCCCGCAAAAATTAGAGGCTCAATCAAATGCTAACTAGTACACCGCTACGTCGAGCTGCGCTATTTGGCGCGAGTCATTAAGCGATGTCGCTATAAACGAAACTACCACCGGATAAGGCATAGGGCCAACTCGCTGGGTGTTGGCCGCATAGCGTGCGTTGCTGATGAATTTAGGCGTCATATTGATATCTTTATAAACGAGGATTCCGTTGACGGGAGGGTTGACAACTAAACCACCTGTAACCACCGTCCAAGCCACCGGGCCTGAACTGGCTATTTCAAAATTACTGCCCACGGGAATATCGACTTTTTGCGCTTCGCCCGGCAAAACATTGACAGCGTTGATAGGCTGATTGTTGACAGACAAGATAAGGTCAAAGTCAACTGGCGGTGGCACATTTACACCGACTTCGACCGAGCCACCGCCACACCCTGCTAGCAGCAAACTCGCACTGACAGCAACAGCGCCGAAGAAAGTAGTGACAGGCCGTAAAAATGAACGGTTGAATGCGAAACGGTTGACAGATAACATGAGCATTCGCTCCTTTAAAATACTGCCTAGTAGCGTGGTCTACAACAAACCGCACAAGCAGATAGCACCATCAACGCCACTGCATTGCACGGCGTTGACCACCACATACACCGCGGGATACGTATTGCAACTTTTTACCTAAGCTTCGTAATTTTTTATTTTTCTTGTCAACCATTTCTCGCACCATGAATTTACCCACAGTATTTGCACCCGGCCTAGTTATTCAAGGTTTCACTGCGCCACTAAAGTTAAGTCACTACAAATTGGCGGCGTTCGATATGGACTCCACGTTGATCAACATTGAATGTGTAGACGAGATTGCCGATGCGGCTGGCCGCAAAGCCGAGGTGGCCGCTATTACCGAGGCAGCCATGCGAGGCGAGATTACCGACTACAAAGACTCACTGCGTCGCCGCGTTGCGCTGCTTAAAGGCGTGCCTGTCAGCGCAATGGAGCAGGTGTACACGCAGCGCTTGCAGCTAAACCCCGGTGCACAGCAACTAACACAAGCCTTCAAATCAGCAGGCATAAAGCTGTTGCTAGTCTCCGGTGGGTTCACATTTTTTACCGACCGCATCAAAGACCGTTTGCAAATGGACTGGGCGCGGTCTAACGTGCTAGAAGTAGCCGACGGCAAGCTAACAGGCCGCATGGTAGACCAGCCTTGGGGGGATATTTGCGATGGTGCAGAGAAACGCAAAATGCTGCTGGAGACCTGCGCGCACATGGGCATTGACACCAACCAAACCATTGCGGTAGGCGACGGCGCAAACGACCTGCCCATGATGGGCGCAGCCGGTTTGTCAGTGGCCTACCATGCCAAACCCACAGTACGCGCACAAGCGATGGTAGCCATTAACTCAGGCGGGCTAGACCGAGTTTTAAGCCTGTTTCAACCTTGAATTTATAGTCTATAAGCCGTTTTAAGCCGTAGAACCTGCTCAAACAGCTATTTTATTTATAGCATTTAAATTGGCTTAACCAATACGTCTGCATGCCCTGCTACGGGCATCGTTGTACCTATTGGTGCGGGTACAGACGTTGTGTGTATCACCGCTTTGTTCGCACCCGGTGCATGTTTACGTGCCAGTAGCGTGTACATCGTAGGCACCACAAAGATGGTGAGCAGCGTGCCTAGCGACATGCCGCCCACAATCACCCAGCCAATTTGTTGGCGGCTCTCAGCGCCTGCACCCGTGGCCAATGCCAGTGGCAATGCGCCCAGCACCATGGCGCCTGTCGTCATCAAAATTGGGCGCAAGCGCTGGGCAGCGGACTTTTGAACAGCGGTCCACATGTCTACCCCTTGCTCGCGCAATTGGTTGGCAAACTCAACAATCAAAATACCGTGTTTGGTGATCAGCCCTACCAAAGTAATCAGGCCAATTTGGCTGAATACGTTCAGCGTTCCACCGCTCAACTGCAGGGCTGCCAGCGCGCCTACCATCGACAGTGGCACGCTTAACATGATGATAAAGGGGTCGATAAAGCTTTCAAACTGTGCAGCCAGCACTAAGTAAATAAACAGCAGCGCCATTAACAGCACCAAGCCCAGCGAAGACGACGAATTGCGAAACTCGCGGCTTTGCCCTGCCAAATCTGTGGCGTAGCCCGGCTTAAGCACTTTCTTGGCCGTGGCGTCCATAAAGTCAAGTGCTTGGCCTAGCGAATAGTCTGGCGACAGCGATGCGTTGATAGTGGCCGAGCGGCGCTGGCCAAAGTGGTTCAGGTCACGCGGCACCACTACTTCGCGCAGCTTGACTAGCGCTGACAGTGGAATCATCTGCTCGTTTTTACCGCGAACAAAGATGCGTTCAATATCATCAGGTGTATCGCGCTCTGTGGCGCTGGTTTGCACAATCACATCGTACTGCTCGCCTTCGCGTTTGTAGCGCGTAACGTTGCGGCCGCCCAGCATGGTTTCTACTGCGCGTGCTGCTACTTCAATGCTCACGCCTAGGTCGGCTGCCTTCTCGCGGTCAATTTCCATCTTGATCTCGGGTTTGTTCAAACGCAGATCGGTATCGGGCTGCACAAAGCCGGGGTTCTTGGCCATCTCGTCTTGCATGGCACGCACGGCTTGGCTTAAGTTTTGGTACGAATCGGACGTCACAATCACAAAGCTGACGGGCCGTGAATTAAAGCCTTGGCCTAGTGAGGGCGGCGTGTTGGGGAACGCCGTGACACCCGGCAAACCTGCGATGCGCCCGGTCATTTCGCGGGCCATGTCGGTGGTCTTTTTGGTGCGCTCTTCCCACGGCACAGCGCGGAAAAACACGTTGCCTTGGGCCACGGTGGGGTTACCTGTGACGGTAAAAATACGGTCAAATTCTTTGTACTGGCCACCGATACGCTCAATGGCTTGGGCGTATTTCAGGGTGTAGTCCAGCGTAGCGCCATCGGGCCCGTTGATGTTGTTGATAATCACGCCGCGGTCTTCTAGTGGGGCTAGCTCTTGCTTCATGCTTTTGTACAGCACAAAGCTGCCTACGCCCGAGCCCAGCATCACCAACACCACCAACCAGCGTGCTTTCAAAGTCCAGCCTAGCAGCTTGGCGTAGCCACGTGTGACAGCTTGCAGGCCGGCTTCAATCCAACGGTCAAAAAACAAGGGCTTAGGATTGTGCCTAAGCAGCTTAGAACACATCATGGGCGACAGCGTGAGCGCGACAAAACCTGACACCACCACTGAGCCTGCCAGTGCCAAAGCAAACTCTGTAAACAAACGCCCCGTACGGCCGGGCGTAAACGCTAGCGGCGCGTACACCGCCGCCAACGTCAACGTCATAGCCACTACGGCAAAGCCAATTTCTTTGGCCCCTACGATGGAGGCCTCTAGTGGCGATTTACCCTCTTCAATGTGGCGGTAAATATTCTCCAGCACCACAATCGCATCATCTACCACCAAGCCAATCGCCAGCACCAGTGCCAGCAAGGTCAGCGTATTGATCGTAAAACCAAATAGTGCCATCAATGCAAATGTGCCAATCAACGACACAGGAATCGTGACCAGCGGAATGATGGACGCGCGGATAGTGCGCAGGAAGACAAAAATAACCAAGGCCACTAGTACCACCGCTTCCAGGATGGTAGAGAACACAGCCTTGATAGAGCGGTCAATAAACACCGAGTTATCGTTAGCCACATCAATCTCTATGCCCTGCGGTAAATTAGCTTTGATGCGCGGAATCATTTCTCTTACCGCAGCAGACAACTCTAGCGGGTTGGCCGTAGCGTTGCGAATGACGCCCAGCGTGATAGCGTCCTTGCCGTTAAGCCGGGTAGACGTGCGCTCAGACGCTGCGCCTTGGCGCACCTGCGCTACATCACCAATGCGCACAGGCTGCCCGTTAACAGTGCGAATAACTACCTGTGCAAATTCTGCAGGGCGCTGCAGATCGGTCGCCGTGGTCACGTTAAATTCGCGTTGTTTACTTTCAATGCGCCCTGCAGGTACTTCGACGTTGGATCGGCGCAAAGCGTCTTCTACGTCTTGTGTGGTCAGCTTAAAGGCAGCCAGCTTGTCAGCATCAATCCAAATGCGCATAGAAAATTTGCGCTCGCCAAACACGCGCACGTCTGCTGCACCGGGCGCTGTTTGCAGCATGGGTTTGGCCAAGCGGTTGGCCAGGTCAGACAGTTGCAGTGCATTCAAAGTGTCAGAGCTAAAGGCCAGCCAAATCACGGGCTGTGCATCCGCCTCAATCTTGGCTACGACGGGCTCTTCAATATCCACGGGCAAACGCTGGCGCACGCGGCTAACTTTGTCGCGCACATCGGCTGCTGCGCTGTCTGCGTCACGGCTCAACACAAAACGCACGGTGATTTGGCTTTGCTCCTGGCGGCTGACCGAGGTGATAACGTCTACGCCCTCGATACCTGCCAGCGAGTCTTCCAGCACCTTGGTAACCTGCGCCTCCACCACCTCGCTAGAAGCCCCGCGGTAGCGTGTTTCTACCGTCACGTTAGGCTCGTCAATCTTGGGGTATTCGCGCACCGCTAGCTTGGTAAACGAAACATAGCCAATTAACAAGATTAGCAACGAGAGCACCGTGGCAAACACGGGGCGGCGTATAGATATCTCGGGCAGTTGCATAGCGTGCTCCTACGGGATGATGGGATAAATGGCTAGCAAGATGGCTAAACTGAGCGGCAAAATTATTTAAGAACGACTGACGCAGGCGCCATGGGTGGCGCAGTAGCTGTGTTTTGCGGCGTGGCCGAGGGCACACCTGCGGGTGTATTTGCAGGCATACTTGCGGGCGCAGCACCTGATGCTGCGCTGGCTGGGCTAGCTGGCACTGCCCCACCTGCTTGGCCTTGTGGGCGAGCAAGATCCACCACTCGCACAGGAGTGTTGTCGCGCAGCAAACGCTGCTGACCCGCCACCACCACAGTATCGCCCTCGTCAACGCCCTCTGTCAGCTCTACCCGGCCGGGGCGGCGAATGCCAATTTTGACCTCGGTGCGTTGCGACACCAGACGTTTGCCATCGACAAACACTGCTGGCGCAGCAGCAGGCGGTGCTGCTGGTGCACTGGTACCGCTAGCGGCTGCAGAGGCGGCGGCGGCGGCGGCGGCGGCCGCAGAGGCTTGCGCCGCGTCGGCCAACACTTTGGCTTGCTCTTCGGTTTGCGTAACAACCTTGATCACGTACTGTTTGCCGCCCTGCGGCACGATGGCCTCTTCAGGCACGGTGAGCGATTTTTCTTTGACGTTAAACACCGTGGTGACGCGTGCAAACATACCTGGGCGCAATGGACCGCCCGAGCCACCGGCGCTGCCCGAGCCACCAGCACGGCCACCAGTTGCTGCTTTACCTGGGCCCCCAGCTTTAGCACTTGCAGACCCACCTGTAGACCCGCCTGCAGCATCGCTTGCCGAGTCACTGGTAGTACGTGCTGTTTGTGTCCCAACAGGGCGGCTAGCGCCTTGGCTGGGGCCAGAGCTGGCACCCGCCGCGCGCGCACTTGGCATGCCAACGCCCGGAACACCACGGGCCGACGCGCTGTTAACCGCGCACGCTGCGGCTACCGTGTCAGTAGCGCGTGCGCCAGCTGCACCGCCACTTGCCCCAGCAGATCGCGCCGCAGGCTTGGCGGTAGCACGTGCGCCAGCTGCGGGTTTAGCGTCGGCAGGCTTAGCGTTACCAGCATTAGCACCTGCAGCAGCGCTAGCACCACCCACAGGCGCTGATGCTCCTGCCGCTGGGCCACCAGCGGCACGCTGCACCAGTGGTTCGCCGCTTGAATTAGGCATCACCGCGCGCACGGCCACAGACCGGCCATTAGCGTCAATTTGTGGGTCAATCGCTTCGATTTTGGCTTTAAAAGTGCGCCCTGGCATGGCGTCTAGCTGCAGCTCTACAGGTTGGTCTCGTTTGAGCTTGCCCTGAAAACGCTCTGGCAGCCGAAAGTCCACGTACATCGACGATAAATCTTCGATGTTGACCATGTCAGCGCCGTCTTTGACATAGTCGCCTAGGTTAATGCTGCGAATGCCTGCGGTGCCGTCAAACGGTGCCACAACGCGCATGCGCTCCCAGCGGGCGCAGGCCAGTGCCATTTGCGCCTCAACCACTTGCACATTGGCGGCAGCTTCGTCTAGCACGCGCTGGGCTACAAAATTTTGCGCCACCAACTCTTGGTTGCGCTTTAAGTTGGCGCGTGCAATCGACACTTGCGCTTCGGCTTGGCGCACTTCGGCGCGCTGCAGCACATCGTCTAGCTGCACCAGTATGTCGCCTTTGCGCACACGGCCTCCATCAGTAAACCCCATAGACTGCACGCGGCCAGCCACTTCAGGGCGCAATAGTACGTTTTGGCGTGACCGCAAAGTGCCTACCGATTGCGCGTCGTCTTGCAGGCGAGTGACCTCTACTTTGGCTACCTCTACACCCGCAGGCCCGCCCGGGCCGCGGCCACTAGCGCCAGCACCCGATGCACCGCCCACTGGCGATGCCGCAGAATTCACTGTGCTTGCAGCGTTGGCCGTAATCTCTTGTGGGCCTTTGGGTTTGTTTTGAAACCAATACGCCGCACCCGATGCCAGTGCGATACCCACTACGGCCACAGCCGAATAAATTGCTTTAGAAGCCATGAACACCAGTCTCTTATTTGTAAGAAAATACTTACTGTTTAATGTAGCAGGCCGACAGCTATTGGCTTGCCAGCGCAAGGCAATAGCTTGGTGTTTTGCGCTACAAATCTACATAGCTGCTTTGCGGCTATTAACACTACGGCCCCTTATACGGCCCCTTCAACACTCCCCTATTAGCCAGAGCGTCCGCGCGCTCGTTGCCCGGGTCTCCCGCATGGCCTTTGACCCAGCGCCAGTTAATGTCGTGCCCACCGCTAGTTACTAAGGCATCTAGCCGCTGCCAAAGTTCCACATTTTTTACCGGTTCTTTACTAGCAGTACGCCAGCCGCGTGCCTTCCAGCCGTGGATCCACTCAGTAATACCTTGCAGTACATATTTGCTGTCTAAATACATATTGATTTTGCAGGGCCGTTTAAGTGCTTCTAGCGCTTGAATCACCGCCATCATTTCCATACGGTTGTTAGTGGTGTTGGCCTCGCCGCCAAACAGCTCCTTTTCGGTATCTCCAGATTTGAGGAATACGCCCCAGCCGCCTGGGCCAGGGTTGCCTTTGCAGGCACCGTCGGTGTAAATGTCTATCGTGTTCATTCAATCGTTTAAGTGAGGGTTTGGAGAGAATTTTTTAATACAAAAATCAGTATCAACCCAAGTGTTATGTGCTCGGGGCGCTACAGAAACAGGAGCGGTTGCCATTTTAGGTACTTTCTTCCAGGCCGCTCCCAGCAAACGCATACCGCGCACACGTTTAACCGCGGTCACGCAGTACGCTGCACCCAAAATAGGCCAATAGCGCTGCCCCAGCTTGTCCATCCACGCCATGCGGTCAAGCCAAGCGGCACTGCGTACGGCAGGCCGGTAGCAGCCAAAGCTGCTTGATTCCACCTCAAAGCTGAGCAGGCGCAGCCAGTCGCGCAAACGCCAGTAGCCAATAAAGTCGCCACCCTCAGGCAAATACAAGCTGCCCACACCTGCACGCTGCGCCATACGACCGCGCTGCTGACGCCAGCCCCACAGGCTGGCTGGGTTCAGGCCGCAAATGACCACCCTGCCATCGGGCACCAGCACGCGCGCCGCCTCGCGCAGGGTGGCGTGCGGGTCGGTGCTGAACTCTAGGGTGTGGGGCATCACTAGCAGGTCTAGGCTAGCTTCGGCAAACGGCAGCGCGGCAAAATCGGTGATTAAAGCGGCTTGGGTAGGCGATGCTGCGTTCTGCTCTGTTGCATTAAATTCGTCATAGTGCGCCAACGCCAGCCACTGGTGCGGCATGCGGTTAGCCTGCAGGCCGGCAATATCTGGCCAACCCAGCTGCAAGGCATGGTAGCCAAACACATCGGCCACGGCGGCGTCTACCTGCGTACGCTCCCACTGCAGCAAATACTGCCCAGCGGGCGTGAGAAGCCAGTTTTGCAGACTATGCTGGGGTAAACCTATAATTTGATCAGCCATGAACCTAATTGCACACCTTATTGCCCTGCCAGCATTTACCGACAACTATGTTTGGATGCTGCATGACACCCGCCGCGCCATTGTCGTCGACCCCGGCGATGCTGAGGTCGTTTTTGCGGCCTTGTCGCGCTTATCGCTGCAGCTAGAAGCTATTTTAGTCACGCACCACCATGCTGACCACACCGGTGGCGTAGCCGCCCTGCGCCAGGCCACGGGCGCTGCCGTGTACGGCCCCGCGCGCGAGACCATGCCCGAGCCCATTCGCCGCCTTGAGCATGGCGATAAAGTGCAAGTACTGGGCCACACTTTTGACGTCATCGACGTGCCGGGCCATACCAGTGGGCACATCGCCTACTATTGCGCCGCACCGCAGGGCCAAGCCGCCCCACTGCTGTTTTGCGGCGATACGCTGTTCTCGGGCGGTTGTGGCAGGCTGTTTGAGGGCACGCCCGCACAAATGCTGGCCTCGCTAGATGCGCTGGCTGCTCTGCCCGGTGACACCAGGGTGTGCTGCACGCATGAGTACACTTTAAGCAACCTGCGTTTCGCACGCGCTGTGGAACCCAACAACGCAGCGCTGGCTCAATACCAAGCAGAATGCATAGCGCTGCGCGCGCGCGGTGACATCACACTGCCCAGCAGCATTGCGCTAGAGCAGCAAATTAACCCTTTTTTGCGCAGCCGCGAGCCTGCGGTGGCCCATGCTGCGCAGCAATTTGACCCCGCAGCCACCGACACACTGGGTGTGTTTACCGCTATTCGCCAATGGAAAAACCAGTTTCAATGAACACCGCAGCCCACCATACTCCAGATTTCTCTTCAGCCACAGCGCCTGCCTCCACGTTTAGCCTTGCCGCCACCCCATCACCTGTAAACCAGCACCCCGCCCGCCGTAGCGCAGCCTTAGCGCGCAGCAGCCTGTTGGCATGCGCTGTATTTAGCCAATTAGCCCTGGCGCAAGCGCCGATGTTGGATGGCAAACTAGCCTACAAACCTGCACTGGTGGCGCAGTATTCAGGCTCTGGCAATGCCGAGTCCGCTGCCCCACAGCCCGCGCCTGTGGCCCCACCCGCACCCGCACCGGCAACCCCACCAGCCGTTCAGTCTGTACAGACTGCGCAACCTGTGCCTGCAGCCCAAGCGCCCGTAGCTGTACCGCGAAACAGTGCACAGACTGCTGTTGCACCCGCACAAGCACCCGCAGACGAAGCCCCCATCGTTGCGACCCGCCCTACCAACGACGCCGACCTGTGGGCTCGCATTCGCCGTGGCTACCGCATGCCTGACTTGCAAAGCGAGCTGGTTACCAGCCAAGAGCAGTGGTACGCCACCCGCGCCAGCTATATTGGCCGCATGACCGAGCGGTCGAATAAATATTTGTACCATATCGTCGAAGAGCTAGAGCGCCGCAACATGCCCACTGAGCTGGCGCTGTTGCCTTTTATCGAAAGTGCCTTTAACCCGCAAGCCGTATCGGGCGCAAAAGCCGCTGGCATGTGGCAGTTTATGCCCGCCACAGGGCGCGACTATGCGCTTAAACAAAACATCTTTCGCGATGACCGCCGCGACGTGCTGGCATCGACCCGCGCCGCACTGGACTACATGCAAAAGCTCTACCGCATGTTTGGCGACTGGCACTTGGCACTGGCTGCCTACAACTGGGGCGAAGGATCGGTACAACGCGCGATTGCTAAAAACCAGCGCGATGGCTTAGGCCTAGGCTACCTAGACCTCAATATGCCCAACGAAACGCGCAACTACGTGCCCAAGTTGCAAGCAGTCAAAAACATCGTCTTAACACCATCGCTGTTCAACGCCCAGTTGCCTGAGATACCCAACCATCCGTATTTTCAAAGCATCCCCTTGGCCCGTGACCTAGACGTTGCCTTGGCTGCCAAACTGGCCGAAATCAAGCTAGACGACTTTAAACAGCTCAACCCGTCGGCTAACAAGCCCGTATTGTTTGCGTCACTTACCAAGCAAATTTTGCTGCCTTGGGATAATGCGGGCATTTTTGAACGTAACTTGGCTATCCACAATGGCCAAACCGCAGGCTGGACGGTATGGACCGCGCCCAACACCATGAAAGCGGCTGACGCTGCCCGACGCGTTGGCATGAACGAGGCACAGTTTCGCGAGATCAACCGCATCCCGCCGCGCATGCTGATCAAAGCGGGCTCTACCCTGCTGGTGCCACGCGGCGCAACCCAGCAAAAAGACGTCAGCGAGCAAGTGGCCGACAACGGCCAAATCAGCTTTGCGCCCGAAATCGTATTAGTAAAGCAGTCGGTCAAGCTACGCAAAGCTACCAGCCTGGCAGCGCTGGCCAGCAAATATAACGTCAGTGCAGCTAATCTTGCGGGCTGGAACAAAGTAAGCGCGGGCAGCAGCTTTAAAGCCAAGCAAACTGTCGTGCTGTATTTGCCCAAGCGCACCAAGGCGGCGCGGGGTGCAAAAACCGGCCGCGCAGGCAAAGGCATAGTCAGTGCGAGAGCTGGCAGCAAAGCTGTCAAAGGGCGCACCATTTCCAGCAAGAGTGCAGCACGCAACAAAACTGCCGCAATCATTAAAAAGCCTCGCAAAAAATAGTAAGAGCTAATACCATCTGGTTGGGCCTGCAGAAGGCCATAATTTACAGTGTTTTAGTGGTTGCAGGCCGTAGAAACTGCTCAACCAGCTATTAAATTTATAGCATTTTTCATTATTCTTGTTTGTGTCTATTCCCAACAGCTTTATCCAAGAACTCATCGCGCGTGCCGATGTGGTGGAGATTGTTGGCCGGCATGTGCAGCTGAAAAAAGCCGGTGCCAACTACTCTGGCCTGTGCCCCTTTCACGGGGAAAAAACGCCTTCTTTTAGCGTCAGCCCTACCAAACAGTTCTACCACTGCTTTGGCTGCGGCAAAAACGGCAATGCGATTAGCTTTCTCATGGACCACAACGGCATGAGCTTTATCGAGGCGATCAAAGACTTGGCGCAAACCATGGGGATGCAAGTGCCCGAGGACGAGCGCAGCCCGCAAGACCGTGCCCGCGATGCAGAAATGCGCACCCGGCAAGCCACGCTCACCGACGTACTGCTCAAAGCGTCTGACGCCTACCGCGCGCACCTCAAAGACTCCGACCGCGGCAAAGCCTACTTTCGCCAACGCGGCCTGACTGGCGAGATTGCCAAGCAGTACGCACTGGGCTATTCGCCCGAAGGCTGGCGCAGCTTGGCCAGCGTGTTCCCCGACTATGACGACCCGCTGCTGGTGGAAAGCGGCTTGGTCATTGAACGGCCCGAGGACGACAACAATCCAGACGGCGAGAAAAAAAAATACGACCGCTTTCGTGACCGCGTGATGTTCCCTATCCGCAACGTCAAAGGTGAAACCATTGGCTTTGGCGGCCGCGTGCTGGACAAAGGCGAGCCCAAGTATTTGAACTCGCCCGAGACACCAGTTTTTAGCAAAGGCCGCGAGCTGTACGGCCTGTTTGAAGCCCGCGCAGCGCTACAAAAATCAGGCTTCGTGTTAGTAACCGAAGGCTATATGGACGTGGTGGCGCTAGCGCAGCTAGGCTTTCCCAACGCCGTGGCTACGCTGGGCACAGCCTGCACTACTGACCATGTGCAAAAACTGTTCCGCTTTACCGACCATGTGGTTTTTAGCTTTGACGGCGATGGCGCGGGCCGCCGCGCAGCGCGCAAAGCGCTCGACGGCGCTATACCGTATGCCACCGACACACGCACGGCTAAATTTCTCTTTTTACCGCCTGAGCATGACCCCGATAGTTTTGTGCGCGAGCACGGTGCAGATGCCTTCTCCCGCTGCATTGCCGAGGCCGTACCACTGTCGCGCTTTTTAATCGACGCCGCGCGCGACGGCTGCGACTTGGCCGAAGCTGAAGGCCGTGCCCGCTTTGCCAGCCAAGCCAGGCCGCTGTGGCTACCGCTACCCGACGGTGCCTTAAAGCGCCAAATACTGCGCGAAATTGCCACCTTGGTCGAGCTAGGCGAGCATGAATTAACCGACCTGTGGCTGCCCAAAACAGCCCCTGCAGCGGCTGCCCGTAGTGCTGCCAACGGGCCGTATGTGCCCGGCAGCCGCGACGGCGAAGACCCCAGCAAAACCAAGCGCTACAAAAGCAAAGACGGAAGCACATGGCAAAAACCCGCCACCAAAACGCCCGCCTATGCAGGCTACACCGCCCAGCCGCGCGCTGGCAGCCTAGGTGGCCGAACGGCACCCACCAGCCGCAGCGACCGCGCATTACAAATCTTGCTGCTAGATAATGCTGCCTGGGAGCCATTGTCCAGCGCAGAGCACCACTTGCTGTGCGACCTACCCGCACCGCACGGCGTGCTGTTCGCGTGGCTAGATGCCCAAATTCAAGAGCATGGCACGCAAACCTGGGGCGCACTAAGCGAAGGCCTGCGCGGCCACACGCACGAGGCCATCGCCCGCAAACTAGTGATGGCCGTACCTGACGACATCACCAACGACACCCAAGAGCTGGTCGCTATTGTGCAAAAAATGCATTTTGAAGCCGAAGATGCCGAGCTCAAAGCACTGGCAGTCAACATCGCCGACCCAGCAAGTTTTGCCCGCTACAAAGAACTGATGGAACGGCGCAAGGCACGCGGCCAAGCCAGCATGGTTTGAGGTCGTGTCTGTGTTTAAGTCTTTCTTTTTTTGCACTAGAAAATTTTGTCTTTTTTGCCTGTTAGAGAGTTGGCCGCTTGGCTAATGTTATTGCCGGGAAGCTGGACTCGAGCCGGGCATCTCGCTGCAAAAATATTCCGCAAACACGCGCGAACTGAGGTCTTTGATTCGCTGGCATTAGCAACGCGCGCCTTGCTGCATATTTTTCATCGAGACGGACCCGACTCGTCACATTGTTCTTTGCTTGGATTGAACAGCCCGTGTTTCGGGTCAGTTGGTGGAATGGTGGCTACTATCAATAGAATAGCTGCTTGAGCAGGCTCTACGGCCTAGAACGGCTAAAAGGGCATGAAAAATCGCGTGAATTCAGTTGTTTTCGCGTGCTACAACACACGAAACAACAGCGACCAAGCTGATGCGAAACGATCACTAGCCAAGCCAGCCAAGCGGTGATGGAGCGTGGTCGTGATGAAAATCTGGAGAAAGGCGCGCGGTGCAAATGTTAGCCTTATGCACGCTGAGTTCGCGCGTGTTTTCGTAAGATTTTGCAGCATGACTTCCTCCATCGCTGCAGTTCACGATTTAAGAATATCGATCTTCAAAACGCAAGAATATCCAACCACCCCAGTACACGGCACAAAAGACTTTAAGCAAAATCGAACGCAGCCAAAATTCGCCCACCGCGCATTGAATTACAAATCAAGCTTTCAAAAAATAGCTCAAAACAAGTATTTCAGGTATAATCCATGTAACAGAAGCAAGCGCGACAGCAGCACCTCCGTACCGGCAACGAGCACCCTAGCGTCTCAACCAGCCACTCTCGCAAGGACTGCATTCCAAATGATCGCCCACAAGCGGGCTTCTACCCATCCCCTCGCCTAGTTCATCTGGCCCACGCAAACAGACGTTTAAACCGCGCAAGCCTGCTGGCCAGTCAACTATTTTTCCGCGCCTTGGGTTAATCCAAGCTGCATTGTTTTGTGTTTCGTTATGAGAGGTAAATATGGCCACTAAGCCCGTTAAAAAACCCGCCGCGCCGACATCGCCTAAATCGGCACCCAAACCAACAGCCAAAGCCCAACCCAAGGCACCTGTCAAAGCGGCGGCTCCTGCCGCGAAAGCCAAACCCGTGCCTACATCGAAAACTCCTACCCCTGCCGTCAAACCTGCCGCGCCAGCTGCTAAAAGCGCTGCCAAACCAGCCGCCAAAGCCGCGCCTGTCAAAGCAGCGCCCCCTGTACTGAAGCCTGGTGCCAGAATCCCCGGCAAACGCGGCCCCAAGCCTAAAGGTAATATCAGCGGCATTCCAGATGTTGAGGAAATCGATCCGCGCGATATTGAAACAGAACCCGTTGTTGTAGCTATTGACCCCGAGACAGGCGAGAAGGTCAAGCCGTTGCGCATGAAACTGTCCAAGGCGAAAGAACGCGCCTTGATGAAAGAATTTGGCCTGGACGATACCGTGTTGTCTGAAGAAGACTTGGTCAAGCGTCGTCTGCGCCTGAAGGCGCTGATTACTCTGGGCAAAACACGTGGTTACCTTACCCATGGCGAGATTTCTGACCATTTACCAGACAAATTGGTCGACGCCGAAACGCTAGACGTAGTGCACTCGCTGCTCAACGACATGGGTGTTGCCGTGTACGAGCAAACGCCAGATGCCGAGACCTTGCTGCTGAACAACAACGCCCCCACCGCGGCCAGCGTAGAAGAAGCCGAAGAAGAGGCCGAAGCCGCTTTGTCCACAGTAGACAGCGAATTTGGCCGTACTACCGACCCCGTGCGTATGTACATGCGTGAGATGGGCACGGTAGAGCTGCTGACACGTGAAGGTGAGATTGAGATCGCCAAGCGCATCGAAGGTGGCTTGCATGTGATGATGGAGGCGATATCTAACAGCCCGGCCACCATCCAGGAAATCTTCAACATGATGGAAGAGATTTCTAACGGTAAGGTGGTTATTTCTGCCGTAGTGGACGGCTTTAGCAACCCTAACGAAGCCGACGACTTTGTAGCCGAAGAGGACTTTGACGAATACGACGAAGCCGACGACGACGACGGCAAAGGTGGCTCTAAAGCCATGACCAAAAAGCTGGAAGAACTCAAGGTAGAGTCCTTTCGCCGCTTTGAGGTGCTACGTGGTTTGTTTGAAAAGTTGCACAAAATTTATGACAAAGAAGGCTATGGCACGCCAGCGTATGTGAAGGCGCAAAAGCAGGTGACCGAAGACTTGATGCTGATTCGCTTTACCGCCAAGAGCATTGAGAAGCTGTGCGACCTGGTGCGTGGCCAAGTAGCCGATGTGCGCAAAAAAGAGCGTGAGTTGCGCCGCATCATCGTGGACAAGTGCCACTACCCACAGGCTGATTTTGTCAAAGAATTTTCAGGCCGTGACAAAAACAACGCTAAAGTAGCATCGCATTTGCTAGACCTCAAGTGGATCGAAAAGCAAGCCGCCGCTGGTAAAGCATGGTCTACCACCATGGGCCGCTACATTCCGCCCGTGCAAGAGCTGCAACAAAAATTGATGGACCTGCAAAACCGCGTGGTCGTACCACTGGACGAGCTGAAAGACATTAACAAGCGCATGAATGATGGCGAGCGCGGCTCACGCGCAGCCAAAAAAGAAATGATCGAAGCCAACTTGCGTTTGGTAATTTCGATTGCTAAAAAATACACCAACCGTGGCCTGCAGTTCCTCGATTTGATTCAAGAAGGCAATATCGGTTTGATGAAGGCTGTGGACAAGTTTGAATACCGCCGTGGCTATAAATTCTCTACGTACGCAACGTGGTGGATTCGCCAGGCAATTACCCGCAGTATTGCTGACCAAGCGCGCACCATCCGTATACCCGTGCACATGATCGAGACCATCAACAAGATGAACCGCATTTCGCGTCAGCATCTACAAGAGCACGGTTTTGAGCCCGATGCTGGTTTGCTGGCCGAGAAAATGGAGATCCCAGAGGACAAAATCCGCAAGATCATGAAGATCGCCAAAGAGCCGATCAGTATGGAAACGCCGATTGGTGACGATGACGACAGCCATTTAGGTGACTTTATCGAAGACGGTGCTAATACCGCTCCGATCGAGGCGGCTATGCAAGCAGGCCTGCGCGATGTGGTGAAAGACATTTTGGACGGCCTGACCCCACGCGAAGCCAAAGTGCTGCGCATGCGCTTTGGTATTGAAATGTCTACCGACCACACGCTGGAAGAAGTGGGCAAACAGTTTGACGTAACGCGCGAGCGTATTCGCCAGATTGAAGCGAAAGCCTTGCGTAAACTCAAGCACCCCACCCGTTCGGACAAGCTGCGCAGCTTTATTGACACGGTATAAGCTTGCATTAGGCAAGTTAAGCATTTAAGACCGCCCGCGCGTAATGCGCAGGGCGGTTTTTTAATGGGAAATAGCGCTGTAACCCAGGTAAAAACCTGCTCAAGCAGCTATGGAATTCATAGTGTAAATCGTTTCGGCTGCACGTGCGTGCACCTCACGCGCGGGCAGCGTTTTCAGGCGGTGGTCGCTCCACACTTGCCGCCATAGCCGCGCACCAGGCTGGCCGTGGCGCAGGCCTAGCATGTGGCGTGCAATGCTGTACCAAGGGGTATTGTGCGCAGCGGCTTCGCGTTCCATGTAGTCAACCATTTGCGCTTCTACACTGTCACGGGTGATAACTGCGCCAAAAGTGATGTCGCCAGTTTCGTCATTAAAAAACTGTGCATCCCACTGCGCCATCCACCACGGGTTGTGGTAAGCCTCACGCCCTACCATCACACCATCCACATGCTGCAGCTCGGTTTGCACCTGCTCCATCGTATTGATGCCGCCGTTCAAAGCAATCACCAAGTGCGGAAACTCTTTTTTGAGCCGGTGCACCAGCTCATAACGCAGCGGCGGCACTTCGCGGTTTTGTTTGGGCGACAGGCCTTGCAGCCACGCATTGCGTGCATGTACGATAAAAACCTCACATCCCGCAGCCGCTACCGTGCCCACAAAATCACGTACGAATTGGTAGCTTTCGGTTTTATCAATACCAATGCGGTGCTTTACAGTGACGGGCACACTGACTGCATCGCGCATCGCCTTCACGCAATCGGCCACTAGCTGCGGCTCGGCCATAAGACATGCACCAAACGCGCCGCGCTGCACACGCTCACTAGGGCAGCCACAATTAAGGTTAATCTCGTCATAGCCCCACAGCTCACCCAGCTTTGCAGCGCGGGCCACATCGGATGGTTCGCTGCCACCCAATTGCAGGGCCACGGGGTGTTCTTGGGCGTTAAAGTCTAAATGCCGGGGCACATCACCATGCAGCAGCGCGCCGGTAGTGACCATCTCGGTATACAGCAGGGTGTTTTTTGTCAGCAAGCGGTGAAAGTAACGGCAATGACGGTCTGTCCAGTCCATCATGGGGGCGACAGACAGCTTCCAGCGATCAGCGTAAATAGGGTCAGACAACAAAGGCATAGGCAGATTATCGCGCCTGCAGCCCATTTAGATTAGGAGTTCGCAGGTTTTGTCGGGTCGTCCCAAAGATGTGCTGCAGCTACAGAGTCTTGCTCACCATTATTGATAGCCTCTTCAAATGATTGGCTAGATTCTTGTATTTCTGCCGTTTCGTAAGGCATCAGTGAAAAGTCTTCCGCAAATAAGCTGCCTGGCGCTACTTGCGCGTCATGGGCACCCTGCTTGCGTTTCAGATTGTCAAGTTTGGGTTTAGCTTGTTTGTCAAGTGCTGAGTGCAAGTCATCTTGCGACATCAGTAATGCTGCGCGGTCTAGTTGTGCCATAAGGTCCTCCGTAAAAAATGAGATGGATCAATAAGCTCAGCGGATCGCTGAATTAGCGCCGATGGCATACGAATAAGCTGCGACTGAGTGGCTATGCATAAGTCACCGTTTAGGCAACTCCTATGCTCAAGAGCGCGCGGCAGAGACTCGCCAAATTTTGTTGCCTACATCATCTGCTACCAATAATGCGCCCTGTTTGTCAATTGCAACACCCACTGGACGGCCGTAGGCATTGCCTTCATTGCTTGAAAAACCAGTCAACACGTCGATTGGCAGTCCTACGGGCTTACCGTCAGAGAAGTTGACAAAAATAACTTTATAACCACTGTGCGGCTGCCGGTTCCAAGAACCGTGTTGACCTACGAACATACCGTTTTTAAATGCTGCTGGCAGCGTAGTACCTATTGATGAGGCTAACCCCAGCGGGGCTGTGTGGGAACCCAAGGCGTAGTCTGGTGCAATAGCTTTGGCGACCAGATCAGGATTTTGTGGCTTAACACGGACGTCCACATTTTGGCCGTAGTAGCTGTAGGGCCAGCCGTAGAAGCCACCATCACGCACTGAAGTCATGTAGTCAGGCACTAGGTCGCTGCCAATTTCATCACGCTCGTTTACTACTGTCCACAACGCGCCGTTAGTAGCATCCCATGCCATACCATTAGGGTTGCGCAAGCCTGATGCAAAAATTCTGTGATTACCCGTGGCAATGTCAATTTCCCAAATAGCGGCACGCTCCGCCTCTGCTTGCATGCCGTTTTCTGCTACGTTGCTATTGGACCCCACAGTGGCGTAGAGTTTATTGCCATCTTTGGTAGCGATGATGTTTTTAGTCCAGTGGTGATTGATCGTACCTGCAGGCAGATCAACTAATTTTTTACCAGGTGATGTGATGCGAATATCGCCTGTGACGTATGGAAACTGCAGGACAGCATCAGAGTTAGCCACATAAAGATTGCTACCTACTAAAACCATGCCAAACGGCGAATTTAAGCCCTCCAACAAAGGCGAGCGCACATCTGCCACTCCATCACCGTCAGTATCACGCAGCAAAGTGATCCGATTGGCGCTAGGCACGCCAGCACCCGCCCTTTTCATCACCAAACCCATCACCCAACCTTTGATACCCTTGGCGTCATCAGGCTTAGGAGGGGCGTTGCTTTCTGCTACCAAAACATCACCGTTGGGTAACACATAAACCCAACGAGGATGCTCAAGATTGTCAGTAAACGGTTGTACTTGTGTTCCAGCGGCAGGCGTCGGCATCACATTGTCTGGCCAGCCTTTAGCAGGGGCAATATTGACAGTAGGTATCAAAGTACTATTTGGCGCAGGCAGCGTAGGCTGCAAGCCGAAACCCGCAGAGGCTGGAAGCTTTGATGTATCTCCACAGCCTGCTATTGCCAGCGATGCAATGCCCGTTAGTACCAAGTTGATAGGTTTAAAGTACATGTTGATATTTAAAGACAAATTAAAATTACAGACGTCCGGTCACCAGCAACAAAATGACGATGATGACTACTATGCCCAAGCCGCCGCTGGGGCCATAGCCCCAGTTTTTGCTGTGCCCCCATGTGGGTATCACACCAATGAGAATTAAAATTAAAACGATTAATAAGATAGTACCCAAACTCATACGAATCTCCTTGAAATGTTATGTTTAGTTTTTAGTGATTTGGTGTTGAAAATTGCGCTACAAAAATGTAGTTTGCGACGAGGACTTTGAAAGTTCAGTGAGCGTGTCATGATCTCCCATGCCAATGGGTCTGCCTGCGGTAATCGATGCCGCCATAGCAAACATTCTTACCATTTTGCTATGCGGTGCATCCCAGTACTCGGCGGTGTAGGGTGAAAATTTCAACAGGGCTAGATTGGGTGAATCGGGACCGTCTGGAAACCACGGTTTCGCAAACGACGTCCATAAACTTTTGATACGCTCGGTGTCAAAATAGAGCTCTCCGTGCCCTGATAAGGACACATAAGTGCCATTGCCTTCATCGGTAAAACTCAAATTCATGGAGTTGAGCGACTCAATTTTTTCTGAATTTTTATCGGTAAAAAACCACAGAGCGCCATTGCTATCCATCTCTAAAGCAGACATGGGTCTGCTAACCAACGCGCTGTGCGAGTTCATCGTTGTCAGCATTCCGACTGACATGTCTTTAATCAGCTTACTCAGCTTTTCCAACTCTGGCGCATTTTGGTTTGTGGTTTTCATTGAATTTGGTTCCTCATTAAGTGGCGACAAAAAATTACAGCATTAATTTAATCATTGACTACATAGCGAAGCAAGCATGTCGGACGCTCAACGCAATGACTGTAGGAGGAGGGCTTGCGGAATGTGTCTAAAAATTGCAATCTTGTGCATATTGTCGCCAATGCTAAATTGAACCAGCACAATGTTTTTGAGCGTGACGCAATGTAGAAAACTGCTGCGCAGCTTGCTAGACAGATATCACTCATCGATCTCACAAGGACTATAGCTATGATAGAAATTCGTAAGGGCCAAGCTACCCCGCAGCTTCTACGTGCTGAGTTCAGCTCGCGTTTTCGCGCGTCCTACAGTGACCCAGCTTATGCGCCAGAGGAGCAATCGATTATGCGATTGGAAGAAGTTGCATGGCAGGCATAGATAAATGGGCATAAAGCAGCCTACACAAAGAGCCGGGCCGGGTTACGCCAATCCCGACTACGATTTATCTACAGAATGGGTAACTGACAAACAACGTTTGGACAACGCCTAAGCTCGCTGGCCCGACAGTGCAAGCCCGTCCAAGGCTTCGCTGATCTGCGGCTCTGCGCTAAACGACGGTTCACGCCCTAGAGAAATGTCTAAAACATTTCGCATGGTCGGCAAGTCCGTTGTGCCACTGGCCTTGCAGTTGTTACCTTAGCTACTCGCTCAACCAAACTAACGACTGGATGGCTAAAATTTATGAACAATGGACAGCAGCGCATGCGGTGATTATCGTGTCCCCAGTGTATTGGTACCAAAGCCCTAGCCCACTTAAATTGATGATTGATAGTCTAGTTTGTGCAGACGGCGGCAATCCAGACCCTACATCTACCTTAGGCAAAAAAGCTGGGCTGGCTAAAGACCTAGAGATGGCTGGCTGGGATTATCCCAAGCATTTAGCTGGGCGGGTCTATGGGTTACTAGTACATGGTGATGTGGCTGGCATCGAAGGCTCACGCCTTGCGTTATCCGATTGGCTGGACTGGATGGGTTTTATAGATGCTAGTGCCATGTCTAGACTTGACCGTTACATAGGTTATTACGAACCCTATGCTAACAGCCACGATACCTTGGACAAAGACGTCGCTATTCAAGAAGAGGTGCGCAATGTAGCGCGTACTGTGGCCAAGGCAGTCATAGAGTTACGTGCTGGCCGTCTACAAAGCATACAACCCAGTTTAATCAACCCACGACCCAAGTAGATCATTTACACCGAGCTGTAGGCTTTGCTAAATGCATCTTCTGTCCTACATTATTTTGGCGCTTTGACTTATTGGCTGGCGGTGTGAGTAATTTGACAATTTGTTCAATGGTAATGAAACGCAACCAAACATAGTTGCCTATTAGTTGTCATTTAACTTCCTCAAATTTTTAGATCGGCCTAATATGAAAAAAATGAAAATTATGTCTGTCGCTGTTGCCTTAGCCTGCACAGCTTCGGTCAGTGCGCAAGCGCAAACAAGCAACGACTACAACCCGTCTGGTTATATCTTACCCAGTGTAAACGTGACTCGACCAGACGACAAATTCGGTAGCGACAGTCAAATCACAGGGTTCGGTTTACGCTTTGGTAAACCCATCTCCCCCAGCTGGGACTTGCAGCTTGGCAGCAGCCTGCTACGCGCGAACAACGGCCCTGATAAATATGAACAGGCCACACTGGGTTTAGATGGTTTGCTCATGTTTTCGCGTTCAAATTTTCGCCCGTTCGTGCTGATAGGCGCAGGAGCCCAATACGACAAGGTCAAGAAACCTACCGGCTCTGGTAACGCCACTTCACCCTATGTTGCTGCAGGCGTTGGCTTTCAATATTCGTTTAATGAACGCTGGGGCATGCAGGCTGACATACGCCGTTCGCATGCACGAATCCGTGGCGATGACTTTAACTTTAAACGCAGTAATACCGACTTGGTTACTTTGGGAATAACGTATGTTTTTGGTGTTGCACCAGCACCCGCACCTCGTGCGGAACCTGCTCCTGTTTATGTAGCTCCACCCCCAGTGGCAGCTGCTCCACCCGCTCCAGCGCCCGCGCCCGTAGCGCCACCGGCACCAAAATTTGAGCGTTACACGCTGTCCGCAACAGAACTTTTCGGTTTTGACAGCGCAACTCTCAAAATGCCGCAGACAAAGCTGGACGAAATTGCCACAGCACTGAGCAGCAATAGCCAAGTTAACAATGTTGTGATTACAGGCTATACAGACCGCCTTGGTAGTGACGCTTACAACCTAAAATTATCTCAGCGACGCGCGGACGCCGTCAAAATGTACTTGGCAAATAAGGGCATTGACTCGAACCGTTTAACAGCTGCTGGCAAAGGCGAAAGCAATCCAGTTACCCAGTGCAGTGAGAAGAAAATGGCTGCACTCATCCAATGCTTGGAACCCAATCGCCGCGTTGAAATCGAGCAAATCGTGATCGAACGTCGCGTGCAGTAAAGAGAAAATATCGCTACTGCTATTGTGATAACGTCAAACACAATATCAGTGGCGTATTAAATTAAAGCCCAGTTGATATGTTCAACTACCAAAGCGGAAGCACTAGGCAAGCTTGTCATTAACGCATTGCGAATCATACTAGCCCCTGTTGGCTGTACTGTGCTGCGCAAGGCGTTACCCATTGCTACGGCAATATTTCTTTGCCATCGCTGGTGTCCGATACGCCTTATAGGGCTACCTTCGGTAAATCTTAAAAATTCTTCTTCGTTCCAACCAAATAAGGTGACTAATTGCACCCCCGTTAGTCCCATACGCTCATCAAAATCTGGCAGCGCACTACGCTTAGCAAATTTATTCCACGGACAGACCAACTGGCAGTCATCACAACCGTAGATGCGGTTGCCAATCAACGGGCGCAGCTCAATCGGAATGGCGCCTGCAAGCTCTATAGTCAGATAAGAAATGCAACGCCTGGCATCTAGCAGATACGGTGCAATGATCGCTTGCGTAGGGCAAACGTCTATGCATGATGTGCAAGTACCGCAGTGATCACTGACGGGCTCGGTCAGCGGCAAGGCCATATCGATATATATCTCACCCAAGAAAAACATGCTGCCGGTTTCGCGAGACAAGGTTAAGGTATGTTTCCCTCGCCAACCTAGGCCGCTTCTTGTAGCCAGTTCAACTTCTAGTACAGGGGCAGAGTCAGTAAAAACACGGTGCGCCAAACGTCTATTTGGGGTAAAGGTTTGAGCATGCTCAGCCTGAAGGTGACTAAACTCTGCATTATCAGCATGGAGGCGATCAAGCTCTTGTGAGATGCGTTCAGCCAACTTTTGCAATCGGTTGCGCAACACTTTGTGATAATCACGTCCTCTGGCGTATATGGATACGATAGCTTCTGAGGGATGATGTAAGCGGTCAAACTCTATGCCTTGCCAGCCATCTTGTGTGCCGCGTGGAAGATAATCCATTCGTGCTGTGATAACGCTAACCGTGCCGGGCACCAACTCTGCCGGGCGTGCACGGCGCATCCCATGGTTGGCCATGTAGGCCATATCGCCATGAAAGCCGTTATTTAACCAAGCCTGCAAACCTGGCTCGGCTGTGCTCAAATCGATAGGGGCTATGCCTATTTGCGAAAATCCCAGCTCAGCCGCCCATAGGCGGATTTTGGAGAGGAGTTGAACACTGTGAATCACGATGCGTTAATTGTAGAAAGCTTACAGCTTAAAAACTTAGTTTGGCCCAACGAAAATGCCACGCAAGTTTGGGCCACCGCATTAGCTACTAGCGCTACTCTGGACTATGCCACTATCGAGCTACACGGCGCCCTAGGCGCTGGCAAAACCACGCTGGTGCGCCATCTTTTACGCGCTTTAGGTGTCCAGGGGCGTATTAAAAGTCCTAGCTATGCAGTAGTAGAGCCGCACAGTGCGCCGCGCCCTCAGGGTGACTTGAGTATTTCGCACTTTGATTTTTATCGCTTTACTGATCCTCGCGAATGGGAAGACGCGGGTTTTAGAGAAATTTTTGCAGCGCCGGGCCTCAAACTTATTGAATGGGCCGACAACGCACGCACTGCATTGCCCGTGCCCGACCTTGCGATCCATATCAAGGTGGAAAATGACGATAGTCGCACGGTCATGCTGCATGCCTACACGCCAGTAGGCCAGACATTGCTGGCTTAAACCAAGATACGGGCAACGATATATGGCTATTTGTAACGTTTGCGCCTGCGACCTGGTTTAAAGTACGCTTTGCATGCACAAACCCTCTACGCCATTTTGCCCTCCGTATGGTTTGACGCGTCGTCAAGCAACAGGATTCGGTGCGATGGCACTGCTGCTAACTCAAGCAGACATTGCTTGGGGCGCTAGCATATTTGCAGTGCGTATATGGCCCGCACAAGACTACACGCGAGTTACCATTGAAAGTGACGGTAAGCTGCTAGCCAAGCAACTTTTTGTCGCTAGTCCACCACGTATGGTGGTGGATATCGAAGGTATCGAGCTGAGTCCTGCACTTAAAGAACTAGTTGGCAGTGTTAAACCTAACGACCCGTATATCAGTGGTATCCGCGTAGGGCAAAACTCCCCTGGCGTGGTGCGTCTAGTGTTGGATTTGAAGCAAGCCGCCTTGCCCCAAGTGTTTAATCTGCCGCCCATAGCGGCCTACCAGCACCGCTTGGTCTTAGACCTGTACCCGATGGAAGAGGTTGACCCGCTGGAAGCGCTAATTGCAGAACGGCTAGGTGAGCCAACCCCCGCTACAGGCGCGTCGCCGTCCAAGGCTGCAAAAGATCCCTTAGGCGAATTGATAGCGCAGCAGGGTGGCCGCCCTGCCGCCTCTGGACCTGTGCCCAGTGCAGGTTCTGGTACTGCTACGATACCGCCCAAATCAGCGATTAGCGGCCCAGCAGTTAAGCCGCCTGCAACGGCTGGTGGCAAACCTTCTAAAACCGATCGCTTGATTATTATTGCTCTAGACCCGGGCCATGGCGGCGAAGACCCCGGCGCGATTGGCCCGCAAGGCACGCGCGAGAAAGACGTGGTACTGCAAGTCGCGCTCAAATTGCGCGAACTGATCAACGCCACCACCATCAAAGGCAATCCCATGCGGGCCTACCTTACACGTGATGCAGATTTTTTTGTGCCCCTGCATGTGCGGGTCCAAAAAGCGCAAAAGGTGCAGGCAGACTTATTTATTAGTATTCACGCCGACGCCTTTAATGTGCCTACCGCACGCGGCGCTAGCGTGTTTGCCTTGAGCGACAAAGGCGCCTCCAGCGCAGCGGCCAAATACATGGCCGACAAAGAGAACAGTGCGGATTTGGTAGGCGGCGTTAACATCAAGGTAAAAGATGCACAAGTGCTGCGCACCATACTGGACATGAGCACAACCGCCCAGATCAACGACAGCTTAAAGTTAGGCAGCAACTTGCTAGGTGAGATTGGCAGCTTTGCCAAGCTGCACAAAGGCAAAGTTGAGCAGGCAAGTTTTGCCGTACTTAAGGCGCACGACATCCCCAGTGTGCTGATAGAAACCGCCTTTATCAGTAACCCAGAAGAAGAACAGCGACTGCGCACTGAGGAGTACCAGAACCAACTGGCCGATGCCATGGTGCGTGGCCTGCAGCGCTATTTTGCGAAGAACCCGCCGCTAGCCCGTACGCGATCAAGTTCTTAATCTTTGGTATAGGTGGCAAAGTGGGAGTTTAAACTTTACCAAATCCGCCACCACCCGGCGTATGGATCTCAAACACGTCACCTGGCTGCATCTGCGTTTGTGCAATATGTTTTAACTCTTCCACGCGACCATCGCTACGTACTATGCGGTTGATGCCAGTAGCACCAGGCGCGCCACCTGCCATGCCAAAGGCTGGATGCACGCGGCCATTACTCAAAATGCTGGCTGTCATTTTCTGCAAAAACTTTACGCGCCTTACACCACCATTGCCGCCAGTGTATCGGCCTACCCCACCCGAGCCTTGGCGGATGGCGTAGCTTTCCAACCGTACAGGAAAGCGAAACTCTAGTACCTCCGGGTCGGTCATGCGTGAATTGGTCATATGGGCTTGCACGACAGATGTGCCGTTAAAACCACTCATAACTGTGCCTTGTGCGTCGCACTCGCCACCTGCACCGCTGCCGCCAGAGATAGTTTCGTAGTACTGGTACTGCGCGTTGCCGAAGGTAAAGTTATTCATGGTGGGTTGCCCTCCAGCCATCACACCCAGTGCACCATACAGCGCGTTGGTAATGCAGGTAGATGTTTCCACATTACCCGCCACTACTGATGCGGGCGGGTTAGGGTTAAGCATGCTGCCCGCAGGGATAATGACCTTAAGCGGCTTGAGGCAGCCCGCGTTCAATGGAATATCGTCATCTACCAGTGTGCGAAATACATACAGAACAGCGGCCATGCACACCGCTGTCGGTGCGTTGAAGTTATTGGTTAGCTGCGGTGACGTGCCAGTAAAGTCAATCTCTGCGGTGCGTTCGAGCGCATTCACACGGATAGCTACCTTGATTTGCGCGCCATTGTCTAGAGGCAGAGTAAATTGACCATCTTTCAACTTAGTAATCACCCTGCGTACCGACTCCTCAGCGTTGTCTTGCACATGGCGCATGTAAGCTTGCACTACATCGAGGCTAAAGGTGTCTACCATCTTGCGCAACTCTTGCACGCCCTTTTCGTTAGCGGCGATCTGCGCTTTAAGATCGGCCATGTTTTGGTAAGGATTGCGGCTGGGGTATTCGCCACTTTCTAGCAAGGCGACCATCTCTGCTTCACGCAACACGCCACGCTCTACCAGCAAGAAGTTGTTAATCTGCACACCCTCATGCTCAATACGCGTAGAAAACGGTGGCATAGAGCCGGGCGTAGTGCCCCCAATGTCGGCTTGATGGCCGCGTGAACCAACATAAAACGCAGGCTTATCGCCAAGATAGACGGGTGTGATTACCGTTACATCGGGCAAATGCGTGCCGCCGTGGTAAGGGTCGTTCAGCGCATACACATTGCCAGGCTGCATGCTTGCAGCGTTCTCACGGATCACGGTTTTAATGCTCTCGCCCATACTGCCCAAGTGCACTGGCATGTGCGGCGCGTTGGCAATTAAATTGCCTTGCGTATCAAACAATGCGCAACTGAAATCAAGGCGCTCTTTGATATTGACAGAGTAGGCTGTATTTTGCAATTGCAAGCCCATTTGCTCAGCAATATTCATGAACAAGTTGTTAAACACTTCAAGGAGTACAGGGTCTGCAGTAGTGCCAACAGCATAGGTAGTATCGCGCTGTGTTTTACGTTCAAGCACCAGGTGGTCTAAAGCCGTTAAATTAGCCTCCCAGCCGGGTTCGACCACGGTAGTAGCATTCTTCTCTGCAATGATGGCGGGACCCACCACAATATCTCCCGCATGCATATCTTCGCGCACTACCAGCGCTGTTTCGTGCCATTGCCCACTGCAATACATTCGCACCGTCTCGCGTGTAGGCACAATGCGTGCCGTGTGCAAAGCATGCCGCAGCTCAGCAGGTGCATCACCTTTGACAATGGCTTCGACTGATACTGCCTCAACTACCAATACCTTGCCCTGCATGAGGAAGGCAAAGCGCTGCTGGTAAGCGCGCTCAAAGGCCGCTTGAATACGTTGTAAGTCACCCAGCGGAACAATTAACGCTGTGTCGGTGCCTTCGTACTTCACATGCACACGTTGGTGCACCACAACCTGGCCTTTACTTACTTGTTGGCGTTCTAGTTCGCTACGCGCTGCGTTAGTCAGCGTGGTTAATTTTTTGCCAATATCTACCAAAGCTTCTTGTGATAAACGCACCTCCACCGCCTGTTCACGAATCACGTTTTGATCGGCCAAACCCATGCCATAGGCGCTCAGCACGCCCGCTAGCGGGTGTATAAACACGCGCGTCATGCCCAATGCATCAGCCACCAAGCAGGCGTGTTGGCCGCCAGCGCCTCCAAAACATTGCAATGTATAGCGGGTTACGTCGTAGCCTCGCGCCACAGAGATTTTTTTAATAGCATTGGCCATCTGCTGGACGGCGATATTGATAAAACCCTCCGCCACCACCTCAGCACTGCGGCCTACCTTGGTGGCCATTTCATTGAACTTTTCCAGCGTTGCCTCATAACTTAGTGCCTCGTCGGCATGAGGGCCAAATACTTTAGGAAAATAGCGTGGCTGGACTTTGCCCAGCATCACGTTGGCATCGGTTACTGCCAGCTTGCCGCCACGCCGATAACAAGCTGGTCCAGGGTTAGCACCCGCACTTTCAGGACCCACGCGAAATCGTGCACCGTCAAACTCCAACAGTGACCCGCCTCCTGCCGCTACCGTGTGAATGCTCATCATCGGTGCGCGCATGCGCACGCCCGCCACTTGTGTTTCAAACTCGCGCTCAAACTCGCCTGCAAAATGGCTTACATCGGTGGACGTGCCACCCATATCAAAACCAATGACTTTGTCGTGCCCACCCAGCAATGCAGTTCTGGCCATGCCCACAATACCACCTGCTGGACCACTCAAAATAGCGTCTTTGCCTTGAAAAGCATGTGCGTCTGTCAAACCACCCGATGACTGCATAAAAAATATCTTGACACCAGGCATGTCGCTCGCCACTTGCTCTATGTAGCGGCGCAAGATGGGTGACAAATAAGCATCCACCACCGTAGTGTCACCACGGCTAACCAGCTTCATCATTGGGCTAGTTTTATGACTGACGCTAACTTGCGTGAATCCTACTTCGCGGGCAATACGCTCCGCTGCCAATTCATGCTGCACAAACCTGTAACCGTGCATAAATACAATAGATACAGACCGCAAGCCATGTAAATACTGTTCAAGCAGCTCTGTTTTTAATAGTGATTCGTTTAGTTTTTCAATCACTTCACCATCTGCAGCCATACGTTCGTTAGCCTCAACCACGGCGCTGTACAACAATTCAGGCAGTACGATATGACGGTCAAACAAGCGCGGGCGGTTTTGGTAAGCAATACGCAATGCATCACGAAAACCTTTTGTGATCACCAGCAGTGTAGGTTCTCCTTTGCGCTCTAGCAGTGCATTAGTCGCCACCGTAGTGCCCATCTTCACGCACTCTACTTGCTCGGGTGTCACCATGTCACCCGCTTTCAAACCCAGCAAATGCCGAATTCCAGCCACTGCAGCGTCTTTGTACTGCTCTGGGTTTTCGCTCAGTAGCTTGTGGGTCACCAGCGACCCATCTGGGCGCTTGCCCACTACATCTGTAAAGGTACCGCCACGGTCGATCCAAAATTGCCAGCGGGGATGAATGTTCATAGTATTTTTCACATAGATGCAGCAGCGCGTGCAGCTTGATCGTAAACCCCCGACAACATGCGTAGCAAACGCGCCAGCTCACCAATATCTTTGTTCAACGTGTTGTCTGCCTTCAATGCGTCAATCAAGCATTGTTCACGTATCTCGCGGTAGCGTGTTACATAGGCGAGACCTTGTGCCGTAGCGGCGTAAGTCACTTCTTTGCCACTTTTGCTACCGGCCACCACTCCTAAATTTTGCAATTTTTTGAGCGAGTAATTGATCAGGTGTGTATCCTCCACGTTCATGATGAAGCAAATGTCAGCCAAGCGCTTATCTCTAGCCCGGTGCGTTACATGGTGCAGTACCAACACATCCAAAGGCATCAAGTCTTTCAGGCCGGCCGCACTCATACAGTGCGCAATCCAGCGATGGAAAGCATTGCCAGCAATGATCAGACCGAACTCAAACTCGCTCATTTCAGCGCTGCGCGGTGAGACTAAATGCGCTGACGAGACTATGAGCGAGGAGTTGGATGGAGACGATATTTTTTTAATCATATTCAATTATGCCAACAATTTATCGACAATTTATCGACAATACGGGAAAACACTAGTCAGAATTTATGTCGACAGAGTTAGAGTCACATCATTATTGGTTTATCCACCTTGATCGAAAGAAGCCTATGTCAACCTCGTATCGCCTAAGCTCAGTCGTAGCCGCAGCTAGTATCGTTTTTTGTACGGCTCCCGCCTTTGCCCAAACCAAATGGGACTTGCCAGCAGCTTACCCGGCCACCAATTTTCATTCTGAAAATTTAGCGCAGTTTGCCAGCGATGTAGACAAAGCCAGCGCTGGTAAATTAAAAATTACCGTACACCCCGGTGCGTCGCTGTTTAAAGCTCCAGAGATCAAGCGTGCTGTGCAAGGTGGGCAAGCGCAAATTGGAGAAATATTACTGTCGGCCTTTGAAAATGAAAATCCACTGTATGGCGTGGATGGTATTCCGTTCTTAGCCACCAGCTTTGCGGAGAGTAGAAAACTCTATGCCGCACAAAAACCTGCGCTAGACAAACTGCTAGGCTCACAGGGCATGAAGTTGCTGTACTCGGTTGCTTGGCCGCCGCAAGGCTTGTACGTAAAAAAGGAAATTAGCTCGGTAGCAGATATGCGCGGCGTGAAGTGGCGCGCGTACAACCCTGCCACCTCCAAAATGGCCGAACTGATCGGCGCGCAACCGGTCACCATCCAAGCCGCTGAAGTGAGCCAAGCGTTTGCCACAGGCGTAGTGGACAGCATGATGAGTTCAGGCTCTACAGGTTTCGACAGCAAAATTTACGAGAGCGTGAAATACTGGTATGACACGCAAGCCTGGTTACCCAAGAACGCGGTGATTGTGAACCTGAAAGCCTTTAATGCGCTAGATGCTGCCACACAGGCAGCCGTCATTAAAGCAGCGGCAGACGCTGAAGACCGTGGTTGGAAAGTCAGCGCAGAAAAAAATGAATTTTATAAGAAAGCACTCGCTGAGAAAGGCATGAAAATTTTGGCACCGCCAGCAAAATTAGCGGTAGATTTAAAGCAAGTGGGCGGCATTATGCAAGCCGACTGGATAAAAAAAGCTGGACCTGAAGGCCAAGCGGTGATTACCGCCTACGGTCAAAAATAGTCTCCATGACTTTGCGCTCTAGTTTGGACACGCTGTACGACACAGCGGCGTGGGCCGCTGCTGCCATGATGGTGCTAACACTCGTCATGGTAGTGCTGGGCATGGTAGATCGCTACATACCCATTAACTTTCGCGGCACCGATATGTATGCAGGCTACTGCATGGCGGGGGCAGGGTTTTTGGCGCTGGCACACACACTTAAACGTGGCGAGCACATTCGCGTAACTTTGCTGGTCAACGCGCTCAAAGGCAATGCCAAGCGGGGCCTGGAAATTTGGTGCTTGGTCGCTGCCATCTTCTTGGCTACCTTATTTGCGTTCTACAGCGCCAAGCTGGCCTACCAGTCGTGGGATTTTCACGATATTTCTACAGGCAACGACGCTACCCCTTTGTGGATTCCACAAATTGGCATGGCGGTAGGCACACTGGTGCTGCTGATTGCTTTTGTGGACGAATTGGTAATGGAACTGCTGGGCAAACGAATCACCACAAGCAGCGACGAGATGCTGCATAACGAATAGCACCCCATGAACGATATTGTTATTACGCTGCTACTCATAGGCTCGTTATTTCTTATTTTGGGTAGCGGAGTGTGGATTGGTCTTACGCTGTCGGGTGTGGCCTGGATTGGGATGCAGCTTTTTTCTAGCCGCTCGGCGGGCGAGGCGATGGCCGTCACGGTATGGGGGTCATCGTCAAGCTGGACGCTCACTGCCCTGCCCTTGTTCATTTGGATGGGCGAAATTCTATTTCGCACTAAACTGTCAGAAAGCATGTTCAAAGGCTTGGCTCCGTGGGTCAACTGGCTACCCGGGCGTCTGCTACACACTAACGTAATTGGTTGCACCATATTTGCAGCTGTCTCAGGCTCATCTGCAGCAACCTGCGCCACCATTGGCAAAATGACTTTGCCTGAGCTTAGTAAGCGCGGCTATCCGCAAGACTTGATTATTGGGTCGCTAGCAGGCGCAGGCACACTAGGCTTGTTGATCCCACCGTCGATCATCATGATTGTGTATGGCGTCACGGCTGAAGTATCTATCTCTAAGCTTTTTGTTGCGGGCGTTATTCCAGGCTTGTTGTTAGCCAGTTTATTCAGCGGCTACATCATCGTGTGGTCGCTTTTGAACCCCGGAAAAATTCCACCCACTTTAGAAAAATACAGCTTCTTGCAAAAACTATATGAATCGCGCCATTTGATTCCAGTAATCGCTTTGATAGGCGCCGTGCTGGGCAGCATTTATGCAGGTGTTGCTACCGCTACCGAGGCTGCAGCCGTGGGGGTAGTAGGGTCGTTCGTGCTGTCTGCACTACAAGGCTCGCTAAACTGGGCTGTGTTTAAAGAGTCTCTGATGGGCGCTACACGCCTGTACTGCATGATTGCGCTGATATTGGCGGGCGCTGCATTCCTAACGCTCAGCATGGGCTACATTGGTCTACCGCGCCACTTGGCCGAGTTTGTCACCTCGCTAGGGCTATCGCCTTTTGGTTTGATTTTGGTGCTGACAGTGTTCTACGCCATTTTGGGCTGCTTCCTAGATGGTATTTCGATGGTGGTTTTGACCATGGGAGTGCTGTTGCCTACCGTGCAAGCTGCAGGCATTGATTTGATTTGGTTTGGTATCTTTGTGGTGATCGTGGTGGAGATGGCGCAAATTACGCCGCCAGTGGGTTTTAACTTATTTGTACTTCAGGGTATGACCAAGAAAGAAATTACCTACATCGCGCGTGTAACTTTGCCATTTTTCTTTTTGATGGTGGTTATGGTGCTGCTGCTGTGGTTTGTGCCACAAATTGCCACCTACTTGCCACAAAAAATGGGCTGATAAAGAGGATTTTGCTTTGGGTTATGTCTTAGCCATTGGCGCTACCAATGTAGATATATTGGGTACAGCGCAAGGCCCTTTGAGGCTAGGCGACTCTAACCCTGGCCGTATACGCACCACCCAAGGCGGGGTAGCACGCAATGTGGCGGAAAACTTAGCGCGGCTTGGCATAGACACCCATCTGCTAAGTGTCGTGGGTGATGATGCGTTTGGGCATAGCGTACTAGCTGCTACACGCCAAGCAGGCGTTAATACACAAGCGTGCTGGGTGCTGCCAGGGGCAGCAACGTCTACCTACCTGTCGGTTCACAGCAGTGATGGCGATATGACAGTGGCTGTGAACGACATGGAGATCTTGCAACGCGTCACACCTGCTTTGTTGGCACAGCATGCAAATGCGCTCAAACTAGCGCAAGCCGTGGTGCTCGATTGCAATTTGAGTGAAGAAAGTCTGGGCTGGATTTGCCATCTAAAAGGCAATGCACCCATTTTTGTGGACGGCGTGTCCGCTGTGAAATGCTTGCGCATCAAGCCGTGCTTGGGCACAGTGCATACGCTCAAACTGAATCAACTTGAGGCTCAAACTTTCACCGGGTTGCCATGCAACACACTGATTGACATGCAAACCATTACGCAACATCTGCACTTGCAAGGTGTTCAGCAGGTAGTCATCAGCTTGGGCGCGCAAGGTGTCTTTTGGAGTGATAAAGGTACAGGTTCTGGCAAACTAGACGCATTGCTCTGCACAGTGTTCAATACTGCAGGTGCAGGCGATGCGCTAACGGCCGGCTTGGTGTATGCTTATTTGCAACAATGGCCTCTGCACCAAGCGGCATCTTTTGCCCAAGGCTGCGCGGCATTGACACTAGGTGCACCAGCGGCTAATCATCCTAACCTGTCTGCTGCTGCTGTGACGCAACTGTTGCACCATATTTTTACCACATACCCATGAAGCATCCCTACCTTGATATACATCCCGATGTGGTTGCTGCGCTAGCTGCGGGCAACCCCGTAGTGGCACTAGAGTCCACCATCATCTCGCACGGCATGCCTTATCCGCAGAACGTAGCTACCGCATTGCAAGTAGAAGCTGAGGTGCGCGCCCACGGCGCAACCCCAGCCACTATAGCGATTGTTCGCGGGCGTTTAAAAGCGGGCTTGGCACCTGAAGATATTGAGCACCTAGGGCAAGCTGGCCGCAGCGTGGTGAAGGTTAGCAGGCGCGATATACCGTTTATCGTGGCCAGTGGCACTACGGGTGCCACCACGGTAGCCTCTACCATGATCATTGCCGCCATGGCAGGCATTCGCGTATTTGCCACCGGCGGTATTGGTGGGGTGCACCGCGGTGCAGAGCGCAGTTTTGATGTGTCTGCCGACTTGCAAGAACTGGCCATCACCCCCGTGGCAGTGGTGTGCGCAGGTGCTAAATCAATTTTAGATTTGAAGCTGACATTGGAATATCTAGAGACGCACGGCGTGCCCGTAGTGGGCTACCAAACCGACACCCTGCCCGCGTTTTTTACCCAGGGCAGTGATTACAAAGTGGATTACGCATTGCACAGCGCCCTAGCTATAGCCCAGGCCATGCACGCTAAATGGGCGATGGGCTTACGCGGCGGCATGGTGGTGGCCAACCCAATCCCCCACGCTTTTGCCCTGCCACGCAGTGTGATTGACCCTGCCATTGCCCAAGCGCTGCGCGAAGCGCAAGAGCAAGGCATCGAAGGCAAAGAGTCCACGCCGTTCCTGTTGGCTCGGGTGAATGCGCTAACGGGCGGTGACAGCTTGGCCTCCAACATTCAACTGGTGCTGAATAACGCACGTTTGGCGGCGGCTATCGCTATCGAATACTCCAAGCTAGCGGCTGTCTAACAAGGTCTAGAACTGCGTGATGGCTTGATTGGGCAAGGGCTGTGCAAACGGTTTGAACAAGCGCGCATCGTCCATCAAGCTGAGCACATTGCAGCCCGTAGCTGCCTCTATGGCAGCAAGATAGGGCGGCATATTGGTGCACTCTAAGACAATCGTAGCCACCTCGGGTGCACGCACTTTCAGGGCCAGCGCTGCGGCCACCACATCATGCTGGGCTTGTTCTACATCCATCTGCGGCTGGTTACCCAGTATTCGGCTTGCAAACTCACTCTTTGGCTCAACACCCTGCACCACCACATCGGCCAGTCGGTCCGCTGGCACACCCGCACTGCGCAAATGCTCTTTGCCCAGATAACTTGCGCTGATGGTAAGCACACCCACACGCTGCTGCTGTTTTAGCAAGCTAGGCAACTGCAACAAACTAGAGGTAACGACAGGCACACGCACAGCGGCTTGCAGCTCTTTTTGTAGCAGCACCAAAAACCCGCAACTGGTAGTAATCGACAATGCACCCCGCTGCGCCAAGCTACGCACTACCCCCTGAAACGCTGGCACGATGCGTGCCTGCCGCAGGCTGGCAGCCGACTGCACCACTTTGTCTGGCCAAATACCGCGCACAATCTCGCGGTGTACAGGCACCTTAAATGTCTCTGGATGCCCAATATCACCTAGCGGCCTGGGAAACTGCGTGTCGAGCATCACGATGCCTAAAAAACCTGCCGCCTTGATCATGCGTCTATTGTCGCTTAGCTTGCAGGTTTTAAATAGCAGCGCATCGTCAAGCCAAAGCAAACCAGCCAGAGGCGCTACACTTTGCACATGCTCAATATCATCGCAATCTGTATCGGTGCCTGCACAGGCGCCTTGGCCCGCTGGCAGCTTGGCTTATGGCTCAACCCCGGGGCGGTGTTGCCGTGGGGCACGTTAGCAGCTAACTTGGTGGGCGGCTACTTGATCGGTGTGTGCGTAGGCGTGTTTAACGCGATCCCGCAGATTGACCCGGTGTGGCGCTTGGCCTTGGTCACTGGGTTTTTAGGGGCGCTCACCACCTTCAGCAGCTTTAGCGCTGAAGTGGTAGCTATGCTGCAGCAGTCGCGCTATGCATTGGCGCTGGGCACGGCAGCCCTGCATCTGGTGGGATCTTTATTGTTAACTGTTGTGGGGATTAAGACCGCTACATATTTAATAGCTGGTTGAGCAGTATTTACTTGGGTTAGTGGGCTATTTCGTTGTTAAAAATATCGTTTGAAGTGGTTTTTAGGGTGTTTTCTGCTGTGTGGGTGGGTGGCTTCGTACCGAGTTCGTTGTTCCTGCACGCGCACTGCTGTGGCGTGTGTCCCATGCCAAACGGCCCTGCGGCCCTTTATTGTTTGTCATAGGACACACGCCACAACAGCACGCTTGTAGGCGGCTGGGGGGTTCGCTGGGTGATAGTCGCAGTAAATGAAATACGACAGCGGCTGTTTATCTGCTCTTCTGGCAGCGACCACGCCGTTGGAGCGCAGCAACGTTCGGTATGCCTATGACAAACAATAAAGGGCCGCAGGTCCGTTTGGCATAGGCATGCCGTGCGGTGCTGTGTGACCGCGAGGTACCAGGACAGTAAAAAATTTCACAAAAACGATGGCCGGCTAAATTCCAACTCTCAGGCAATGTCAAAGGGTTCAGCTCCCCAACGCACACACGAGCTAAGAACCAAGAACCACCATTTTTAATCATCAAATAGACCGTTCAGCCCGTAGATACTGCTCAACTAGCTATGAAATTGATAGTGCTAGGCAATTTAAAAAACTGCATAACAAAACGTACTCACTGCTCAATGCGCCTTGTCCCAGTTAGGCCCCACACCCACTTCGGCCAACAACGGTACTTTCAAAGAAGCCACACCCGCCATGATGCGCGGAACTTCAACGCGTAGCCAATCTACTTCACCCTCAGGCACTTCAAACACCAGTTCGTCATGCACCTGCATTATCATTTTGGTGGCGCGCTTCTCGGCGTCCAAAACACGTTGTACTTCATTCATGCTCATTTTGATCAGGTCAGCCGCTGTGCCTTGCATTGGCGCGTTAATAGCAGCGCGCTCAGCGCCAGAGCGGCGCGGGCCGTTAGGGCTGTTGATCTCGGGCAGTACCAGGCGGCGACCAAAGACGGTTTCTACATAACCTTTGCTTTTGGCTGATAAACGGGTTTCGTCCATGTACTGTTTGACGCCAGGGTAGCGCTGAAAATACCTATCAATGTAGTTTTTAGCCGCTGTATTATCGATGCCTAGGTTGCGTGCCAAGCCAAACGCGCTCATGCCGTAGATCAAGCCAAAGTTAATCACCTTGGCGTAGCGGCGTTGCTCGCTGGTTACTTGATCCACCCCCACGCCAAACACCTCAGCAGCTGTAGCGCGGTGTACGTCTAGGCCCGAGGTAAATGCACTGAGCAATGCCTCGTCACCGCTGATATGCGCCATGATACGCAGCTCGATTTGCGAATAGTCGGCACTGGCAATCACACTGCCAGCGGGGGCCACAAACGCCTCGCGCACGCGGCGGCCTTCGGGCGTGCGGATAGGAATGTTTTGCAAATTAGGATCGTTGCTACTAAGCCGCCCAGTCACAGCCACGGCCTGCGCGTAGTGTGTGTGTACCCGGCCCGTGAGCGGGTGGGCTAGCTGGGCTAGTTTGTCGGTATAGGTGCCTTTTAACTTGCTTAGACCGCGGTGTTCCAAGATTTTGGCAGGCAATGGGTAGTCTTCGGCCAGTTTTTCTAATACTTCTTCGTCGGTAGAGGGCGCGCCAGTGGCGGTTTTTTTAACCACAGGCAGGCCGAGTTTGGTAAAGAAAATTTCGCCAATTTGTTTAGGCGAGGCCAAGTTAAACGGCTGGCCCGCCAGGTCATGTGCCTCGCGCTCCAGCTCCATGATGCGCTGGCCCAGCTGGTGGCTTTGCGTTGCCAGCATGGGGCCGTCGATCAGCACGCCGTTGCGCTCGATACGGTACAGCGTTTCGCTGCTGGCGATTTCTAGTTGGTAGATGTTGAGCAGCTTGGGTTCTTTTTCTAGCCGGGACCACAGCGCTAAGTGCACGTCCAGCGTTTGGTCAGAATCTTCACACGAATACTCCGCTGCCTTGGCCACGTCCACCTGCGCAAAGCCAATTTGGTGTGCGCCTTTGCCGCACAGGTCCTCGTAACTGATGCCTTTGCGGCCTACGTGGCGCTCCGCCAAGCTAGACAGGCCGTGGGGTTTGTGCACCTCCAGCACGTAGCTCTGCAACATAGTGTCGTGCACGTACCCTTGCACCTCAATGCCGTGGTTCGCAAACACATGGCGGTCGTATTTGATATGCTGGCCCAGCTTGTGTTTAGTGGCATCTTCTAGCCACGGTTTCAGCTTGGCCAACACTTCGTTGATAGGCAATTGCTCGGGTGCATCAGGCCCTACGTGGGCTAGCGGTATGTAGGCTGCTTGGCCGGGTTGCACGCTAAAGCTAATGCCTACAATCTGCGCTTGCATCTCGTTAAGCGATGTGGTCTCGGTATCTAGCGCTGTCAGTGGTGCGGCTTGGATCTTGGCATGCCATGCGTCAAAGGCCTCCCACGTCAGCACGGTGTCGTAGGCCACCGTGGTCGCTTGCGAGGTGGCAGGTGCAGGCTCGGCAAATAAATCGTCCATGGCGGCTTGTGGAGCAGCCGTGTGCTTGGGGCCACTGCCGTTACTGCTGCCGCCAGCTTTAAGCGATGTAGCTAATCCTTTAAACCCATATTTAACATAAAAATCAACCAAAGCCGCCGTATCTTCTGCTTGAGCAGCTAGCGTATCAATAGCAGGCAAGCCGTCTACATAGCCTGTTAAATCGCAATCTGTTTTGATGGTGAGTAGCTCGCGGCCTTTGGGCAACCAGTCCAACGTGTTGCGCAGGTTTTCGCCAGCAGTGCCTTTGATGTCACCAGCGTGGGCCACTAAATTAGCCAGCGATCCATATTCTGCAAGCCATTTGGCCGCCGTTTTAGGCCCTACCTTGGGCACACCGGGCACGTTGTCTACCGTGTCGCCTACCAAGTTTTGGTAGTCCAACATCAGCGACGGCGGCACGCCGAATTCAGCCGTCACGCCGGCGATGTCGCGGCGTTTGCCGTTCATGGTGTCAATAATCGTAATGTGCTGGTTGACCAATTGCGACAGGTCTTTGTCGCCGCTGGAAATAATTACCTCCATGCCGCACTCTGAACCGATGCGTGCCAGCGTACCCAGCACGTCGTCGGCCTCCACACCGGGCACTGCCATCACGGGCCAGCCTAGCAGGCGCATGACGGTATGGATCGGCTCGATCTGGCTGCGCAAGTCGTCTGGCATGGGTGAGCGGTTGGCTTTGTAGTCAGGGTACAGGCTATCCCTGAACGTGGGGCCACTGGCATCGAACACGCAGGCCACGTACTGCGCAGGGTATTGCTCCTTCAGCGAGGCCATCATGTTGATAATGATGCGAATAGCTCCTGTTTTCACTACGGTGCCGTCGGGCAGTGTGGTGCTCATGCTGTCCCCGCCTGCAAAAAAAGCGCGGTACAGGTAGCTGGAGCCGTCCACCAGGAGCAGGCGTTCCGCCGGGGGCGTGCTGAGCAAATTGGAAGGGGTAGAAACATCGGTCATAGCCAGCATTGTCGCCCCATAAATGGTCGTTTTCACACAGCAATTCAAAGCCACGGCGTACTTTGCCAATGCCAGGCCGCGCGCCGCGCCTACAATTGACAGGTTGTAACCCTAGTTTCTTGTCTGCTCATGGCTGTTTTTACCGAAGTTTCCCACGCCGCTGCTGCCCAAATTTTCAGTGATTTGCAGCTTGGCACCCTGCACACATTAGAAGGCTGCCAAGGCGGTATTGAAAACACCAACTACTTTGCCAGCAGCGACCTAGGCGACTATGTGCTCACCGTCTTTGAACGCTTAACTGCCGAGCAATTGCCGTTCTACCTGCATTTGATGAAGCATTTGGCGCAGAAGGGCATT
>JANLPQ010000100.1:0-18305 GCA_031367325.1 Polaromonas sp. | reverse complement strand
CTGGTGCTCACCCTGCCGTCGGAGAGCTATATTGCCGAGCAGCTAGACATCGTCAACCCGCAAGCCATTCACACCGTGCGCGAAGCCATGCGCAGCGCCCTGGCCACCACGCTGCAAGCCGACTGGCAATGGGCCTTTGAGGCCCACCAAAACAACGGTAGCTACACGCCTGACGCCGTTAGCAGTGGCCGCCGCTCGTTGGCCAATATGGCACAAGCTATGTTGTGCCTGGCCGCACGCGACACTGCTGATGAAGTGTGGCCCGGTAAAACCTACCAGCGTTTTAAAGATGCTGACAACATGACCGACCGCTTTGGCGCACTAAGCGCCTTGGTTCACAGCGGGCACGCCTTGGCAGAGCCTGCGCTGCAAAAGTTCTACATGCTGTTCAAAGACGAGGCCTTGGTATTGGACAAATGGTTTAGCCTGCAAGCAGGCGCCACCGACCGCGCTGGTGATGTACTGCCACGCGTACGCAGCTTGATGCAGCACCCCGACTTCACCATCAAAAACCCTAACCGAGCCCGCAGCGTGATCTTTAGCTACTGCAACGCCAACCCCGGCGCTTTCCACCGGGCAGACGCGGCAGGCTACATCTACTGGGCTGAACAAGTGCTGGCCCTAGACGCCATCAACCCCCAAGTAGCCGCCCGCCTGGCCCGCGCCATGGACCGCTGGAAAAAACTAGCCCAGCCGTATCAAAATGCAGCCAAAGAAGCCATCAAACGCGTGGCCGCTAAAAGTGATTTGAGTAACGACGTGCGCGAAGTGGTTTCGCGGGCATTGGCGGATTAGTAATGCTCGAAGGGCGAAGGCGGATTGCCGGACGCGAAGAACGCTAAGATTGCGCTAAGGACGCGAAAGGAATACCAAATTTTTCAATTCAATCTTCAAGTCTTATTCCTAAACTAAATTTTTAGCGGTATGACTTTTTTTTGAATGAAACCTTCAACTTTTGGTATTTTTTATTTATCCCCTTTCGCGTCCTTAGCGCAATCTTAGCGCCCTTCGCGTCCGGTAGTCCGCTTTCGCCCTTCCCATCCGGCAGTCCGCTTTTAAAACCCCCAAGTTAAGATACAAAACATGACCACCAAAATTTCTCTTTCCAGATACCTCGTAGAGCAACAACGCCAAGAAGGGCACATCCCGCCAGAGCTGCGCTTGCTGCTAGAAGTTGTAGCCAGAGCTTGCAAAAGCATTAGCCACGCTGTCAATAAAGGCGCATTAGGTGGCGTATTGGGCACGGCACAAAGCGAGAACGTACAAGGTGAAATTCAAAAAAAGCTCGACATCATTGCCAACGAAGTGCTGATTGAGGCTAACGAATGGGGCGGCCACCTGGCGGCCATGGCCAGCGAGGAGATGGACAGCATTTACCTGGTGCCTAACCGCTACCCACAGGGCGAATACCTGCTGCTGTTTGACCCGCTGGACGGCTCTAGCAATATCGACGTGAATGTGAGCATTGGCACTATTTTTAGCGTGCTAAAAAAGCCTGACGATAACGATGCAGGCGTTGAAGAAAAAGACTTTTTGCAAGCAGGCACCCAGCAGGTAGCCGCTGGCTACTGCGTCTACGGCCCGCAAACCACGCTGGTGCTGACCGTAGGCGACGGCGTGGTCATGTTCACACTAGACCGCGAGCAAGGCAGCTTCATACTGACCGAAGAAAACATGCAAATCCCCGCAGACACCAAAGAGTTTGCCATCAACATGAGCAACATGCGCCACTGGGCACCACCAGTTAAGCGCTATATCGACGAATGCTTGGCAGGTACCAGCGGCCCACGCGGCAAAGACTTTAATATGCGCTGGATTGCCAGCATGGTGGCCGATGTGCACCGCATCCTCACACGCGGCGGCGTGTTTATGTACCCTTGGGATCAGCGCGAGCCGGACAAAGCAGGCAAGCTGCGCCTGATGTACGAGGCCAACCCCATGAGCTGGCTGGTAGAACAAGCCGGTGGCGCGTCTACCAACGGCAAACAGCGCATTATGGACATTCAACCCGACAAACTGCACCAGCGTGTGAGCGTGATTTTGGGATCCAAAAACGAAGTAGAACGCTTAACCAGCTACCACCACGAAGCGGTATGACACCAGCACCACTTCTAGGCCGCTGCAAGCCCTTAAATATTGACCATTTAGTGCTGTTACCCAAGTAAATACTGCTCAAGCAGCTATTAAATTAGTAGTGCTTATTGGCGTATAAAGCAGTCTATTGTTTGGTATAATCTACGCTAACGCCCATGTAGCTCAGTTGGTAGAGCAACGCACTCGTAACGCGTAGGTCAGCAGTTCGATTCCGCTCATGGGCACCACATCTAAACCCGGACAGGTCTAAAGCCTTCCGGGCTTTTTTTATTGTTTTTCACAAAGTAATATCGGTTCTAGAATACTGACAGTTTTTGGTATTCCGTTGGTTACAAATCAGTTTTCTCGACCTGCTTGGCTTTATTTTTGGCATATTAAACAGGTATAAAACAGTCCCGTTGTGTTGATATTGTGAATTTGAGGGAGTCGACATTGTTTAAACCAAGACTACGTGCAACCTTACTGATGTGCGTCACAGCCGCGCTGTGCGCAGTATCTTTACAGGGTTTTGCCAACCCCAACTACGATGCCATCATCGCGTCGGCCCGTGCAGGTGCACACAGCCAAGCTATCGAAGCTTTGCGAGCATGGCAGGCAAGCAATCCACAAGACAAACGTGTAGATGCTGATTTGATCGTGGTGATGGGCTGGGCGGGCTTGGATGCTGACGCACTGGCCGTAGCCAAAACCAGCGGTAGCAACATGCTAGAGCCGTATGCTTTACGCAGTGCAGCTAAGTCGGCACGCAATCAGCAAGACCATGCGTGGGCGTTAGAGGCCTATAACTTGCTGTTGGTCAAAGACCCCAAAGATTGCGACGCCCTACTGGGCGCAGCCAATAGCCAAGTAGACCTGCGTACACCCGAAGAAGCGGGCAACACCTTAGCGCAGCTAGAAAACACTTGTGCCAACGCACAAGATTGGCCTTTGCGTATAGCCCAAGCACGCACCTATTGGTCTGCACGCCAAAAAAACGACTCTGCGCCTAAAGACCTCAGTGCCCTAGCTTGGTGGACGGCGCAAATGGAGCCAGCCGTGCAGCTAGCCTACCCTGTGGCTTATCGCAATGCGCGTGTGCATGAGGCGGTCTTAGTGGCGTCGCGTACAGGATCGCACCAATTAGCAAGTACTTGGCTTGCGCGTGCAGAAAGCACGATGGGTGCTGACGAACGTGCCAGTGTGATCGCAGCGGTGGAGGCGCAACGTCAGGGCCGCAAAATACGATGTACTTACGATGCAAATCGTAACATTACCTGCGTTTATTAAAACTACGCATCATTTACCGATGCAGTTGTGGTAGTTTTCACCTGTAACAAATGTAATGCGAGCGTGCCCACTCACACGCCTTGACTTGTGTTTGTATGCGACACCGCAATGGCTAGAGCACCAAAAAGGGTTACAAAACGGTCTTTCCGTTTTTAGACTGACATATATTTTACTTACTGCGATGGTATAAACCCTGACTCGTAAAGCCACTAGTGCTGAGATGAAGGGAGTGAAGTTGGTGATATCTAAAAAGACAGGCAAATTACGTCTCACACTTAAATGGTCAGGACTAGGCGTAGCTTTGTGTGCGGCGCATTTCAACAGCATGGCTGACCAAAGCTACGATGCCATTATTGAATCGGCGCGTGCAGGCGCGCATGCGCAAGCTGTTCAAGCGCTGAGCGCGTGGCAAACAAGCCATCCGCAAGACAAACGCGTTGACTCAGATAGGGTGGTTATTTTAGGCTGGTCGGGCAGAGATGCAGATGCTTTGGCATCTGCTAAAGCCAGCGGAAGTGCCGTATTAGAACCTTACGCTTTGCGCAGCGCAGCCAAATCCGCGCGCAATCAACAAGACTATGCGTGGGCTTTAGAGGCGTACAGCGTGTTGTACGCAAAAGACCGCCAAGATTGTGATGCGTTGCTGGGTGTAGCCAATAGCCAATCCGATTTACGCAGGCTAACCCAAGCGGACCAGTCACTGACTGAGCTAGAGCAAAAATGTATCAACTCATCCCGCTGGTCAGAGCGCGTAGCCCAAGCACGCAGCTATTGGGCAGCCACCGACAAAACTAACGGGGATCGCAGCGATATCGTGGCCTTAGGCTGGTGGTCCACACAAATACAAGATGGCGCACAAGCTGGGACAAAATACCCTGTTGAATATCGCAATGCCCGCATGCGAGAAGCCATCTTGATTGCCTCTCGCGCTGGATCGCAACAATTAGCTAGCACGTGGCTGGCACAGTCTGGCGCCAGTTTCAGCTCAGAAGATCGCGCCAAAGTGCTGGCAGCCATGGCGGGGCAACAAATAAGATGGGCTGCAAAAAGCGCTAACACTGAGCGTGATAAATGGCGCGAACAGCTAATTAGTGCTATTGCCCAGCTATCGCAAGCCAAACAACTGACCAAAGACCCGCAACTTCTAAGCCGTATCACATCTGACACCATCGCCGCTTATGCAGAGCAAGGAGACGATACGCAAACGCTGCGTCTTATGCAGGAGGCCGATAGAGCAGGACTGCCATTATTGCCACAAGCAGAACTGGCCGCAAGCGATGCACTGATGCGCAAAAATCAGCCTAAGCAAGCTGAGCAAAGGCTAAGACGAGTACTGACTAATTTACAAACTGCCAACGAATTCGATAAGCGCGACCTGAACATTGCCATGTTCTATGCCTTGCTAGACCAAGGCAAGCTAGAGCAGGCCCGAACGCTGATAGAAACTACATCTGCACAGGTGCGCCCCATCGTCAACAGAGGACTGCCCGGTGTTGAAATACAAGACGACGCGTATGTACGTTTTCAACTAGCCCGTGCAGTACTAGCCTCGTCAACAAATAATCTGCAAGAGCAAAGCCGTTCACGGGCACTGATCGCTGGGCTGCGCAATGATGCACCGTTTAATACGGCTATACGGCTGGACGAAGCCGAAATCTTGCAGGCGCAGGGCAAACCTCGCGCCGCCGCGCAGGCTATCGACTTAGTGCTGATTGACGAACCCGACAACACCAGAGCGCTAGAGATTGTGGCGCGTAATGCGCTAGACAGAAACGATTTTGCAGCTTATGCGTCGACGCGCTACGAGCTAGAGCAAGTAGGTGCGCATCCAATAGCGCTGAACCGCTTGCAAACCAGTGCGCAGCGACAAATGGGGTTTGTGTTGTCGGGTGACTTCACACGTGGTTTAGGCACGTCGGCCAACACTGCCGACGGATCGGCAGACAAGGAAGGCGGCATGGCATTGCTGTCCCCCGTGTTTCAAGATCGCTGGCGACTCAAAGCGCGCTGGCGTACTAACGAAGCGCAATTTATAGCGGGCCAGGCCAAGGCCAATTTTGCAGCTTTGGGGCTACGGTTTTATTGGCCCAACCTGTGGGCTGAGGCAGAACTAACCCAACGCCAAACACCGTCAGCGCCTGCAGGTGTGCGCCTTGCATCTGTATGGCAAGTGGCAGATGGCTTCACGCTCAACGCCAGCGCTGCCACCCAATCAGAAGATCTGCCCGTGCGTGGGCAGGCCGCCGGTGTGAGCGCAAAATCAATTCAACTCTCGCTAGACTGGCGCGCGTTACCGCAAACTTACCTAGGCTTGAGTACGGGCAGCGTCAAATCTACAGACGATAACCGCCGTGTTGACGCAAATTTTTATGCCGATCAAGCTTACAGCTTCGGCGATACGTTTCGTGGCAATGTGCGCCTAGACGCTGGCCGCAGCACTAATAGCAAGCAAAACGTCGCCTACTACAGCCCGCTACGCACGAATGCCTATTCCATCACCAGCGGCCTGTCGCAGGCACTGGTGACAGCAGGCCAGCTGGGCTGGACGCACAAACTGTCTGTCAGCGTTGGTCAAGTAGCCCAGCAGGGTTATGCCACTGGCAATAGCTACGGCGTGTCCTATGAGCATGAGTGGCGCTTAGGTACAGGGCGCATGTTGTCTGCAGCCGTGGGGCAAACACGCAGGCCTTACGACGGTGTTCAAGACCGCCGCCGCACTTTATCACTACGCTGGAATTTAGCTTTATGAACCGTTTAACACCACAGCCCAGTGCCAGCAGTTTGGCATCCTTAGACCACAGTAAAAGAAAGCTATTAATCAGCACCTTACTGCTGAGCAACACGGGACTTTTACTAGCCAGTGAGTTAGGACAAAAGAGTTCAAAAAATGCCGTGCGTATTTTGTGCTACCACGACATACGCGATAGGCTGCGCCAATCTTTTGAAACATCCCCTGATTCTGCGGCAGTCAGCACCACTGATTTGGTAGAACACTTGGAGTGGCTCAAGACCAACGGGTACAGAGCAGTTAGTTTAGAGCAAGTAGTGCAAGCCAGGCAAGGCGGCCCTGAGCTACCAGCCAAAGCACTGTTATTAACGTTTGACGATGGGTATGAGAGCTTTTACAGCCGCGTTTATCCGCTGCTTAAAGCCTATCAGTATCCTGCAGTTATTGCATTGGTAGAGCAGTTTATGACCGCAGATGCTTCAGGAAAAGTAGCTTATGACAACAAGCTGACTCCCCGAGAAGCTTTTTTAAACTGGGACCAAGTGCGCGAAATGGCCACAGATGGACTGGTAGAGTTTGCCTCGCACAGCGCCTACTCACATGTCGGAGTTCTGGCCAATCCACAAGGCAGCAAATTGCCTGCGCTGGTCACGCGCATTTATGACCCGGTGTCGGCCACCTATGAAACCGAGGAAGCGTACGCAACACGTATCTATAAAGATTTTGATAGCGTAGCCAGCTTGATGGAGCGCGAGATCGGCGTGCGGCCGCGCGCCATAGTGTGGCCCTACGGTGCATACAACGACGTTGCCATCGCTATGGCGCGTAAGGCAGGCCATACCGTAGGCTTTAATTTAACCAGCAATTCTGATAACGCGACCACACCACTGATGCACCTTGGCCGTGACTTAGTGCTTTTCAACGCAGGGCTGTCAGGCCTGAAGACCATGGTCAAGCAACGATCACAGGGGCAATATGATGAAGCGCTGCGCAAAAGGGTAGTACATGTTGACTTGGATTACATCTACGACAAAGATGTAAAACAGCAAGAAGCTAACTTGGGGAAATTAATAGAGCGGGTTCGCGCTTTGGGCGCAAGCCATGTGTATTTGCAAGCCTACGCCGATCCAGACGGCAATGGTGCGGCCAAAGAGCTGTACTTTCCTAATCGCCATTTGCCTATGCGCGCAGATTTATTCCGCCGTGTGGCGTGGCAGCTTAAAACCCGTGGCGGTGTACAAGTCTATGCATGGATGCCGGTCATGGCGTTTGAGCTGCCGCCAGAACACCCCGTTGCAAAGCATACCGTGCAAGTGCATGCAAGCGCACCCGAAGGTCATGCTAAAAGTCGTTACCCACGCCTGTCGCCCTACTCTGCCGAGGCCAAACAAGTCATGCGCGATATCTATGAAGATTTTGGCAAGCATGCATGGGGCACGCGTGGCTTGCTGCTGCACGACGACGCTACCCTTGATGATTTTGAAGACGTCAGTCCGCAGGCATTGCAGGCTTATGCCAAAGCCGGATTACCAGCAGCCTTTTCACAGCTGCGAGCCAGCGACAAAAAAGATCGGCGATGGGCAAAATTTAAAACCGCCACGTTGACCAATTTAACTCTGGAGTTGGCGGCAGTCCTGCGCAACCATATTCCAGATTTGGAAACTGCGCGCAATATTTATGCACCACCCGTGCTTGACCCTGAATCTGAAATTTGGTTTGCGCAAGACTTAGACAATATGTTGGCCAGCTATGACTACACAGCTGTCATGGCTATGCCCTACATGGAAAAAGCCAGCGACCCAGAGCAATGGCTCAAAACATTAGCCGCCACTGTATTGCAGCGCCCCAAAGCGGCACAACGCGTAGTTTTTGAATTACAAAGCAAAGACTGGCGCACCAACAAAGCCATCGACAGCGCCAAGCTTGCCGAACATGTGATGATTTTGCGTCGCGCCGGTGTTCACCATATAGGCTATTACCCAGACAATTTTGCGGAGGATCAGCCCAACATTAAAACTCTGAAACCAGCTTTTTCATTAACTACATTTCCGGTAAAGTCATGAGTTCTTTGTTAGAAATTCAGAACGCTGCATGGCTAGTACCTTTGCATTTATTCAGCTATTACTATCCGCTGTTGATGGCGCATGTGTGGACGGCAGGAGCGTTGGTTTTTTATGGTTTTTATGAGATAAATTCCACAACCGAAGAATTTTCGTCTACGCCACGTGAGCTTTGGCCGATGGTCAGCATCATCGTGCCTTGCTATAACGAAGAAGACAATGTAGATGAAGTGATTGGCCATTTGTTGGGTATGGATTATCCCAACTACGAGATCATTGCGGTAAACGATGGCAGTAAAGATCGCACGGGCGGCTTGCTAGACGCATTAGCGCGACGCGATGCGCGGGTACGCGTTATCCACCAAGCAAAAAATCAAGGCAAAGCGGTTGCGTTAATTACTGCTGCCACCGTAGCATGTAGCGAGTACCTTGTATGCATCGACGGCGATGCCATGCTTGCGCATGATTCTCTGCCATGGCTAGTGCGGCATTTTTTAAGTGACTCCGATGTTGCCGCAGTTACTGGCAACCCACGTATACGCACGCGATCTACCATGCTAGGCAGATTACAAGTAGGTGAATTCAGCTCCATCATTGGCTTAATCAAACGTGCGCAAAGCACGTATGGTCGCATCTATTCCGTGTCGGGCGTCATCACGGCGTTTCGGCGGGCAGCTCTACACGACATTGGCTACTGGAGCGTAGACATGATGTGCGAGGACATCGATATCACTTGGAAGCTGCAAGTCAACGGTTGGCTCATTCGCTTTGAGCCGCATGCATTGTGTTGGATATTAATGCCCGAGACATTCAAAGGTTTGTGGAAGCAGCGCTTGCGCTGGGCGATGGGTGGTATTCAAGTCTTGCTGAAGTACTCAGGCAGTTTAGCTACCCGCCGCGGGCTGAGTATGTTGCCTTTGTATATTGAATATGTTTTGTCTGTGGCTTGGGCCTATGTGATGACGTTCTGCTTGCTTCTCACCAGTTTATTTATTGTGGTCGACATGTTTACGCAAGGCCCAAACACCACGACTTTTGCAAGAATACTGCCTGCTTGGAGTGGGCTTTGGTTGGCCACAGTGTGCTTGATGCAAATGTTTCTAAGCTTGATGATGGACCGCAGGTACGAGAAAAATTTGCTGTCGGTTTACCTTACGGTGATTTGGTATCCAATTGCGTTTTGGATGTTGACGATGTTGACGACTGTTTGGGCGCTGCCCAAAACTCTATTGCGTAAAAAAGGCCAGCGCGCACGGTGGGTTAGCCCAGACCGTGGCTACACGGGCCGCGCACCTTAAACCCTGTAATATTTATCTAGCTAATTGACCATCAGGAAAATTTGATGAACTTAACACGCTCACCCCTGGCATCTTTCGTCTTCGATACTGCGCACGTACCTTGGGTAAAGCGTTTTCTTTTAAAAATGCTAGACGTTATAGCTTGGGGTGCTTGGTTGCTGTTGTGGCTACCGCTCATTACTGGACTGATTGCGTTATTCAGCGGTCAATCGCGCGGGTTAGATCCTGTGTTGGTAAGTTTTGCCAAAGCGTTAGGATTTGGTGCTTTTTTTCTGCTGATGATGTGGCTGATTTTTATAGCTTGGCTGGCTATTCGTGATATAAATTTTATGCTTATTCGCAATACATTTAAGCGCACAAAACAGGTATTGCACATCAACCAATTAGCAAAAGTATTCGCGCTTAAAGAAGACGCTTTGCAAGACTGGCAAAAAAGCCAAATTATGCTGGCGCACCACTCTGAAGACACCGGATGGCTAGAGCATATCGACTCACTGCCTCACATCACAGGCCGCGCATTCGACCCTGCCGACTATGCGATTATTATCAAACCGCGCTGAATCTGAGAAGTGCAGCTTTAGCGAAAATAGCGTGGGTAAGCACCGTACTGGCCGCGATAACCACCATGTCGGTAGTAGCCTGAACCAATCACCAACGACGCACCAAACGCAGGGCGCGGATAGTATTGTGGGTAGTAGTAGCTAGGCGCCACCACGATGGGCGCTACTGCAAAATAAGGGTCTGATAGCGTTTGAAACATGGGCTGGTACGGCGATTGAGACACCAATACTACGTTACCACTTTGCACAAATGCAGCATCTGCAGTCACTACACCAGAATCAATCTGCGACATCACGCGCGGTGCGGCTTGTGCAGCGGGTGCGGGCACCACCTGCCCTGCCGGTGTTTGTATAACCTGCCCCACAGGTGCCACTTGCAGTTGAATAGTAGGGCCCGGGTCTTGCGGCATTTGCACACTGTACTGCTTGCCCGCGTATTCGTAGACCACTTGGTAGCCTGTGGTGCGGTTTTCTATAAAGTTTTGGGTACTGCAGCGGTTGACCGTTTGCTGGCTGGTGGTGACTTGCCCAGGGCTGCCGCCTTCAACTCTGTCACCCACAAAAGCGCCACCTATGACGCCCAAGATGGTGGCCAGCGCACGACCACTGCCCTGGCCTACTGAATTGCCTACAGCGCCCCCGGCCACAGCGCCTATCACAGCGCCTGCACCCGACTTGGTCGCGGGTGTTTGGTTTTGCACTTGCACCACTTCTTGCGCGCACACTTGGCGCGGTGTGCTGACTTGGCTGATCAACGCAGTGCTAGAAATAACACGACCCACTTCTTGGGCTGACGCAGGGGCAGCAAGCCAAAACGCAGTGGCACCCAAAACCAGCGTAGCGGATGTAGACAATGTAGAACGGCGCATAAAACCACCTTGGATAAAAAATAGGGCCTGTTTACCTGTAACGCGGTATGCACCCTATTAGTAGACTGGCACAACCCTTACAGGTTCAAAAATCTTCACACGATGTTAATTTACCGCGACTAGCCCTGTAAAGAAAGCCGAAAATGCCCCAAATTGCGCAAAATTTGCAGTTTTTCGCAGGATTAACCTACAGCCTTGACCGCCCGAATACGGTCTAAACGTCGCCCTTCCAGCGCTGTTACCTCAAACTGCCAGCCGCCGCAGTCGATAGTGTCGCCCTGTTGCGGCATCTCGCCCGATACGGCCATCAGCAGGCCCGCTAACGTGTTGTAGCGATTTTTGTCCTCTTCGGGCAAGTCGTCGTCGATTTTAAGGCGTGATTTCAGCTCGGCAATGGGCATCAGGCCATCCAGCATCCAGCTGCCGTCGGGTTGGTGGTGGGCCCACGCGTCCGCAGCCGCTTGCGGCTTTAGCTCGCCTGTAATGGCTTCTAGCAAGTCGCGCGGGGTCAGCAGGCCCTGCACTACGCCGTATTCGTCCACCACAAACACCATGCGCGCCGACTGGGCACGAAACTGCTCTAGCAGCTCCATGCCGCTCAATGTTTCGGGGATAAATATGGCTGGGCTGGCCAAGCTGTCTAGCGTGTGCGCGCTGTCAGAGCGCAGCATGCGCGCCGTGCTAACCAAGCCAATGACATCGTCCAGCCCGCCCCGGCACACCGCAAACCAGCTGTGCGATGTTTTGATGCTTTTGTCTGTAGTGCCACCGGCTTTTTCTAGGCCTTGCGCTACCGTTAGATCAGCATCTAGCCACACGATGTCGCTGCGCGGAATCATGATGGACGTGAGCGGCCGGTCGTCTAGGTGGAACAAGTTTTGCACCATTTGCCGCTCGTGCGCCTCGATCACGCCTGCGTCTAGGCCCTCGTCCAAGCTGGCAGATATTTCGGCCTCGGTCACGGCGCGGGCGTTATTGGTGTTAATGCGCAGCAGCTTGAGCACGCCTTGGGTGCACATGGTCAGCAGCTTGACAAACGGGTTGGCCACCTTGGCCAGCCAGGCCATGGGCCGCGCCATTACACGGGCTACGGCCTCGGGGTATAGCAGGCCAATGCGTTTGGGCACCAGCTCGCCAAAAATCAACGTAACAAAGGTTATTAGTGCCACCACGATAGTTGTGGCCGTGGGCGCTGCAAATTTAGCGGTCAAGCCCACGTTTTGTAAAAACTGCGCCACGCCCTCGCTAAAAGCCGCCTCGCCCACAATGCCGTTCAACATGCCTATCGAAGTAATGCCTACCTGCACGGTAGACAGCATTTGCGTGGGGTTTTCGTTTAACTCTAGCGCTGCTTGGGCACCCGGGTCGCCGCCTTCGGCCATGGCCATCAGGCGTGTTTTGCGGCTGGCGGTTAGCGCCATTTCGCTCATGGCAAAAGCCCCGTTAATCAGGGTGAGCAGCGCAATCAGGATAAAGTCCATAATTCCGAAATAAAGACGTACAAGATGAGACTGTATCTGATTGGCGATGTACAGGGCTGCCACAGCGCTTTGCAGCAGCTTTTGCAAAAAATTGATTTTTCGCCCAGCCGCGACAATCTAGTGCTGCTGGGCGACTTGGTCAACCGCGGCCCCGACTCGCTGGGCGTGCTGCGCACCCTGTACCAGCTGGGCAACGCCGCCCAGTGCCTGCTGGGCAACCACGACCTGCACGCACTGGCCGTAGCGGCTGGCGTGCGCCCCGCACACCGCAGCGACACATTGGCCAGCCTGCTGGCCGCGCCCGATGCGCCCGCCCTACTGCAATGGCTGCGCCACTGGCCACTGGCAGCCCAACAAGACGGCTTTTTGATGGTGCATGCGGGCGTGCTGCCCCAGTGGACAGCGGCAGATACACTGGCGCACGCCGCCCAAGTATGCAGCGCGCTGCAACTGCCAGACTATGCAGATTTCTTGCGCAGCATGTACGGCAATACCCCCGCGCAGTGGGCCAACGATTTAGCAGGCGCAGACCGCTTGCGCGTCATCGTCAACGCCCTAACCCGGCTGCGCTTTTGCACCGCCGACGGCGTGATGGAATTTGCCACCAAAGAAGCCGCTGGTGCCGCACCAGCAGGCTGCATGCCATGGTTCGACGTGCCGGGCCGATTAACCCAAGATGTATGCGTAACCTTTGGCCACTGGTCCACCCTAGGCTTAGTTAACCGACCTGATGTGCTGGCCCTGGACACTGGCTGCGTATGGGGCGGCTGCCTGTCAGCCATGCGGGTAGACGGCGGGCGGCGCGAGCTGGTGCAAGTGCCATGCACGCAAGCGCAAAAGCCTGGACAGGGTTGATGGGATTTACTATTAATTTAATAGCTGCTTGAGCAGGATTTACTTGGGTTAGCGGCCTAAAAATCATGAAAAATAGGCTCTAAAACTACCGTTAAACAATTAAACGGTTCCCCAGAGCTTGGGCGGGATCAGCTTGCCTAAAACCTCTAGACTTTCCGTAAATGGGGTACCAAGTGGTGCCCTGACCGACCCAAGAGCTGCGAGGGCTTTGGCCGACAGTTGCATTATCTGTAAGTATCAATACTGTATATAATATCAAACATGATTATCATGGACACGAATGTACTGGTTGCTGCGTTACGCTCACGCACGGGCTGGTCTCGGCGAATGCTGTACCAAGTACTTAGCTCGGAAATTGTTGCGGGTGTTTCTGTGCCTTTATTTATCGAGTATGAAGCTGTTCTGCAAAGAGTTGAGCAACGCGAGGCATTTGGCTTAAGTGCTGCTGAGGTGGATGCATTTTTGGCGGGCTTGGCCAGTGTGTTGTGTCCCATTGACATTTCTTTTTTATGGCGACCGCAACTCAAAGACCCAGCAGACGAAATGGTGCTGGAAGCGGCAGTCAATGGGCAATGCAGTCATTTGGTCACTTGGAATCTGCGTGATTTTGCCCAAGCTGCACCTCGGTTTAACCTGCAACTGAGCACCCCTGCTGGCTATTATTCAAGCCAGGCACCCAACCCACCACACTAGGAGAATAAACCATGCAAACCAATAATTTTGCCCTGCGACTACCCCACTCCATGCTGGATGCGCTGCGCCAAGCAGCTGCAGACGACGGCGTAGCCATAAACCAATACATCAACGTGGCGGTAGCTGAAAAACTAGCCTGCCGCCGCACGGCACAGCAGTTTCTACAAGCGCGCGCGCAAGGCGGCTCGGCTGCGCGCGCGCTGGAGATATTGGCCAAATCAGGCTCGGATGTGGCTGAGGTGTAAGACCCGGGTTGTTTACAGCTTTGTGCAGCACAGTGGTGCATCGGGTGATTTGGGCCTAGATGTCTACGGCCCGGTCTTTGCAGGAAGCCATTGTAGAGATGGCCAGTTTTGCGCAACTGAGCGTGGACGCCGCCACGGCGGATGAGGCAGCGCGTATTCGCCGCGAGTGCCATCTTAAACTGCCTGACGCGTTGATTGCCGCCACGGCTTTGCTGCATGGCGTGCCTGTAGTTACCGCCAATCCGCGTGACTTTGAACGTGTGGGGCAACTGCAGGTGGTGCGGTTTTGAAGAACTGGCCGAGTTTGTAAGTCAGCCGACAACACTATGAATTGCATAGCTGCTTGAGCAGGTTCTACGGCTTCAAACGGCTAAAAGCCTTAATAATGGTCGTGGTGTGGTGATTATTTGGGATTATTTGGGATTATTCAACAGAGTTGCATTTCTAGAGCCGCGGGTTCAAAATTAGATGTGATCTGACCGTGTGTTCGACCCCTATATTTATGGGAAACGGGAGACTTGACCCTCGGTGTCCTCGCCTGTTTGACGCGCTGGTGCTCGGGGCCGTAGACAAACGTTAAGGTGCGGTCAGAGCTGGTGCTGTTGGCGGCGGTGGTGGCGTTGTTGGTGAAGACTTTGCACTGGGTGCCGGAGAGTTGGTAGCCGCTGGGGCAGGTGTACTTACTATGAATTCCATAGCTGCTTGAGCAGGTTCTACGGCCTGAACGGCCTAAAACGCCTGTAAATTTATCTACACAGAAGCTGCCAGCGCTGCAAATAGCACATTGGTGCACAGTCGCTAGTAGGATGTGCTGAGATTTTTAAGTGTTTTAGGGCTTTGAAGCCGTACAACCTGCTCAAGCAGCTATTTTATTCATAGCGTAGCGCTTGAATAAACAGAGGTTTGGATGCTCTACGTGCGGGAGTTAAATCTAATCTGACCCCAGTTATTCCCGGTGTTGAGACCTTACGCTGAAGTTTGTTTTATTACTCACCCTGCAATCCCATAATCATGATCGCTTCGTCAATATATTTACGATCAAGATCGGCAATCCGCACAAAACAGCTGACAGCAAAATCCAATAACTTAGTGTCTGTAGTAAGCACGGTAAAGCATCCAACACACTACTTGCGATGTTGTAACCGACAGACTTGCACGTCCCCTGCATAAAGTTAATGGCTCTTCTAAATAAACTAATGTTAAAAATCGGATATGTCAAAAGAAATACCAAAATGAGAAAAAGTAAGGCCGAAATTAATGAAGGACGTTGAGAAAAAAACTTACCTTTTAAAAGTATGTAAGCAGAAAAAAGAATCGTGAAGATAGTTAATGCTGGTGGCACAACAATAATATAAATCACCGCCCAAACAGGTGAAAAATAGACAGCCAATAAATAATTTAAGGCCATCAAAACTAGTCCTGCAATTAGCAGGCTAACAACAGATTTAATGCAAAAGTAAAGTTGATTTTTATTCACGTGGTACTCCTTTGCACACACATTTATCGTATCCGTTTATGTATCCGCTGACAAAAGGTATTGTTTTGACTATGTTTCGATCTCCGGCTGCCTCCCAAGCTGCACTAGGCACGTCAGCCATGAAAGTGCTGAAGGTTTTATAACCGCTTGCTGATTTTTGTGTAGGGAGCGAATCACGATTCTTTTCTATCCTTGCATCGACAGTCGCTTGATTGTCCGCAAGATTCTGTTTGTAAGCCGCACCTGCCTCATATCCAGCGTCATAATTTTCTTGATAGTTAAAAGATTCTCTAACTTTATCAATAAAGGAGCGTGTTTTTCCAATATCAAGAGGTTTCTGCGTGGTCAATTGGTTAAAGAGATAGCTATTTTTTTCGTTTTAGCTTTTCGTAGAAAACAATACCAATTGCTACTAAGAACATCAACTGGATTACAGCAACAAATTGATTTACGACAACTTGGGGCACTACATTACCACCTGAAAAAACAACTGGGAAGTGTGGCATAAGTAAACCATACATGATCATGCTGATACCAGAAAAAATCACTGAGACAAACAACAAAATCAAAGTTGTAATCATTCTATTGAACCGCAAGACATACTTGGCCAATAACAAATAAAGAAAAATCATTGGTAACAACACCATGCAAGCAATTAGTTCAAAAGCGAGCAACTCATTGAGTGTGTAAGGTGTTGGGTATTTTGTAAACCGTAACACCAAGAAAAATATCAATAATCCGGCACCTACAGTCGCAACGACTTTGGCGAATACTTGATCAATTTTTAAAACACTCATATCGCCTCATTTACGAAAAGGTGCTTTTTGTCTGCTGTCTATTTTTTCTAAAATATAAGACGTTGAGCCATACGTTTGAGTAAAGCCAGAAACGTTTGTAGCAAATACGTTTAGCACCTGTGTGAATTGTGTTCTAGTCAAATATCCATTTCCAAGATTTGTGTTATTTGAACTCCAAGAGTCAAACTCAGTTGCTAACGCCCGATCCATTCCATAAGCGCGGTATTGTTCAACGTATCTACCCAACCCATCGCCCAAATCGGGAGTGCCATATGTTGCGGCAACAAATGAGTATGCTTTATCCATACCGACCCCACCTTTACCCAGAATTTTACCTGCTCCTGTTCCGAATTCTGCGAGGCCTTCTAGTGCAAGATCCACAACTCCACGGTTGTTAGAAAAATCAAATCCGTACCGGTTCTCTGAATAATTTTCACTAACAATTGGACCTGCATGAGCCAAGAAATTAAAGAGATACCCATAAGCCGCAGTTACCGCGCCATTTTCAAACTTCCCGCCAGCAATTACAGATCCTATACCACCAGCCGTTGCAGCTATAAAGCCGTTGGCAATATCGTACTGTATGCCGCTACCGCCAATGCTCAGCTCGTTGGATGCGAATTTACCGAACACTCCAGCCACTGCGCCTCTGCCGCAGTTGCCACCGCCAGCCGCTGCGCTTACACACCCTGCACCTGCATGGGCTAAATAACGCTCGAAGCTGTACTGCCCACCTTGGTTTCCTGCCCATTGAAAGGCGGCTGAGGAAATAGCCCCTACCGCCCCTGCCCTGAACGCGTCCCCGTCGCTAGCGCCATAGCCTTTGGCCAAAGCCGCTTGGAATCCGCCATTACAGGCAGCAACCCATGCTCCGCAATACAGCGAGACATACCCCAGCGCCGCGCTCTTAAGCTGGTAACCACCCGAACCCGACAAGAAGTTCACGCTCGCGTGGTACAGCTTGGGTGAGCCTAAACTGACACCAATGGAAGAAATTCTGTCGCCCAAATGCATGAGTTTTTGCCAGATGCTGCGGTACCCGCTAGGATCCGTCAAATTCAGCGGATTGTTCATCACATAGCTGTACCGGTTGTAGCTTTGCAGGCTGCCGGGGGCTTGAATGAACGGGTCGGCACTCATCATCCTGCCCACCAGCGGGTCATACACGCGCCCGTTCATGTGGATCAGGCCCATCTCGTCTAAGTGCTCGTGTTCGGTGTAGCCGCGGTCGGTGGTCAGGCCTACCAGGCTGTCGGTGGTATCGGCTTGGCCGTTGGTGTTGCGCCGTTTGCCCCAGGGGTCAAAGGCTAGGCGTTCGATGACTTGGCCAGTGGTGCCGTCGGTAATGGCGGCTACCGAGCCCAGGTGGTCGTGGTGCAGGTAGCGCAGGCTGGCAGTCTGGGTGCTGCCGGGCACGCTGGGCGCGCCTGCGGCCAGGGTGCCGGTACGGGTGACTTGCAGGGCGAACACCATGCCGCCTGCGGACAGATAGTGTTTGTACTCGGTGATGCCGTTGGTTTTGACTTCTTTCTCGTAACTCAGGCCTTGGCTGTCTTCGCCGTTGAAGTACCAAGTGGTGCCTGCGCCAGCTTTAAGCGCAGCGGGGGCGCTGGCCGAGAGGGCCACTACCTGTTTGACGCGCTGGTGTTCGGGGCCGCGGGCGTTGGTTAAGGTGCGCTCGGAGCTGGTGCTGTTGGTACCGGTGGCGGCGTTGTTGGTGAAGACTTTGCACTGGGTGCCTGAGAGTTGGTAGCCGCTGGGGCAGGTGTAGACGGCGGCGGCGGGGGCTATCGTTGCACAAGTGCTGGCCGATAAGATCTGACCTGCGGGGCAACTCAACTGAACGGGACCGTAGCATTGATTAGTAGTTGGCATAACATAT
>JANLPQ010000077.1:0-1861 GCA_031367325.1 Polaromonas sp. | reverse complement strand
AAAACGCAGCCCGTAAAGGCACTGTCATCACCGCGCCGTTTGCAGGCACCGTCACCGCGCTGGGCCTGCAAGCCGGGCAATCGGTACAACTCGGGCAAACCTTGGCAACCTTGATTCGTGACGCACAGCCTGGTCAAGCCGAGCAAGGTGCACTGCAAGCCCAGCTCTACGCCCCCAGCCGCACGGCAGGTTTCATCAGCCCCGGTCAAACCGTCTACCTGCGGTACGGCGCGTATCCCTATCAAAAGTTTGGCCTGTACACAGGGCGCATCACAGCCGTGTCCGCCACGCCGTTCGCCCCCAGCGAGCTGCCGCCCAATTTAAGCCAGCAGATCGTCAGTCAAGTCGGCAGCCACGAGGCGCTGTACCGCATCAACGTGCAGCTTGATCAGCAAGGCATCAAGGCATATGGCGAAACGATGCCGCTAAAAGCGGGCTTGACGCTAGAAGCCGACGTACTGCAAGAGCGCAGAAAAGTATGGGAATGGGTTCTGGAGCCGGTCTTAGCCGCGCGCCAGCAAATGAAGGTTCTTGGTGCTGACCCAACCACGGTGCGCGCAGGCGGCTGATGGGTGGGCGGCAATGGGAGGCGTATAGGCCGAGCGCTTTTTCGGCTGGTTAATTAGGAAATTGAAATGAGAGTTTTGACAACGAATGAGGTTGAGAATGTGTCTGGCGGTCTTCCTTTCTTGGCACCAGTGGCCCTCGCCATGTTGGCAGATACGGGCTTCTGGGGTGCAATGGGAATGGCGTGGGGCGCTGGTTATGGAGGTGGCAACTATATGATGCAGTATCTTACAAAGTAATGATTATGGGTGACGTGTCGAAATATAATTTCAGATACGATCACCAATCTATTGTCTAACTGTCCACCTATTGCTAACTAACAAATAGCAATCGGTGGATCCACATAAATAAAGCGGTTTAAATATTTGTTTAAACAGCTTTCAGGTAAATTAGATTTTGTTGGTTTTTGTTCTCGGAAAGGTGGCATTAGATGAAATATAACGAATTCGCGTTCAGAGTTACTTTAATAGTATTATGTATAGCATTTTTCGCAATAGGCATTGGTTACTTTGAAGACAAAAACTTTAGCGCTACAGTTTTTTACATTGCTTTAGCATTCGGTATGCTTGCATTTTCAAACGTGCTTGATCCAGAAAAAAAGACGACATTATCCGATGCCGTTGACGGCAAAACCACTTGGTCCTTCACGTTTATCGGTGTGGTTCTATATCGCATATCTTGGTTATTAATGGCGATTTCAGGCTGGTTATGGTTGAAATACGGCTGATACCTTCAAGTGGGAATCGCAATGATAAAATTGAAACCTCTATCTCATGAACAATCAGTACTTTGGCACAGCGCAAGTTTGACATTTGGACTTATCTTGGTGTTTTACGCGGTTGACAGTGGCTACTTTTCCAACCCTAACATGGTGTTATTTGCGGCGGCGGTTTTCATCGGTAGCTGGCTGCTTGCCGTGGTTGGAATGCGGTTTTGTGTGCAGGATACCGATCCGACAACTTTGAAGAGCATTTTCGGCGTCAAAGATAAAAAATAGGCTTTTGCAGCATGGCAGCGGGCACGACCTGCTCCAGGCCGCCCTGCATTTTTACGGTTCAACGTGTCTGTCACCCTTCAATCCGAATCCAGTGAATGCGGCCTTGCCTGTTTGGCGATGGTTGCAAGCGCGCATGGCCTCAAGCTTGATCTGTCTGACTTGCGCCGCCGCTTCCCGGTCTCGCTGAAGGGCGCGACGCTTCAGCAACTGATCTCGCACGCGGGTTTGCTCAATTTCAGTAGTCGCGCGGTTCGTCTGGATTTGAACGAGCTGTCGCAGCTTCAACTGCCTTGCATC
>JANLPQ010000036.1:0-4249 GCA_031367325.1 Polaromonas sp. | reverse complement strand
AAGATAAAGAATAACCAAATAAATTATGAAAAATCACCACTCTTATTTGGTTTTCCTTTCGCGTCCTTCGCGCAACCTTAGCGCCCTTCGCGTCCGGCAGTCCGCATTAAAAACTTAAGACATCAAACCAGCTTCACCACTTGCTTGCCAAAGTTCTTGCCCTTCAGCAACCCCAAGAAAGCCTCTGGCGCAGCAGCCAAGCCCTGCGCCACAGACTCACGCGGCTTAAATTTACCGGTTGCAATCAACCCACCCAGCTCTTTCAAAGCCTCGGGCCACACTTGCATATGCTCGGCCACGATAAAGCCTTCAATCTTCAAACGGCTCATCAAAATTAGCGCAGGCGCGGCCAGTGGCAGTGGCTTGCCGTCGTAGCCTGCAATCATGCCGCACACTGCGATGCGGCCAAAGGCGTTCATGCGGGCCAGCACCACGTCTAAAATCCAGCCGCCTACGTTTTCAAAATAGCAATCTATGCCCTTGGGCGCAGCAGCTTTCAAAGCCTCGTTCAAAGCCTTGCCGTCTTTGTGCTCTTTGTAATCAATGCAGGCGTCAAAACCTAGCTCGTTCACCACATAGTCGCATTTTTCTTTACCGCCTGCAATGCCCACCACGCGGCAGCCACGCGACTTGGCCAGCACGCCTACGGCGCTGCCCACTGCGCCGCTGGCAGCGGTAACGCACACGGTCTCGCCAGCTTTGGGCATACAGATTTTGAATAAACCGTAATAGGCGGTTACGCCGGGCATGCCCACTGCGCCCAGGTAGTGGCTAAGCGGGATGTGTGCGGTGTCTACCTTGCGCAGCGCGCCCACGGTGTTGCCGTCCACTACGCTGTAGTTTTGCCAGCCGCCCATGCCGACTACTTTGTCGCCGATGGCAAACTTATCGTTTTTCGATTCAACCACCTCGCCGACGGTGCCACCCTGCATCACCTCGCCCAAGGCTTGGGGTACGGCGTAGCTTTTGCTCTCGTTCATGCGGCCACGCATGTAGGGGTCCAGGCTCATGTAATGGTGGCGTACCAGTACGTGGCCGTCTTGCAGCACAGGGGTGTCGGTGGTGACCAGTTTAAAGTTGCTACTCTGCGCCTCGGCGGTGGGGCGGTTATCTAAAAGCCATTGTTGGTTTTGCATGGTGTGGTCCTTCGAATACTATAAATTTAATGGCTGCTTGAGCAGGTATTACTTGAGTTAGAGGCCTAAAAAGCATATAAATAGATGCTTCTAGAAGGATAAATATCAGTCGGTGGGCACTTGGTTTAGGTCTTGCACGCCGATGCTGGTAGGCAGGCGGCGCACATATTTGAACGTACCTGTTGCGTGAGAGCATGCTCTGCCCTGCGCGTCGAAAATAGTGGCCTCGGTAAAGGCCATGGTGGCAGTGCGGTGAATCAACCGGCCCTTGGCCACTAGTGCGCCCACTGCAGGTTGCATAAAGCTGGCTTTCATTTCGATAGTAACAATGCCGCCCTCGGGCGCTACGCTGCGCGCTGCATGCGCCATCACCACGTCCATCAGCGTCATGCTGGCACCGCCGTGGGTAACGTTAAAACTGTTAAGGTGCTCAGACCGGGGCGTGTAATGGATCTCCGCCTCGCCGCCTTCAAACTTGATCAGCTCAAAACCTAGGTGCTCGACAAACGGAATATGCGCTAGAAATTTCATGGGCTGGTCGCTTGACTGTTCACCTAAGCTTTTGCTCAACCGCCCGTGACGATGCTCACGCCACCATCCACCGCCAACCATTGCCCGGTGATGTGTTTACCCGCTTGGCTGGCAAACAGCAAACACAGGCCTTTCAAATCTTCGTCGTCACCCAAGCGTTTGAGCGGTGCGCCTTCTTTGAGCTTGTCTTCGCCCAAGGCTTTGAGTGTGCCCGCTGTCATTTTGCTGGGGAAAAAGCCTGGGCAAATCGCGTTCACACGAATGTTGTACTTGCCCCATTCTGCGGCCAGCGCACGGGTGAAGTTAATCACCGCGCCTTTAGACGTGTTGTAGGCAATCGTGTTCATGCCGCTGGGGTTGCCGCCCAGGCCTGCGATAGAGGCAATGTTGATGATGGAGCCGCTGCGCCTGGCTATCATGCTTTTTTTGGCCACGCGCTGGCTTAGCAAAAAGTAGCCGCGCACGTTCAGGTTCATTACTTTGTCCCATGCGTCTGCGGGGTGGTCTTCAGCCGGTGCGCCCCAGGCAGCGCCAGCGTTGTTAACCAAAATGTCGATGTCGCCTATGCGTTCCATGGTTTCATCGGCTAGGCGATTGATCTCGTCGTCTTTGGCGCAGTCTGCTGCTATCCATCGTGCGTCAATGCCTGCGCCTTGCAGCTCGGCGGTGGCTTCTTCTAAATCGCTGGCTTTGCGCGATGACAGCATAATCTTGGCACCCGCCTCACCCAGTGCGTGCGCCATTTGCAAACCCAGGCCACGCGAGCCGCCGGTGATAAGTGCTGTTTTACCAGTCAGGTCAAATAGTTGTTGGGTGGTACGGTGGGTGGCAGGCAATGTCATGGCGAGGTTTCTTTCTTAGGTGCATCAGCGTTTTTCATCAAAGAACGAATGTAAATCAACACTGCGCCCACGGCTGTCACCAAGCTGCCAGACACCATCAACACCTCACCCGTCAACCAACTGGTGGCCGATTGGCTTTTCTGCATGGTGTACCCAGTAATTAGTGTTAATAGTCCCCCGTAGATCAGCGTCCACGCGGCTGCTTGCACGCGGCTTTGCGCCTTGGTGGCGGGTATTTTTACGTCTTTGATCATTGGCATTGCACGATCCTCCTTGCCTTTGATTGTGACCCTGTTTTAGGCGGCTACCGCCATGCGCCTAAAAGGCGTTCTCGGGCATGTCCGCACAGGTCATATCACGGCTAGACACTACCGTCAGCCAGGCATCTATTTTAGGCAACTCATAATGGTAGAAATACTGGTTTGAGGCCGTAATACCTGCTCTAGCAGCTATTAAATCAGTAGTGTATTGTTGCGAAGCTGGTGCTGCAGTTGCAGCTACAGATTGGCTGGCCAAAGCTACATCTAGCCACATCCAAGCCAGCACGGTGTGCCCAAAGGCTTGCATGTACGGCACGGCGTTGGGTAAGGCTTCCACTGGATTGCCAGTGGCCCAAGCCGCTTTAGTAGCGCTGCCTACTTTGCCCAGCGCTGCAGCCAGTTGATTAGCATGCACGGCCAATGCAGGCACCTGCAACGCCCGCTGCGCCGTTGCGTTGATGCGCGCGGCTAGCAGTTGCAAACCCCTACCACCTTCCATCAGCACCTTGCGGCCCAGCAGGTCCATCGCCTGAATGCCGTGCGTGCCTTCGTGAATCATGTTCAGCCGCTGGTCGCGCCAATACTGCTCTACAGGGAAGTCGCGCGTATAACCGTAGCCGCCGTGGATTTGAATGGCTAAGCTGTTAGCTTCTAGGCAGTTTTCACTCGGCCAGCTTTTGGCTATCGGCGTCAGTACCTCGAGCAGTAGGCGTGCCTCGTCAGCCGCTTGGGGTGTGCCAGTATGCTGCTCGTCCACCAGCCTTGCGCAATACAGCTGCAGTGCTAACGCGCCTTCACAAATAGATTTTTGCGCTAGCAGCATGCGTTTGATATCGGCATGCTCAATCAGTCGTACCTGCGGGGCAGCGGCGTCTTTGCCTGCACTCTTGCCATCTTTGGGGTTGGCCATCAGCCGGCCTTGCGGGCGATTTTTGGCGTAGTCTAGCGATGCGTAATAGCCCGCCAAGCCCAGCATGGTAGCCGCCATACCAATGCCAATGCGTGCCTCGTTCATCATATGGAACATGCATTTGAGACCTTCGCCAGGCTGGCCTACCAGATAGCCCACGGCGCCAGCGCCGTTGCCGTACGGGCCAGCATCACCCACTGCAAACTTTCCTTCACCAAAATTCAGCAACGTGTTTGTCGTGCCGCGCCATCCCAGTTTGTGGTTCAGCCCGGCCAGTGCGACATCGTTACGCACACCAGTCAATTGGCCTTGGTCGTTCACCAGTTTTTTGGGTACGATAAACAGCGATATGCCACGCACACCCGCCACCAGCTTACCGTTAACATCCGGTATCTTGGCCAACACCAAATGCACGATGTTCTCCGTCATCTCATGCTCGCCGCTGGATATCCACATCTTGTTGCCACGCAGTCGGTAGCGGGGGCCCAGCGGGTCACTGGCAAAATTTTCGCCGTCTGGCAGCGCCTTGGTAGCCACATCGCTCAACGACGACCCTGCCTGCGGTTCGCT
>JANLPQ010000005.1:0-3112 GCA_031367325.1 Polaromonas sp. | reverse complement strand
CCAGTGGCGTACCGATTCAAACAAAGCATTGCCAGCGACCAGTTTGGCCGCTGGACGGCTATGCACACGCCGGTTGTTGCGCCTTTGCTGGGCGTAGGTGCATGAGTAGCCAGCACCCCCACTGTTGCGCTCGATCTCACGACTGACGGTGCACGCCGGGCGATTGAGCATGCGGGCTATAGCCCGCATGCTCAATCCTTGCTCTAAGCCTAGGTTGATCACGATGCGCTCTTGCGCATCAATCTGTTTGAAGTGTGTCTTGGGTAACATGCGCCTACCTTACTGGGTTTAATTCAGGGGGTGTTGCACTTGGGATTTGAGGGGGCCCCTACATACTTTGCTAAATTTGCTGTTGTATCTGTATTGGCCGGCACTAGCGAATCGCTTCCGCTGCCACCACCGCCCCCGCACGCCGATAAGAATGCAGTTGTAACTGTTAAAAATGTAAGGTAACTAATTCTCATATAGGCCCCAAAAGTTGATTTTTGCTGCATCCAGCCATAAATAAAATTCTATTTGTATTAATTGGTATCTGCAATCTAAATAAATCCTTAAAAAGTAACCTATTCTGGATGGTGACTGACATCCTTTAGTGGAGAAACTGTTTAGCAAACAAAGTATGGACGCGCACCTAGTGTTTTTGTATCAGCGATTAACAACTGGATAGCTATACAAGTGGCATCAGCCCAAAGATAGCGTTGTGCTTGTCAAAAACGCTGAACCGCTCGCCCGAGAGCTGGTACGTGGTGAAAGACCACTACGATTTGTGGCAGGCCAGACAAGTGGTCGATTTGAAATCGGTACGCAAAGTTTCTTTCAGTTTTGCTTAGCCGAAAAGCACATCGCCCGCTGGTTGGGCGGGCGAGTGGATTATTTGAAGGCTTTAAGGCAGCTTATTGCTTGGCGAATATAAATGCGTTGTCTAGAGCCGTAGGGTATCCATTTGCATCTAAAACAGTGTCATTACCTAGCTTCAGGGTAGTGCCAGCAACAAGCGCAATATCTTTGTCGCTACCAGCAACCGGGGTGCTAATGGCTACATCTATCTTTTCGACCGTATCGGCAGCTATGACTTTGGTGCCCACAATCGTGATGCTACCTGTTTGGTTCGAACTGGTGTTTGTTCCAGTACACGTTGCAGAGGCGGTATAGCTTTGTTCTTGCGCTGTGTAGCCAAGAGAAGTGGCTGCAGTCTTGGTAAAAATCAGCGTATTTTTTATGGATGTACTGGTACCAGTAGCTTCACAATGAATCCATGTACCTACGTATTTGTCTGCTGACACGGCTGCTGGTGCAGGAGCTGCGTCGCCCCCGCCGCCTCCGCACGCCACCAAAGCTAAAAATGTGCACGATACAGCGAGGGTTGAAATAATTTTCATATAAATGTTATAAAAAGTAAAAAATAAATTCTCAGGGCAGGCGGCAGATTGAGTCAAGTGTGGCTGTCCACTTTATTTATCAGTGTCTGCAATAGTTCACAATCTTCCCCATGACCCTCACCGAACTCAAATACATCGTCGCCGTAGCCCGTGAAAAGCATTTTGGGCGGGCGGCGGATGCTTGTTTTATCTCGCAGCCTACGCTGTCGGTGTCTATCAAAAAACTGGAAGATGAGCTGGATGTCAAGCTGTTTGAGCGCAGTGCCAACGAGGTGACGGTAACGCCGCTGGGGGGCGAGATTGTGCGGCAGGCGCAGTCGGTGCTGGAGCAGGCGCAAGGCATTAAAGAGATTGCCAAGCGCGGCAAAGACCCGTTGGCCGGTGCGCTGACGCTGGGCGTGATCTACACTATTGGGCCGTACCTGCTGCCTGCGCTGGTGCGCCAAGCCATTGCGCGCACGCCGCAAATGCCGCTGATGCTGCAAGAAAACTTTACCGTGCGCCTGCTGGAAATGCTGCGCACGGGTGAGATTGACTGCGCTATTTTGGCCGAGCCATTCCCAGACGCGGGGCTGGCGATGGCCGCGCTGTATGACGAACCGTTTATGGTGGCGGTGCCCAGCACGCATGCGCTGGCCACGCGCAGCAGCATCAGCGCCGAAGAGCTGAAACTGGAGACTATGCTGCTGCTGGGCAACGGCCACTGCTTTCGCGACCACGTGCTGGAAGTGTGCCCCGAATTTGCGCGGTTTTCTAGCAACGCCGAGGGTATTCGCAAAAGTTTTGAAGGCTCGTCGCTAGAGACTATCAAGCACATGGTGGCAGCGGGCATGGGCGTGACGGTGGTGCCGCAATTGTCGATTCCGAAGGCAGAGCTAGCGGCGTCGCAGCGGGCTATTCAAGCTGCTGCTGATCTGGCGGCTTCTGCCGACAACTCTCTGTTAACAGTTAAGAAAACTGGCGCTGCAGCAAAGCAGGCCGCAGCTAAGAAGACCGCTAGAAAAACGGTGACTCGTGGTGCAACGCCCCAGCTTGCAGAGGCACTAGAGAGCGAATCTTATGTGCGCTACATACCGTTTAGCGGCGACGTGCCCACGCGCCGCGTGGTGCTGGTATGGCGGCGCAGCTTTACGCGGTATGAGGCGATAGCGGCGCTGCGTAACGCCATCATGGCGTGCGAGTTGGCGGGTGTGCAGCGGTTAGGTACTTGAAAGCTGGGTGTTGGTACGCTATTAGTTATGTAGCTGCTTGAGCAGGATTTACGTGGGTTACTGGGCCATTTCATTGTTAAAAATGCCGCTTGAAGTGCTTAAAGTCGTGCTCTTGCGGTGTTTTGTTCGCGCTTACCGAGTTCGTTGTTCTAGCACCCACCCAGCTGTGGCGCAGCCCTATCGCCACCCGAACCCCGGGCACAACGGCCAAGCATCTGCGGTACGCATTCCGGGGGAAATAACGAGCCTCGCGCTTTGCGCTCAGACATCTAAACTTCTAATCCCCTGCATTTGCGTTCCTCGAGCCGGGGCTCGAATCGGTGGCGATAGGGCTACGCCACAGCCGGTCGCTTGTAGTGGGCTAGGGGTTTCGCTGAGCGGTGGTCGCAATAAATTAGACAGTTGTAGCTGTTCTTCTGCCAGCGACCGTGAGATCTATGAAAAAAGCATAAGAAACACTACAAATTCAATAGCTGCTTGAGCAGGTTCTACGGCCTGCAAGGCCTAAAACACCGTATAAAT
>JANLPQ010000119.1:0-27139 GCA_031367325.1 Polaromonas sp. | reverse complement strand
CCATCCCAGTATTTCACGCCACCCGTCAAGCCACTTTGCTGCACTGTGGGCAACAGCTGCAGTGTTTGGTTGCGGTTTAAAAATTCGGTAGAGCCCAGGCCTGCTTTTCCCGCCAGCAGGTCATACATTTTTAAGCCGATACCGTAAAACGGTGCTTGCCACCATGCGTACGACGGCATCACAAATGGTAATGGCTGCGCCAAATGCGGCGCGTTGGCCAACAAGGTAGTACGCTCGTGCAGCGCCTCGCGCACCAGGCTGATATTCCCCTGCGCTAGGTAACGCACACCACCGTGCACCAGTTTAGTGGCGCGTGACGATGTGCCTTTGGCAAAATCATGGCTCTCAAACAACACTACTCTAAAGCCGCGTGCAGCAGCGTCTAGCGCAACGCCCAAGCCTGTCGCGCCACCGCCAATGATGGCAACATCGTAGGTCTGCCCTTGGGCAAGTTGAGCTATCAGCGCACTTCGTTGTGTGAGCTGCTGCGCAGGCTGCGGTAACTGTGCGGGTTCCATGGATTTCTATACATTTCAAAACAAGTAGTAGCAAAAAAGGTGCCACTGTCGCTACCCGCAGCCGCGTGGGATATCACCCAAGCGGCTGCAATCGGTAACGACACTAGTGCAATTAACGCACTTTGCCGCTCTTCCACGCATTGAGCAGAGTCTCATATGCAATGGTCTCGCCTTTTGGCTTCTCATTAGCCAGCTTTTTCCACGGAGCAGCTTTGTCACTCAGGTACTTGTTAGGGTCGCCTTTGGGATTCATCTTCGGTGCGCAGTTGGCCATGCCTGAGCGCTCCAGGCGTGTCATCACTTGGTCCATTTCCTCAGCCAAATTATCCATAGCAGCTTGGGGAGTTTTTTCACCTGTTACAGCTACAGCAACGTTCTTCCACCACAGCTGAGCCAGCTTTGGATAATCAGGTACGTTGGTGCCTGTAGGCGTCCAAGCCACTCGTGCTGGGCTACGATAAAACTCAATTAAACCGCCATATTTATTTGCATTTTGAGTAAAGTAATCGTGGCGGATATCTGAGTCACGAATAAAGGTCAGCCCCGTGATGGATTTCTTCAGCGAAGTAGTTTTGCTGGTAACGAATTGTCCGTACAACCAAGCTGCAGCAACTTTGTCAGGATCGTGATCCTTGAAGTAAGTGAATGAGCCTACGTCTTGGTAACCGTTCTGCATGCCTTGCTTCCAGTAAGGACCGTTTGGCCCAGGAGCCATACGCCATTTAGGTGTGCCGTCTTCATTCACGACAGGCAGACCTTTTTTAACCATGTCAGCAGTGAATGCGGTGTACCAAAAAATCTGCTGTGCAATCTGGCCTTGCGCAGGAACCGGACCGGCTTCGCCAAAAGTCATTCCAGTGGCTTCTTTTGGTGCGTATTTTTTCATCCAGTCAATGTACTTAGTCAAAGCGTACACAGCAGCTGGTGAGTTGGTGGCACCACCGCGAGAAACCGATGCACCCACCGGGTGACAACCATCTGCTGTAGTGCGAATTCCCCACTCGTCAACTGGCTTGCCGTTAGGAATGCCAATGTCAGCTGTACCCGCCATGGATAACCACGCATCGGTAAAGCGCCACCCTAATGAAGGATCTTTTTTGCCGTAATCCATGTGCCCATAGATTGCTTTGCCGTCGATATTTTTCACATCTTCGGTAAAGAATGCAGCAATGTCTTCGTAAGCGCTCCAGTTTTGGGGCACGCCCAAGTCGTAGCCATACTTAGCTTTGAATTTTTCTTGCAAATCTTTTCTAGCGAACAGATCAGCGCGGAACCAATACAGATTGGCAAATTGTTGGGTTGGCAGTTGGTACAGTTTTCCGTCAGGTGCGGTGGTAAAACTGGTACCAATAAAGTCCTTCAAATCTAAATCTGGGTTGGTCCATTCCTTACCCTTGCCAGCCATGTAGTCAGTCAGATTAAGAATTTTTCCATATCGGTAGTGGGTACCTATCAAATCACTGTCAGTGATCCATCCGTCATAAATGCTCTTGCCGGATTGCATTGATGTTTGCAATTTTTCCACCACATCGCCTTCTTGAATAAGGTCATGCTTGACTTTAATACCGGTGATTTCTTCAAAAGCTTTAGCCAGTGTCTTAGATTCGTACTCGTGGGTTGTGAGCGTCTCTGAAACAATTGATATTTCCTTCACGCCCTTGGCTTGCAGTTTTTTGGCGGCTTCAATAAACCACTTCATTTCCGCAGCTTGTTTGTCTTTTGACAATGTAGAGGGCTGGAACTCGCTGTCAATCCATTTTTTTGCAGCAGCCTCGTCTGCTACTGCATGGCCTGCTAGTGCGCAGGCCACGGCTACTGCCAGTACGCTATATCGTAACTTCATGATCTATCTCCAAATACAGTTATAACCCCTGATTGCAAGGCTGCTTCGGCTCCAGGGGGAATGAGCCGATCCTTGATGCTTGTCCGCGTGCTAGCCCTTGCGCATGATGAATGCAAGTAACAACATGGACACCACAAAACTGATCCAAATAGAAGGCTCTGCCTCTAGGCTCATCCAAACAGTCAGCTTGCCGCTGATGCCAATGAAAATTAAGTTCACATAGGCGGCCGAAAGCAACCCAATAAATAAGCGGTCGCCACGGGTGGTTTCAATGGGCAAGAAGCCTTTGCGCATGACGGTAGGCGACTTCATCTCCCACACAGTCATGCCTGCAAGCATGAGCACAATGCAACTAAAAAATACGGCGACTGGTGTTGTCCAAGCCATCCATTCAAACATTAGTAGCTCCTGTTAAACACGGCCCATCGCAAAACCTTTTGCGATGTAATTGCGCACAAACCAAATCACAATAGCGCCAGGGACAATAGTGAGTGCACCTGCTGCTGCCAAAGTTGCCCAGTCCATACCTGATGCAGATACAGTGCGCGTCATAATTGCGGAAATAGGTTTCGCATTCACACTGGTTAATGTGCGTGCCAAAAGAAGTTCAACCCAACTGAACATGAAGCAAAAGAAACCGGCCACACCTATTCCCGCTTTGATTAGAGGTATAAAAATTCGCATGAAAAATTTAGGAAATGAGTAGCCATCGATATACGCAGTTTCGTCAATCTCGCGGGGAATACCGCTCATGAAACCTTCTAAAATCCACACCGCTAACGGCACGTTAAACAACAAATGCACCAAAGCCACCGCCAGATGTGTGTCCATCAAACCTACGGATGAATACAGCTGGAAGAAAGGTAATAAAAATACGGCTGGTGGAGTCATGCGGTTGGTCAGCAACCAAAAGAACACATGCTTGTCGCCTAAGAAGCTGTAGCGTGAAAACGCATAGGCAGCAGGCAAAGCCACTGTCAAAGAAATTACGGTGTTGATGGCCACGTAAATCAGACTGTTAATATAGCCGGAATACCAAGCGGGGTCAGTCAAAATAGTCTTGTAGTTTTCAAAGGTGAAGTGGTTAGGAAACAAAGAGAAACCCGCAACAATTTCGTTGTTTGTTTTGAATGACATATTTACCATCCAGTAGATGGGCAATAAGGCGAACACAATATAAACAATTAAAAACAGACTACGCTTTTGAAATTTTGGCTTATTCATGGCCGCCTTCTTTCTCTGCAGTGCCTACGCGCTGCATCCAGTTGTACAAAACAAAACAAAATAGCAATATGATGAGAAAGTAGATCAACGAGAACGCGGCGGCAGGCCCAAGGTCAAACTGACCGACTGCCTTTTGCGTTAAAAACTGCGACAAAAAAGTAGTGGAGTTGCCCGGTCCGCCACCAGTAAGCACGAATGGCTCGGTATAGATCATGAAGCTGTCCATAAAGCGCAGCAATACAGCGATCATTAGAACGCCGCGCATTTTTGGTAATTGCACATACCAGAACACGGCCAGTTTACTGGCTCCATCAATGCTGGCGGCTTGGTAATAAGCATCAGGGATAGAGCGCAGACCAGCGTAGCCTAGCAAAGACACTAAGGGTGTCCAGTGCCACACATCCATCAGCAGCACCGTAAGCCAAGCATGCGCGGCATTACCTGTGTAGCTGTAGTTAATACCAAGGCTTAGAAGGGCAGCGCCCATCAGTCCAATATCGGTACGGCCAAAAATCTGCCAAATGGTGCCCACTACGTTCCACGGAATCAGCAATGACAGCGCCACTATAACTAGCGTGACAGATGATTTCCAGCCCTGAGCAGGCATGGACAGCGCTAGCAATATACCCAGAGGCAATTCAACTAACAACACGGACAGAGAAAAAGTAATTTGCCGTAATAATGCGCCATGAAGTTCTTCGTCGCGCATGACGCTCGCAAACCATTCGGTGCCCACAAACACCCTGCGCTCAGGGGAGATGATGTCCTGCACAGAATAATTTACAACCACCATTAGCGGCAAAATAGCTGAAAACGCGACGCACAGCAGCACTGGCAAAATTAAAAACCATGCTTTTTGGTTGACGGGTTTGGTGGTGGTGCTCATGCCACAATCTCCTCGTTTTTATACAGACAGGTATGCTCGCTGAGCACGCGCAGCCATACCGTGTCGCCCGTAGCCCATTGCGCGGCATCGGCGGGTAGGCGCGCTTTGATGGTTTGACCTGCAATGCTGGCACTCAAGATAATGTGCGTACCAACGTCTTGCACCTGCGACACGGTCATGGGCAAGGCCCCGGGCGCATTGGTAGCAGCCAACGCAACATACTCTGGCCGTATGCCCAGTTTGATAGCGCCATCAGGCAACTCTCGCCCTGCAGGCATAACCAAATCAATGCCTGCAACTCGCACCTTGTCCATCTCAACTTGGCCTGGCAAAAAGTTCATGCCCGGTGAACCGATGAAATGGCCTACAAACGTGTGGCTGGGGCGCTCAAACAAATCTGCAGCGGACCCCATTTGCACAGCGCGACCTCGGGTCATCACCACCACTTGGTCTGCAAATGTGAGTGCCTCTACCTGATCATGCGTGACGTAGATGAGAGTCAACTTCAGCTCATGGTGAATCTGTTTAAGCTTGCGGCGCAATTGCCATTTCAAATGCGGGTCAATCACGGTCAGAGGTTCGTCAAACAAAACAGCTGACACATCCGATCGCACCAAGCCACGTCCTAGAGAAATTTTTTGTTTAGCGTCGGCGGCCAAGCCTGCTGCACGTTGGTTAAGCTGGCCACTTAATTCCAGCATTTCTGCAATCTCACCCACCCGCTTGTTAATTTGCGCTTGGGGTACTTTGCGATTGCGCAGCGGAAAACCTAGGTTTTCGGCCACCGTCATGGTGTCGTAGATCACCGGAAACTGGAATACCTGCGCTATGTTGCGCTCTTGGGGTGTGACGCGGGTAACGTCTTTGCCATCAAATCGTACGCTGCCTTGCGATGGTGCCACCAGACCTGACATGATATTGAGCATGGTGGTTTTGCCACAACCCGATGGCCCTAGCAACGCGTAGGCACCACCGTCCTCAAAAGTCATCTTCAACGGTAGCAGCGCATAGTCGCTGTCTTGCATTGGATTTTTCTTGTAGGCGTGCGCCAGATCAAGTTCAATACGTGCCATATCAACGCCCTCCGCCACGCACTGGGGCCTGCAGCAACAGGCCTTGGGCATCAAACAAATAGATCTGTGATGGATTAAAGTACACCGTGATGCGTGCGCCCAAATCAAAACGGTGCACCCCGGTAAGCTGTGCTACCAATTCGCCCACTGAGGTGGACACATGAACAAAAGTGTCAGATCCTGATATTTCGGCTAACTCCACCTTAGCCCCTAACGCGATGTCCCCTGGTTCTTTATCCACATCTAAGGCGCTGGCACGCAACCCCACAGTAAGCTGGTGGGAAGTGCCTGCTGGTAAACCTGTTGCAAGCAATGGCCCACCTTCCAGCTGCACACCACCAGCGCCTAGGCTAGCTTGCAGTAAGTTCATAGGTGGGTCGCTGAAAGCGCGGGCTACGCGCAACGAAATAGGTTTGTGAAACACCTCGGCGGTAGGCCCGTACTGCAGCAGTTCGCCCGCATCCATCACTGCGGTGTAACCACCTAACAATAGTGCCTCACCCGGCTCCGTAGTCGCGTAAATCACGGTGGAATTACCTGCTGCAAACAATGCACTCAGCTCGTCCCGCAATTCTTCGCGCAGCTTGTAGTCTAGGTTAACCAGCGGTTCGTCTAGCAACATTAAGGGCGCGCCTTTGGCCAGTGCACGCGCCAGCGCCACGCGCTGCTGCTGCCCGCCCGACAGCTCAGCGGGGTAGCGGTCCAAAAACATCTCAATATGCAGTTTTTCTGCCAACTCGCGCACTCGCTGGTCTACGTTCTTATCCCCGCGCAGCTTTAGCGGCGAGGCAATGTTATCCCGCACTTTGAGTGACGGGTAATTAATAAATTGCTGGTACACCATGGCCACGTCACGCTCTCTTACGGGCATGCCGACCACATTCTTGCCGTCCACCAGCACCCGCCCAGTAGAGGGCACATCCAGCCCCGCCATGATGCGCATCAAGCTGGTTTTGCCCGACTGTGTAGCGCCCAGTAACACCGTAACAGCCCCACTGCGCGGCGCTAGGTCCATGGCATACAACCATGACTGCGGCCCCACTTTTTTGCTGATCTTCTCTAGATTCAACTGCATTGCTCACCTTTAATTATTCGTGTGGTATGTCACACCAGTATTTTTCTATTTGGATAATTATTGTTCGTTATGATTCTTTTTATCTTAGTATTTACCCTTTAAATGTTCCTTTAGTTTCGTTTTGATGCGCATAAAGTCATTTTTGGATTGAAAATACGCGTATGAGCCCCAATCCCAGACAGCTAACTTTATTAACCGTAGTGCGTGCGCAGGGCTCAGTCACGGTAGATGCCTTGGCCGACAAATTGGGCGTGACATTACAAACCGTGCGTCGCGATGTGCAACGGCTGGCTGACGAAGGTTTGTTAGCGCGTTTTCATGGCGGTGTGCGCGTGCCGGGCTCTACAGTAGAAAACATAGCGCACCAGCAACGTGAAAGCCTGCATGCGCAAGGCAAGGCGCGTATTGCGCGTGCTGTAGCGGCGCAGGTGCCTAACGGCTGTTCATTGGTGCTGAACATTGGCACCACCACCGAGGCGATTGCCCGCGCGCTGCTGCAACACGAGGGCTTGCGAGTGATCACCAACAACCTTAACGTGGCCACCATTTTGAGTGCCAATGAACGCTGCGAAGTGATCGTAGTGGGCGGCGTGGTGCGGGGCCGCGACAGAGGCATTGTGGGGGAAGCTGCCGTCGACTTTATTCGCCAATTTAAAGTAGATATTGCTTTGATAGGTATCTCAGGTATCGAGGCCGATGGCACGCTGCGCGACTACGACTACCGCGAAGTCAAAGTGTCGCAAACCATCATCGCGCACGCACGTGAGGTGTGGGTGGCCGCTGACATCAGCAAATTCAATCGCCCCGCGATGGTCGAGTTGGGTAACTTGTCGCAAATTGACCGCTTGTTTACCGACGCACCGCCGCCTGAGCCCTTCCCGGCTTTGTTAGCGCAAGCGCAAGTACGCTTGGACGTGTCGCTGGCGCATGAGGCTGTGGACTCTATTAGCGCAATGGTTTAATCTTTTATTCTAGGCCCGCAGTTTTTGCCTTATCTTTTCAAATAAATCAAATCCCATGACCTATCTGCTTGCACTCGACCAAGGCACTTCTAGCTCACGCAGCATCGTATTTGATGCGCAGGCCCGTGTGGTAGCTATTGCCCAGCGCGAGCTAACACAGATGTACCCGCAGCCCGGCTGGGTAGAGCATGACCCGCTAGAGATATGGCGCACGCAGCTAGACACTGCGCGCGAGGTTTTGACCAAAGCAGGTATTAAGGCATCACAAGTCAGCGCTATCGGCATCACCAACCAACGCGAAACCACCCTGGTGTGGAACCGCGCAACCGGCCTGCCCATCCACCACGCCATCGTTTGGCAGGACCGCCGTGCAGAGCCCACGTGCGCAGCGCTGCGCCAGCAAGGGCTAGCGCCTACGATCCAAAGCAAAACCGGCTTGATTGTGGACGCATATTTCTCGGGCACCAAGCTCAAATGGATTTTAGACAACGTACCCAATGCGCGACAACAGGCCGCCAACGGCGAGCTAGCTTTTGGCACGGTAGACAGTTGGCTGATGTGGCAGCTAACTGGCGGCAAGGTGCATGCTACCGACGTGAGCAATGCATCACGCAGCATGCTGTTTAACGTGCATACCAACACTTGGGACGATGCGCTGCTTAAAGCATTGGACATACCGGCCAACTTGCTGCCAGCAGTCAAGCCATCGAGCGCCGTGTACGGAGAGGTATTGCCCAGCCTGCTGGGCCATGCCATCACCATTGGCGGCGTGGCGGGTGACCAGCAAAGCGCGCTGTTTGGCCAAGCCTGTTTTAAAGCCGGCATGGTAAAAAATACTTATGGCACCGGTTGCTTTATGTTGATGCACACGGGCGGTGTATTTCAAACCTCTGCCAACGGGCTGATCACCACCAGCGCTGCACAAACCAACACACATCCACAATTTGCTATAGAAGGCAGTGTGTTTGTCGGCGGTGCAGTAGTGCAGTGGCTGCGCGATGGCTTGCACGCTATAGCGGGCAGTGACGAGGTGCAGGGCCTAGCGCAAAGCGTGCCTGATTCGGGCGGCGTGATGATGGTGCCCGCATTCACAGGCCTTGGCGCACCCTACTGGAAGCCCGACGCACGCGGCACCATCACGGGCCTGACGCGCGGCAGTACAGTGGCACACATAGCACGCGCGGCGCTAGAAAGCATTGCCTACCAAAGCGCGGCTTTGCTACTGGCCATGGGGCGTGACGCTACTGCTGCTGGCAGCAACACGGTGGCCGAGCTGCGGGTAGACGGCGGCGCGTGTGTGAATGATTTGTTGATGCAGTTTCAGGCAGATTTGTTAGGCATACCTGTGGTGCGACCTGTCGTGACGGAAACCACCGCCTTAGGTGCAGCCTATCTGGCGGGCCTAGCCACCGGCGTGTACCACAGCACGGAAGAATTAGGCTCGCTATGGCGCGCAGAGCGCCGCTTTATCCCCACGATGGACCGTGCGCGTGCCAATGAGTTGATGGCGCGCTGGGAACATGCCGTGCAGCAAACAAGTTTGAGCCCTGCTTAGGCACATACTAAACAGCGCAGGTGCGATATGGCTCGCTGGCAAAGCCCTTGTAATTTGTTACAAAAACCTAACCCAACAAGTCACAGTTTGGTCACACTACGTTGTGATACTAATTTAGCGGTTATTGACCGTATTCATTACAAATACAAAGGCCACCTATGTCGCATCACTATGTCAAAGCCAGCCTCTTGGCCGCATTATTTTTAACCGCTTGTGCCACAGACGGCCCACGCAGCACTTACCCTACGCTCAACGGTAAAGCCCCATTAGTTATTGGCCACCGCGGTGCCAGTGGCTACTTGCCAGAGCACACGTTAGAGAGCTATAGAAAAGCCATTGAAATGGGTGCTGATTTTATTGAGCCCGATTTAGTGGCCACCAAAGATGGCGAACTGATAGCAAGGCATGAACCCAACATTACCAACACTACTGATGTGGCCACCAAACCCGAGTTTGCCAGCCGCAAAAGCACCCGCAAAGTTGACGGTATAGAAGAGTCTGGCTGGTTTGCGTCTGACTTTACTTTGGCAGAAATCAAAACCCTGCGCGCGGTGCAACCCATGAAAGAGCGCGATGCCAGCTTTAACGGACAATTTGCGATCCCCACCTTCCGCGAAATACTCGACCTGGCCAAAGCCGCTAGCACAGGCGGTCGCACCGTAGGCGTGTACCCTGAGACGAAGCACCCCACCTACCATAACGACCTGAAATTAGGCCTAGACGACCGGCTACTCAAAATACTGGCCGACTACGGCTACACCGCCAAATCGTCCCCCATCATCATCCAGTCGTTTGAAGTGGCCAATCTGAAATACATCCGCAGCAAAACGCAAGTGCGTATCGTGCAGCTGATTGACGGTGACGATGTTGACATCGACGGCAAAATGGTGCTGGCTGCACCATCCGACAAACCTTATGACTTTGTCATCGCCAAAAATCCCAGCGACTTTATCAGCATGCTCACCCCAGCGGGTTTGAAAGAAATCAAAACCTACGCAGATGGCATTGGCCCGTGGAAGCCTTATTTGATAGCCTCTAAGGGCGTAGACGCCAATAAGGACGGCAAACCTGATGATGTGAACGGCGATGGCTTGGTCAACGAAACCGACCGCACTTTGCTGCCCGCCAGCGACGTAGTGAAAAACGCGCATGCAGCAGGCTTGTTCGTACATGCCTTTACTTTCCGCAACGAGCCGCGCCGTTTGGCTAGCGATTACAAAGGCGACCCGAAGGCGGAATACGAGTTGTTTTATAAATTGGGTGTTGATGGTTTGTTCAGCGATTTTCCTGATACGGCCGTGGCTGCACGTAAATAGTTCTGGTCATGACGTAGCTTGTATGCTATTAATTAAATAGCTGCTTGAGCAGGATTTGCTTGGTTTATTGGCCTATTTCGTTCTTAAAAATGCTCTCTGAAGGGTATTTTTATGCTGTGTTTGCTTTGTACCGAGTTCGTTGTTTTAGAACGCGGCCGGCTGTGGCGTAGCCCTGTCGCCACCCGAACCACAGGCCCTGCGGGCAAGCATCTGCGGTACGCATTCCGGGGGAAATAGCTACCTAGCTACCCGTTGGCCAGCGACCACGCCAGTAGAGCGCAGCAACGTTCGGTGTGCCTATGACAAACAATAAAGGGCCGCTAGGAACGTTGGGCATGGGCGTACTGTGCGGTGCTGTGTGACCGCGAGGTGCTAGGACAGTAAAAGACGCAATAAACGAAACAGCACTACATGACCGTGACGTGTGTGAAAAAAAACCAGAGCAACACTACAAATTCAATAGCTGCTCGAGCTGATTCTACGGCTTAAATAATCGTTTCTAGCATAAAAATGCACATACGGCAGAGCATTAATAAAGTACGCACCTCACGCTATTACGCCACCGCCCAAACATACCTCGCCGTCATATAACACCGCAGACTGCCCCGGCGTGACTGCCCATTGCCGTTGTGCAAATGCCAGGTCAAAACCCGCGTCGCTGGCACTTTGGGTAGTGCCATTGCCAGCAGGGTAGCTCAGCGTGCAGGGTGCGTCGGCTTGTCGGTAGCGTGCTTTGCTGGCGTAGTGGCCGGCAGCGGGCGGGGTGCCTGCGCACCAGCTTACGTCGGTTGCGTGCAAAGCGGGTGACAGCAGCCATGGGTGGTCGTGGCCTTGCACGGCCCATAGCGTGTTGTGGGCCATGTCTTTGCGCGCTACAAACCACGGCGAATGGTCGCCGCTGCCGCGCTGGGCGCCTTTTTCTTTGACGCCACCAATGCCTAGACCTTGGCGCTGGCCCAGTGTGTAAAAACTCAGGCCCACGTGCTGGGCAATGGTGTGGCCTTTGTCGTTTTTAATCGGGCCGGGCTCTTTGCTGATATAGCGGTTTAAAAATTCGCGGAAAGGCCGCTCGCCAATAAAGCAAATGCCAGTGGAGTCTTTTTTCTTGGCGTTGGGCAGGCCTATCTCGGCGGCAATGCGGCGCACCTCGGTTTTGTGCAGCTCGCCCACGGGGAACAGTGTTTTAGCCAGTTGCGCTTGGTTCAAGCGGTGTAAAAAATAGCTTTGATCTTTGCTGGGGTCTAGCCCTTTGAGCAACTGAAACTGGCTTATGCCGCTAGTGGCGTTATCAGCGGACTTGTTGGCAGCTACTTCGCGCACACGCGCATAGTGCCCTGTGGCAATTTTCTCAGCCCCCAAGCGCATGGCGTGGTCTAGAAAGGATTTGAATTTAATCTCGGCGTTGCACAAAATATCCGGGTTGGGTGTGCGGCCCGCTTGGTATTCGCGCACAAACTCGGCAAACACGCGGTCTTTGTAGTCGGCGGCAAAGTTGACGTGTTCTATCTCTATGCCCAGCACATCAGCCACGGCGGCGGCATCGACAAAGTCGATGTTGCTAGAACAAAACTCACTATCGTCGTCATCTTCCCAGTTTTTCATAAAGATGCCGATGACTTCGTAGCCTTGCTGTTTTAGCAGGTACGCGCTCACTGCAGAGTCCACGCCTCCGCTCAAACCTACTACAACGCGACCTTTATTTTTTGCCATAAGCCGTATTATCCCCGAGGCAAAAAAAAGCCCTTAGGCCGAAGCCTAAGGGCACAGAAGTCAAGAGAATTAACTCAAGAAACTAACTCAGGGAAAAACTAACTATCTACCTCAACTATTTACTTTGGCGATACGCCCAAAGACTTCACGGTTTCCAGGTTCAGGTACGCGTCTACTGGCAAGCCTTTGGCGGTTTGGTAGCCATTGACTGCGCTCATGGTTTGCGCGCGAATCACGCCGTCCATTGGGCCAGGGTTGTAGCCTGCCTTGGACAAAGCTTGCTGGATCTCGACGATCTTGCTAGGCGTTGCGTTGGTCTCGCACAAAATCGAGCGCCACTGTTCGCTAGCGTCCGACACTTTCATGGTGGAGCTTAGGTTTTGGTACTGTGCTGGCACGTCTAGTTCGCGGGTGCTGGCGGGCACATCTACCACTTGGCGTGTCACGGTTTTGTACACCGCTGGCACGGTCTCTTCGCGCAATGATGCTTCGCGGTCAATCACGCGGCTGCTTACTGTGTTGTACTGGGCGGGCACGGGGATCATGCGGGTGCTAGGCGCTTGGTCTACCACTTGGCGCGTGACGGTTTTGTATTCCGCCGGTATCTTGATCTCGCGCTGGCTAGCAGGTGTGCCCACTACTTGGCGGCTGACCATTTTGTAGGTAGCAGGGATCACCACCTCGGTGGTCACAGCTGGGGTGTCTTCTACGCGGCTGGTCACTACTTTGGTGGTGGCTGGCGTCTCAATCTCGCGAGTGGTGGCAGGCTTGTCAACCACTTGGCGCGACACGGTGGTCATCACCGCTGCGATTTTGATTTCGCGCACATAGCCCTCAGCGCCTGACTCAGCGCCTGCGGTCTTGTCGCCTGCAGTTTTGCCTGCAGCCACGGTGCCGCCACTCATCTTGGCCACTTCAGAGGCGCGCAAAATTTTGTCGCCATTGGGGGTAGCCACTAAATCGCCTGCATCGTTAAACTTGTAGCCGCGTGTCTTCATCGCTTCGATGTCGATGACTTGGCGGGTGTAAGACTGGCGTGTTTCTGGAATGGCTACTTCGCGAGTGGACGCAGCTTTGTCGACAGCCGTGCTGGTCACGTTGCCGTATTCGGCCGGTACTTCTACCTCACGCACGCTGGCGGGGGTTTTGACTACGCGGCGGGTGATGGTTTCAAAGCGCTCAGGCACTTCTACCAAACACATCACGTCGTCGTCTAGCGAGCTGTTGTCGCTGCTGGCGTATTGGGCACCACCTGCAGCAGCTTGGCCTTTGGTGTCGAATGCGAAACCTTTGACAGGGCGCACTTCTTTGGCTTGGCCTAGGTAGGCGCGGCCACGCTTCCACTGGGTAGACGCATCAGCTACCTTGACGCGCTCGGTCACGGTTTCGTAGGTGGCAGGTACTTCTACCAGGCGCTTGGACGCTTCTTTGACTACCACGCGCTCGGTTACCAGCTTGGTGGTGCCGGGGATGGTTTCCAGGCGGCTGCTGGCTGCGCGCAACACGGTGGACTCGGTCACGGTTTTTAGGGGAATGGCGATCGGCTCGTAGCGCAACGACTCTGGACGGCTCACTACTTGTTCGGTCACGGTTTTGAAGGTGGCAGGAATCACCTCAACACGGGTAGTGGCCGGGCGGTCAACAACTTGCTCTTGCACGTTCTTGTACGTAGCAGGCGTGACTTTGAGTTCTTTACGCTCGGGCGTGGCCAGTACTTTTTCTTCTACCGTTTTGTAGGTGCCAGGAATGACTTCGATACGTGCGCTGGCAGGGAAAACTTCGACCTGCTCAGTGGTGGTTTTGTAGGTGCCGGGGATAGGCTCTGCACGGTTGCCAGCGGGTACCACTACAACTTGTTCACTGACGTTTTTGTAGGTGGCGGGCACGGGAAAGCTGCGCTTGTATTCAGGGCTGACTAGCACTTGCTCAGAAACGGTTTTGTAGGTGGCGGGTACTATCTCAGTACGCTTGGACGCGGGGATGGAAACCACACGCTCACTCTTGGTGTCGAACTTGGCCGGGGTGATGACCTTGGCATAGCACTCGCCTGCCGTGGCGTTCGCGGGGCCGCTCATCGGACCGCCTGTAGTTTGTGCGTTAGCAGTTAATGCTAGTAGCGCAGCGCCTGCAACCAACGTTAAATTGTATTTTTTCATGATGTCCTCTTAAGGTAAAAGTTTGGGTAAGTTGTTACTTGCCACTAATAAATGTAGTATTTATTCAACGCTAGGTCATGCACTCATTGGTAATGGTTTGCGCGCGCCGTGCATTAGAGTACATGGCTGTGGCACATTTGTAACAACGCTGCACGATCAGCACGGATGCTGCAAAGTACGCTACGAAATTATGTTTATTTAGCTAAAAAATTACACAATGCAGTGTCTAGCTAACTATTTGAGTTACAAATTAATGCAATTTTCTCATCTTTGAACAGTAGTGCCAGTGGGAAAGCCAATGGCAGTGCCTTGGGCAAGGATGCGCGAGGCTAGCAACGCGTGATGGTCCACAAACAATTAAAATAAGGTTTTTACAACCGAAAATACGGCGAAAATACGGCTAAAGCACCGTATTAATTGCTCAAGCAGCTATGAAAATAATAGTATTAGGTGGTTCAGGTTTTATCGGCAGGCATGTGTGCGAAAAGCTCGCCGCTGCGGGCCACAGCATCACGGTGCCCACCCGCCGCTTGTCGGGTGCCAAGCATTTGCTGCCGCTGCCGCGCTTGCAACTATTGCAATGCAACCCCCACGACAGCGCCCAGCTAGTGCGTGCTATGGCCGGGCACGATGTACTGGTTAACCTGATCGCTGTGCTGCACGGCGACGCGCAGCGCTTTGACGCTGTGCACGTGCAGCTACCGCAGACCATAGTTAATGCCTGCCGTGCTGCAGGCGTGCCGCGCATTGTGCACATCAGCGCGCTAGGCGCTGCGCTAGACGCCCCTTCGCTGTACCAGCGCAGCAAGGCGCGCGGCGAGGCGGTATTTGCGGCCTCGGGCCTAGACGTGCGCATGCTGCGCCCCAGCGTGGTGTTTGGTGCCGAGGACAAGCTGCTAAACCTTTTTGCCAGCCTGCAAAAAGCAGCGCCGTTTATGCCGCTAGCAGGTGCAGACACGCAGTTCCAACCCGTGTGGGTTGAAGACGTAGCGCAGGCGGTGGTGCATTTGGCAACAGACAATCGCTTGCCCAGCCCAGCTAAGTTCAACCCCGCTAAGACCGCGCCAACCTCTGCAAACATCCCTGTTAACCACGCGACCACTTCGGTTCAATCTACACGGCCTATTGCCGCTGCGCACCACGTTATTTTTGAGGCTTGCGGCCCCCAAGTGTTCACCCTGCGCCAGATGGTTGCTCTGGCTGGGCGCTGTGTGGGTGCCCAGCGGCCCATTTTTGCGCTGCCCGCCGCGTTGGCTAACGCGCAAGCTTGGGTGATGGAGCATTTGCCCGGCGAACCCTTGATGAGCCGCGACAACCTAGCTTCAATGCGCGTACCTAATGTGGCCAGTGGCACCTTGCCCGGTTTAGCTGAGCTAGGTATTACGGCGGCCAGCCTGACTACCATCGCGCCTACCTACCTTGGCGCAGCACGCACGCTAGACGCTTACCGCAAAGAAGTAGGGCTGAGCTAAAGTCATCGACGGCGAGTGTGTCGCATCGCGCGCGCATGATTTAACGTCGGTTTCAGCATTAATCTGCAGTCGAATGCATGGCAAACTACGCGGCATCGAAGGACACACCATGCAGCTTTATATCGGCAACAAAAATTATTCCTCCTGGTCCATGCGCCCCTGGGTGCTGCTGACCAATGCAGGCATTGCGTTTGACGAAGTCATGGTGCGCTTTGATTCTTTTGAAGCTAACTCAGCGTTTCGAGCTGCCATCACCAAAATTTCTCCCACAGGCAAGGTACCTGTGCTGGTAGACAATGGCCTGACAGTGTGGGACACGCTGGCTATTGCCGAATACGCATTTGAGAAATGCCCGGACAAAAAACTCTGGCCACTAGATGCCCAGCAACGCGCCCACGCCCGCAGCATCTGCGCCGAGATGCACAGCGGCTTTACCGGCCTGCGCAGCGCCTGCCCCATGAACATCGAGGCCAGCCTGCCCGAAGTAGGCGCACTGGCCTTGCGTGATAAACCCGCAGTGCGTGCCGACGTCACCCGCATTGAAGCCATCTTTGCCGACCTGCTGGCCCACCACGGCGGCCCCTACCTTTTCGGTCACCAGTTCACTATTGCCGACGCCTACTTTGCACCCGTGTGCATGCGCTTTAAAACCTACAACTTAAGCCAGCGCGCCGATATCAACACCTACATTGACCACGTACGCGCAGCCCCTGGTGTAGCGCAGTGGATAGCGGCGGCACTGGCGGAAAACGACTTTAGAGATTTTGAAGAGCCATACCGGCTGAAGCGGTAAATGGGTATGTACGCCGGCTAGTGGGTAAGCGTGCGCATAGCGGAGTTGGTTACATGATCGCTGTGCTGCCACGCTAAATAGTTGGTCTTTGGGCTAACGCTATTGCCTGGGAGTTGATCTTTAGGCCGACGGTATCCCCGCAGACCTGGACTAGAGCCGGGCATCTCTTTCGCGAAAAATACTCCGAAAACACGCGCGGAATTTTATTGTGGCTTGTCCAGCTTTTGCACCGCGCGCCTGTCGTAGTATTTTTCATCGAGACGGACTTGACTCGTTACATTGTTCTTTGCTTGGGTTGAACAGCCCGCCATCGGGTCGGTAGTTGCATGGGTGAGTACTATCAATAGCATAGCTGTTTGAGCAGGATTTACATGGGTTGAAGGCCTAAAACACTTTGAAAATAGGCCTCAGAATACGCTTAGCGTGCCTTCAACGCCTGTTCTGTGCACGCCCTGGCACTTGGCGTGAACAGCTGTGCGGCTGTCCTCCGCCCTGCGGGCTCCCACTTTATGCCGCTGCGCTGTCCACACCAAGCGCCAAGGCTGCGAATAAGGTGGGTGAATAAGCTAACAGTTGATCGCTCACCATGGTTACAAGAGCTGGCAGGCGGTGTACTTAGCGCAGCGGCATAAAGGGGGAGTAGGCGGCCCTAGGCCGCCATGGAGGACAGCCGCGTAGCTGAGTACGCCGCCTGCCAGCTCCCGTACAAAACCTGCTCAGTCCCGAGGGCAGCCGTGCAGCTAAGCATGCCGCCTGCCAGCGCCCGTACAAGACAAAAAAGACAAGCAATACACCCAGCACCGCTACACTCACCCCATGCAAACATACCTGGTCGGCGGCGCTGTGCGAGATGCTCTTATGGGGTTGCCTGTGCGCGATCGCGACTATGTGGTGGTGGGCAGCACGCCCGAGGCTATGGTGGCTGCGGGTTATTTGCCGGTGGGCAAAGACTTCCCTGTGTTTTTGCACCCGCAGACGCGTGAGGAATACGCGCTGGCGCGCACTGAGCGTAAAACCGCTAGGGGCTACCACGGCTTTACGTTCTATACCGACACCGAAGTCACGCTAGAGATGGACTTGGTGCGGCGTGACCTTACTATCAATGCGATAGCTGTTCGAGCAGGTTCTACGGGCTCAAATAGTGATTTTTCATTAAAAAATATCAGTCAATTCGAGCTGATTGACCCCTACAACGGCCAAAACGACATCAAAGCCAAAGTGCTGCGCCATGTCAGCCTGGCGTTTGCCGAAGACCCTGTGCGCATCCTGCGGCTGGCGCGGTTTGCGGCGCGGTTTGCAGGCTTTAGCGTGGCCAGCGAGACGATGGCGTTGATGCGGCGCATGGTGGCCAGCGGCGAGGTAGATGCCCTGGTGGCCGAACGGGTGTGGCAAGAGCTTGCCCGCGGCCTGATGGAAGCCAAGCCGTCGCGCATGCTGCAGGTGCTGCGCCAGTGCAATGCGCTGGCTGTGCTGCTGCCCGAGGTAGACCGCCTGTGGGGCGTGCCGCAGCCCGAGGCGCACCACCCCGAGATTGACACCGGCGTGCACCTGATGATGGTGCTGGACATGGCGGCTACGTTGGACGCGCCGCTGCCCGTACGCGTGGCCTGCCTGCTGCACGACCTGGGCAAAGGCACCACGCCTGCTGATGTATTGCCGCGCCACATTAACCACGAAACCCGCAGCGTAGATTTGCTGCTGCCCCTGTGCGACCGCCTGCGTGTGCCCACCGACTGCAAAGAACTGGCCGTGGTGGTGGCGCGCGAGCATGGCAACATTCACCGCAGTATGGATTTAAACGCGCAGGCCGTGATGCGCCTGCTGGAGCGGTGCGATGCGATTCGCAAACCCGCACGGTTTGAACAAACCCTGCTGGCCTGCGAGTGCGATGCACGCGGGCGGCTGGGCAAGCAAGGCGATGCTTACCCCCAGCGTGCGCGATTGTCAGCGGCATTAGCAGCAGCCTTGGCAGTTGCTACAGAACCCATAGCTGCTCGAGCAGTATCTGCGGGCTTAACTGGCCCAAAGATAGGAGAGATGATTGCGCAAGAGCGGGTTGGGGCCATCAAAACGGCGCTGGCAGTTTACGATGCTACGGGCGATAGTTCTGGGTCGTAGGTCTGGCCCCGTAGGTCTGGACCATGACACGGGCGGTCTTAAATAACGGCCGTTCTGTGCAGCCCACGGGCCGTATTAGCTCACACATGGCTACCGTACTCTTTACCTTGGTAAAGCCGCAACAGTTTCGTCCCACGTCGCAGGGTTGCAGCCCACACGCGTTACGTTGATGCCCGCCGCCGTGACGGCATGGGCTAGTGCTGCTTGCAGCACAGCAGCAGACAAATTGCCCTGCAGTGCGACGGGTGACAACACATTGCTGCGCTGCAAATGCGCCAGCAGTGCCGCAAAAAAGCTGTCCCCTGCACCCACTGTGTCGGCCACTTCTAAACCCGTTTGGCTAGCTTGAAAAACTGCTTGCTGGCGTGTGACCAAACATGCCCCTGCAGCGCCTAGCGTGAGGGCCACAAGCTGCGTGGTGTTAGATTGCAGCAGACTACGCGAAGCTGCTACGGGGTCGGTAGCGGTTTTGTCCATCAACCCCAAGTCTTTCAAATCGTCGTCACTCACCTTCACTATGTGCGCCATGGCGCACGCCGCCAGCACGCTGGCGCGGTAGGGTGCAACGTCGGGGCACACCACGGTGCGCAGGTTGGCATCTACCGTAATGCACGCGCCTTGCGCATGGGCTGCCTCGATCAATGCGCGCGTTTTGGGCCAGTCGTGCGGCACTAGCATGAGGCAGCCAGTGTGCAGCACCGCAGTGTTTGCAGGCAATGCGGCTATGGCTTGCGCAGCGCTTATGTCACGGTCGGCCACAGCCTCGCGGTGAAAGGCGTAGCTAGCTTTGCCCTGCAAGTCTAACTGCACCACGGCTATGCATGTGGGCAAGCTGCTAGGGGTGGGGCTGGCTAATTGCACACCGTCTATTTGCAGCAGTGCGCGGTATTGCTGGCCAAAGCTATCGTGCGACAACGGGTTAAGGTAAGTCGTTGCCAAACCTTGTCTTGACGCTGCAATACAGAAGTTAAAAACAGATCCGCCTAAACACGCTTGCGAATCTGTACGCATGCTAGCGGGTGAGTAAGGGCTCACAATAAGATCAATCAGGGCTTCGCCAAAACAAGTCAACATGGTGAGATTAAACCCCAAAATAAGAGGCGCAAGATTAGGGTTAACGATAAATAAAACAAATTGATTTATTAAATAATAACGTGAATAATGCACACAGCTCGTAAAGGGCTGATGACACTCAACTATTCATTAAATCTTGTTTTATCCATCTTAGGAGACCCGTATGTCGTTCAAAATTAAAGCCACTTTGGCCCTCGCTGCTGGCATGGCGCTGGCTACAGGTGCCATGGCTGCCCAGCCCATCATCGGTTTGATTACCAAAACCGACACCAACCCCTTCTTCGTGAAAATGAAAGAAGGCGCGCAGGCCGAAGCCAAAAAAGCTGGCGCCAAGCTGATGACAGCTGCTGGCAAGCTGGACGGCGACACGGCCTCGCAAATCGCCGCCATCGAGACCATGACCGCTGCGGGTGCTAAAACCATTCTCATCACGTCTACTGGTGATGCCGTGATTCCAGCGATGAAAAAAGCCCAAGCCAAAGGCGTGCAGTTCATTGCGCTGGACAGCCCGATGGAAGGTGCTGACGCACTGTTTGCTACCGACAACTACAAAGCTGGTGTGTTGATTGGCCAGTACGCCAAAGCCGCCTTGGGTGCCAAGCCAGCCAAAATCGTCATGCTCGATTTGTTCCCTGGCCACCCCGTAGGTGCACAGCGTCACAACGGTTTTATGAAAGGCTTTGGCTTGGAGGCATTGGATGCCAAGTCCAACGAGCTGTCCAAAACTGCAGAAACCGTGTGCGCTGGCGACAGCTTTGGTGACCAGTCCAAAGGCCAAACCGCCATGGAAAACTGCTTGCAGAAGAACCCTGACGTGAACGTGGTGTACACCATCAACGAGCCAGCCGCTGCAGGAGCGTACAACGCACTGAAAAAAGCCGGTAAAGAAAAAGGCGTGATTATTGTGTCTGTTGACGGCGGCTGCGCAGGCATTGCTGACGTAGCCAAAGGCGTTATTGGCGCTACCTCGCAACAATATCCATTGAAGATGGCCTCTATGGGTGTGGCTGCAGGTGTTGAATTTGCCAAGACAGGCAAAAAATCCAGCGGTTACACCGACACCGGCGTAACGCTGATTGCCAAAGACAAAATCAAAGACGTTGACAGCCAAAGTGTGAAAACCGGCACCGACCTGTGCTGGGGCAAGAAGACGTAATAGCCCATGAATCCTGATGGCTGTAGAGCCATCAGGATTGATTAATTTGTAATTCCTTGAGTTCAAGAGCTAAGATAGTCTGCAGGACACTGGCTCTTTTTTTAAACATAGTGGGTAAGCGCCAATCGCAAAGTGTGATCCGACAGATCCATCACAGAGGCCGCCATGCATTGCACCAGCTATGAAACGTCTTAATTTATCGCTCTCCAGTGTCACTACGCTTGGGCCTTGGCTCGCGTTGTTCGTGGCTTGTGCTTTTTTTACCACCCAGTCGGATCGTTTTTTGACCGGTGAGAACCTCTCCATCGTGCTGCAGCAAATCATGGTGGTGGGTGTACTGGCCTTAGGCCAAACCTTGATTATTTTGACCGCAGGTATTGACCTGTCATGCGGCATGGTGATGGCGCTGGGCGGCGTAGTGATGGCCAAGTTTGCGACCGACTTAGGCCTGCATCCCGTGTTGGCTATCTTAGGCGGAGTAGGCGCAACCACGTTATTTGGCCTGCTCAACGGCGTGTTAGTAACCAAGATGCGCCTGCCCTCGTTTATTGTGACGCTGGGTACCATGAACATTGCGTTTGCAGTGAACCAAATTTATTCTGAATCACAAACTATCAAAGATTTGCCGCCCATGCTCACTGCACTAGGGCTAACGTTTTCTATCAGCGGCACCGAGTTTGCTTGGGGCACGTGTTTAATGATCGTGCTGTACGCACTAGTGTGGCGCGCACTGGCCGACACCGCGCCCGGCCGCCATGTGTACGCGGTGGGCAACAACGCTGAGGCAGCGCGGTTGTCGGGTATTTCGGTCGACAAAGTTTTGATCAGTGTCTATGCGCTGGCAGGTTTTTTCTATGGCGTAGCCGCGCTCTTGTCAGTAGCCCGCACGGGTGTAGGCGACCCGCAAGCAGGCCAAACCGAAAACCTAGACGCTATCACCGCCGTGGTGCTGGGCGGTACCTCGCTGTTTGGTGGGCGCGGTATTATTTTGGGCACTTTGGTGGGGGCCATGATTGTGGGCGTATTTCGCAACGGACTTACCTTGATGGGCGTACCCTCGGTGTACCAAACCTTGATTACCGGTGTGCTGGTGATTCTGGCGGTAGCGGCTGACCAAATGTCGCGCAAAGGGAGCCGCTAATGACGACAAATACCCCTGCTACACAAATTATTTTCAAAGCGCAAGGCATCGTCAAACGCTACGGCCAAGTCACCGCACTTGACGGGGTAGATTTTGAGCTGCGTGCCGGCGAGATTTTGGCGGTGATTGGCGACAACGGCGCAGGCAAATCGTCGCTTATCAAAGTGCTGTCAGGTGCTGTGGTGCCTGACGAAGGCACGATGGAGTTGGATGGTATGCCAGTGCGCTTTCGCTCACCCATTGATGCACGCAAGCATGGCATTGAGACGGTGTACCAAGACCTTGCCGTAGCACCCGCCATGACGATTGCCGAGAATTTATTCTTAGGCCGCGAGATACTCAAGCCCGGCTTTTTAGGCAAACTGCTGCGCTTGATTGATAAAAAGCAAATGCTACAAGATGCCACCATGCACATGGCCGATTTAAAAATTGGCCTGCGCTCGATGAGCCAAGCGGTAGAAACATTATCAGGCGGGCAGCGCCAAGGCGTTGCTGTGGCACGCAGCGCCGCGTTTGCCAAGCACGTTGTTATCATGGATGAACCCACAGCCGCGCTGGGCGTGAAAGAAGGCAATATGGTGCTGGAACTCATCCGACGTGTGCGCGACAAAGGTCTGCCCGTTATTTTGATTAGCCACAATATGCCCCATGTGTTTGAAATAGCCGACCGTATCCATGTGCAGCGCCTGGGCAAGCGCGCTGCAGTGCTGAACCCCAAGGCTATCAGCATGAGCGATACTGTGGCCGTGATGACCGGTGCCATGCCAGTAGAAAAAATCCCCGAGGCCGCACTTGCTTAAAAATATCGATCCTGTTCTTAGCCCTGAACTGCTTAAAATCTTGGCCGAAATGGGCCATGAAGATGCGGTGGTTTTAGTGGACGCCAACTTTACAGCCATGCGCTACCGCGCCACCACCACATCGCAAACCGTAGTACGCTTGCCTGGCGTGGGCATAGCACGCGCAGCGCAGGCTGTACTGTCAGTGCTGCCACTGGGTATAGCCGAAGAAAAACCTATAGCCTACATGCATGTAAGCGGGTCCCCCACAGGGTATGCCTCTGCTGTGCAACGCGAAGTCATCAGCTTGGTCAAGTCTGACCCGGCCAGCGCGCATTTGCTGGCCGAGGCCGTAGAGCGATTTGCCTTTTATGACATGGCTAGTAGCGCCTATGTCATTGTACAAACTGGTGAATTGCAGCCGTATGCCAATTTCATCTTTAAAAAAGGCGTGATCAACTAAACTGCTGCTAGTTTTTGTTAGATTATGTTTGCCGTGTTAACTGAATTTATCTCCCCAATTGCTGCTCCAATGCTGGCCTCACCTGCTGAGCGTAATGAAGCCATGGCCCCCAAGGCGCCAGTTCACTTTAAGCCGCGTGGATCTAATCAAATCGGCATGCGCCAGTACAACGAGCGCGTGGTGCTGCAAGCTATTCGTTTACACGACAGCCTGGCCAAAGCTGATCTTGCGCGCCTGACGCACTTGAGCACGCAAACCGTCTCGCTGATTATCGACAGGTTGCACGCTGATGGTTTGGTGGTCAAGCAAGCGGCTGTGCGCGGTAAGGTGGGCCAGCCCAGTGTGCCGATAGCGCTAAACCCTGATGGGGCGTTTGCCATCGGTATCAAAATTGGTCGCCGCAGCTGCGATACCTTGTTGTTAGACTTTACGGGGCAAGTGCGCGAGCGTGCAAGCCTGTCGTACGACTTTCCAGATCCGCAGATGTTGTTTGCGCACGTGCAAACGCAGCTCAACACGCTGCCTGCCCGTTTGGGGGAGCACGCTGCACAGCGTATTGCCGGTGTTGGCATTGCAGCACCCTTGTCTCTAGGCGGTTGGCACGGCTTGTTAGGCGTGAGCGCTGAGCGCACGCATGCGTGGGACGATATTGACATCGCTGGGCGAGTGCAATCTATGACTACGCTGCCGGTACAACAAGTTAAAGATACCGCTGCTGCTTGTGTGGCTGAACTGGTAGCAGGCCGCGGGCGCAGCGTGCGCAGTTTTGTTTATCTATTCATCGACACTTTTATTGGCGGTGGTGTAGTGATCGACAGCCAATGGCGCTCGGGCTTGCGCGGTAACGCAGGCGCGATTGGTTCGATGCCCTTGCACGGTGCTGGTGCAACGGGTGCTGAGGGCGCTAGTAGTTCACCACCACAGGTGCTTAGCGTGGCGTCGCTGTACCGTTTGGAGCAGCGTTTTGCAGCAGCAGGCCTAGACGCTACGGCTTGCTACGATGACCGCGCACTGACTGGCGATTATTTAGCACACACCACTGCATGGTTGCAAGAGGCCAGTGTAGCGATTGCCTTGGTAGTGCAAAACGCAGCTTGCGTGCTGGACATGGACGCCGTCATCATCGACGGTTCCCTAGGGCGCGGCTTGTTGACGCTGTTGCGCCAAACATTGGGTTCTTCTTTGGCATCGTACAGCTGGGAAGGCATTAGCCCACCCGAAGTGTTACTGGGCACTATCGGGGCCGACGCAAGAGCAATGGGCGGGGCTTTACTGCCGCTGTACAGCAGCTTTGCACCTGATCGCGAACTATTTTTAAAACTTGATCGCTAGCAGTTACAGGATTTGAATCGCCTGTGCAGCGAACGCAAGTTGCACCTTATCGCCATACGCTACACCGTCTAATCTCGGCGCGATAATTTCCATTACGCTGCTAGATTGGTGATGGACTGCTTTTGTTTCGGGGTGAGGGCGGTACAGCCATGCGGCTACCGTGTGTTGCTGCCAACCCAACTGCAAGCGAACAAAAGAAAACGTCTCAGCTGGGTGCAAAGGTGTCCATTCAAGCTGCTCAAAGCAATAGTCTGCACGCTGTAACGCCCAGGTACGCGGCGCAATCGACACATTCATGGTGCCAGCCCAGCAATCGGACAAATCAAGCCCTAGCGCCTTAAAAAATGGCATTTGCATGGCCACAGAACCGTGCGGATACGGGCTATCAACCGACCTGCCCGACGCCACGCCATGCCCTTGCACCACTACGCCATGTAGCACTAGAGGTGTGTTCATGCCTGCACCAAGGCCAGCGCGGCCAAATCACCCACTTGCAACCCCAGTCCGGCAGGCACAACGTCACACCCATCGGTCAGCGCGCCCAGCTTGCCCGCAATATGTGCGCGCAGCCTAGGCAAAAAATAATCTTGGTGATGCCAAAACACACTGCCACCCAAACTAATGCGTTCTAAATCCAGCGTGACAATCAGGTTGTACAGGGCGCGCCCCATCACCTTACACAGCTCGTCAACCTGCGCCACGGCCACGCTGTCGCCTGCCTTGGCTGCTAGTAAAAGCGCTGCCGCATCGCGTCCAAAACGCCGTGGTATGGCATTACCTGCTACCACCGCTTCTAGGTCGCCATAGTTACCGCAACCGCAAATGGCGTCGGGATGGTCGCTCACAAACATATGGCCTGCGTGGCCTGCATTGCCGTTTTTGCCGCGCAGTACATGGCCGTCTACACACAGGCCTACGCCAATGCCGGTGCTCCAAGTCACGTAGGCGCAACTGCGCACACCCTGCAACGCACCCCAGCGCCGCTCAGCCTCCAGCCCACCAATAGCATCGTTTTCAATGCGCACTTTGGGGTAATGTGCAACCAAAGGGGCCTCTAGCACTGCACTCATCCATTGGTTGGGCAAGCCGCGCGCTGCACCAGCTAAACCACCACAAATGTTCGGCGCAGCCAGCTCGATTTGCCCTGCGTTCATCACAAACGGGCCACAGCTCGATACGCCCACGCTGGCGATTTGCTGCTGCGTGATTCCGTGCGCGGCGCATGCCGCACCGATCATGCGAAGAATTTGCTGGGCCAGCGCATCAGGAGCGCCTTCTTTAGCCGTGGGTTCGGTACGGTGCGCATGCAGCTGGTGTTGCGTTGTCGGCGGCGCGTTACGTGCCAACTGCTGCATTTGCACGGGGTCGTTTGCCAGAGACACTGCCACTTTTGTGCCGCCGATGTCTACACAGGCATGGTAAATCTGTTGGGTCATAGGCCTCTATTATGCTTGGGCTAGATAAGCCGCGGTTGTTGCTCAAGCAGCTATGCAATTCATAGCATTTTTGGGAAACTATTTTTACAGCTGGTGCTACTTGTTACGCACACCGCTTTCCACATGGCCTGCAGGTACATGGTTGGCGGCTGATTCGACGTGGCCGGTTTGGTCGTCGAAGAAAAAGTCAGGTTCAAATTCGCGCAGAAATTCGCCCTTGTCCAAACCGCCTAAAAACATCGCTTGGTCAACCTCAATGTTCCAGTTCATCAGTGTGCGGATGGCACGTTCGTGTGCGGGTGCGCTGCGGGCGGTGACCAGCGCCGTGCGGATGCGTATGTTGGGCTTACTTTCGCTTTGCAGTAAATGCAGCGCTTCCAGCAGTGGTTTAAAAGGCCCCGGGGGCAGCGGTTGGGCCACTTTTTTAGTCTCGTGTTTTTGAAAAGCGGTCAAACCAGATTTTTGATAAACGCGCTCGGCCTCATCGCTAAAGAGCACAGCGTCTCCGTCAAAGGCAATGCGTACTTCATGCGGATAGTTGTCACCCGCGCGCACAGAGCGGGTGGCCACTGTAGCTGCTGCAAAACCATTGCCCAAAGCTGCGCGCACGTCTTCAGATTTCGCAGATAAAAACAAATTAGCGCGTAGTGGCCGCAGGTAGCGCCACGGTGACTCGCCCCGCGTAAAAGTGCAGCGCACAATCGGCAGCTTGTAATGCTCGGCACTGTGCATTACGCGCAGGCCACTGACCGGGTCGTTGCGCGACAAGATTACCACTTCAACCCGTTGTGCCTCGGGGTTGTTGAAAGCGAGCAGCTTTTTCACCAACGAAAAAGCCACGCCAGGCTTGGCGGGTTGCTGTACGCGCTCTAGCTGCAGGCGCATGTAGGCTTTGTCATCGCCCAAATCAAACACTTGGTTTTCTTCTTCAAAGTCAAACAAAGCGCGCGAAGAAATAGCGACCACAAGTTTGCCTTGCAAGCTGGGCATATTATTTGACTAACTGGTTAAGTTGAATAATCGGTAGCAGTACCGCCAGCACAATCAGCATGACCAC
>JANLPQ010000096.1:0-13208 GCA_031367325.1 Polaromonas sp. | reverse complement strand
TTTTTTACGCAAACGGACGATGGCGTCAGCACCTTTGCGCCTTGGGCTATGTGGGGCCGCATTGCCAGCGAGCGTAATTTTGGTCTTAGTTGTGTGGTGGGTGGGCAGCGCTGTGGTGTAGCGTGGAACACTTTATTTTTAGGATTGATGACAGCCGCGTCTACCGTAGTATTGGGTACTTTAATGGCACTGATGGCCGAGCGCGCGAGCAAGCGGTATGCCAAACCGCTCAACGTGCTGGCCATGCTGCCCATCATCACGCCACCGTTTGTGGTGGGGCTAGGTTTGATTTTGCTGTTTGGCCGCGCAGGCGTGGCTAACCAATTCTTGGAGTGGGCCTTTGGCATTGAGCCCACGCGCTGGTTTTATGGCTGGTTTGGTGTCTGGGTGGCGCAAACCTTTGCCTTCACGCCAATCGCTTTTATGATTATGCGCGGTGTGGTGCAGGGCATATCGCCTAGCCTCGAAGAGGCAGCGCAAACCCTGCGTGCCGACCCGCACCGCACCTTTATGACCATTACATTACCGCTGCTCAAGCCCGGTTTAGCCAATGCGTTTTTGGTAGGGTTTATTGAAAGCATGGCCGACTTTGGCAACCCCATCGTGGTAGGTGATAAGTTCAGTGTGCTGTCTACAGAAATCTTTTTTGCTATCGTGGGCGCGCAGTACGACCAAGGCCGCGCAGCGTCGCTGGCGTGGATATTGACGGGTTTTGCACTGGCCGTGTTTGTCATTCAAAATAAATTGCTGGGCAAGCAAAACTTCACCACCGTCAGTGGCAAGGGCGACTCGGGCATTGCCATGCCGCTGCCGTCCACTATCAAGCGCATTGTGTACAGCACGGCGCTGCCTTGGATGGCGTTTACAGTAGTGGTGTACTTGTTTGCCTTTGCTGGCGGCTTTGTGCAAACATGGGGCCGTGACTACACACTCACGTTGGCACATTTTAAAAATGCATTTAGTTTGGAGATGGGGCAGTTTGGCCTGGTGTGGGCTGGCACGGCCTGGAATTCGCTGTGGACTACCCTCAAGCTGGCCGCCATATCTGCACCCATGACAGCTACCGTGGGATTGATGATTGCCTACCTGCTGGCGCGCACAGAATTTAAAGGCCAAAGCGCATTTGAGTTTGCAGCATTGCTGGCCTTTGCCATCCCAGGCACGGTGCTGGGTGTGAGCTATATCCTGGCCTTTAACGTGCCGCCCGTCGAGCTAACGGGCACAGCGCTAGTGATTGTGCTGTGCTTTATGTTCCGCAACTTGCCAGTGGGCGTGCGTGCGGGCACGGCAGCCTTTAAGCAGCTAGACAAATCATTAGACGAGGCATCGATGATGCTGCGCGCCAGCTCGGTGCAAACCTTGCGCTACGTGGTGCTGCCGCTACTCAAGCCCGCCTTAGTGGCCGCCTTGGTGTACAGCTTTGTACGCGCTATCACCACAGTCAGCGCGGTGATATTTTTAGTGACTGCAGAGAATGAGCTGGCCACCACCTACATCATTGGCCGCGTAGGCAATGGCGACTACGGCATAGCGCTGGCGTATTGCACGGTGTTAATTATTTTGATGAGCTGCGTTACTGCGTTGATTCAATGGGTAGTGGGAGAGCGCAAGCTGGGCCGCCGCAAAGGTGCCATCGCTCCCGTGGCCGCACACTGACATACATCTAATTTCTTAGAATAAATATGACTATGAACCAAGGCATCATTTTTAAAAATATCACTAAGCGCTACGGTACAGATGCATCGGCCCCTCTGGCGGTTAAAGGCATCAGCTTCGAGGCAGCCAAGGGTACGCTCACCACCATTCTGGGGCCATCGGGCTGCGGCAAAACCACCACTTTGCGCATGATTGCCGGGCTAGAGTCACCCACCAGTGGGCAGATTTTTATCGACGGTCAAGACGTGACCACGTTGGGCCCTGCGCAGCGCAATGTCAGCATGATGTTTCAAAGCTATGCATTGTTTCCGCATATGGATGTGATTGACAACGTAATGTACGGCCTGAAGATGAGCAAGGTGCCCAAAGCGCAGGCTTTGCAGCGTGCGCAAGACGCACTAAAAAATGTAGGCTTGGTTAACTATGACCATCGCTTACCCAGTGAGCTATCCGGTGGTCAACAGCAGCGCGTAGCGCTGGCCCGGGCGCTGGTGCTAGAGCCTGCAGTGTTGTTGTTTGATGAACCGCTGAGCAACTTGGACGCACGCTTGCGCCGTGAAATGCGCGAAGAAATTCGCAGCCTGCAGCAACGACTTGGGTTGACGGTGGCCTACGTCACGCATGACCAAAGCGAGGCGCTGGCTGTTAGCGATCAAATTATTGTGATGGACCACGGCGTAATTGCGCAAAGCGGTTCGCCGCGCGATTTGTACGAATACCCTACAAGCGAATTTGTAGCGGGCTTTATGGGTGAGGCCATGCTGTTCCCCGGCTTGTCGCTGCCTGACGGTCATGTCAAGTTAGGGCCGTTGATGATTCAACCCAAACAGGCGGTAACCGCCGGCAATGTGAAAGTGGCCGTACGCCCCGAAGCGTGGCATATCCATACGCAGGGTACTGGTATGGCAGCGCGCTTGGCCAAGCTGGCGTATCTGGGCAGTTTTTATGAATATACCTTTGACACTGAGTTGGGCACTATTTTTGTAGTGTCATCTGATTTGGTGCATGTGCTGCAAGTGGGTGCCGACGTAGAGCTTAGCCTGGCCGACCACGGCGTGTCAGTTGTTGCCGCTTCGTAACCTGCAAGGTGCCAAGTCGTTAGATAATGACGGCATGAACCAACTTGACGCACTCAAACAATTTACCACCGTAGTGGCCGATACCGGCGATTTTAAACAGCTCGCGCAATTCAAACCGCAAGACGCCACCACCAACCCATCGCTGATTTTAAAAGCGGTGCAAAAACCAGAATATGCGCCCTTGCTGAAAGACGTGGTGGCGTCGCACAAAAGCAAACCACTGGACGAGCAGCTTGACCGACTGGTGGTGCGCTTTGGCCGCGAAATTGTCAATGTTGTGCCAGGCCGCGTGTCGATGGAAGTGGATGCGCGCTTGAGCTTTGATACTGCTGCCAATGTCACCCGCGCCAAGCGCTTAATCGCCATGGCTGCCGCTGAAGGCATACCGCAAGAGCGTATTTTGATCAAACTGGCCTCCACGTGGGAGGGCATTCAAGCCGCAGCCGAGCTAGAAAAACAAGGCATCCATTGCAACCTCACACTGTTGTTTGGGTTTTGCCAAGCCGTGGCCTGCGGCGCAGCCAAGGTGCAACTTATCAGCCCGTTCGTAGGCCGCATTTACGACTGGTTTAAAAAATCTAAAGGTGCTGAGTGGGATGAGGCTGCCATGGCCGGGGCCAGTGACCCTGGCGTTAAATCCGTCACCCAAATTTATAACTACTACAAACGCCACGGCATCGCTACCGAGGTAATGGGTGCTAGCTTTCGCAACGCAGGCCAAATTACCGCGCTGGCGGGCTGCGACCTGTTGACCATCAGCCCCGAGCTGTTGGCACAACTGGCCGCAACCGATGCGCCGTTGGTGGCCAGTTTGCAGGCGGATGCCGCTAAAGCTATGGACATTGCGGCAGTCAGCTATAACGAAGCCGCTTTCCGCCTGGCGCTAAACCAAGACGCCATGGCCACTGAAAAGTTGGCCGAGGGCATTCGCGGTTTTGTCACTGATGCTGTCAAACTCGACCAACTGCTGATTGCAGCCTAAAAATTGTTCAGAAAGTTCAATACCATGGCACGTTGTGACCAAACCGCTGCTTGGTCGCAGCTGCAATCGTATTACCAAGCGCAGGGTGCCCAGCTGGATGTGCGCACCGCGCTGCAAGCTGATACGGACCGCGTTGCCAAGTTCTCGCAAAGCGCGCCGCACATCTTTGCCGACTTGTCGAAAAACCAAATTGACGATGCATCGCAAGCGCTGCTGATGCAACTGGCACGCGAGTGTGGGTTAGAAGCGCAGCGCGATGCCATGCTGCGCGGCGACGCCATCAACAACACCGAAAACCGCGCTGTTCTACATACACTTTTAAGATCAAAATATGCCTTGCAGGCCGTAGAACCTGCTCAAGCAGCTATTAAATCAATAGTAAATTATGACAAGATACTGCAGGTACGCAGCACACTGCACGCCATGTTGGCGTACGCAGAGCAGGTGCGTGCAGATAAAAAAATCACCGACATCGTCAACATTGGCATTGGGGGGTCTGACCTGGGCCCGCAGATGGCTGTGCTGGCGCTGCAAGGCTTTGCCACCACTGGCCAGCGCGTGCATTTTGTGTCTAATGTGGACGGCCACGAGCTGGCCGCCACGCTGCAAGGTCTAAAGTACGAGAACACGTTGGTTTTGGTAGCCTCTAAAACCTTCACCACCATCGAGACGATGACCAACGCCGCCAGTGCCAAGGCGTGGTTTTTAGCGCAGGGCGGTACCGATACGGCACGCCACTTTGCCGCGCTGACTACCAATGTGCCAGCGGCCAACGCATTTGGTATCACCACTACGTTTGGTTTTTGGGACTGGGTAGGTGGACGCTATAGCCTGTGGTCGGCCATTGGGCTGCCACTGGCTATCGCTATCGGCGCTGAAGGTTTTAAGCAATTCTTGGGTGGCGCTGCGGATATGGACGCACACTTTGCCACTGCGCCGCTAGAATACAACTTGCCGGTACGCTTAGGCTTGCTAGACGTGTGGTACCGCAACTTTCACGGCTACACCTCGCGCTGCGTGGCGCCCTACCATGCGTTTTTTAAGCGCTTGCCTGCGTACTTGCAGCAGCTAGAGATGGAAAGCAATGGCAAGCGGGTAGACAAAGACGGTAAAACCTTGGCGTATGCCACGTCCCCTGTAGTATGGGGTGAGCCGGGCACCAATGGGCAGCACGCGTTTTTTCAAATGCTGCACCAAGGCACTGATGTCATTCCCATGGAATTTATCGCCGTCAAAACGCCGACGCACCATTTAAAAACGCACCACGCGCTGCTGCTGGCTAACGCGTTGGCGCAAGCCCAGGCGTTTTTGCAAGGCAAGGCTGACTCCGGCGGGCATAAAGATTTTCCAGGCAACCGCCCTAGCAGTTTCTTTATCCTAGACACCCTCACCCCTGCCAGTTTCGGCGCGTTGATCGCGCTGTACGAGCACCGCGTGTTTGTCAGCGGTGCGGTGTGGGGCATTAACAGCTTTGACCAGTTTGGCGTAGAGCTGGGCAAGGTGCTGGCCAAAGACATTGAAGCACGCTTGGCCTCGGGCGATGTGGCCGGGCTAGATGCGTCTACTGCCGCACTGCTGCAGCGCTTACGCTAAACCCAGATGACTATAAAAAATGCAAACTCTGAATATCGTATTTGATTTTGGCGCAGTGCTGTTTACCTGGCAACCGCGGGTGCTGGTGCGTGATGTTTTTCCGCAGCAGGCCAGCACCGACGCGCAAGCCGCAGAGCTGGCGCACGACGTGTTCAGTCATGCAGACTGGCGCGCTTTCGATGGCGGCTTGATCAGCCAAAATGAGGTAGTGCAACGCACCCATACCCGCACGGGCCTAGACGCACAAGCGCTGCACACCATGGTGGACGGTATTGCACGCAGGCTACAGCCCATCGATACATCGATTGCCCTGCTAGCCGAGCTGCGCACACGGCGCGATGCGGGCGAACCGATCAAGCTGTACTTTTTGTCTAACATGCCCGAGCCGTATGCACGCGTGCTAGAACAGCGCCATAGTTTTATCAGCTGGTTTGATGACGGAATTTTCTCAGGCGACATCAAGCTGACCAAACCTGACCCAGCTATTTACACACTAGCCTCGCAACAGTTTGGTGCCCTTGGGGCTAATACGATCTTTGTGGACGATATGCAAGCCAATATTGAAGCTAGCCGCCAGCATGGCTGGCGCGGGGTGCATTTACCGGATCCTACAGCATTACGCACTAAATTATTAGATGAAATAGGCCTGCAGACCACGTACTAACTGCTCAAGCAGCTATTAAATAAATAGTGTTAATAATGCGTGATTAGTTTGGCTGTGCCACAGACCGACTTTTTATAACACCTTTGTCAATATCAAACTCCACTGCACGGCTTTGCCCATTGCTGCCAGGGAAGCCATCAAACACGCTGCGAATTAAATACGGCATGGTGACTGTTAACGTGGCGTTACTGCCGCTGCTGGTGGCAGAGGCTTCAAAAACTTTGTTAGTACCCTCGGTAATGTCGACCCGCAGGCGGCGTGTGCTGACATCGCGGCTGACGGTGCGGTAGCCCACCACTTGCGGTCCCCATGGGTCGGCGGCCCAGTAGCCAGGTTGCCAGCCAAAGGTGGGGTGGTAGTGGGTAGGGTGCCAGTAGCCCGTGTTGCTGTAGACCGGCACACTACTGCGCTGGGTGCGGGTGTTCACGCCGTAATCCAAGCTTACGTCAAAGCGGCCTTTGGTACCAGCGGCCGCTTCTTTCAGGCCCAGCTTGTTCATCTCGGCGCGTGCTAAGTCTTCATAAGTTTTATGCTCTAAGCTGCCCTCTTGGTTGCCGATACGTTTAAAACTGTACGTGCTGCCCGCTGTATTGGCGGGCCAGCGCTGAAAGCTGGTGACGTCGCTGCGCAGTGTGGACGCACAGCCGGTTAGCAGCACCATAGCGACAGCGATCAATCCATAGAATATTTTTTTCATGGCAGAGTAGAACATAGTAGTTGGGTATAACGGTTTAGGCGGTCAGCACTGTATAGCGCCTAGTAACCAGAAACCCCTATTGGTAAGGTTTGCAATACGCTGGATAAGTTCAAAAGTAGTGCGCAAATAATGGTTTTAAATGGTGTGCAGCCGCTCCACGGGATTTACCTATGCGATATGCGTTACGTTTAGGTTAATTTGCTAAACTTAGGTGCATCTCATACCTCACACTTTGCACGCCTTATCGAGTTATTGCACCGCAGAAAGCACACCATGTCTAGCCTCACTACCCAACCCCCTACTAAAGCGTTTGCCTCCCAAGCTGACCTGGAAGAAAAAAAGATCACTTTTGTGCAGCTGTCCCCGCACTGCTGGGCCTACACCGCCGAGGGTGATCCAAACTCGGGCGTCATCATCGGCGATAAATTCATCATGGTCAGCGACGCCACCGCCACACCCGCGATGGCGCGCGACCTGATCGCCAAAATACGCACCGTAAGCGATAAACCCATTAAATACGTGCTGCTAACGCACTACCACGCCGTGCGCGTGCTGGGCGCCAGCGCTTATGTGGCGCAGGGTGCCACCGAGGTCATCGCCAGCCGTGGCACCTACGAGCTAATAGTGGAGCGCGGTGCGCAAGACATGCAAAGCGAGATAGAGCGCTTTCCAAGATTATTCCAAGGCCGTGAGAGCATCCCCGGCCTAACGTGGCCCACGATGGTGATAGGCGATGGCAAGCCGGGCCGCCAAGGCTCACTGACTATCGACCTAGGCGGCGTTAAAGTACACATCTGGCACCCCGGCGCAGGCCACACGCGCGGCGACACCATTGCCTGGGTAGAAGAAGAAAAAGTGCTGTTTAGCGGCGATTTGGTGGAATACGAAGCGGGCGTCTACACCGGCGACGCGCAGCTAGAAGAATGGCCCGCCACATTAGAAGCCCTGCGCGCTTTGAGGGCCGAAGCCATCGTGCCAGGCCGCGGCGAAGCGATGCAAGGCGCGGCTAATGTAGACAAAGCGCTGGACTACACCCAGCGTTGGGTCGAGACACTTTTTAAATGCGGCAAAGAAGCTGCAGCCCAAGGCCTAGATTTAAAAGCCTCCATGGCCCACACTCGCGCTAGCATGGACCCCATCTTCGGCCATGTGTTTATCTACGAGCATTGCTTACCGTTTGACGTCAGCCGCGCTTACGACGAAGCCAAGGGCATTAAGAATCCACGTATTTGGACGGCGCAGCGGGATCAGGAGATGTGGGCTGCGCTGCAGGCTTGAGCAAGGTCACCGACCGTTCCTGCGCCATCAGCTCTTCTAGCTGCTGACGCCCCGCGCGGGCCATGCTGACCAAGCGCTCTTCGTCTTTATGGTAGGGCCACATCTCTTCGATTTGCGCCATATTGTGTTGGCGAAAGCGCTGCGCTGACAAGTGCGCATCGTCTGCGCTGTGCCCCAAGGCTTGCAGCACGTCTTGGGCGCTTAGCAGCGACGACTCAAACGTTTCGCGTTGAATCAACATAACCCCTTTGGCGCGTAGCTGGTAAAAATGCTGCACATTGCGTGCGCGCACCACCAGTTGCAGCTGCGGAAAATGCTCTTTGCAAATGTCTACAATCTCCAGCGTCTGGTCTACACCGTCAATCGCAATAATCAACACCTTGGCGGTAGCTGCGCCTGCGGTGCGCAGCAAATCAAGCCGTGTGGCATCGCCATAAAACGCACGGTAGCCAAAGCGCATTAAGCCTTCTACTTGCTCAGCGTCGTGGTCTAGCACGGTAGCTTTGTAGCCATTGGCTGCCAAGATGCGCAAAATTATTTGGCCGTAGCGGCCGATACCCGCCACGATGATGGGCGAATTTTGCTGTTCGCTGATCTCGTCCATTTTGGCCCTGCCACTGGCAGCGTAGCGCGGCAGCAAAAGCTTATCAATCGCCACCAAGATCAACGGCGACAGCAGCATTGACAGTGCTACCGCAGCCAGCAGCATTGACCCTATCTCGGGTGTAAAAATCTTCAGACCCACGGCTTGCTGGTACACCACAAAAGCAAACTCGCCGCCCTGCGCCAGCATCAGCGTAAAAATGGGCCTGTCTTGGTAGGGCAGCTTCATAGCGCGTGCCAAGCTGTAAATGGCAACGCCCTTCAGCACCATAAACACCAGCACGATACCCGCGATGAACCAGGGCGATTGGACCACCACACCAAAGTCAATGCTCATACCTACCGCGATAAAGAACAGCCCCAGCAGCAGCCCTTTGAACGGTTCAATATCGGTCTCTAGCTCGCGCCGGTATTCACTCTCGGCCAGCAGCACACCCGCAAGGAAGGCACCTAGCGCCATCGACAGCCCCACAAACTGCATGAGCGCCGAAATGGACACTACCAGCAGTAGCGCCGCAGCGGTAAAAATCTCAGGCGTTTTGCTGCGCGCTATCCAGCGAAACAGCGGCCGCATCAGCAGCCTGCCGCCCAAAATAATGCCCACAATCGCGCCCAGTGCCTTGGCACCTTCTAGCCACGCGTTGCCATCGTCGCCCGCAGCCTGTACCGCTAGCAGCGGCAGTAGCGCCAAAATAGGAATGGCCGCAACATCTTGAAACAGCAGCACGGCAAACGCCGACTGGCCTGACGGCGTGACCAACTGGTTACGCTCACCCAGCACCTGCAGCGCAATAGCAGTAGACGACAACGCCAGGCCCAGCGAGCCCACCAAAAGTACTTTCCAAGAGTAATTCGCGCCACCAACCCAAGTAAATACTGCTTGGGCAGCTATAAATAAAATAGCGGTACAACTAAGCACCTGCAAGCCACCCCAGCCAAATATCGGCCTGCGCATGTTCCACAACCGACTAGGCTCCAGCTCTAGCCCTACTAAAAATAGCATCAGCACCACGCCAAACTCAGCAAAATGCAAAATACTTTGCACATCAGTCACCAGAGCCAATCCCCACGGGCCAATCGCCATGCCCGCAGCTAAATACCCAATGATGGAGCCTAAGCCTAGCGCTTTAGACAGTGGTACTGCCACCACTGCAGCGGCAAGGTAAATGAGGGAGTTAACAAGCCAAGGTGAGTGTTCCATGGATTTAGCTGGCAGTACGTTTATTTATAAAACGCCTCCACCTTCCCCTTCAGCTTAATCAGCAAGGGTTGGCCTTTGCGGTCCACTGTTTTGCCAGCAGCCACTTTCACCCAGCCTTCGCTGACGCAGTATTCCTCTACATCGGCACGCTCTTTATCGTTAAAACGAATGCCTACGTCATGCTCGAACACAGCGGCAACATGGTGCGGGCTGCGTGGGTTGACGGACAGGTGGTCGGGCAGGGCGGGGCGTGGGGTGGTATCGGTCATGGGGGTTTTATGTTCAAGGGGTAGTAATGATTATTCTACCGTCACACTTTTTGCCAAATTCCTAGGCTTATCCACATCCGTACCCCTTGCACACGCCGTGTGGTAGGCCAGCAATTGCAGTGGCACCACATGCAAGATGGGTGACAGCGCGCCGTAGTGCTCGGGCATGCGAATGACGTGCAGGCCTTCGGCGTTTTCTATTTTGGTGTCACCGTCGGCCAGCACATACAGCACGCCACCGCGGGCGCGCACTTCTTGCATATTGCTTTTAAGCTTTTCTAGCAGGGCGTCGTTGGGGGCTACCGTGACTACGGGCATCTCACTGGTCACTAGCGCCAGCGGGCCGTGTTTTAGCTCGCCTGCGGCGTAGGCCTCGGCGTGGATGTAGGTAATTTCTTTCAGCTTGAGCGCGCCTTCTTGGGCGATGGGGTAATGCAGGCCGCGGCCTAGAAAAAGGGCGTTTTCATACTTGGCAAATTGCTCTGCCCACGCGATGATTTGCGGCTCTAGCGCCAGCACGCTTTGCAGTGCCACGGGCAGGTGTCGCATCTCGGCCAAATAGGTGGCCTCTTGTACATCGGTTAGGCGGCCTTTGGTCTGCGCAAGGGCCAAGGTTAGTAAAAATAAACCCGCCAGTTGCGTGGTAAACGCTTTGGTAGACGCCACCCCAATCTCCACACCCGCGCGGGTGATGTAGGCGTGCTTGCACTCGCGCACCATGGCGCTGGTGGCGACGTTACACACGGTCAGCGTGTGCAACATGCCCAGGCTGCGCGCATGCTTGAGCGCGGCCAGCGTGTCTGCTGTTTCGCCCGACTGCGTGATAGTAACGACAAGCGTGTTGGGGTTGGGCACGCTGTCGCGGTAGCGGTATTCGCTGGCAATCTCTACGTTGCAGGGAATTTTGGCAATCGACTCGAGCCAGTATTTGGCCACGCTGCCGCTGTAGAAGCTGGTGCCGCAGGCCAAAATCAATACGTTGTCGATTTTCTTGAAAGTGTTGAAAGCGCCTTCGCCCGGCTTGTGGCCAGCCCCTGCGGTAGTGGGCTGGTCGAACAGCTCAGGCGTAATGCCCACCAGCCCTTCCAGCGTGTCGCCAATGGCGCGCGGCTGTTCAAAAATTTCTTTTTGCATGTAGTGGCGGTACGGCCCCAGCTCGGCTGCGCCGCTGTGGGCTTGCACGGTTTTTACCTCGCGCACCACCAGTTTGCCGTCTTTGCCCGCGATCCAGTATTTACCCAGCTGCAGGTCCACCACATCGCCTTCTTCAAGGTAGACGATTTGGTCGGTCACGCCGGCCAGTGCCATGGCGTCGCTGGCTAAGAAGTTTTCGTCTGCTTTGGCCGACCCGTTGGCCTTGGCACCTACGCCCAAGATCAGCGGCGAGCCAGAGCGTGCGCCTATCACGCGGTGCGGCTCGTCTTTATGAAACACGCCCAGCGCGTAGGCACCGTGCAGGTGGGGGATGGCCGCCTGCACTGCGTCAAAAATATCGCCGTCGTACAGGCTGTCGACCAAATGCGCGATGACTTCGGTGTCGGTTTGGCTGACAAACACATAGCCTTTGGCTTGCAGATCTTTACGCAGCTGTTCGTGGTTTTCGATAATACCGTTGTGCACCAGGGCTACACGCGCCACGGCGTTGGCGGCGTCGCCGGGGCCGTGGCTAAAGTGTGGGTGCGCGTTGTGCACTGCGGGTGCACCGTGGGTGGCCCAGCGGGTGTGGGCGATGCCGGTGTGGCCCTCAAACGGCGTGCCTGCCGCCTTGTCGGCCACTATTTGTGCATCTAGCTCGGCCACGCGGCTGGTGGTGCGGGCACGCTTTAGGCCGCCAGCGTGAACCGCCACACCACACGAGTCGTAGCCACGGTATTCCAAGCGTTGCAGGCCTTGGACCAAGATAGGGACGATATTACGCTGCGAAACTGCGCCGACGATGCCACACATAAATACTCTCCACAAATGAACTGGATGCGATAGTAGGCTGATTATTTAAAAATATCCAATTGATATTTGCATAAATATGGTATTTAATTTCACGATTATTGGTAAACTACCAAAAATTTCATGGAAAGCAATTTAATGGAATCAACAGCCGATAAATTAGAGCTAGATGCTATCGACCTGCGCCTGCTAGACCAGCTACAGACGGACGCCAGCATCAGCAACCAAGACTTGGCGGCCCGCGTGCATGTGTCGCCACCTACCTGCCTGCGCCGTGTTAAACGGTTGAACGAGCTGGGCGTGATTGAGCGGCAAATTGCCGTGTTGAACCCCGACAAACTTAAAGCGGTGGTGGGGCACGGTTTAACCGCCATTCTTGAGGTAACGCTCACACAGCAAAACGCCGAGGTGCTAACTGCGTTTGAGGCGCGCATCACGCCTGAGCGTGCGGTGCAGCAGTGCTACCGTGTCAGCCCGGGGCCAGACTTTGTGTTGATCGTGCAGGTGCGCGAAATGGCCGACTACTTGGCGCTGGTGCAGCGGGTGCTAACGGCTGACGCGCAGGTGCGCAATGTAAAAGCATTTTTCAGCGTGCTGCGCAGTAAGTTTGAGCCGAAAATAGCGCTGCAGTAGATGCGTAATAGCCTGTTTAGGGCGTAGAACCTGCTCAAGCAGCTATTGAATTAGTAGTGGAGCTAGTCCTGCTTGATCGCTTGGCATGGCGTGCGCGTCGGTAAGCTGGACTCGAGCCGGGCATCTCTTTCGCGAAAAATACTTCGCAAACACGCGCGAACTAATGTCTTTGGTGCGCTAGCTTTAACAACGCGCGCCTTGCTGCATATTTTTCATCGAGACGGACCTGACTGGTCACATTGTTCTTTGCTTGGGTTGCACAGACTGCGATTTCCTTGGATTATTGGAATGGTCAATACTATTAATTACATAGCTGGTTGAGCAGTATCTGCGGCCTACGACGGCTAAAACACCCTGAAAACAGGCCTCAGAATACGCTTGGCATGCTCCTCAAAGTCAGTTCTGTGCACGCATTGGCGCTTGGTGTGAACAGCTGTGCGGCTGTCCTCCGGCCTTCGGCCTCCCCCTTTATGCCGCTGCGCTGTGCACGCCAAGCGCCAATGCTGCGTACTGGCTAAGCGCGAATACAGCGGTTGATCGGCCACCATGTTCACGAGAGCTGGCAGGCGGTGTACTCAGCGCAGCGGCATAAAGGGGGAGTCGGCGGCC